>NZ_CP098455.1:3095151-3714182 GCF_023702635.1 Spongiibacter taiwanensis
CATTTCCGCTCCGAGGCATTGGATGTGCTGGCAAAATTTGGTGCTGCCTATCACCTGCAGACGGGGGTGGGCACCCTGATCAGCCAGAACGGCCGGGATATCTGGACCTTACACGCGGTGCTGCCGCCGGGCAGCGACCTGGACAACGTCGATGAAGCCGACCTGCTGCGCCGCTTTGCCGGACAGGATTTCGACTTCGAAATTCTGGTGGCCAATCACTGGACGCCCCATCAGGTGGTTGCCGATCGCTACCGGGAAGGGCGCGTGTTCTTGGCCGGGGACGCCGCCCATCAGTTTATCCCCACTGGCGGTTACGGCATGAATACCGGAGTGTGGGATGCCGCCGACCTGGGTTGGAAGCTATCTGCGGTGATCAACGGCTGGGGCGGTGAAGCCCTGCTTGAGAGCGTCGAGGAACGGCGCAAAATTGCGCTGCAAAACCGCGATGCTGCCGCCAGCAATATGGGCGAGCGCTTTGCCATTGAAGGGTTTATTCAGCAGCAGCGTGAGCAATTCGACTTGGAAGCTGCTGACAACCAGTCTGTGCGAGATGCTATCAGCGCTGAAATCCAGCGTATCGGCAATGCTGAAAACGAGAGCTACGGCATTGAGCACGGTTACCGCTATATCGACTCGCCGGTGATTTCCTATGATCAGCCCGACACCCTGGCGCCGGTCTTTGATCGTCTTAGGGTTCAGCCCTCGGCGTATCCCGGTTGTCGTCTGCCCCATTTCTATCTGGGCGATGGTAGCGCCTTGTATGACCGTCTTGGTCGGGAGTTCACCCTGATTACCCTTGGCACCGCCGATGGCAGTGCGCTGTTAGCCGCCGCCGAAGAGCAGGGCATTCCGGTGGATCTGCTGGCCCTGGGTGATGAACCCTCACTGCGCCGCCTCGGCTACGACTTCATATTGGTTCGCCCAGATCACCACATTGCCTGGAGCGGCACCGCGATGCCTAACGATTGTGCCGGGGTGCTGGCGCGGGTCGCCGGTCACATATCGCCTTAAAAATTACTGCCTAACGACAATAACAGAGGTTCTTATGAAGAAATTGCAATCCTTGATTCCCGCCGTCTGTCTGGCTCTGAGCTGCGCGTTGACCTCAGCCTGTGTATCGGCGGGAGATGTGATGACCGAGCGCAAGTGGGAAGCGCCCAAAGCGCTGTTTGGCACCGACCCTAAAGTCATGGCGGAGATTGTCGCCATGGAGAAGGCTGTTGAGAAGAACTACAACGAAGAATTCATTAAAGACCCGGATAACCCGCTGCGCTACTACGCCGACAGCGAGGATATCAGCTTTATCGACATTCTTGCGCCGGGCCAGTACCACGGCGAAGACGTGCGCAATTGGTTTAACTTCATTGGTCCAAAATTTGTCGGTGACCTGTATTTGAAAAACATGCATGTCTACGCCAAAGGCACCACGGGCTTTGTGTACATGAATCAGATCTACAAGATTCCCGGACCGAACAACACGCCCATTTACTGGGTCATGCGTCAGACCGATGTGGTCGAAAAAATTGATGGCCAGTGGAAAATTTTGCACACCCACTTGTCTTTCGCTGCTGATCCCGTGGATCTCAACCCGGCGACCTGGGTGCTGGATTACGACATGACCCCGCGTGAAATGCCCTGGGTGACCGGCTATGGCGGCTGTGACCCCCAATGCCTGCTGGAAAAGTCGAACCCCCAGGTAGATGAGTCCAAGTAAAAAGGTCCGATCAAAAAAAACCAATAGGGCTTATAGCGTGTTGCTGGTTTCTAAGTGCAGAGCGATTTCGTACTTTGGTAGCTGGCAAGTGAGCCGAAAGAAATAAGAATGCGCGCCGCTGTGCGCGCCTCGATAACGGAGTTACACCTATGGCGGTTGCTTCCCCAAATTTGCAACAAGACTTACCTCTGAGTTTTGATCAGGACGCCGAAGCAGCCGCGATGGCGGCGGCCAAGGCGATGCGTCCCTTGTTGCGTAAACACACCCAGACCCACCATAAAATCGGTGAAATGGTGGCCGAGGTCGTTGCGGCAGTCACCGAGGCCAAATTGCACGGACTATCGGTGCCAAAGCGCTGGGGCGGCGGCAATCTTTCGTCGGTGGGTTTGGCGCGGGTATCGGCAGAGGTGGCGCGGGGCTGTCCGTCAACGGCATGGAGTGTGTCCATCACCAATTCTGTGGCGTGGATGGCTTCGCAAATGAAGGACTCGCTGCAAAAGGCCGTGTTCAGTAAAGGCATTCCGATGATGACCAGTCCCCAGAATGGCGCGGGGACTTTGTCGGAGGTTGAGGGCGGCTACTTGCTTAATGGTCGCTGGGCCTATGGCTCCAACTGCCACCACGCCAAATACGCGCTGCTGCAAGGCATGTTGGGTGAGCAGCCGATTATGTGTCTGGTAGGAATCGACGAAGTCCGGCGGCTCGATACCTGGGATGTGGTGGGTATGCGCGGCTCGGGCTCCGATACCCTGGTAGCTGAAAATGTGTTTGTTCGCACAGACCACACCACCAAGATGGCGGGTGTTTCCAGTGGCGAACCCCATACCTTTACCATGGAGTCCAGCGATTACTGGGTTGCCTTCCCGCTGCTGCGAGCCAAGGCCCTGGGTGTATTGGTTGGCGCCGTAGAGGGTCAGCTGGATGCGGTGGTGGCGGGCAAGGAAAAGCCGGTTCTGTACACCAATTATCCACAACGGCAGGATTCTGGCGCGTATCGGGCATCCATCGGTGAAGCGGCAACCAAGATACGCTCAGCGCGTTGTATTATGGATTCAACCAACAAAATGGTGGACGACGCTGCGCTTGAAGCACGCTATTTCACCGTTGAAGAAAGTCATCATATTCGCGCCGAAGTGGCGCTGGCGATCAAGCTGTTGAGCGATGCCTCCTCCATGTTGATGGACTTAGCCGGGTCGTCCGCCTTCAGCGAGTCGAATCTGTGTCAGCGCTACTGGCTGGATTTCAATGTTGGTTCGCGCCATGTGATTTTTAATCAATGCATAAGCTATGAAGCCTATGGCGATTTTGTTCTCGATCGGGAATTGAGTGTGATGAACCCGCTATTTGTGTAGAGTGCTGTCGGCCAACGGTTAAATAATTGAGCGGCTTCCGCTCGAAAACCTTTGCCAAGCGCTATTAACTAGAAAAATAAACGCAACAATAGATTGGTATTTTTATGGAGCAGAGCATTCCAGCACATGTCCCTCAGGATCGCGTACGGGACGTGGATATATACAATATTCCCGGCGGTGAGGTAGACCCCTTCGCCGCATGGAAAAGCATTAAGGACGCATCCCCGGACATGTTTTATACCCCCCACTACGGTGGCTACTGGGTGGCTAACAGTGCCGAACTGGTGCATCGTATTCTCACCGATACCGAGACTTTTACTTCCCGTCAGGCGGTGCTGGTACCCGATATGCCGCCAGGCACGCCGGATTTTCCGCCCTTGATGACGGATCCGCCGGAGCACCGCGCCTTTCGCCATCCCTACAATATTGCGCTGTCGCCAAGCAAAGTGCCCGAGCTGGGTGATCTCGCCCGTGACGCGATTAACCGCTGTATTGATACGGTTATTGCCCAGGGGGAGTGCGAATTTATGGCCGATGTGGCGCTGCATGTTCCCATCGTGGTGGTGATGAAATTACTTGGCCTGCCCTTTGAAGACCGGGAGCGCCTGATTCCGCTGGTGGATGCGGTGACCCACGGCGACAATCCCCAGGCCCGGGGCGAAGCGGCAATGGGTGTGTTTGCCTACTGCGACGAATGGGTCACTCGCCGTGAACAGGAGCCCGGCGAAGACCTGATTAGCCGCTTTCACCGGATCACCGTGGGCGACCGTCCGGTAAGTCATATGGAAGTCACCGCCTCGGTAACCATCTTGTTGCTGGGTGGTCTGGACTCGGTGTCCCACACCATGGGCTTTATGATGAAGTTTTTGGCCGAGAACCCCGAGCACCGCCGTGAACTGGTTGCCGATCCCAGCAAGATTCCTGTGGCGGTCGACGAAATGCTGCGGCGTTTCTCTATTGTGTCAACGGCGCGCAAAGTGCTCAAAGACGTCGAGCTGGACGGTGTGACCCTGCGGGCAGGTGAGAAAATCATCGTTGAAATGTGTATGCATGCGCTCGACGAACGAGCCTGGGAAGACCCAATGAAGGTTGATTTTGGCCGTTGCCCGAAAAAAGTACCGAGCTTTGGTGAAGGGCCTCACAAGTGCGTGGGCATGAATCTGGCGCGTACCGAGTTGAACGCATTGCTGGAAGAGTGGCTCCGCCGCATTCCGGAGTTTGAAATCAAGGCCGCTGAGAAAGTGGTAACAATGACCGGCCAGAACATCGGGATTCACGCATTGCCGCTGTCGTGGTAAGCGAATTCTGGAAAATAAATTGAACGGTGTGGCCTTGCAGCAAAGGTGGTGGAAACATAATGACAGTATTGATTTTTGAAAATGCTTCTGGTGAGCAGACGCGGGTAGAGGCCACGGCAGGCAATAGCGTAATGGAAACCGCGTTGGCAGCCGGAGTGGATGGCATTCTGGCGGATTGCGGTGGTGGCTGCAGTTGCGCTACCTGTCATTGCTATGTCGACCCGGGCATTTTTCCCGAGGCAGATGGCATTGAACGCGAAATGCTGGAATGCGTGCTGAACCCTCAGCCGCGCAGCCGCTTGAGTTGTCAATTAGTGGTCAGCGAGGCCATGGGTGAGGTAGTTATTCAACTGCCGGAATCTCAAATATAAATCTGGATCAGGGCTCCCGCCTTCGGGCGGGGCACAATAATAACAATCTTGGAGTGTGGTATCGTGGCTCACAATTCGAAATGTGTGATGGCGGGGTTATCCCTTATCTTGGTCAGCCAAGTGGGTGTGGCGCAGGAAGGCGGCGCGGCGCCCCAGAATGAAAAGCGCGCCAACCGAATGCTTGAAGAGGTGGTGGTAACGGCCCAGAAGCGAGAGGAAAACCTCCAGGAAGTCCCCATCTCGATCAGTGCCTTTAGTCCGGCGAAACTGGATGCCTTTGGCATTGACGATATTCAGGATCTGGAGCGGATTACTCCCGGGCTCACCATTACCAATTCAGCGGGCTACAGCCTGGCGTACCTGCGCGGTGTTGGTACCGATGCCTTCCTTCCCGGTGCCGATTCCTCGGTGCCCTTTTATATTGATGGGGTTGCGCTGATTGGTTCTCAAGGCAGCCAGGATACGCTGGGTAGAGTGGAGCGGGTCGAGGTGTTGAAAGGCCCCCAGGGGACGCTATTTGGCCGCAATGCAACTGGTGGTGCAGTCAACATTATTACCCCCAACCCCTCAGATGAATTCACCGGTGATATAAAAGTTGAGCTGGCCGAATACGACGAGCAGAATGTCACCGCCTATATCAATGTGCCAATCGTCGACGGAGTTGCCATGTCGGTGGCGGCCTACGATACCCAGCGGGACAACTACATCAAAAACACCGCTGGCCCAGTCATTGATATTTACTCCAAGGGCTGGCGGGCGAAACTGCGCTGGGACATTACCGACCGACTTGCCATTATGCTGTCTGCGTCAAATGCGGAGACCAGCAACAACGCGGCCATCGCTTTCGAAAATACCTTACCCGCACCTCGTGTTGGCGGTGTCGCCTTAACACCAGCAGATCCCAAGGCCGACCGGACGATTCAAAACGACGCCTTGTCTGGGGCGCAAAACGAACACGAGCTGTATTCTGCGACGCTGACCTGGAATACCGATTGGGTCGACTACAAGCTGATTGTGTCTGATCAAACCCTGACTGCGCCGTTTATCCAGGCCGACTTTGATGCATCGGCATTGCCATTGGTGAATTTCTTCTCTGTCAGTCAGGTAGCGGAACAGCAGACTGCGGAGCTGCAAATTTTGTCTAACGACGGCACTCCATGGAGCGACAAGCTGGAGTGGGTGGCAGGTTTGTATTACATCGAGGGTTTCGGTGGCTTTGATCCACTGGGATTGGATGTCGCAGCCGGGCTGCTGTCGGGCGATGATGCGCTGATTCCCATTGGCGACTTGTTGGCCGACGTGGGTGAGGTCATCGGCCTACCGGCGAATCCCGCCAACATTCGTATCCTCACTGGCGGCCTGCTCGATAGCCAATCCTTCTCAACTTACTTTCAGGGCACCTATGCCCTTGCGACAAACCTGGATTTGACCCTGGGCTTACGCTACCAGGAGGAGACCCGGGTACTGAGAAAATCCCGGATGGGAATTGAAGCGGCTGACGGCAGCGAGTTTATTCTGCGGGAAGACGATGTGCCGGATCTGACGGCCTATCAATGGTCGCCGCGTATCGCCCTGAGCTGGTTCCCTGGCGGCGGTGATACCCAGATCTACACCTCCATCGCCCGGGCCTACAAGAGCCCCACCTATAACACGGTAAACCTGACCGAAACACCGTCACCCGTGCAAGAGGAAACGGTGACCTCTGCGGAACTGGGTTTAAAGACCACCCTGTTTGATGGCGGACTGACCCTGAATACCGCGGTTTTCCACACCAAGCAGGAGGACTTGCTGACCGGGATTGTGGCGGTGACCTCGGGTGGTATCGTGAGCTACGACAATGCGGGTGAGGCGGAAATATCCGGCTGGGAGATGGACTTTCTGGCGGTGCCAATGCCGAAGTGGAATCCGGGCCTGGTAGTCACCGGTGCCGTGACCTACCTCGACACCGAGTACACAGACTATCCTGATGGCCGTGGCTTCGATGACGACACCGGGCTGGCCTTTGGTGACGGGTCCACCAACCTGTTGCCGCCCAGAGATTTCTCCGGCAATCGCATAGTGCGAACGCCGGAACTGACCTACACCATCGGTGTGAACCAGACGATCGATTTGGGCGCCGATCACGGTGTTGAGGTTGGTGCCGATGCTTACTATAACGACGGCTTTTTCTTTCTGCCCCAAAACTCTGACCTCTATGCCCGTGAGTCTTACACCTTGGTCAACGCCCGGGTGAGCTACTTCTACTACCCCTGGGACCTGCAGATTACCGCCTTCGGCGAAAACATCACCGATGTGGTCTACAACGAAGCGGTGTTTGTGGCGGACCTTGGTCGTAACCAAATACTCAATGCGCCGCCGGTTTATGGCTTGCGTCTCAACTGGACTTACTAATAAGAAGGAGAAAAGCAATGGCGACTCTTGCCAGAACAACACCCTATCGCATGGCAGTGTGGGGCCCCGGTGATGTGGGCTCGGTGTGTATTCGTGAAGCGCTGCGCCGGAACGATATGGAAGTAGTGGGTGCTTACGTATACAGCGAGCACAAAGACGGTAAGGACATCGGCGAACTGGTGGGCAAGGACCCAATCGGCGTGTACGCAACCCGTGATCTGGATGCCTTTCTGGCGATTGACTGCGATGTGGTTTTGTACACCGCCCTGGATTTTCCCGGCGGCCCTGCCGAAGAGGATTTTCTGACTCTACTGCGGGCGGGCAAAGTGGTGGTGACGTCGTTGCCCTACACCTATCTCGCCTACCGCGACCCCAAATTCAAACAGGCTTTGGAAGAGGCAGCGGCCCAGGGCGGCGGCACCTTCTATGCCAGCGGTGTGAACCCCGACTTTATCGGCCACCGCTTTGTGCTGCTGCAAACCGGCCTGTCCAGCGAGGTCGAGAGCATAAAAATAGAAGAATATTTTGACTGCGAAGACCAAGAAAATGCCACCACCCTGGGTATTATCGGCCTGGGTGGTGACCCCAACAAAGCCATGGATGAAACCAGCCCGGCGCTGTTCTACCAACGCCAGTACTGGTTCCAGATGATCCAGCATATGGCCGATTCCATGGGGGTTGAGCTGTCTCGCATAGAAGCGGCGAGTTATTCCGAGCCCGCGCCCCGGGATATCGCTGTGGACTGTATGACCATCAAGCAAGGCACCACCGGCAGTGTGGCCTATGAGTCCATTGGTTATGTGGGGGATACCCCCTTTATTACCATGCGGGTGGGCTGGTATATGACGCCCCTGATGAAACCGGCCCATGTGAATCGGGAAACCGAGTGGATCATCACCATCGAAGGTCGCCCTTCGTCAAAATGTGTGCTGGATCTGGCGCCAAGTTTCAACAGCGACATTAAAACCATTGAAGGTGACCCTGCCGCGCCGGGCTATTTCTCCTTTGCCGTATGTTTGCTGCAAGGTATTCCGGCGGCGGTAGCCCACGGCCCCGGTATTCGCCAAACTGATCTACCGCCGATTCACTGGCGCAAGGATATGCGCATGCGCACCGAGAGCAACAAGCACTGGTACGATTAAGGGCGTTTGCCTCACTATTGTGTAAGGGTTGGCGCGAGCCCAGCTTGGGGCATGCGCCACGCTATCTATACAGCAATCAGCTATTAAAAATCGGCGGGAAACTCTGACATGAGTGACGACCAGACCAAGGCAATGTTCCAGCGGGCCGCGGGTCTGGTGGAGACGGCGGAGATTCAGGCGGCCCTCAAAAAAGCCGAGATCCGCGTGCGGATGTTGGTGGGCAATGGTCCCGGCGAACAAGCCCTGGCCATGTTGCCCGCAGTGCTGGGCGAGTGGGCGCTGAACTATTCTCTCAAGGCGATTAATTCCGACCCCAATTATCCCGAGCTGCTGCCCTATATTTTCAGTGCGGGCTGTATCAATTGTGGAATTCTCCCTAACCGGGGCTTTGGCGGCGACAACCCCGACACGCTGTACACCATTGCGCCGGTTGATCGCAGTGGTCACTTTGCCCTGAGCGGAACCTTACCAGCACCGGGGGTGGATGTATCGGTGCAAGTCTGCGGGGACGCTTCCCTGTCGACCCAGTTGGCGCTGTTTTCTCTTGCTGATTTTGCAACTGGCGATGGCCGGACCTTCTACCTTGAACTGGGGCCAGCGGGCTCCGCGGTTGGCACTGCGGCGCTGCCCAGGGATGCCCGCTATCTGCTGATTCGGGAGACCTACTCGGATTGGCAGTCAGCGCCCGGGCGTTACCAGATTGAGCGCCTGAACCCGCCGGACGCACCGGCGATGACTGACAGTGAGATTCTGCAACGCGCCGTGCATTTCATCGTCAACGAAGTGTCCACCGCGTATGTCTGGTTGGCCATGACCGGACGTTTGCCCCCTAATTTTCTCAGTCCCGTCATCCCCACCGGCGATGTGGGCGGGATGAATACCGCCTGGATCAGTATGGCGTCCTTGATCTTGGCACCTGACGAGGCCTTTGTACTGCGCATACCCAGCAATCAAAGCCCCTACCTGGGCGGCGTATTGATGGACTGGTGGCAGCGTTCATTGAATCCCGGCAATTCGCTGACCTCTCTCAACCTGGCTCAGCTGACGCAGAATGCGGAGGGCGAGCGTTGGATTGTGGTGTCCCACACCGATCCCGGGGTGGCCAACTGGCTCGATACTGGCGGGCTGGAGCAGACCAAGCTGATGGTCCGCTGGCAGGGCGGCGCCATGACTCAGGCACCGGAGATTTCGGGAGACATCGTCAAGCAAAGCGCCCTGGCCGAAATGATGGCGGGCACTGTTGATCCTATGGCTTCAAGCCAGCGCCAGATCCAGCTCGATCAGCGCCGGGCGGACTACCTGACCCGGTTTGGGTAGCACATTTATTCAAAGGCATTGAGCAGAGCAGGAATCACCAGTTTACGCAGCATGGCGATATGGTGGGCCCGGGTTTCCTTCGGGCGAACCAGGGTCAAATAATGGTTGGTCAGCAGCCACTCCACAATCTCTTCATCACTGAGGGCCGGGTTGAGCTGCTGCTTTTGCCGGGCCTGGGCCAAGGGCTCTTGCCACAGGCGTTTGCCAAGGGCCATTAACTTGCCGTGGAGCAGGGAGCGGCGATCAAGAATGTGGGACTGAAACCAGGGCGCCCCGGAGCCCAGCATCATGTCGTTGAGAATGGGGTTGTCATCCACCAGACCAATGGCGAGTACCACGCTGTCGGCCACCGCCTCGGCAAAGGCTTTGTCGCGGAGGGTGGGTGCCAATGCCTGGCTGACCGCATCATCGAACTCTCTTACATAGATAATGGCCAGCAACTCGTCCCGATTGTCGAAGGTGCGATAGAGGGTTTGCCGAGACAGCGCCATATCGGCCGCCAGGGCCAGCATGGTGGTTTTTTTCATCCCGCGCTGGCAGATGGAATCCCGGGCAGCGGCGATCACCGCTTGGCGCTGGGGTGACAGGGGCGTGTCTTCAAATTCTTTGGTAGTGGCGGGTGCCTGCATAGGGGGGTGGCTGCCTGTGTTGCATTAGGGTGCTGCGCTAGCGCTGAGCTTAACACTCGGAGCTCAGTTTGGCCCTTGCATCGTTTTCATGCTGGGCATACACTCAGAGTTACAGATTTAAAAAGTGTAACAGCTTGTATTATGGCTGCACCAGCCGAGTGGGCTTGCCCTGTCGGATCTGTCGCCGATACCGGGCGAGATCCCAGGGAACGTCATGACTACCTTAAGCCCGCATCAAAACCTAAACCCGTGTCAAAATAAGAAGGGAACACGATGAGCAATATCACCTCACAACGGCGAGAAAACTGGCGGCCGGCGCCGCGCCCTGAATGGGTTGAACGCATCAACGAAGAGGGTCGCTGGATGGACATTGGCGGGATTGTGCCGCTGGATGAACAGTCGCTACTCAATTCCGCCATGAAAGCTACCGGGCTCAGTGACTTTGGCCCGGATGACTGGCGTGAGCCTTTTCGGGTTTACATTAAGGCGCTGGAAGAAGAGGCGGAACTGAACCTGTTAGGGCGCATCCGCACCCGCTCGGAAATTCTGCAGTTTTTGTGTGCTCGCCTGCGTATTGAAGAGGAGTACAAGCGTCATCCGGAAATCGCTGACGAGGAAATTAAGCAGCCGATTGTGGTGATTGGTCAGGGGCGCTCGGGCACCTCTTTTATGCTCAATACTTTGGCAGCGGCGCCGAGTAATGGCGCGCTATCGACCTGGGAATCCATCTATCCCTGCCCACCGCCGGAGAAAGACAGCTATCACAGCGACCCCCGGGTAGAAGCGGGCCACCAGATTGCAGACCAGTGGAATCGGGTCACCCCGGAAATCGCCGCCATGCACGAGTTTGATGGTCGCATTCCAGAAGAGTGCTGCCATATCATGGCGATCAATTTCATGTCGGTGACCTGGCTCAATCTTCTGGGCCAGGTGCCCAGCTACATTCAGTACGCGCCCCAGATCGACTGGACCCAGTGTTATGCGTATCACAAGCGCATCCTGAAATTGCTGCAGTGGAAGAACCCACGAAAGCACTGGGTACTGAAAGCACCCGAGCATTTGGACCACCTGACCGATCTGCTCAAGGTTTATCCCGATGCCTGTATCGTGTTGATGAACCGCGACCCCATCAAGGCGCTGGCTTCCAGCCTGAATTTGATAGGCACCGCCCAGTGGGCGCGCACCGACAACCCCCTGAGCAGTAATGCCTGGGATTTTATTATCAGCGCCGAAACTTCGGCTAAACGCCTGGAATCCATCATTGATTTGATGGAGGGCGGGGTGGTGTCCAAGGAGCGGGTGCTCAACGTTCTTTACAAAGACTTGGTTGCCGACCCCCTGAGCACCGTCGATAAGATCTACGATTACTTTGATTTACCCATGAGTGGGGAGGAGCGGGGAGTCATTGCCAAATACCTGGCGGATAACCCCCGGGAAAATCGCCCTCCCCATAAATTTGATATGGGCAGCGATGAACAGATCGCCCGGGAACGGGAGCTATTCAAGCGTTATCAGGATTACTTTCACATTCCAAATGAAGTGTAGGGGGGCCGCGCTATGAGCCAAGTCATGAACAACATCGCGAAAAACCCGGCACCGAAACTGCTTATTTACGGAACGGGAAAAGTGGGGCTGGCGGTGGTCCGTCTGGCCGACAAAAAAGGCTGGCCGGTGGTCGCCGCCTTTAATCGCGCGGGTGACAAAGTCGGTCAGGATATTGGCCAACTCGCCGGACTCGACAAGCCCCTTGGGGTGCTCGTGCAGGATTGCGAGCAGGCCAGCTTTGGCCAGTTGGATGCCGATATCGCCATTGTTGCCAGCACCGATCGTCTGGCCACCAACTTGCCCGCCTACAAAAAACTCCTGGACGCCGGCTGCAATATTCTTTGCCACGGCACCGAGTCCTACTTTCCTCTGGCGACCAATGCCGAGGTGGCGGAGGAACTGAACGCCTATGCCACTGAGCGCGGCCTGACCTTCACTGGCGGTGGTATCTGGGATCTGTCCCGTATCTGGTCCGGCATCATGGCGGCGGGCCCCTGCACCGAGCTGCGCTCCCTCTATCACCAGAGCATTACCGATGGCGATGCCTGGGGAGAGGCCCTGGCCCAAGCGGTGGGTATTGGCTTTAGTGAAGCTGAGTTCAATGAAAAACTGGTCCAGCAGGCGGGCACGGCGGGGGGGCTCTACCCGAGTATTCCGCACCATGTTTTGACGGCGCTGGGCTATACCGTTACCGAAACCAGTGAGCGACGTGAACCTGTGCTGCTAGACCACGCCATCTACAGCAATGCCCTGGGCCGGGAGGTGGCTGCAGGGGAGAGCGCGGGTACCCGGATTGTGGCAGAGGTGAAAACCGAAGAAGGTGTCACTGCCCGCGCCGACATCGAAGTGCGCCTGTTTGCGCCCGGTGAGGTGGAGCATATGACCTGGAAG
This sequence comes from Spongiibacter taiwanensis, assembly GCF_023702635.1. Taxonomy (NCBI): domain Bacteria; kingdom Pseudomonadati; phylum Pseudomonadota; class Gammaproteobacteria; order Cellvibrionales; family Spongiibacteraceae; genus Spongiibacter; species Spongiibacter taiwanensis. The sequence continues at coordinate 3,107,802 of NZ_CP098455.1, forward strand.
GTCGATGGCGAACCGGAGTGTTCGGTGCGGGTGGAGAGAAAGGATTCCGCCTTTATGTCTGTAGCGAGCCTGTTTAATCGCATTCCCGATGTGATTAATGCGCCGCCGGGTATTCAGCCCCTTTCCAGTCTGGGGCCGCTGCGCCACAGCGCCCTTTAATCTGGCTTATTCAGTGAACCTGGAAGGCCTCTCTTTCTTATCGGGAGGAAAGGTCTGATATCGCAATTGGGTCAAATAGCCAGGTCCCTGATGAATTGCTCCGCACAGCGCTGGCCGCTGATGATGGCTCCCTCGATGCCTGCAGAAATGAATTCGCCGGCAAACTTGATTGGTCCCTCGCTGAAGTGATCTGCCACTTGCGCTAAAGCTTGATAGGTTCCCGCTGGCCGATGGTGATCAACATAATCCCAATAATGCACATGGAAGGTTTCAATATCCTCGGGCGAGACATTTAAGTGGGAGGGAAGCCGGGCCGAAAGGGTTCGGGCGGCCAGATGGGCAACGGGTTCGTCGCTGAGATGACGGTGTCGAGAGGCCCAATCGGCGCTGAGGTGAATACACAGCAACCCCTTGTTTGCCGGTGCCCGATCGGCCGCTTTGTTGTGATCATAGATAAAGGCGACCACGTCCTCGCTTTCGCAGGAGGGTATCAGGCAAAAGCCGGCGCGACTATCTGGCTGTTGGGCCAGCCCGAGATGAACGCTCACACTGGTCACCGGCTCCCGGGATTGTAGCCACTGCCATTGGGGAGAGTGCGTCTGCTGGGTGAGCGCGGCGGCTTGTGGCGCGGGCACCGCCACAACACAGGCGTCGAAACGCTGCTGGGAACCCGCCACGGTCAGGGTGACTTGATTACCGTCCTGGCGGACCGACTCAACCGCGCTGTGGTACTGAATGTTCAGGGACTTGGCAATGGCCTGGCAGATCGCGCCCATTCCGCCTTCGACTTGAATTATGTCCGCACTGCTAAATATTCGCATCAGCCAGAGCAGGTCCACCCGTGAGGACACCTTGGCCGAGGTGAACATGTTCAGGCGAATCAGCGGGTCGGCGAGGTAATCCAGTATCTCTTTGCCGCAGCGCCGCGATACAAATTGTTGGCAGCTCTCACTGTCAAACTTGGCTAATCGGGCCATGCCATCGAAGCCGGACAGGCGCCAGGCGCGGGCTAACTCTGGAGCCAGGCCGAGGAGTCGCAGTTTGGCTGACAGTGACAGCGCGGGAGACAGTGCCGCCTTGGCAGGTTGCTTCAGGTCGAGTTCGTGCAGTGTGCCGTCTCGGACTAAGCCGATGGTGGAGCAGCCGGGCGATAGCAAGTGGTCGGCACCAACCTCTTTCAGCAGTGCCAGGGTTTGGTGGTAACTGCTGGCCAGGGTGGCGGCGCCGAGATCAAAGGTGTACCCCTGTTGATGAATTGAGCGAGTGCGTCCGCCGGGTGCCTCTCCCTGTTCGAACACCGCTGTGGAAATGCCGCGCTGCTGCAGTTTGTAAGCGCAGGCCAAGCCGGCCGGGCCCGCGCCAACAATGGCAACGTGAGGATGTGCAGTCATGGATAGGGCCTTTTTGATTTGGATTATGGCCCTCGCTCGCGCCTGAGCGCACTAAAATTCTCCAATAGCGGTAATCGCCTTGCCTTTTGGCCAATGGCCACTTTAATTCGTCGATACCGACGATTTCTCATACCGCCCCTGACTTGATGCTGTGTGTTGCACACATCGGTGAGTAGGCAGTTCCCGGGTCAGACTGAATAATAAAATCAGGGAGGTTGAACGTTGAGCATTGAACACAATAAGCAGCAGGCCGTCGCGCTTTTATCGGCCATCGAAAGTGGAATCGATATCCGCTCTTACTTTACCGATGATGCCCGCTGGCGGGTCGTTGAGGGTTGCCCGCTGAGTGGGGACTACGCCATTGCCGATTTGGTTTCTGCCATGGGCCGGGTATTTGGTTTGTATAAGTATCCGCCACGTTTCAGGATAGAGCACGTGACGGCGGAGGAAAATCGGGTGGCGATTTACTGCCGGTCCTCCTCCGAGCTGATCGACGGTAGTCCTGTCGATAATGAATACCACTTTCTGATGTTGTTTAAGGGTGGGCTCATTGACGAAGTAAGGGAATTTTTAAATACCGCTCGGGTGATCGAGATCATGCCCAAGCTCGAGCGCTTGATGGCGTCAGCTCAGCATCGTGGGGAGTAACATTATGCAGAATAGATTGGCGGGTAAGGTTGCTGTGGTGACCGGTGCTGCATCAGGCATTGGCGAAGCAATTTTGCGCTGTTTTCATGGTCAGGGAGCCCGGGTCGTCGCGGCCGATATCTCCGGGGGGCAGAATGCCCTGGCGGCAGAGCTGGGCGAGGGCTGTCTGCCTTTTCAGGTGGATGTGCGCGAAGCGGATCAGGTTGAAGCGATGATGGCGGCCGCGATGGAGACCTTCGGCGCGGTCAATATACTGTGCAACAACGCCGGGATTGAGGGCCGCTTGGTGCCGACTGCCGATACCGATCAGGCGGAGTTTGATAACCTACTGGCGGTGAATTGCCGGGGTGTGTTTTTGGGGATGCGTTATGCTTTGCCCCTGATGATTGCCGGGGGTGGTGGCTCGATTATCAATATCGCCTCGGCGGCAGGGATGATTGCCTTCCCCGGCATGGTTGGCTACTGCGCTTCCAAGGGGGCGGTGAGAATGATGACCAAGACCGCGGCCGCGGAGTATGGCCGTCACGGCATTCGGGTCAATGCTATCTGCCCGGGTGTCATCGCCACGCCGCTGATTGCCCATATTGACGAGAACATCGTCGCGGCAGCCAAAGCCCACACCCCTGCCGGGCGCTTAGGCGAGGTAGAAGAGGTGGCCAACCTGGCTTTATATTTGGCCAGTGATGAGTCTCGTTTTGTTACTGGTGCTGATATGCTGATTGATGGTGGCATGACGGCCCTGTAAGTCAGAGCTGTGCTTCTCACCGGTAAACCCGTGGTAGCGACGCGCCGTTCTGCGCGCCGCAGGGATGATGGACAATCAGTGACTAAAAACAACAATGAATAAAAAAACCAACCTCAATCAGTTGCGGATACTGGCCGTGCTGCTGCGCGAGCCAAACCTGTCCAGGGCGGCAGAAATTTTGGGCTTATCGCAACCCACCCTCAGCTCGGCCCTCAAGCAATTGCGGGACGAGTTTGGCGACCCGCTGTTGGTGAGGATCGGTAATAAGATGGAGATCACCGCAAAAGGTCGGAGCTTGGTGGAGCCCCTGGAAGATATTTTTGCTGCAGTGGATCAACTGTGGGGCTCCGATGTCATTGAACCCCAGGACGTAAAGCGACACTTTCTGGTGGGGTGTACCGACTACGGTACGGCGATGCTTGCGGGCCCGCTTTACAACAAGCTCAAAGAACTGGCACCAGGCATTACCGTGCAGTTTGTGGACGTGTCGGAGAGTCGCCGGCTGATCAATCGGGAGAATGAGCTGGATTTTTACCTGGTGCCAGATGCAATCTGTAACTCTCCCGCGTTTCAAGACTATAAGTACACGCCGCTGTTTGATGACCAAATGGTTTATTACGTTGGCGCGAATCATCCACTGGCGGATGAGCAGAATGTCTCTGAGCAAGCCTTGGAATCGATGCGCTTCATCACTTACAACCTGGGTGAAGAGCGGTCCTCCCAGCAAACCCGGCGCGCCCTGTCAGTGATGGAAATGAACCGCAAGCGGGTGCTTCAGGTACAGCAATTCTCGCTGCTACCGATGTTGGCAGATGAGTGCGATGCGGTAGTGATACTACCAAATCGATTAGCGGAAAAACTGGCGGGCAGATTTGATGGGCAAATACTGGGGCCGATTAATCCGCCTATCCATTTTTCCTTCTGCCTGATGTGGGATGCCGTGCACCAGTCGGACAAAGTCCATGAATTGATACGTGATGCCTTTAAGTCACTCAAAGAGGCGGTGGCTAACGCTACGCCTTTTGGGTGAAAACGAATCGCCTAGCAATGAGTTAACTTCGGCTCGTCGATTTGCATTTCCTGACTCAGTGATAAGTAGCCCGCTGGACAATGAGGGGCGGAAACGCTTTGAGAGTGTGATTGGTAGTTGTCGTCACGAAGGCAGCAGAACAGTGAGCACGCGGGCGCGTGCTCACGTTTGCTTCAGTTTAGAACTGATAGGTGACGGACAGACGAATGTCTCTACCTGGTTCATAGTGGCCTACTACCATGCCGTAGCCAGGTACCTCAGAATAATCTCCAACACTGGAGTGATCCCGGTAGAGTTTATCAAAGGCATTGATAATCGACAGGTTGATGGTCAGTGCATCGGTAGGCATCCACTGGGCAAAGAGATCGACGGTGGAGTAGGAGGGCTTTTCCAGGTTGTATAGTTCGTCGACGTAGTCTTTGTCGAGGTCCTGGTACAGGGTTTTGATATTGAGCTCTTCTACGTAGGTAAGGTTGGCGCCAAATTTCAGGTTGGCCATTGGCCGGTATTCCACGCCCAGGTTCCAGGTGTCACCGCGAGAGTTACCCAGGCCGTCAAACTCGTAGCCGCTAAGGTCAACCGCGCTGTAGTTGGCTGCGTACAGGCCTGCAGCGGGTTCCAGTTCGGAGTCTACCGTGGCGAAACCCGCATAGAACTCAAAGTCGTTCCACAAGTAGGCGATATCCAGTTCCAGGCCACGACTTTTCACTGTGCCGATATTCTCGAAGCGGGCGCTGTCCACGTCGTGTTCTAGGATGGTGTCGTCAATTTCTGATTGGAATACCGCCAGGCGAGCATCCAGACTGCCCACCCGGTAGCGCAGCGACGATTCGATGTTGGCCACTTTTTCAGGCTTCAGATTAGGGTCAATCATCGGCTCGCTGCTGCGGTCATACAGGTAGGCGTCAAGGGTGAAACCGTCGCCGATTTCTTTGCCGCGAGAGGCTTCGGCGTAGCCCAGGCCAAAGGTCCAGGCGTCGTTTATGTCGTACAGCAAGCCGGCGTTGATGCTGACTTCGGAGCTGTCTATGGCAATGGCTTCGTCGGTGATGGGGTCACCGTAGTAGTCCGGCAGGCGGATTTCCTGCTGGTAGTCATACTTGTCGTAGCGCAAGCCGTAGCTCAGCAAGAGCTGGGGGGTCACTTGCGAGTGTGCCTGGGCATAAATGCCGAGGACGTCACCATTTTCGCCATGATCTTCTTCAGGCTGAGGAATGGCGTAGCCGCTTTCCACCTGATCGTCCCGGTATTCCACCCCGTAAGTGAAACGGTGAATGCCCAAGCGGCTGGTGTTGCGGATATCAAAGCCGTAGCTTTCGATGGTGGCCAGAAAGTCAAAGCGACCGCCCCGGAAGGCTGATTCAGTGTCGTAGGCAGTCACTTCCAGGTTGATGGCCTCATTCAGGAACAGCCCGTAGTTGGCGGTCAGGGTTTCCCGTTTGGCTTCGCTGTCGAACAGATCGTTTCTTCCGGGCACGTAAACCCAGTTGGGGCGGGCAGTGAATCTGCCATCTTCATCTCTATCTTCATAACTGATGGACAGGCTTTGATTGTCGCTGATGTTGCCGCTGAGCTTAATAAAGCCCAGGGTCTGGTCGGCGCCTGAACCGTGAATATCATTGTTATCGCCGTCTTTAGCGACGTTGCGCTCCAGATTGTTGTAGTAACCCACCAAGCCCCAGTCGTCGGTGAGGCGACCGTACAGGCTCAGGCTGTATTGCTCGCCGTCGTTGCTGAAGTTGCTGACTTTGACCTTGCCGCCAAATTTTTCGCCAGCTGCGAGAAGGTCGTTTGCAGATTTGGTTTTAAAGCGAATGGCGCCGCCAATGGCCCCAAAGCCTGCGGTAGCTTCACCGGCACCGGCCTGAACGTCCACTTCTTTGAGCAGGGCAGGGTCAATGGTGACGCGGCCAATGTGGTGGTACAGGGTAGAGGTCTGCGGGGCGCCGTCCACGGTGACATTAATAAAGGCATCTTCCAGGCCGCGGATGTAAATTTTTTGGGCCACACCCACTGAGCCGCCTACCGAAATGGAAGGGTCTTTCATGAAAACATCGCCCAGGTCATTGGCCTGAAAGTTTTCCAGCTCTTCGGCGGTAATCAGCGCGTTGGTGGCTTCACCCACCACAATCATGGTCTCCAGCTGCTTGGGGCTCTCTTTGGCCGCTGGCTCGTTGGCCAGTGCGGACAGGCTACTGGCTGCCGCGATCATTGCCGCCAGTGGCGTGGTTTTGCCTAGTATCCTCATGTGGTTCATACCCTTTTCGTTAGATAAAATAAATGAGAATTATACTCATTTGTGTTTGGGTAAAAAGGGACTTTGCAATTGTTACATTTGGCGGGAGGGTGGGAGCGGAGTAGTTGTCGTTACTGATGAGGCAAGGTCACCGTCATTTGTAGTCCGCCCCGGGTCAGGTTGGTGGCGACCAGACTGCCGCCGATGGCTTCCACCTGCCGGCGCGCCAGTGCCAGTCCTAGACCGAAGCCGCTGGTGTCGGCGTGGCGGGAGGCGTCGACCCGATAAAAGGGCTGAAAAATCGTATCCAGACTTTGCTCGGGTACTCCCGGCCCTCGATCGCTGATGCTAATGGTGTAGTGGGTGTCGCTTGCAGACAGGGCAACGGTGACGGTGTCTCCCGCCGGGGTATAGCGCAGGGCGTTGCGGACGATGTTTTCCAGTGCCTGACCCAGGGCGCGGTGGTTGCTGTTGTCGATGGGGGCCTGATCTGGCAATTGCATAAGGAGCTGGCGATCTGGAAATTCAAAACGGGCATCCTCTGCCAGCACGTCCAGCAAATCGACCAGATCCAGCGATTCTTGCTTCAGGGTGGGCCGTTCATTTTCCAGCCACGCCAGCGTGAGGGTGTCTACCACCAGCCGGCGGATATGTTGCGACTCCCGACTGATGCGAGCGATGTTGTCGGCATTGTCGCCATCGGGCTGGAGTCGTTCGATGGCCATGTCCAGCCGGGTCAGCGGCGTGCGCAATTCGTGGGACAGGTCGGCGATAAGCTGGCGCTGACTGATAATTAGCTCGCCGATGCGGGCGGCCATTTGGTCAAAGGTGTTGGCCAGTTCCGACATCTCATCACTGCGGTTGCCGAGCTTTTCCCGCACGCGCACGTTAAAGCGGCCCTCGCTGAAATGGCGGGTGGCCTGCTCCAGCTGACGCAGAGGCGACATGATGTGCCGGTAAAGCACGATGGAAAGCAGGGTTAGCAATATCATGGGCAGAAGGACTTGCAGCGCGGCGCTGGCGTAGCCCCGGTATAGCCCGGGCCGCATTCGCTCGGGCAGAACGATGAGAAAGTGAAGGTGGCGATCGTGCTTGAAGGTGACCTCCATAATGGGGTTGTATTCGAAATGGAGGTGGATTTTCCAGTCGACGCTGCGGCCAAACCAGTACCCTTCATAAAACCGGTCGTTCAACTCGCTGCCGGCAACGCCCACCACTGCTGATTGAATCATCGCCGCCCAGGTGTCTTCTTCTGCCTTGAGCCTGTCCAGCCAGGTTTTCAGCGCCGCTTCGTCGCCCTTGAGATACAGTTGTTCGGCCTCGCGCCCCCACTGGGTAAGCTGATGCCGATCCTCATCAGCCAGAAAGCTCATGCCGTCTTCGGCGCGGGAGTTCAGGATGCTAATGGCGTAAAACAGCGCGACGGTGCCGGTGGCGATAATCAGGCACAGCTTCCACAGCAGCCGCCGGTTCATGACAGCACCCGCTTCATGACAGCACTCGCTTCACGACAACACCCGCTTCATGACAACCCCTGCTTCATGACAACCCCCACTTCATGACAACAGGTAGCCTTTGCCATGCACGGTTTCCAGGCGTTCTCCGCGCCAGCCTGCTTCGGTCAGCTTTCGCCTGACTCTGCTCAGGTGCATATCCAGGCTGCGGTCATACGCACTGAAGGTGCGGTTGAGTACGGTCTGGTAGAGGTAGGCCTTACTGAGCACTTCGCCGCGCTGGGCCAATAAGGTCCACAAAAGTTTGAACTGAATGGGAGTCAATTCCAGTTCGATGTTGTTAATGGCGACCCGTTGCCGCTGCTTGTCCAGTTGCAGGTTGTCCAGGCCTAACAGGCGCGGTTCGCTGAAGCTGGGGCTGGGCTGACAGCGGCGAAGCAGGGCTTCGATGCGCAACAGCAGCTCGGTGGTACTGAACGGTTTGGCCAGGTAGTCGTCGGCGCCTTCGGTAAAGCCGCGAATACGCTCCTCTTCTGCGCCCCGTGCGGTGAGCATAATCACCGGGGTGTTGCAGGTTTTGCGCAGAATGTTCAACACGGAGTAGCCATCTCTTTTGGGAAGCATGACATCCAGCAGTATCAACTGATGCTGGGCTCGAATGGCTTCTGACAGGCCGCTTTCGCCGTCGTAGCACTGGCTGACTTCATAGGTGTGCTCGCGCAGTCGATCGCCCAGTTGTTCGCTAAGGCTAACGTCGTCCTCAATAATAAGGATATGAGTATTGGCTTTGCTGGTGGGCACCGCTAAAAGCTCCTGTACACAAGATCGGCCATCCAGGCCACGAACGGCAATCCCATCAAGCACGGCATCACCCGTGGCAAGTGGTTGATGGTTAGGGTGATGCCGGTGGTGATCACCGGTAGCAGGGCCAGAATCCACACCGTGCCCAGCGTGGCGCCAGCGCGTTCGATGGCGATCCACAGCGCCAGGCCCAGAGCCGTCCAGCCCAGTAACAACAATAAGACTCGCCTGCTAGTGGGAACGAGAACCCAGGGCAGAACCCGTTTTGCGTGTCGGGACTGAGCGCAGCACAGCGCGCTCAAACCGCTGGTGAGCAGCGCGATAATCAGCGCCACGAGTTGTTCCCCTGGGGTGTGGCGGCGGTGTGTTTACGTTGACCAAATAGCTTGGCTCGGCGTTGTCCCGCGGCGGATGTGCGCAGGTGTTTGCCGGTGAAGGCGGCGCCCATTGCAACCGCAAGAAAAAAGAGGTCGGTGCCGACAAAGGTCCAGTCCCCTGCTGCAACACTGGATACCAGGCCGCGGTCGGTAGTCAGGGCGTTGATCAGCGGCAGCAGGCCATAGAGGGTCGCGGCGATAAAACACTGCTCCTGCCAAACCCGTTGGGCGGGGCGCACGAACCCGTGCAGGGTCAGGGCGGCCCAGGCGGCAAATAAGCAGTTAACTTCCAGCTCTGCGCGGCCTGCCAGATGGGTGGGAAGCAGGCGATTGGCCAGAAAATAACACGCAATGGCGGCAGGCAGGCCCATCAACGTGCCCGCATTCATGCCTTTTACCAGGCGAAGGCCCCGGGTTGGCGGCAGGTTTCGCTGGCGCTTTTGTTCCCACAGGATGCAGCCGGTGGCGATGATGCCGGCCAAAATCAATCCCGACAAGGCGTAGAGCCAGCGCAGGGGGAGTGAGGCAAACAGTCCCTCGTGCAGGCCTGTCAGCCAGTGGTAGGCGTTCAGGCCGGTGCGACTGGAGGTGTTTGCCGGTGGTATCCAGGCTCCCGTCATGCCGTTGTAGATCAGGGGGCTGTCGGCCTTGATGTCCCGTCCCTCAACGGGCGCAATGGTGATGCGTGCCTGAGCATCGCCCCGGTTGTCGATGCTGATATAGCGAATCTGATTGGCCCCCCAGTGGGCCTGGGCGTGGGCCAGCGGACGGTCGAGCGGAGTGGGTTGCGCAGATTGCCCGCTGGGGTGGGTGTGGGGCATTTCGTTAAATACATCGTGATACAGGCGTTCGCTGGCCGCGGCATCGCTACCGTAAAACGCGGGGATCAACGTAGGCAGGTAGGTAAAGGCAAAAAATGCCAGGGCGCTGTAGCTGATCATTAATTGAAAAGGCAGCGTGGTGACGCTGAGCAGGTTGTGAACATCCAGCCAGCTGCGCAGTTTCTTGCCGGGCCTGAAGGTGAAAAAGTCAGCGAAAATACGCCGATGGATGATTACCCCACTGAGGGTGGCCAGGCACATCACCGCAGCGCAGATGCCAACCAACCAGTAGGCCAGGGTTTCGGGAAGGTAGTGCAGGCGCCAGTGCATCCGGTAGAGGGTCTGACTGCCAGCGGTGTCTCTAACCGGTAGCACTTCGCCGCTATTGGGGTCCAGCCAGGCGGTTTTCATACCCTGCTCTGGATGCTCCCAGGAAATGCTGAGAAAGGGGTAGCGGGCCAGGGGGAAATCGATGCTCCAGTAGGTCGCTGCGCCAGCGTGCTGTTCAAGTTGCATGGTTGCCATATTGAGCCATGCCGCGGTGGCGCTGTCTTTTGGCCCCCCACCAGCGGGGGGCGCGGATTCAGCTGTGTGGTAGGTAGGGGCTTCCGGGCGCATCCAGTGGTCCAGTTCAGCATCGAAGTAACCTGCCGTGCCGGTGAGCACAATAAAGTACATAAGCCAGCTCAACAGCAATCCCAGCCAGCTGTGAACCGGAGCGAGTCGTTGTCGAATGCGCTGACTCATGCGCCGCCCCAGCTAAAGCCAAGTGCCTGGGTCAGCCCGGCATTGGTCAGGCAGATTGCAACCAGAATCCACGTCAGGTGAGCGGCGTTGGGGGTGGCAAAACACCACAGGCTGGTGCCGATAAAAACAGCCAGTCCAGCCATGGCGCCTATTAGGACGCTGTCTCCCAGGGGGAGATGTAACAACTGTATCAGTGTCTGGCTAAGCAGAAGGGCAGCGCTAAGGGCGACAATGTAGGCCAATAGTGAGGCCATCAAAACGCGTGCTATCCAGTGATAGCGGGCCTGCTTCATGCGGTGGAAAACAATTACCTTCGATTTTGGGTGAAGATGATAATCATTATTGTTTGAGTGCGCAATCGGTCCTGCTATCGGGATTGGGGGCGCGTCACCATCTGGCCCTCGTTCCGGTTTTTGCGTGTCCCTCACGGCGTAGGCATTCCGGAGGTTTTTTGGGGCGACCGTAACAAATGTAAATCTACTGCACTTTGCATAGACATTGAGATCATAATTGCGCCAAATGATAATGTGGATGATAAGCATTATCATTTGAGTAATGATGACGATGGTGTCGGGGCCGTGCCGCAGGGTGTTGGCCTCAATCGGATTGGATTGAAGTGAGTAGAGTAGGTGATGACAGCAGCCCAGTACGGTGATTGGAATGTTCTCGCCGCCAAAGCGCGGTATGGCATCAACGGGTGGGGAAACGGCTATTTCGATGTCAATGAACGGGGCGAAGTGGTGGTGCTTAACCCCCTTAACAAAGCGGCGCCGCCCCTGTCGCTGCTTGATGTGATTGGCGGCCTGCGGGATCGGGAGTTACAGATGCCGGTGCTGCTGCGCATCGAAAATATCATTGATCAAAGTATTCGCCAGCTCAATGAGAGCTTTCGTGCCGCCATTGGCCGCGCGGAGTATCGGGGCGGCTATCAGGGGGTCTTCCCCATTAAGGTCAACCAGCAGGCGCAAATCGTTGAGGAAGTTGCCCAGTTTGGTGCCCAGTACGGGCATGGTTTTGAAGTGGGCAGCAAGCCCGAAATGATTGCCGCGCTGTCGTCCATGGCCCAGGGGGAGGGCCTGTTGATTTGCAATGGTTACAAAGACCAGGAGTTTATCGACCTGAGTTTGCAGGCGGTCAAGCTGGGTATCCGCTGCTTTCTGGTGATTGAAAGTCCAGCGGAACTGCCAATTATCATCGAGCGCAGCAAGGCCCTGGGTATCGCGCCTTTTATTGGCATTCGTGCCAAGGTGATCTCCACCATCGGCGGCTACTGGAATGCCACCAGCGGTGATCGCAGCGTATTTGGCTTGTCGGCCAGTCAGATTATTCAGGTGGTCGATACGCTGCGGGCGAACAAAATGCTGGATTGCCTGCAGATGCTGCACTGCCACCTCGGCTCCCAAATTCCCAATATCCGCGATGTGCGGGGCGGGGTGTCGGAGGCCTGCCGTTATTATGCAGACCTGTGCCGGGAAGGCGCGGCCATGGGTTATATCGATCTGGGCGGTGGGTTGGCGGTGGACTACACCGGGGCGCATTCCCAGGATGGCCAAAGCCGAAATTATTCCCTGCAGGAATACTGCGAGGACGTGGTGGATACCATCATGGCCACCCTCGACGGTTATGGTCTGGATCACCCCACCATTGTTACCGAGTCGGGCCGTGCCACGGTGGCCTACTCGTCGGTGCTGCTGTTCAACGTGGTGGATGTTGCCCGCTTTGAGGCCTTGCCCATTGCGGCGCCTGCGGAAGGCGAGCACGAGTTGATCCGCAATATGCGCGACATTCAGGATTACCTGCAACCCAAGCGGGTGCAGGAATGCTACAACGATGCGCACTTTTATCGGGACGAGGTCCGGGAGCTGTTCAAGCGCGGCCAGATTGGTCTGCGTATGCGGGCGGTGGCAGAGAACCTGTTTCTGGAAGTGCTCAGCCAGATCAAAGAAGTGCTGGCAGGCATGGAGCAGGTGCCCAGTGACCTGGAGAACCTGGAGGCCTCACTGGCGGATATTTACTACGGCAATTTCAGTTTGTTTCAGTCTTTGCCAGACAGCTGGGCCATTGACCAGCTGTTTCCCGTGATGCCCGTGCAGCGCCTGGACGAGTACCCGGATCGGCGTACGGTGCTGGCGGACATTACCTGCGACTGCGATGGCAAGATTGATCGCTTCGTGTCTGACCACGGCTTTGAAAGCACGCTGCCGGTGCACTCGCTGAATAGCGGTGAGGAATATTACCTGGGGGTGTTTCTGGTCGGGGCATACCAGGAAACCCTGGGCGATCTGCACAACCTGTTCGGCGATACCAATGTGGTGAGCATTCGTCTGAACGAGGATTCCAGCTTTGAATTTGTAAAGGAGATCCAGGGCGACACCATCGCCGATGTGCTGGGTTACGTGGAATACCAAACCTGGGATCTGAAACTGCGCTACCGCAATCGGGTGGAGGCCGCGGTGAAGAGCGGCCGCATCAGCGCCCGAGAGCGCCAGGAAATGCTCAATACCTTTGATGCCAGCCTGCGGGGCTATACCTACTACGAAAAAGAGCATCAATCCCTGTTAAGCAGTGCGACTGCGGTCGCCGAGGGCCGGGCAGAGGCTGCACCGGTCTTGCTGTGATCAAGAAATCTGTCAGGAAAATATAGGATCGTGTTGTGAAAAAAGTTGTGATTATTGGTGCCGGTGGCGTTGGTCAGGTGGTCGCCCACAAATGCGCCCAGTTGCCCCAGGTATTTGCTGAGATCGTTCTGGCCAGTCGTACCCTGTCCAAATGCCAGGCCATTGCTGCGCAGATAAAAACGAGTCTGGGGGTGGATATCGCTACCGCCCAGGTAGACGCCGATGTGGTGCCCGAGCTGGTGGCGCTGCTGCGGCGCGAGCAGCCCTTTATGGTGATCAATGTTGCACTGCCTTATCAGGATCTCAGCATTATGGATGCCTGTCTGGAGGCGGGGGTGCACTATCTGGATACCGCCAATTATGAGCCTCTGGATACCGCAAAGTTTGAGTACAAATGGCAGTGGGCCTACCAAGAAAAATTCCAGCAGGCCGGTTTGATGGCACTGCTGGGCTCGGGCTTTGATCCCGGTGCCACCAACATGTTTACCGCTTATCTCGCCAAGCACTATTTTGATGAGATTCACGGCCTCGACATTATTGATGTTAACGGTGGCGACCACGGCTATCCCTTTGCCACCAATTTCAATCCTGAAATCAATATTCGGGAAGTCACCGCCGAGTGCCGTCACTGGGAGAACGGCGGCTTTGTTACCACGCCAGCCATGTCTCTGAAGCAGTCCTTTTCCTGCCCTGAAGGGGTGGGCACCTATAATATTTACCGCATGTACCACGAAGAGCTGGAGTCCCTCACCACCCACTTCCCCAGCTTGAAAAAGGCCCAGTTCTGGATGAGCTTTGGCGACAGTTATCTCAAGCATCTGGAGGTGCTGGGCAATGTGGGCATGACGGGCATCGCACCGGTGGAATTCAACGGTGTGGACATTGTCCCCATTCAGTTTCTGAAAAAACTGCTTCCCGATCCCTCCACCCTGGGGCCGCGAACCCAGGGCAAGACCTGTATTGGCTGCGTGGTGAGCGGGGTTAAAAATGGCAAAGCGCGGCGGGTCTATCTCTACAATATTAAGGACCACCAGGACTGCTACCGAGAAGTGCAGTCCCAGGCCATCTCCTACACCACCGGGGTGCCAGCCATGATCGGCGCCAAAATGATGATGGAGGGCAAGTGGATGCAGGCGGGGGTGTGGAATATGGAGCAGTTGGACCCCGACCCCTTTATGGTGGACATGAACGAGCACGGCCTGCCCTGGACGGTGGTTGAAGAGCCCGACTTCGACCTGCTGTGATGCCATTGTTGTATTTTGGTGGCCGCCATAGATGCGGCCCGGCCTTGGCTGCTGCTTGCCTGCCCTGGCTGCTGTTGTCGCCGGGCGCAGGGGCTGAGGAGCTTGAGGATGCGGCCTCACAAGCCTGGTCCAGCACGGCGCTGAGTGTGCTGCATGGCAAGGCCGAAGTGGTGTCGGACGAGGCTGTTTGGAATTACCGCCTCGAACACCTGAGCAGCGATCACCGGGGCATGGTGTTTGTGCTACTGGAGCACCTGCGGGATAACCGGGACTATGAAGAATCTTACATGGAGCTGGTGGGGCGCTTGAGTCTGGGCAATCTCAGCGGGCGCAAGCTGAGTGTTGGTCCGGTAAGTGATGTGCATCTGGCATTCACTGAAGAGCTGGGCCGGGCGCCGGACTATGATTTTAATAACCATCTGTATGGCCTCGGCCTGGATATTGCGGTTCCCGGTCTGGATTATTTTCAGACCAATGTTTTTTATGCCGACAATGAATACGGTCAGGCAGATGTGCGTTTGGAGTTGGTCTACGGCCGGGTATTCGAGCTGGGCAATCAGGTGCTGATTATCGACGGTCTGGCGGATTGGTCTTCTGCCGAGGCGGATAAGGCGGCCAGTTTTCGGTTTAATCCCCAGCTGCGAATGGACGTGGGCCGCTGGTGGGGCTTGCCGCCGCGATCTATCGAAGCCGGTATTGAGTACTCCTGGTGGCACAACAAATACGGGCTGAAGAATATTGCCGGGCTCGACACGGATGAGAGTGCGGTCAGCCTGTTATTGATGGTGTATCTGCAATGAGGGGCAAGTTGGCGCTGTGGTGCCTCCCTGACGACGCTGAACTGGAAGCCTATCGCCATTGGCTTGGTGAGGAAGAGCAAGTGCGCCATGCGGGCTATGGCGATCCGCCGCGGCAGAGACAGTATTTGCGCGGGCGCGTATTGCTGCGGGCCGTGTTGTCGTACTACGCGCCGGGGGTGGCGCCCGCTGATTGGGTTGTTTCCGCAGACGAGCACGGCAAGCCTGCGCTGGCGCCCGCGCCGCTATCGCCGTGTCCGCAGTTTAATCTGTCCCACAGTCGCGGGCTGACGGTACTGGCGGTCAGTTTTTGCGGCCCGGTGGGGGTCGATGTGGAGTGGGATCACAACCCGGCGCTGACCGAACAGCTGGCCCGGCATTACTTTAGTGCGGCGGAGCACGCGGCGCTGCAGCAGCTGCCCCAGGCGCGGCAACAGCAGCGAGTGGTCGAGTTGTGGACTTTGAAGGAGGCCTTTCTCAAGGCTCAGGGCCTGGGGCTGCGTCTGCCTTTGCGCCGCTGCAGTTTTGCCTTTGATGATCCGGGGGGCGTGGTGCGATGTGCTGACCCCGCACCCGGCCTGGCCGCCCACCGTCTCTGGCTGCTGCGCCCACAAGCCGATTATCAGGTGGCGCTGGTGCTGGCCAATGAGGGCGAGACCGTGCCCTGTGACATAGAGCAGCATCGTTTGATGCCAGCGGCGCTGGTCAACATGAATGCCCTGGAAGGCCGGCGCCAGCTTACGATTAACCCGGCAATTTTGAGAGAGTCTTTATGAGTTCCGAGCCGGTCAAGGGCCCTGATCAGGGGGCTGTCATACCGACATTTTTTCGCTACGTGATCCCATCCACCCTGAGCTTGCTGGCAATCTCTACCGCGAGCGTGGTTGACGGCTTCTTTGTTGGCAACTTTCTGGGCACCGATGCGCTGGCGGCGGTCAATCTGCTGATGCCGTATTTTTCGCTGCTGTTTGGCATTGCGTTGATGCTGGCCGTCGGCGGTTCGGTCAAGGCCAGTATCTGTATTGGCAAGCAGGAGCACGCGGCGGCCTCTCAGGTATTCAGCCAGGTGTTGCTGGTGGTGTTGGCACTGAATCTTGCGGTGATTCCCGTCGCGCTGTGGTTTCGTGACGCCTTGTTTGCCGGGCTGGGGGGGGATGCCAGCCTGTTCCCGTTGATGGGGGAATATTTCACTATTCTCTGCGTGGCCATGGTGGTGCAGCTATGTGGTTTGGTGCTGTATTACTTTATTCGCGCCGACAACCATCCCGAGGTGGGGATGCAGGCCCTGTTGTTGGGCGCGGGCCTGAACATTGTGCTGGACGCGCTGTTTATTTATGTTTTTGAGTGGGGAATTCAGGGGGCGGCGCTGGCAACCCTGAGCTCACAAACGGTCCAGTTGCTGTATTTGCTGAGGTATTTTCGCTCCGGCAATAATCAGCTCCACTTTGTCTGGCCCCGCATGGATTGGCGGCAGTTGGCGTTTAGCGCCTTTAACGGCTTTTCCGAGTTTATCAATGAAATTTCCATCGGCATTGTGATTCTGGTGTTTCACTGGATTATCAATCGCCACAGTGGCGCAGAGGGCATTGCGGCCTTTAGTGTGGTGAACTACCTGATTTTCGTCAGTCTGATGGTCTACTACGGCATTGTCGACGCCATGCACGTGCTGCTGGGACAGAACTTTGGTGCCGGTCTGATGCACAGGGTCGTCGGCTTTATGAATATTGCCGGCCTTTGTATTGCCTCGCTGAGTGTGGCAATGGTGATTTTTTTGCACGTGTTCCAGGGCGGGATTGTGACTTTTTTTCTGGAGGAGGGGGCCGAGCAGGCCGAGCGACTCACCCGGCAATTTGTCGGCATGATCTGGCCCATATTTTTGTTTAATGGCTTTAATGTACTGATCTGCGCTTATCTCACCTCGGTGGAGAAGGCGCTGCACTCCAGTGTTATCGCGCTGTCGAGATCACTGGTGTTGCCAATTGCGCTGGTGGTGGGCATGAGTCTGCTGCTGCCGGGCGGACAGTTTATCTACGCCATTCCCATTGCTGAAGGTCTGACCTTCTTGCTGGCCCTGGCCTTGTTTTTGGCCGCCAGGCCCTCCCAGTTGCGGCTCCAGCCGAGCGCGTAAACGCCATTTCTCCAATCAATTTGCTCAGGGGTGAGTGTAACAAGTGTAAATTGAATACTAATGCGAATCATTATCATATAATTTCGTATTCAGATTTTATTGAGACTTGTTGGGCGCGTTCATGTTACTCACTCCCAGGGCAATTGCAGAAGACGCTTCTTTTCACGCCTTTATCAATGGCTACCTCCGCGAAGTGGACGGCGGTCACTGGGAGGTCAGTGAACTCTGGTGTTCCCGGCATGCGGTGCCGCGCTGGTTGCGAAATACCTTGCAGGGCCGGGAATTGCTGGCCTTGGCCTTGCCCGCACAGGGCATGCAGCTGGTGCTGGATGTGGCGTATCGCTCGCAGGTAGGGCGCCATCATTTTTATGCGGCCTTCCTGCGCCACAATCACGATATGGCGCAATGGCAAGCGGCGGAGCCGCTGTATCTGCTCATTAACCTAGTGCGTGAGGTCTACCTCTGCCAGACCGGCGCGGCTCATCGTGGGGCGAGCTTTACCGGCGATGCGATCAAGTGTAACGAGGTGGAGCTGTTGTCCCGCCTGCTGGACAGTTACCAGTTGATGACCCGCTATCTGGAAACGCGGCTCAGCGATCCCGCCCTGGCCAGCATTGATTTCATCGATTCTGAGCAGGCCCTGTTGTTTGGCCATTGGCTGAACCCCACGCCCAAGAGCAAGCAGGGCATGGCCTTTTGGCAGCAGGCCCACTACAGCCCCGAGCTGCGCGGCGAGTTCAAGCTGCACTATTTTTCTGTGGCCCCGTCGCTGGTGAAAGAGGGTTCTGTATTGCCTCAAGCCACCAGCGCGGTGTTGTTGGCGGAGCTGAACCGGGTCGAGGCAGTAACCCTTCCCAAGGGGCATGTGTTGATTCCGGTTCACCCTTTACAAGCGCATTTTCTGCTGCTGCAGGATTGGGTGCGCTCGTTGCTGGCAGAGGGCTTGATGAGTTATCTGGGTGAGCGCGGCGCCCCCTACACCGCAACCTCTTCCGTACGCACGGTATTTCGCAACGATGCCGAGTGGATGCTGAAGTTTTCCATTCCGGTGCGCATCACCAATTCCCTGCGCAATAACAAGCGCGACGAGCTGGAAGACGGTATGGCGGTGGAGCGCTATTTGCGCAAGTCGGGCTTTCTCGATGCCAACCCCCAGTTCGGTCTGGTTGATGATCCTGGCTACATCTGTGTGCAGCGCCCCGGCGCCGAAGACGAGGCCTCGGGTTTTGAGGTGGTGCTGAGGCGCAATTGCTTCGCTGGCGACAAGGGGCAGGGAGTGTGCTCGGTGTTGGCGCTTGCCCAGGCGCCCTACGATGCCACTCTGGCCAGCGGCGGTACCAGCCTGCTTAAAAAAATCATTCTGGGCCTGGCTGAGGACGAAGGGCGGCCCCGGCGAGCGGTGGCGCTGGACTGGTTTGACGCCTACTGGCGCTGCGCCATTGAGTCGCTGATTCTGCTCTACGACCGCTATGGCATTGCCCTGGAGGCCCACCAGCAAAACAGCCTGTTGGAGGTTTCCGGAGGCTACCCCAGTCGCTATTACTATCGGGACAATCAGGGTTTTTATCTGTCTCGCCAGTATCAGGACACCCTCTATGAAATCGACGACATGCTCACCATGTCGGAGATGTTCTACCAGGACGACAAGATTTTTTCCGCCATTGCCTACTATGTCTTTATCAATCAACTGTTTGCCGTGATTTACCGCCTGGGTGCGGATGGGCTGGTGGATGAGCCCAGCCTGCTGGCCCAGTGTCGCCGCCACCTGCATGGGCTGCAGGAACGAATGACCGGCGTGGGGCGGGACTTTATTCGCTTCTTGCTGACCAGCCCCCAACTGTCCTCCAAGACCAATTTTCTGGCCCGCATCAATGATATTGACGAACTCCATGACGGAATGGAACACGCGGTCTATGCCCCCGTCGACAACCCCCTGTATGTCGCCGCCGAGGCGGATTGCGGCTACCGCTGGCAAGAAAAGGAAGACTGTCATGTTGCATAGCACGGTGTTGGCAGCCGCTGACCTGGCCAAGGGGGTGCATGCCCTGGCATGCGCGGACCTCAAGCCCTACCTCGCCCTGCGCGACGGTGTGGATGACAGCGAGCGGCGGGTACTGCGGCAATTGACCGAAGCGCTGCTGTTTGAAGGCATTGTGGCGTTTCAGCAGATTCCCCTGGCCGAGGCGGGGATTGCCAGCGATGGTGTTAACCCGGTGTATGACTGCGCACTGCTGTTTGAACTGTCGGGATGCCGTTTTCGCTGCATCGGCAGTCGCCGGGTGTTTGATCGCATTCGTATTGCCAGCGGCTCTGTCGCCTGTGAGACGGACGCGGGCTTTCGCGAAGCGGGCCTGTTGGATCTGCTCGGCAAGCTGGAAATGGATGCGGGGGCGCGGCAGCGGGTACTGGGTGAGTTATCGCAAACCATCGCGCTGTGCCGGTGGAATGCCGACAATCTCAGCCATCATCTCAGCCCCAGGCGGGGGCTCGGGTTTCAGGCCCTCGAATCCGCCATCACCGAGGGCCACCTTTATCACCCTAGTTTCAAGACCCGCAGTGGCTTTTCGCTGGCAGATCATTGCCGCTATGGCCCCGAGGCAGGGCTGCCCTTTCAGTTGATGTGGCTGGCGGTGAAGAAGCACAAGCTGGAATCCTGTTTGAACGGCGACATGCTGGATTTCTGGCGCCGGGAAGTTGGCGATGGGCTGGTGAATGTGCTCGGCCAGCGGCTGGCCAAAGCCGGTGGTGACTGGCAGGGGTTTGCCCTGCTGCCGGTACACCCCTGGCAATGGCGATCAGTACAGGAGCAAGGCGCGGCAGCTGCCCTGGCGCAGGGTGATCTGCTGTTTTTAGGGGAGGGCGGCGATTACTACCAGCCCAGCCAGTCGCTGCGCACCCTGGTGAATGTGTCTCATCCTGAAAAGGCCAATATCAAGATTCCCCTGAACGTGGTGTGCACTTCATCGCACCGCAATTTGCAGGATCACTTTGTCTGTACCGCGCCGGCGGTGTCGGCCTGGTTGCAAGGCATTGTGGCGGGTGATGCCTATTTGCAGGGCGGCGATACCCCCGTCTTGCTCAGTGAGTATGCCGGATTGCTCTACCAGCCCAGCGAGGCCGAGCGGGAGCTGGGTATGGAGGGACTGCTGGGTGTCATTTTTCGAGAAAGCGTGCTCGCCAAATTGACGGAAGGGCAGAGCGCGCTGCCCTTTACCGCGCTGATGCTGGTGGAATCCGATGGTCAGCCCTTTATCGCGCCCTGGCTCGAGCGCTACGGCGTGCAGGCCTGGGTGGACCGTCTGCTGGCGGTGATGCTGCTGCCCATCTGGCACCTGCTCTGTCACCACGGTATTGCGTTCGAGGCCCATGCCCAGAATCTGGTGCTGATTCACCGGGACGGCTGGCCGGAAAAAATTGTGCTGCGGGACTTCCATGAAGATACCGAGTTTGTGGCGGACTTTCTCGCCGAGGGGGTCGCGCCCTTGCAGCTCTCTGACATCGATCCCTACTTTGACAGCATTCCTCTGGACGAGGGGTTCAGCATGGCCTCGGTCGATGCCCTGCGGGAGCTGTTTATGGATACGGTCTATGTGTTCAACCTGGCGGACCTGTCCTTTCTGCTGGCGCGCGACTGCGGTTACAGCGAGGCGCAGTTCTGGGAGCAAGTGTGCCAACAGCTGGGCCGCTACCGGGCATCCGGAGTTACTGCCGCTGAGCGAATAGATGCCCTCGGCACCGAGCATGCGCACATCATTGTTGAATCCCTGCTGAAGAAAAAGATTCTGGATGGTGGGGTATTGGATTACTACGAGCACCGCGTGAGTAACGCCTTGCATCGCCCTGAGGAAAGAATCGTCCCTGAGGAAAGACAGGAAAGCTATGTTCTACGTTGATGACAACTATTGTGACCGCGACGCGGTTGCGGCGTGGCAGCGGGCCTTTGCCGAGCATGCCATTCTTGGCGACTGTCGCGGGCGGCGCTTTGCGGCCTGTATTGGCGATGCGGCTCTGTGGCTGTCTCTGTGCCTGTACTTGCGAGAACGTGGGGGCTCGGTGTTTCCGCTTCCGGTGGACACACCCGCCGAGGCGGCGCGACATCGGGCACGGCAAAGCCGCAGCCATTATTTGTTGCTGGGCACGACCCTTGATGAGGTGCTGGCCAATATCGAGGTCATTGCCGAGGATGTTGCCGAGGGCGAGGCAGATACCGAGGCGGTACTGGTGCAAATGAGTTCCGGCACTACCGGCGCACCCAAGGTCATTGAGCGCAGCTGGGCAAGTATTGAGCGGGAAATTCAAAGCTACGTGGGCCACTTCCCTGAAGCCAATGCCATGACGCCAGTGGTGGCGTGCCCGGTGAGCCATTCCTACGGCCTGATCTGCGGCTTTTTGGTGGCGCTGGCACGGGGTCTTGAGCCCGTCATTGTGCAAAACCTCAACCCCAAGTTCATTTTGCGCAAGCTCCACGAGGCCAACGCACCGCTGCTGTATTGCTCACCGGCATTGATAACCGCCGTGACCATGATGGCCAGCCCCGACCAACCCCTCCATGCGGTGATGACCTCGGGCACCCAGCTTCAGGCCCAGTGGTTTGGTCAGATCGGCAACAAAGTGGAGCGGCTCTATCAACAATACGGCTGCTCGGAAGTGGGCTGCATTTCGCTAGGGGGAGACCTGAGCGCGCTGGATGATGTGGGCCGGCCACTGCCCCACCTGCGGGTGGAGGCGGGAGCCGGACCGCTGGCACCGGCGGAAATTCGGGTTACCGATACCAGTGGCAAACGAATTGAGACCCGGGATTCCGGCTATCTGGATGACGAGGGCCGTCTGCATTTTCTGTCCCGCCTGGACGACATGATCAATGTAGGTGGGCTGAACGTGTATCCGGCCGAGGTTGAAGACGTCGTGCTGGCCATGGACGAGATCACCGATGCGGTGGTGTACAAGCGCAGTCAGGGCTTTGGCAATGATCAGGTCTGCCTGAATTACGTTGCCAGCGAGGCGGTCGCGCCAGAAGGAATCCGGCGGTGGTGCCGACAGCATTTGTCTGCCCATCAGGTGCCGATTGTGATTCGCCGGGTGGAATCGATTCAACGTCTGGCCAACGGCAAAATCAGTCGCAAGGCCTTGAGCGAGGCCTTCGCTTAGCGATTCCTTTCCACAAGACGTCACCAATTTCAGTGTTTAGAGAGAGTGTATGACAAGGCAAGAAATTATCGACGCCATGTTCAGGGTGTTGAGCGAAAAAATTAAACCCTCGGGGCTGGAGCGCTTTCAAAGTGATGCCCGGCTGCTGGAGGACTTGGGACTGGACTCGTCCCAGGTGTTGCAGATGTTGATGTTCCTGGAACTGGATAACGGTCTGGATATGCCCGAAGACGCCTTGATGAACAAGGACTTTGAAACGGTGCGCAGTGTTGCCCAGATTATGTATGAGGCCCAAGACCTCCCAAAGGTCGAGAAGGGTCTTGAAGTCTATGAAGACCTCAAGATCCATTGCGTCGCCAGCTGCTTATCCGAAATCGTCAAACGCAATCCTGCCCTGGATCACCGCATTTTGTACTTTGCTGTGTGGGATGCCCAGGTCTGCGTGAATGATCGCTACGTGCTTTCCTATCACGACGACAACATCAAACACGACTTTTTCTTTGACTGGTACGAAAAGCTCTACGGCATGAGGGTGATGTCCTGGTACGACCGGGGTGCCAGCAAGGATGAAAATATCGCCAAACTATGTTCGTTAGTCAGTCAGCGCCGCCCCGGACAACACATCATGGTGATGCTGGACATGCATCATTTGCCCGAGCGGGTGAACGAGTTTAATAAAGACCCGTTTCCCCATTACGTGATGCTCGGCCCCACCCATGACTCTGATTTGTGGTTTATGTATGACCCGGATTACCGCTGGGAGGGTGTGCTGCGCCGTGAACGAATCCTCGAGGCGGTGCGGCAACCCAGCGTAGCCGGAGGCTATTTCTTCTCGGACCGGGACGCGCAGCCGTCGCGGCCAGAGCAGGTCAGTGCCTACTTCGATGTGAGCGTAAAGCTCGATCACAATCCGGTCACCGATGCCATCCGCAGCGTGGTTCAGGCCCATGTGGAGGGGCTTGATAAAACCGGCCAGCCGCTACCCCTGGACAACCTGATGAAGGCAGTGGAAGAAGTGCCGGTGATGTCGCCGCGCAAGTATGCCTATGAGCATGGCTTTGCCTTTTTCTGGCGCGAGCTGGGCCTGGATGAGGCGGAGTTTGACCAATGGTGCGATGTGATCGATGAGCTGGCCAAAACCTACAAACTTATCCAGTACCAGGCCATGAAGCTGTCCGCCACCCGGGACCTGCGCCTGGCTGACAAGATTTTCACATTGCTTGATCAGCAGGATCAGCGGGAGTTCACCCTTAAAAAACGCCTGTGCGAGGTTAAGCAGCACTGGTATACCGCTGCCCAGTCAGCATCCACCCGAGAAGCGCCGATAGGAGTCGAGTAATGCATCTTTCAACCTGCACCATCACCTTCCGGCATCAGCTCATTTCCCTTGGCCAAATTGCCAATTGGGCAAAATGTAATGGTTTTGATGCCATTGAACTGTGGGGCGTGCACGCCAAAAACATCAAGAATTTCCCGGACTACGATCGGGATTGGCTGGCCTCGCTGGGGTTGTCGGTGTCCATGGTCAGCGACTACTTGCCCCTGGATGGAGACCCCAAACGGGCCCTGGACAGCACCGCCGAGCTCTGCCGTCTCACCCAAGAGTGGGGTGCTAAAAAATTGCGCACGTTTTCCGGCGGTAAGGGCAGTGCGGCGGTCGGCCCGGAAGAGCGCCGCCAGTGGACCCAACGCCTCAAACAATTGTGCGCCGTTGCCCAGGACCACGGATTGCAGATGGTGGTGGAAACCCATCCCAATACCCTGGCGGATACCCTGGCGTCGACGCTGCAGCTGATTGACGAGGTTGATCACCCGGCGCTGAAAATTAACTACGACGTTATTCATGTTTGGGAAATGGGCAGTGATCCCGTTGAAGTATTTCCTCTTCTGGCGCCCCTGATTGTGCATATGCATTTCAAAAATGTCAGTGACCGCCGACTGCTGGATATTTTCGCACCCGGCAATGTGTATGCCCCGGCCGGGGTTCGAGACGGCATGACACCTTTGTTTGAGGGAGCCTATGACTATCGGGGTTTCCTGAATTTTCTGCTGAATCAGTACCCCGAGCAATGGCAAAAAATGGATGCCTCCCTGGAGTGGTTTGGTCACGAGGCCTTCGCCACCCTGAAGCAAGACCTGGAATCGATCATGCAATTGCAGCTCGCCGTGAATGAAGGGCGCATTGATTCCAACCAGACGCTGGCCAGCATTGTTTAAAAGGAAGCCGTGGGAATGACGACCCCCTATTATTTGATTGACGAAAGTCGCATGCAAAAAGCCATGGAGCGGATTCGCTATGTGGAGCAGCACAGTGGCGCCAAATCCGTGCTGGCGCTGAAGTGCTTTTCAACCTGGTGTGCCTTTGATTTTATGCGGCCCTACCTGGCTGGGACCACCAGCAGCAGCCTGTATGAAGCGCGCCTGGGCAACGAGAAATTTGGCGGCGAAACCCACGGCTACAGTGTGGCCTACAGCGACGATGAAATTGATGAGGTGGTTCGCTGTTGCGACAAGGTGATTTTCAACTCCCTGAGCCAATTCGAACGTTTCAAAGACCGTGCGCAATTGGTCTCCCGCGGCTTGCGACTCAACCCCCGCATTGGCTACTCAGGCTATCAACTCAGTAACACCGTTTGCCAGTATTCCCGGTTGGGTGTAACGGCTGACAAGTTGCCCGCCGATATCGGTGAGCAGATTGATGGCGTGATGCTGCACATGAACTGCGAGAACCACGACTTCACTGACCTGTGTCGGCAGATAAACGAGATCGAGCGCCAGTTCGGCTGGTTGTTGCCACAGCTGTCCTGGCTGAGTCTGGGCGGTGGCGTGGCTTTTACCTCAGACGGCTATCCGCTGCACGAATTCTCCAATCGCTTGGCTGAACTGGCAGAAAAATACCGTTTGCAGGTCTATTTGGAGCCCGGCGAGGCCTCGGTCACCCAGTCCACGTCCCTGGTGGTATCGGTATTGGACATTGTCGATAACGGCCTGCCCACCCTGATTGTCGATGCCGGGGTGGAGACCCACCTGCTCGATGTTCTGGTGTATCGCTTTGCCCCCGCGCTGGCGGGGGCAACCCCGCTGGAAGACGGTGAGGTGGAAGATGCCGTGGCCTCTGGCAAGCCGGTTTACCGGGTCAGCGGTCGCACCTGTCTGGCCGGTGACGTGTTTGGCACCTATGTTTTCGAACAGCCGGTTGCCCTGGGGCAAACCCTGAGCTTCACCGATGTCGCCAGTTATTCCATGGTCAAGAAGAATTTTTTCAATGGCATTCGCATGCCGAGCATTCATTACAAAAACCTCAACGGCGAAACCCGGATCGTTCGGGAGTTTGCCTATGAGGATTTTCGAGACTTCCTGTCTTGATACACGCACCGGCCCAGGCCGATGCGCTAACGCGGACGCGATCATGCGGTCCGGTGAACACGCAATTGCTCATTAGATGTTGTGGGGTTGATCATGAAAAAAAATGTTCTTGTTATTGGAGCCGGCGCGGTGGGCGCCGTGGTTGCCCATAAATGTGCCCAGCGCAGCGATGTTTTTGCTTCACTTTGTATCGCATCGAAAAATATCAGTAAGTGTCACGCCATTGTGGCGTCGGTTTCTGACAAGGCCTATCGCCATCAGGCTGAGTTTGGGCTTTCTGCCAAGGCGGTGCAGGCCGATGATTTACCGTCCCTGGTCGCGCTGATCGAAGAATGCCGCGCCGACATCGTCATCAATGTCTGCACCGCCTTTGTGAATATGACCATTCTGGATGCCTGTCTGGCCACCCAAACCGCCTACATCGATACCGCCGTCCACGAGGATTACCACGTGATGAACGCGCCTTATCCCTGGTATGCCAACTTCGAGTGGAAGAAAAAAGCGGCCTGTGTCGAGCAGGGGGTAACCGCCATTTTGGGCTGCGGCTTTGATCCGGGGGTGGTCAACGCCTACTGTGCCTACGCCCAGCGTCACGAGTTTGACAGTATCGACAGCATCGACATCATGGATGTAAACGACGGTGACCACGGGCGTTTCTTCTCCACCAACTTTGATCCTGAAATCAATTTGCGGGAGATCATTGAGGATGCCGGTTGTCTTGAAGATGGAGAGTGGCGCAGCTACCCCCACCATAGCCGTTCCATGCGTTACAACTTTCCGGTGGTGGGGGAGCATCCCCTGTACCTGATGGGGCACGACGAGGTGCACTCGCTGTCGGTGAACATTGAGGGCGTTAAAACCGTGCGCTTTTGGATGGGCTTTGGCGAGCACTACCTCAACTGTCTGAACGTGTTTGAAAAGGTGGGCCTGCTCAATCACGAAAAGGTTACCACCAGTGACGGCCAGAACGTGGTGCCCCTGCATGTGCTGAAAGCCTGCCTGCCCGACCCCGGAACCCTGGCGGCGAACTACCGGGGTAAAACCTGCATTGGTACCCTGATCAAGGGGCATAAGGACGGCCAGGAAAAAGAGCTGTTTGTTTACAATATCTGCGACCATCAGGAGACCTTTGCTGATGTGGGCTCGCAAGCGATTGCCTTTACTGCCGGGGTGCCACCGGTGGCGGCGGCGGTGTTGGTGGCCACCGGCGACTGGGATGTGAAGGGCATGGTCAATGTGGAAGAGCTGGACCCACTGCCATTTTTCCGGGAGCTGGCTGCGATGGGCTTGTCCACCGAGAAGTGCGAACCGGGTGAGATTCCCGAGCAAGACCTGGAACCCCAAGTGATGGCGGTGGCGTCGTCATGAAATTATGCCAGCGGCGGCGCTGCCGAGGGCGGGGCTAATGGGCGCGGCAATGCATTATCTGCCGCCGGAATGGTATGTTCAGGATACCGTGATACTCAGCTGGCCCCATGCTGACACGGATTGGGCCGCCATGCTGAGTGAGGTGGAAGCGGTATATACCGCCGTTGCCGGTGCCATACTCAAGGTGCAGGGGGTGTTGGTCTTGTGCCATGACCAGGAGCTGGAGCAGCGGGTACGCCGCTTGCTGGCAGAGCCCGGTGCAGTGCCACAAAACCTGTTAACCGCGGTGGTGCCCTACAACGATACCTGGGTGCGGGACTACGGCCCCCTTACCGTGGTCGATGCCCAGGGGCGCTGCCGGGCGCTGGACTTTACCTTTACAGGCTGGGGCGGCAAATACGATGGCGGTCTCGATAACGCGGTGAACCGGACACTGTTGCCCCGGCCAATGTTCGCCGCAGGCTATCAATCGGCGGGCCTGGTGTTGGAGGGCGGCGGCGTTGATGTCGATGGCAATGGACATTTACTGACCACCTCCCGGTGTCTGGAAAATAGCAATCGCAACCCCCAACTCAGCCGGGCGCAAATTGAAGCGTGTCTACGCGGCGCATTTGGCATTCATACGGTTTTCTGGCTTGAGCATGGTCATCTCGAAGGCGATGACACCGACGCTCATATCGACACGCTGGCGCGGTTTGCGCCCAATAGCACCATTGTTTATACCGCCTGTGACGACCCGAGCGACAGTCATTATAAAGAGTTGCTCAATATGGCTGCCGAATTGAAGGCCCTGCGCCGACAAGACGGAAAGGCATTCAGGCTGCTGGCATTACCGTGGCCAACCGCCTGCTACAACAGGGCGGGGGAACGCCTGCCTGCCAGCTATGCCAATTTTCTGGTGATTAACGGCGCGGTGCTAGTGCCAACCTACCGTCAGCGAGAGAATGATGCCAGGGCGCTCAGTTGTGTGGGGGAGGCCTTTCCGGATCACCGCATTATCGGCATGGATTGCCTGCCCCTGATTCATCAGTTTGGCAGTTTGCACTGCATCAGCATGCAGGTGCCCAGAGGGTTTTTGAAGTGAGTGCTGTTTTATGAGTCGTGTCGTAAAGGTCGCGCTGATTCAACAAACCGTTGGACTGAATAGCGAGGAGAATTTTCGGCGCAGCCTGGGGGCGGTGACCGAGGCGGCCGTCGGCGGGGCAAAACTGGTGGTGCTGCAAGAGCTACACCGCTCCCGGTATTTCTGTCAGCAGCAGGATGTAAATGGCTTCGATCTGGCCGAAACCATTCCCGGCCCCTCCACCCGCGCGCTGGCCGAGCTCGCCGCAGAGCACGAGGTGGTGATAGTGAGCTCGTTGTTTGAAAAACGCACGGCCGGGCTCTATCACAACACGGCTGTGGTGCTCGACAGTGATGGCACTATCGCCGGGCGTTACCGAAAAATGCACATACCGGATGATCCGGGGTTCTACGAGAAATTCTATTTCAGTCCGGGTGATCTGGGTTTTGAGCCTATACAGACCCGCTTGGGCAAGCTGGGCGTGCTGGTGTGTTGGGATCAGTGGTTCCCTGAGGCGGCCCGGCTGATGACCCTGGCGGGGGCGGAGTTGCTGATCTATCCCACGGCTATTGGCTGGGACCCTACTGATGATGTCGCTGAGAAGAAGCGTCAGATTGACGCTTGGATCATCAGTCAGCGAGCCCACGCAGTGGCCAATGGCCTGCCGGTACTGAGCTGCAACCGAGTGGGTTTTGAGCCCGATCCGGGCCCGAATGGTGACAACAGCAGAGCGGGGGCGGGGATAGGCTTTTGGGGCAACAGCTTTGTTGCCGGGCCTCAGGGAGAACTGCTTGCCCAGGCGTCAACCGAGGATGAGCATATACTCTTCGCCGATGTTGATCTGGGCCGCAGCGAAACCGTGCGCCGAATCTGGCCCTATCTGCGTGACCGGCGTGTGGATTCTTACGCCGACTTACAGAAACTGTTCCGGGACTAAAGGGTATTAGGCCCACATTACCTGACAGGATTTTACATGGCTAAATCTGACCTACGTTGTTTATCGGTGATCAGCTCTGAGCGCCTAACACCCAACATGCAGAGAATGGTATTGGGTGGGGCGGATCTGGAAGACTTTCCAGCTGATCAGGCAAGCGGCTATATCAAATTGGTGTTTCCGCTGGTGCAGGGGGAGCCCCTGCCCAGCCCCGACGAAATTGACAACGGCGCACCGGTCCAGCTGCGGACATACACGGTAAGGGCCTTTGATCCAATTGCCCCAGCGTTGACCCTGGACCTGGTGTTACACGGCGGTGTCGCCTGCGGTGGTCCCGCTTCCCGGTGGGCTGAAACCGCCCGGGTTGGGGACAATATGCCCATCTATGGGCCCGGCCCGAAAAAGCTGGTAGACATGACCGCAGACTGGTTTTTACTGGCGGGGGACATGACTGCTTTGCCCGCGTTGAGCTGTAATCTGGAGCAAATGCCAGGTGACGCCCAAGGCTACGCGGTCATCGAGATTAACAGTGATGATGACCGCCAAGCCCTGAGCAAACCCCCGGGTATCGAGCTGGTGTGGGTGGTCAATTCCGCCCCTGATACAGAAAACACAATGCTGGCCGATGCGGTGCGAAATCTACCCTGGCGTGAGGGCAGACCGTCTATCTGGGCTGCCTGTGAGTTCAGCAACATGCGTTTGCTGCGCAGCTATTTCAAGAAAGAACGTCTGGTTTCCCGCAACGACCTTTATGTCAGTAGCTACTGGAAAGCGGGGCACTCAGAAGACGAGCATAAAGTTGCCAAGCAACGAGATGCTCTCGCCCACGCCGCTGAAGAATAAAAAAATGGCCATAGAAGGAGATTTAGCAATGTCTGCGGTGATTGAAAACTCGTCGTCAGCGGGGTCGGGCATAAACCTGAAAAATCTGGTTAAGCGATCCTCCCGCGGTGGGCGCAGCTCTCTTCTCTATCAACAACAAATTGTGGAAATCCTTTCTGAGGTGGCGGGCTTTATCTCAGTGCCGCAAATTCATTATCAAGTTTGCAAACGCGGAAAGAAGCCCTCCATCACCACGATATACCGAAATGTCCGCCGACTGGAAGAGGCTGGAGTGTTGGAGTATCGCCGCTTTCAGGGGCAAAAGGGGGTTTTTGCCTTGGCGCAAGTTGCCGCAGTGCGAGACCATCTCATCTCGGTCGATACAGGTGAAGTCGAGACCCTGGAGGGCGAGGCCATCGAACGCTTGAAGTGCGAAATTGCCCACGCCAAAGGGGTCAGTCCCGAAAGCTGTCACATCGAATTTTATATCAACCCGAACCTTGCCTAAGGGGTAATTGAGCGGCGGGTCTCACCGTACAGTGTCGTGCGGCGCCGTTGTTCATTTATCTTCCTCGAGCGCGGCAGCGGTCTGTAGAGTGGTGAGTTTTTGCCGGCGAAATCGCAGCGCTGCTCCGCGGAAAAGTGAATTTCCCTGGGCTTGTCGAAGGGATTTTTGTTTTTGTCTGGTCGGAATGAGAGGATTCGAACCTCCGACCCCTGCCTCCCGAAGGCAGTGCTCTACCAAGCTGAGCTACATTCCGATGTCCCGCAGATTTTGGGCGCACAAATATAGCAAAGCCCTGATTTTGCCTCAACCGTTGCTGGGCCGGCTTACTGGTCCTGTGCTGCGTGGTTGTTTAGGGGGGGAGAGGGTGCGCGGCCGTTGCTCGTTGAAGAGGATATTGTTTTAACCCGGTTTATTGGTGAAACAGCCTCGCTGGCGAGCAGTTTTCTACTGGTATCCGCAACACTCCCGGATGAATTTGCCGATAATACTGTTATGATGTGAATAGTTAATAATTACGTGTAATAGCAGTTGGGCTAGGTGAGAAAATGGCTGAAAAGCAAGGCAGTTCGAAGGGCTACGATGTGGCGCTTTCAAATGACTTCCAGATTTCAGATGAGGATCTAAAGCTTCGCTTTGGCTTTTTGATTCACGATGCTGCGAGAATGCGGCGGACAGTGATTGATGAAGTATTCAAGCCACTCCGGGTGACCCGCTCCCAGGCCTGGGCGCTGGCGTTTTTATCGCGTCGCGATGGTTTAACCCAATCTGATCTCGCTGATGATATGAGTTTGGGGAAGGTTACGCTCAGCGGGCTGATTGATCGGCTTGAGGATGTCGGTATGGTCGAGCGCCGGCCTGACCCCTCAGATCGGCGTATCAAGCGCATCTTTATTACTAAAGAGGGGCGTCGGGTGATTAAGGAGATGCGCCAGCTTACGCTAGAGTGTAATGACAAAATGCTGGAAGGTCTCGATGCGCAGGAGGTTTTCAACACGGTAGAGACCCTGCGCAAATTGAATCGTAATTTGAAAGCATTGAAAGCCCGCACGGTGTCGCGTGATTAATACTGGCCTCGGCCTTTCTGGGAGCGGCTATGCTGTCGCGCCCGTTGTTGTTACCCTCTGCCAGCTCACCCAAGTTTCGCGATTGGTTCACCTTTAGGGCAGTTGTGTAAGTAAGCTGGGTTCTGGTAAAACGAGGTCTCAAATGCTTGGCGCGGTTGCGCAAGCGGTTCGGGAAGGGGTGGTTAATTGCATCTGGATAGTGCGACCACCTTGATTGAATAATGATAACTATCTGAATCTAAATATTTTTGATTTCTTCAGGTCTTGAGTGGTGTCGATCTGACTTTGTTGCTGTGGCTATTGACGTAAAAGTTTAAGTAACTTACGATGCGTCTACACTGTATGTTTATCGCTTTGGGGGCTTGTTCGCCCATTGGCGTCGGCCTACAAAAATTCTAATTCCTGTAGGAAGCAGCACATGAGCATTCCTTTTTTATATCGGCGCCTGGCCTATGTCGCGCTGAACGTGACTAATCTGCAGCGTTCGGTAGAGTTCTATCGGGACATGATGGGGTTGGAGCTGTCCACCTTTGAAGAGGGCCGATTTGCGGCGCTGCGCTGCGATACTCATATTATGAGTCTGGCGCTGTATCAGTCGAGCGCGCCGGGGCTGCGTCGAGTGGCTTTTCAGGTGGCTAGCCCGGCGGATTTGAGAGTGGCCAAGGCGCACTTTCAGGAGCGGGGTTTGGAGCTTTGGGATGTATCCAAGGCGGAGCGTGACGAACTGAAGCTGGGTAATGCATTTCGGGTTTTCGAGCCCAACACCGGCGTGACCTTCGAGATGATCGACGATATTCTCGAGCCCGGTTCGCCCTATGTTCCCTCTCTTGCAAAAATTCAGCGCCTTGGTCACGTAGTGTTTCGCACCACCAAGCTGGACGCCTGCTGGCAGGCTTTGGAAGAAAACTTCGGCCTGCTGTCCTCGGATTATGTTCCGGATAAAGCGGTATGGGCACGCTGCTTCCCCAACCCCCTTCACCACAGCATTGCCTTGGTCGGCAGTGATCAGGACGGGCTGCACCACGTTAACTTTATGGTCAGCGAGATTGATGACATTGGTCGGGCGCGCAATCGTCTGCTTGATGCCGGGGTCGATATTGTATTTGGTCCGGGTCGCCATAAGCCCTCGGGCAGTGTGTTTCTCTACTTCCTGGACCCAGATGGCATGACGGCCGAATTTAGTTTTGGGATGGAAGAGTTCCCCGCAGAGGGGGCGCGTCAACCGCGCATGCTAGCCAATACCCTGCAAACTATGGACTTGTGGGGTGGGCGACCCAAGCCAGAGTTTAGTAGCAAGGGCGAAATCGCAGGCCCTGACAGATCATGAGTGTTGAATTGGCTGACCGTTTGGCTGTCGTTACTGGCGCCTGCAGCGATATTGGCCGGGGCATTGCCTTTGCCCTGGCTGAAAAAGGGGCGAGTCTGTTATTGGCCGATCTGGATGAGGCGAAGTTGGCTGGGCTAGCCGACGAGTTTTTTGGTATTGGCTTGACGGTAGCCACTTGCGCTGGCGACTTGTCCAAGCAGGATGATGTCGCCGGGTTGATGGCTCAGGCGGAGGCGCTCGGGGGAGTCGATATCCTCGTTAACAATGCGGGTGGTGGGATCATTAAGCCCTTTCTCGATCACACCCCCGAGACCCTGGCGGCGACGGTTGATCGCAATTTATGGACCGCCCTGTGGTGCTGTTGGTATGCGATTCCTCAGATGCGGGACAAGCAATTTGGTCGAATCATCAATATTGGCGCCGACTCCGTGCGCAATGGTCTGGCCGCCCACGCTGCCTATAACGCGGCCAAGGGCGGTGTGCATGGCATGACGACGGGGCTGGCAAGAGAATTTGCGCCGGACAATATTACCGTTAATACGGTTGCTCCCTGCGCCGTGCAGACGGCAATTCTGAATGAGTTTCTGGAGAAAGATCCGGAAACCGCAGCAAAATTTTTACAGGTTATCCCGGTTGGACGCGCCGCCAAGGTAAGCGAGGTCGCTTCGATGGTGACTTACTTGGCTGGTGAAGATGCGGCCTTTGTCACTGGTCAGGTGATCAGTGTCAATGGCGGCAGCACCATGTTGTAAGCGGAGAAGTTAATGACTAGCGATGTAATAGCAAGCACCGAAACTGAGTGGGCACTGCTGTGCGACCTGCCCGAGTTGGATGAGGGAGAAATCGCCACGGCCAAGCACCCGGGTGGTTTGGATCTGGCAATTTACCAGGTGGAAGGCGAGTATTTTGTGACCTCTGATCGCTGCACCCACGGCGCGGCCTCCCTCTACGACGAGGGTGAGTTAAACGGCTATGTCGTGGAGTGTGCCTGGCACAACGGTACCTTTGATATTCGCACCGGCGCAGCCTTGACCATGCCCTGTCGCACGCCACTGCGCAGCTTTGATACCCGAGTTGACGACGGCAAGCTGTATATCAACCCCAAACCTCGGCGTTTTCAGCAAAGCTAACGCCCATAAGAAAATGATTCTGGAGAGACAAACGTGACCACAACGAACCCCGAAATTGGAAAACGTGCCGAACTGCGCAGCGGCTATGGTGCGAACTACCTCGAGTCTGGCAGTCGCGAAAACCCCACGGTGATCCTCCTGCATGGCTCTGGCCCCGGTGTGACCGGTTATGCCAACTGGCGCTTGTTAATGCCCCAGCTGGAGTCCCAGTTTCATGTGTTGGCGCCCGACGTTGTGGGTTTCGGTTATACCGATCACCCCGAGGGCTTCGTTTACAACATGGACAACTGGCTTACCTTTATGTGCGACTTTATGGATGCCGTCGATGTGCAGAAGGCCCACTTTGTCGGTAACTCCTTCGGCGGCGCACTGAGCCTGGCGATGGCCGCCCAACATCCCGATCGCGTAGAGCGGGTGGTGATGATGGGGGCTGCCGGTGTTCGCTTTGAAATGACCGAAGGCCTGCGCGAAGTCTGGGGCTATACCCCGTCGGTAGAGAATATGCGCAGCCTGATGTCGATTTTTGCCTACCGTCAGGACCTGGTAAGCGACGAAATTATCAAGTCGCGGTACGAGGCAAGTATTCGCCCGGGTTATCAGGAAGCCTACTCCCAACTATTCCCGGAGCCAATGCAGGAAAAGCTTGATGGTTTGGCAACGCCGGAAGAGGTGATCAAGACCATTCCCCACAAAGTGCTTTTGGTTCACGGTCGCGAAGACGTGATTGTGCCGATGGAGAATTCGGTACGCGGCCACAAACTACTGAAGAACTCTGAGCTGCATATTTTTGGTGAGTGCGGTCATTGGACTCAGGTCGAAAAACCCAATGAATTTGCCACCTTGGTGCGCAATTTCCTGAGTTGAAATCTGAGCAATTAACAGCCTCGTTAGATAGGTGATCTATGAGTAAGAAAATGCGGGCAGCCATCATCGGCTCGGGCAATATCGGCACCGATCTGCTGATAAAAATGTTGCGCTCTGAATGGGTCGAGCCGGTGTGGATGGTGGGAATTGATCCCGAGTCTGAAGGCCTGCAACGCGCTGCGGACTTGGGCGTAAAGACCTGCGCGGAGGGGGTCGATGGCATTCTGCCTTATGTGGAGAGCGATCAAATCCAATTAGCCTTTGATGCGACCTCAGCCTATGTTCATGCGGAAAACAGCCGCAAGCTGACCGAGCTGGGTGTCACCATGATCGACCTGACCCCGGCTGCAATTGGTCCCTACTGTATTCCGCCGGTTAACCTGCAATCGTTACTCGCCGACGCTCACCAAAATGTCAATATGGTGACCTGCGGTGGTCAGGCGACCATTCCAATGGTAGCCGCGGTATCGCGAGTACAACCGGTGAAATACGGCGAAATTGTCGCTACCGTGTCCTCGCGCTCGATTGGCCCAGGCACCCGAATGAATATTGATGAATTCACCCGCACCACTGCCGGCGCGGTAGAGAAAGTGGGTGGCGCGGAGAAAGGCAAGGCGATCATCATCATTAACCCTGCTGAGCCGCCACTGATCATGCGCGACACCATTCATTGCCTGGTGGAAGGTGAGCCGAAGCAGGCTGAAATTGAGGCCTCGGTCACGGCAATGCTAGAAGAGGTTCAGCGTTATGTGCCCGGCTACAAGCTGGTCAATGGCCCCGTGTTTGACGGTAATCGGGTATCGGTATTTATGGAAGTGGAAGGTCTGGGTGACTACCTGCCCAAGTATGCAGGGAACCTGGATATTATGACCGCGGCGGCCTTGCGTACCGCCGAGGTGATCGCCGAACGCGAACATCAGTCCGTTGCAGTTTAACCCGGAGAGCATTCATGACCACTAATCGCAAGATCAAACTTCACGACATGAGCCTCCGTGACGGCATGCATTCGAAGCGCCATCAGATCAGTATCGATGAGATGGTGGCTATCTCCAAAGGGCTGGATGAGGCGGGTATGCCGCTGATTGAAGTCACCCACGGCGACGGCCTGGGTGGGGAGTCGCTTAACTACGGATTTGCAGCCCACTCTGATGAAGACTACCTGTCTGCGGTGGTACCTGAGATGAAACAGGCCAAGATCTCCGCACTGCTGTTGCCGGGCATTGGCACCGTCGACCACCTGCGCATGGCCCAGCGCTGTGGCGTAAGCACCATTCGTGTGGCGACGCATTGCACCGAGGCTGATGTATCCCAGCAGCATATCGCCTTTGCGGCAAAGGAAGGCCTCGACACCGTCGGCTTTTTGATGATGGCTCATATGGTGTCGGCGGAAAAGCTACTTGAGCAGGCTAAATTGATGGTCAGCTACGGCGCCAACTGTGTGTACTGCACCGACTCAGCCGGCTATATGCTGCCTGCCGAGGTGACCGAAAAAATTACCACTTTGCGTCAGGCCTTTCCCGCAGAAGTGGAAATCGGTTTCCACGGCCACCACAACTTGGCGATGGGGGTGGCGAATTCGATTGCGGCTATTCAGGCCGGCGCTGCGCGCATTGACGGCTCCGCAGCGGGCCTTGGTGCCGGCGCCGGCAACACCCCGCTGGAAGTATTGCTGGCGGTGATGAACCGTATGGATATGGAAACCGGCATCGATCTGTTCAAGTTGATGGATGTGGCAGAAGATCTGGTGGTGCCGATGATGGACCACCCCATTCGTATCGACCGGGACGCGCTGACCCTCGGCTATGCCGGTGTTTACAGTTCCTTCCTGCTGTTTGCCAAGCGTGCCGAGAAACGCTACGGCGTCTCTGCCCGGGATCTCTTGGTCGAGTTGGGTCGCCGTGGCACGGTGGGTGGTCAGGAAGATATGATCGAGGACTTGGCGCTGACCATGTCGAAGCAAAAGACCATGGTGTCCTAGGCAATGACAGAATCGAGTAGCGCTCAGTTTCATCGCAAGCTGCGTATGGCGGCCAGAGCCCTTGGCCGGGCGGGGCTGGTTCATGCCTTTGGCCATTGCAGTATGCTCGACAGCGCGGAGTCGTTCTGGGTTTGTGCAGCCCAACCCATGGGTTGTATCCCGGTGGATGAACCCAACAGTCAGGTACCGGTAGAGGGTCCTTTGCCAGAGGGGATTTTGGGCGAAGTGCGGATTCATCAGGCGATTTATCAGCGTCGCCCCGAGGTGAGGGCCGTTTGCCGAATTATGTCACCGGCGGTGATGGCCCTGTCTACGCAGGGCCTAACGCCCCAGTGTCGTCATGGGCTGAGTGCTTATTTTGCCAATGACATTCCGCTGTGGCAGGACCCGCGTTTATTGCGCAACGATGAAGCTGCCCAGGCACTGGGTGACATGTTGGGAAATCGCGTGGCGCTGGTGATGCGGGGCAATGGCGCAGTGGTGGCCGCCGAGTCAATTGAAGAAGCCATTAGCTATGCTTGGTTTCTCGAGGATACGGCGCGTCTAGAGTTAGCTGTCAGGTCGGCAGGGTTTGCACCAGACCAAGGTTTGCTGAGCGAGGATGAAGTGCGGGATCGGCAAGTCAAAACTGGAAATGTATTTGGTCGAATGTGGCAGTTTCTTACCCACGAAGACCCCGAGGCAGCCCTTTAATAACGGATAATTGGTTGCAGTTGTCCATCAAATAACGAACAGAAGAGGTGGAAAGGTGAATACTCCCTACATCATTGACGATCAAGAAGGTGGCCGCTTTAAAGTGGCGCGCAACACCTTCACAAGTCAGGAAGTTTTTGAGCAGGAACGCGATCGCATTTTCCAAAATTGCTGGCTATATCTCGGGCATGAGTCGGAACTGAGTAAGCCGGGGGATTTTGTCGCCCGCTCGGTGGCTGGGCAGAACCTGTTGTTTGTTAAGGGACGGGATGGGGTCATTCGCGCCCTGTTCAATGTTTGCCCCCACCGCGGTGCTACCGTTTGCCGTGAGAAAAAGGGTAATTCAAAAAGCTTCCAATGCATGTATCACGGCTGGGTATTTAAAAACACCGGCGAGATTGCGCACCTGTCTGGTGAGCCAGCGTATGAAGACAATTTTAAGGACGACGGCAACTGCGATCTTCGCCACGTTCCCCATTTTGATCAGTATGCGGGTTTCTATTTTGTCGCTTTTAAGAAAGAGATAGAGCCACTGGCTGACTATCTTGCCGGTGCTAAAGAGTATTTGGATATTGTTGCCAATCAGTCTGCCGCCGGGATGGAGATTATCGGTGGTACCCAGGAGTATTCCATCGGCGCCAACTGGAAACTGCTGGTTGAAAACAGCGTTGATGGCTACCACGCGGAAGCTACCCACGCGACCTACCTCGACTACTTGATGAACACTAATGGCAGTCTGACGGCGACGCGTCTGGCCGGTAAAGGGCATGATCTTGGTAATGGTCATGCGGTAATCGAGTATAGCGCGCCCTGGGGCCGGCCCATCGCCCAATGGATTCCAATGTGGGGTGAGACAGGCAAGGCCGAACTGGACCGTGTTTATGCCGAGCTGGTAGAGCGCCTGGGCGAAGACAAAGCCAAGCAGATGGCCACGCTCAATCGCAATATGATTATTTTCCCGAACCTAGTGATCAACGACATTATGGCGATCACTGTGCGGACGTTCTACCCCACTGCCCCTAACGAAATGATGGTCAATGGCTTTGCTCTTGGCGTGATCGACGAAAGTGATTGGCGTCGGGAATACCGTCTGTCCAACTTTCTGGAGTTTATCGGTCCAGGGGGATTTGCCACCCCGGATGATGTTGAAGCATTGGAGCAATGTCAGCGTGGCTTTCAGTCGGCGGCTAATGTGCCGTGGAATGATATTTCAAAGGGAATGAAGGCGAAAACGCCATCCTTTGATGATGAGGTTCAGATGCGTGCTTTCTGGCGAGAATGGAATCGCCGAATGACATCGGAGGAGGGCTGATCATGAGTAACGAAAACGCAATGGCTGAGCTGCTTCGTTTTTACCGTGTACAACAGTTGCTGTTCAAAGAGGCGAGCTTGCTGGACGCCTGGCAGCTACAGGAGTGGTTGGCATTGTTTACCGACGATGGCAGCTATTTTGTACCGCCAACGGATGTGCCCGCCGAGGAAGCCGATCCGGCAAAGCATCTCTACTACATCGCGGACAACCATGACCGGCTTACGGAGCGAGTGATTCGGCTGGATAAAAAGACTTGTCACTCTGAGTACCCAAGATCAAAGGTTCAGCGCCTGGTGAGCAATATCCTGATTGATGATGTTGCCGCCGACGGCACCATTACTGTTAAGGCTGCGTTCACCGTTTATCGCTCCAAAAATGGTATCACCGATACGTTTATGGGCAATTATGTTTACGTGCTCAAGGAGCAGGGCGACGAGCTGAAGATATCGAGAAAGACCTGTAACCTGGCCCTCAACGGTCTGCGCCCTCAGGCTAAGATCAGTATCATTCTCTAAGGGGATAACAAGTTAACCATGCAAGATCAGCAGATTCAGGAAATCAGCGTGGAGCTGTATCAAGCCCTGCGCAGTGGCAAGGCGGTACCGCCATTAACCGATCGCTACCCCGAGTTGAGTATTGACGACGCCTACGCGGTCTCTCTCGCGTTATTGGAAATGCGCAAGGCCGATGGCGAAGTGCTGATTGGCAAGAAAATTGGTGTTACCAGCGAAGCCGTGCAGAACATGCTTAAAGTGGGTCAGCCTGATTTCGGGTTTTTGACCGACCGCATGATCGGCGAAGGGAAAATCTCCCTTGATGGCATGATCGCCCCCCGGGCGGAGGGAGAAATCGCCTTTCTGCTCTCTGCAGACTTGAAGGGGCCGGGGGTCACCGAGGCCGACGTGCTGGCAGCGACCGAAGCGGTGATGCCCTGCTTTGAGATTGTCGATTCCCGCATTGCGGATTGGAAGATCAAAATTCAGGACACCGTCGCCGACAACGCCTCCTGCGGCCTGTTTGCCATTAATCGCGATGATATGAAAGACCCGACTAAAGTCGACTTGGTCGGTTGTGAGATGGTGGTGTATAAAAACGGCGAGTTTCTGAGTCGAGGCCTGGGATCGGCTGCGCTGGGGAATCCCTTAACCTGCGTAGCTTGGCTCGCCAATACTCTTGGCGAGTACGGGATCAGTTTGAATAAGGGCGATATTATTTTGTCAGGGTCTCTCGTTCCGCTGGAGAACGTGGTGCCCGGCGATAAGATGTCGCTGGAAATTAGCGGGATTGGTTCTCTCTCCATCGAGTTCGTGTAGTTCCCAGCAGAAGGAATATAGTATGGATCAACAGGAAAATATTCGTCGTTGGCGCGACGCCGCGGACGCAATCGACTGGTTTAGTAAGCCCACCGTCACCCTGGACGAGAGTGCTGCTCCCCTGTACCGCTGGTTTAGTGATGGCATTTGTAATACCAGTTATAACAGTCTCGATCGCCATGTTGCCGCGGGCAACGGTGATCGCACGGCGTTGATTTACGACAGCCCGGTAACTGACACCGTAGAACATATCAGCTATCAGGCTCTGCTGGATCGGGTATCTCGCTTTGCCGGCGCACTGAAAGGTTTGGGGGTGGGCAAAGGCGACCGGGTGGTGATTTATATGCCGATGGTACCGGAAGCCGCGGTGGCCATGCAGGCATGTGCGCGGATCGGTGCGGTGCACTCAGTGGTATTCGGCGGATTTGCGGCAAATGAGCTTGCATCCCGGATCGATGATTGCGAAGCCAAAGTGGTTATTTCGGCGTCCTGCGGTATTGAGCCAGGCCGGTTGGTTGCCTACAAACCCCTGCTCGATGAAGCCATTAACTACTGCAAACACAAACCCGAGAAATGCATCATCCTACAGCGGCCCCAACTCGCTGCGGAAATGACGGACGGGCGCGACCTGGATTGGGCCGAGGTTGAAGCGGCGGGCACGCCAACAGAATGCGAGCCTCTGGCTGCGACAGATCCCCTGTATATCATCTACACCTCGGGTACTACCGGGGCGCCGAAGGGTGTGTTGCGGGACAACGGTAGCCACATGGTGGCCATGAACTGGAGTCTGGAGAATATCTACGGCATCGATCCCGGCGATGTATTTTGGGCGGCCTCGGATATTGGCTGGGTCGTCGGCCATTCCTACATTGTTTACGGCCCCCTGATTCGTGGCGCCACCGCTATTATGTTCGAGGGTAAACCGGTGGGTACGCCGGATGCCTTTACCTATTGGCGCTTGATTGAGCGGCATAAGGTTAAAGCGATGTTTACGGCGCCCACGGCAATCCGCGCGATCAAGCAGCAAGACCCGGAAGGGAAGGGGCCGGACGGCTTTGACCTTTCGAGCTTGCAGAATCTGTTTCTGGCAGGGGAGCGCGCTGACCCCGATACCATTCACTGGGCGGAAAAGCAGCTGAATATTCCTGTTATTGATCACTGGTGGCAAACCGAGCTGGGCTGGCCGGCGGTTGCCAACTGTGCAGGGCTGGGTCTGTTTCCGGTGAAGTACGGTTCATCAGGTAAATGTGTGCCGGGTTTTGATGTGGTGGTACTGGATGAGGCTGGCAAAGAGATGGCCGCGGGCGAAATGGGCGCGTTGGCGATCCGCCTGCCCCTGCCGCCGGGAACACTGCCGAGTCTGTATAAGAACGATCAGGGGTTTGTCGAAAAGTATCTCAGTGAGCATCCTGGGTTTTACAATGCGGGCGATGCCGGATTTATCGATGAAGACGGTTACGTGCACATCATGAGCCGCACGGATGACGTGATCAATGTTGCCGGCCACCGTTTGTCTACCGGTCGCATGGAAGAGGTGCTGGCATCGCTAAAGGATGTTGCTGAGTGTGCAGTGTTTGGCGTAAACGACGACATGAAGGGGCAGGTGCCCTTAGGGCTGCTGGTGCTGAATGCCGGTGTCGAACGTGACGATGCGGATGTTGCAGAAGAAGCTATTGCCCATGTCCGTAAAGAGGTGGGGCCGGTGGCCTTCTTTAAGCGAGCGGTTGTCGTGAAACGTCTGCCGAAAACT
The DNA here is from genome assembly GCF_023702635.1 of Spongiibacter taiwanensis. Lineage (NCBI taxonomy): Bacteria > Pseudomonadati > Pseudomonadota > Gammaproteobacteria > Cellvibrionales > Spongiibacteraceae > Spongiibacter > Spongiibacter taiwanensis. The sequence continues at coordinate 3,149,638 of NZ_CP098455.1, forward strand.
CGTTCTGGCAAAATCCTACGCGCGACCTTGCAGAAAATCGCCAACGGCGAATCTTATAAAATTCCTGCAACCATTGATGATCCTGCTATTTTGGAAGAGATCAAAGCCAAGCTGTTTCCTTAGTAGCAACAGCGCTGGCTGACAGCGTTACTGCTGTCAGTCGGCTTTGATCTGCGCTGCCAGCGTTTTCCAGGTGGCCATCATTTTGTCATAGGTGGCCATATTGTCGGTGATCAGCAATTTGATCGCGTAGCCTCTCACCAGACAGAAAGTCATTTGTAAGGTGTCTTCAGCGGCGTCTGCGTTCCAGCCTAAGTCGATTAGCTTTCTGATCCAGGCTTTTTCAACCGCGCTGCGGCTGTTCAAGGCCAGCTTGATCTGTTGCTCCCGCAACTCCTCATTTTTTCCGCCAGCTATCAGTATGTCGAGTGCTACCATAAAAAACTCCGAGAGGTAGAAGTCCTCCGCATCTTTAATGGCGGCCTCGACGGGGTCCTCGTCGGCAGAGAAAGCGGCGATGTTTTTAATGAAAATTTGTTGGGAGCGCTCGTAGGCGTACTCCATCGCGGCTAACGTTAGATCGTTTTTCGTAGGGTAGTGATGTAACTGGGCGCCCTGGGATACCCCCGCTTTTTTGGCGACGGCTGAGGTTCTGAAGTTGGCAAATCCGTTATCGCGAATAACTTCGAAGGCGGCCTTTGATAGCCGCTCTCGCATAATTGCTGTGCGTTCCGCCTGGGGGACGCGGGTTTTCTTTTTTTCTACTGTCAAAATCGCTGCCTCTGGTGCAGTGGAACGTGTTGGCGAATGGTTCGCGCTAATGTCAAATTATATGACGACAGTGATTTTCAATCGACTATTGCAGATCCACATTTGGTATTAATTACTTCTCGGTGATGGATACCTTGAGTCCTGGGTAACTTGGCCTAGACTGCAATTTGAAGGCAGGTTTTAGCGGGTTTTTTGTTGACGCCTATGGGCGGAGAAAATACTATCTTGAGTGTCAGTCAGTGAAAATAATGCATACTTGGCTGAGTGAGTAGTAGTGATTTTTTTGTTGCTAGTTTTCGATGTCAACGCTTGTATTGATAGTTAAAAATTATAAGTTTAGCCAGCTGGCTGGATCATAAGATTCGAGTTTGCAGTGACATAGTGGCGGGGTGTTTTTTTGTATTGCCCCTTTTATTGGCAACCTAAAGCAGTCGATTGAGCAGCACTTAATATGCGCCGCGGTGGGCGTGTCAAGGTTCTCACTGCCTTGGCCGATCCCTCCAGGTAGCTAAATGACATGCGAACGTGTATTCAGGAGAGAAAAATGACGTCTAGGAAATTTCGCGGTGTTCCTTTACCACTGGTGTCAGCCATTGCGGCTGCGGGGACAATGCTCGTAAGCAATTCGGCTGTGGCGCAGCTGGAGGAGGTTGTCGTGACCGCCCAGAAGCGTTCGGAGAGCGCCCAAGAGGTACCAATCGCTATTACGGCGGTGACGGAATTGGCGTTGGAAAAATCCGGGATTACCGGCAGTGATGAGTTATCGATGGTAGTGCCAAACCTGCAATTCAGTCGGCAGCTGGCGTCGGCAACCCCATTTATTCGCGGCGTGGGTACCAAGAACTCCTCCGCCGGTGAAGAAAGCAGTGTCTCAACCTACGTGGACGGGGTTTATTACTCTTCCATGGTTGCCTCGATTATGGAATTTAACAACATCGAGCGCATCGAAGTGCTGCGCGGTCCGCAGGGTACCTTGTTTGGCCGTAACGCTACCGGTGGTTTGATTCACGTCATCACCAAAGACCCGCAATTTGAGACTGAAGGCAAGATTAAAGCGGGTTACGGCAGTTACAACACATACAAATTCGGTGGCTATGCGACTACCGGGTTGTCTGAGAAGGTGGCTGGCGATATCTCTGTGCTTTATACCAAGCGCGAGGACGGTTACGGTGATAACCGGTTTACCGGCAACCCGCGGGAACGTCCCGGCGAAGAGGATCGTTCAATTCGCTCCAAGCTGCTGTTTGATATGAGTGAGCAGACCTCCATTCTCGCATCGGCACTTTACGCAACTCGGGAAAGCGATGTGGGTATCGCCCGGCAGCCGGCCAAAGGGAGTAACGCCAATTTTGGCGCCGCCTACACCGGTGATTTTCAAGATATCAACTCCGACTGGACACCGCTGGCAGAGGCGGACCAGCGTAGCTATTCGTTGAAGGTGACCCATGCCTTTGAGGGCGCAGAGTTAATCGCCACTACGGGCTACAATGATATTAATTCCTTCCTGTTGCTGGACCAGGACAGTGGTCCTGCGCACGTGGTTAACTTTCTGGTGCGCGAGCGCAGCGAGCAATTTTCTCAGGAATTTCAATTAAGCTCGACCGGTGCAGGGCCGTTCCAATGGACGGCCGGTGTCTATTATATGGCGGCACTGTCGCAGAATGATCCCACCCAAACGACCTCTGCCAATCCGGCCTTCAACGTGACCATGGATACTGAGCAGGAGACCGAGTCGCAGGCTATCTATGGTCAGGTGAGTTACGACTTTAGCGACGCGACCAAGGTGACATTGGGGCTGCGCTGGACCCTGGATGAGCGGGAGTTCAGTGGCCGTACCACCAATACGATCTCCGGCGCGCCGGTAAACCCGGCTGAACCGTACCTGGAGGAGGAAGAGTCCTGGGAGGAGCCGACTTGGCGACTGGGGGTTGACCACCAGCTGAATGACGAAGTATTGGTCTACGCCTACCATGCCCGTGGCTTCAAGAGCGGTGTGTTCAATACGCTGACCAATAACGGTGCGATTCCTGACCCGGTTGATCCGGAAATTCTGGATGCTTATGAAATCGGTTTGAAGGGGGATTTCCTCAACAACAGCCTGCGGGTGAATACTGCTATCTTCTTCTACGAGTTTGAAAACCTACAACTGCAGCAAATCAATGCTGGCTCCATCTTCCTGTTCAATGTGGGTGATTCCGAAATGCAGGGGGCCGAAGTCGAAACCACCTATTTCGTGACGGAAAATCTCGACCTGAATCTTTCGGTTGCCTACCTGGATACCGAGTATGTTGAGTTTCCCGACGGGCCGATCATTTCGCCAAACCCTGCAGGCCCAGGCAACGTGACCACCTCTGGCGACTTAGCGGGTAACGAAATGACCCGGGCTCCTGAGTTCACCTACAGCCTGAGTGCAAACTATCGCCAGCAGACTGGGATGGGCGAGCTGAGCTACAACATCGCCTATTATTACAACGATGGATTCTTCTGGGAGCCAGATAATCGTACTGAGCAGGATTCCTACGATGTGCTGAATGCCGAGATTGCCTTTACCACAAAGGATGAGAACTGGCGCTTCAGAATTTTCGGCCGGAACTTGTTGGACTCTGAGTATTCCTATTACTCCCAGCAAAGCTCCTTCGGCGATTTTGTCTCAGCAGCACCACCACGGACCTACGGTGTGGAAGTCGAGTATCGCTTTTAGGTCGCGGTGCGTTCACACTGGGTGGCGTCAGCCCCCCGGTGTGAGCTAGCGATTGACAAAGGCGCTTTCCCCCGGCATCTTGTTGTCGAAAATAACGACTTTACTGAGGTTGGAATGCACCACTTGGCAACTGAATTTGAGCAATCTGCCCAGGAGCTGATGTTTCGCGCCGGCGCGGAGAGTTTTTGCCTGGTGATGTTCCATGCCGACCGCCAGCAAGGGGCGGTCAATTTTCTCAGTTATGCTGGAATGAGTTCTAAGGTTCGCCGAGACTACACTTCGAGTTTGTGGCAACACGATCCCTTTCTGCTTTCGGTAAAAGACCCAGAAGCAAAAGCAGGGCCCTTCGTTCGGGAACGGCGTGAACTGGAAGATAAGGCGGTCGCCCGACCCTACTGGCATTTTATTGATCAAATTGGTTACGGCGATATTATCGCCTCCATACACCCCTTTACCCCTGAAATTCACTTGATCGGCGCGATGATGGGCCTCCGGCGAGACGGGGGTGCCCGCCGTGATGGTGCGTTATTGGCCCTCGATTCCCTGGTAGCGCAGAGCGGACGCACCATCCTTAACGAAAGCCTCATGCGCCTGTTTCCTGCGGTGGGGCAGGGAAGTAGCGATCAGAGCGCAGCGTTGTTGAATCTGACACGCCGTGAAGAAGAGGTGGTACTCGCCCTGCGTGAGGGCAAAAGCAACAAGCAGATTGCCGACCAGCTCGCGCTTTCCGAGTTTACGGTGCAGAATCATTTTAAGCGCTTGTTTCGCAAGTTCGATGTGCGAAATCGCACCGAGCTGCTGAGTAAAATCCAGTCTATGGCATTGATTTAATTAAAAAATACTCTCTCTCCCTCTGTCTAGCTGTTTTTGGTCTATTGTGTAATTTCCCGCCGCTGTTAGCCTTGTCATCCTATATCCGAAAATAAAGCTCGGTTGTTAATAAGGATGATCTGATGAACCGTCGATATACCACAGACATTATTGCCCTCGACCCCGTCCACGATAATCGCCATAAACTGGAATCTGGACCTTTTGCCCGCGAGTCCCTTGCCTACCTTCTGCAATTGCCGGAAGAGGGGATTGGTGGAATTGTCTACACCTGGGTCAACGGCCAGGGCCTGGCGGGCTGCGCTGTTACCTTGTTTGGCCCCGGCATCGGGCCTGAGCCCCTGGTTGACAAACTGGACGGGATTTCCGTGCCGGAGGACATGGACTTCTTTGACTGGCGCGTGGAGCGTCTGCATTTGAAGCTGGGTGAGCTACTGAAAACAGCACACATCCACTACAAGTCGGATGATTTTGAAATCGATTTCACCTTCACTGCCACCCAGCCCGCCTACGCCTACAGCTCCCATAAGGATGGCTGTCCCCAGTGGATTGCCCACGACCGCTTCGAGCAGCAAGGTGTACAGTCCGGGCATATTGTTATCAAAGGTCGGAGAATTCCCCTGCGGGGTTATACCCAGCGCGACCACTCCTGGGGTACCCGTGACTGGGGCGTAAACCAGCATTGGAAATGGATTCACGCCTCCGCAGGCCCGGAATTGAGCGTGCATTTCTGGAAGCTCGAGTCCATGGGGCAGACCTTACTCCGGGGCTATGTCGACAAAGACGGCCACATTGCTCAGGTCACTGATGTGGATGTGGAGTTCGCCATGAATGATGACATGACCACCCGGGTGGTGAATGCCGATATTGTCGATTCCGCTGGCCGAATTACGCGCTTTCAGGGGGTGCCCTTCGCTACCTTCTACCTCAGCCCTGACCCAATGATTACCCTGTTTGAGTCACCCATTACCGCACATATTGATGGTCAGCCGGGTGGCGGTTGCTGTGAGGTCATGTGGACCAACAGTCTGCTGGATTACGTTCGTGGCAAAAAGGAGAGTGCGTCGTGAGTGCCCTTAGTTCAGCGCATCGGCACACCCGGGGTGTCGATGTAGAGCCCAGTATTGTCGATATGCTCGATGGTGCGTTGGCCCAGCGTGAAAAGCCGGCCTATTCCTCGGTATCTGAGGCGGAGCTCGAGCCCCGGGTTATCGCCTTTCTAGAAAACCAGGGGGTGAAGTCGCCCAAGATTGTTGGTCTCAAGCGCATGGGCGGCGGTGCATCCAAGGAGCAGTTTGTTTTTGAGCTGCAGTGCGATGGCGCCGATCCCCAAAAGTGCGTATTGCGCCTCGACCCGCTGGAAAGTGCCGTGGTCTCGGATCGGCGCAAAGAATTCTCGGTAATGCAGAGGATGCTCAACGTGCTCCCGGTGCCGCCGGTACTGTGGGCCGACTTTGATGGCGAGCAGCTCGGACGTCCTGCGCTAATCACCGGCTTTATCGGGGGAATTACCAAACCCGCGACGGATTCCGGGAATGTCTCTGGCCTGGGTACGTTGATGCCCGAGGCCTACCGCGAACCGCTGTCCAAACAATTCATGAAGTACCTTGAAGCAATGCACGCCGTGCCGGTCGATTTCGATACCGAGGTATTTCAGGTCCCCAATCAGGACCCCTTTCAGGCCGCGCGTTGGCAGGTGAACTGGTGGACCAGCGCCTGGCGAGACGATGCTTCAGAGGGCTCCCCGCTAATGGGGCTTGCCGAGCGCTGGATGCGTGACAATCTTCCCGAAACCGGGGATTTGGTGGTAGTGCATGCCGACTACCGCACTGGCAATTACCTGTTCGATGATGCCAGCAAAGAGATCACCACCATTCTCGATTGGGAGCTGGCCCATATCGGTGACTTTCATGAGGATCTCGCCTGGATCATCTGTCACAAAGGGGTGACCGACGAGGGGCAGGTGATGGCCTCAGGGCTGATGACACCCGAGGAGCTGTGCCAGCGCTATACCGAGATGACCGGTCGGGAGGTCAACCAGAAGGCCCTGCATTTTTATCGCGTGCTGAGCGTTTACAAGTGTGTGGTCATTTGCCTGGCAACCTCTGCCCAAACGGCGGGCCGTAAGCACAGCCATCAGGATATTTTATTGAGCTGGCTGACCTCGGCTGGCCACGCATTTTCTGCAGAATTGGCTGCCTTGCTGGAGGAATCCCTATGAACCCCTCGAACCAATTGCGTCTGGCGACCATGATTCGTGCAATCCAGGAGAGCATCATGCCCGCGATTCGGGACGATGCACCATTGGCCAAAGAGCAAGTGGGCCTGCTCATGGGGCATTTGGCCGCCATGATGCAACAGGACGGTCAGGAGCATGCTGTGGTGGCCCGGGAATGGCAGCTTATGTCGGACTTGGCGGCGAAGCTGCTCGATGCGGCCGCGGGTGACGCGGCGCTGGCGGAAAGTGCTGAGGCCACTCGCAATGTCCTGGCGGCGACGGATGCCTCGGCCCTGAGCTTTGCGGTGGAGGCCATGCTAGCCAATACCGAGGCGAGCGAGTCCTTTAAGACAGCGTCTGCCAAGCTTGCGATGACTTATGCTAAAGCCCACACCAATTTGGGGCGTGCCTGGTTTATGCCGATGGGCTTTGATGGTCCGTCTGCGGGCCTGCCTTCGGTCAAAGAACAGCTCGGCTAACCTGATTGCCTTTTAACGCCCACAAAAAGCCCGGCATATTTGGCCGGGCTTTTTTGTGGCTAGGCGTGAGAGAAAACGAAGCTTACGCCTCAGTATTCTCAATCAGCAGAGCAGAACCCTGACCGCCACCAACACAGGCAGAGGCGATGCCGTAGCGGATGCCGCGACGCTTCATCTCTTTTGCCAGAGTGGTGGTGCAGCGAACACCCGTTGCTGCCAGTGGGTGACCGTAGGCCGTGGCGCCACCGTTAACGTTCAGTTTCGCCAGGTCGATGTCCAGCTCTCTGGCAACCGCCAAACACTGGGCAGAAAACGCCTCATTCACTTCAAACAGGCCGATGTCGCTCAGGTTCAGGCCGGTGGCTTCCAGCATATCTTTGATGGCTGGTACGGGGCCGATACCCATTACATGGGGGTCAACAGCCGCTGCGGCAGAGGCAACGATGCGGGCCAGGGGCTGAACGCTGCGCTTGTCAGCGTAGGCTTTGCTGGCAACGATGGCCGCGGCAGCGCCGTCGACGATACCGGAGCTGTTGCCGCCGGTTTGTACGCCGTCTTTGGCAAAAGAGGGGCGAAGCTTCGCCAGGGTTTCTTTTGTTGTGGGGCGAACGTGCTCGTCAGTATTGAAGCTTTCGACGCCACGGGGCAGTTTGAACTGCTTGGTTTTCAGGCCTTCGCACTCAAAGGTCTGATTGGTGAGGGTCAAAATTTCGTCGCTCAATACGCCGGATTTCTGGGCGGCCAGCGCGCGCTCAAAGCTTTCATAGGCGAAAGCGTCGACTTCTTCCCGGCTCAGGTTGTAGCGTTTGGCCAGGTTTTCTGCGGTGCAGCCCATAGGGATATCGGCGGCAGCGTCGTACAGCAGTTCCATTAGGTAATCGCGAAAATCCACCTGACCGAGCTTGAAGCCGCCTCGAGCAGTGAAGTTACACATGGGCATGCGGGACATGGATTCGGCGCCAACGCAGACCATGGCATCTGCTTTGTTCAGCTGGCGATAGTCGGCGGCGTGGGCAATCAACTCAAAGCCGGAGCCACACAGGCGCTGCAACATCAGCGCAGGCATGCGTTGTGGCAGGCCGGAATACAGGCCGATGTGGCGGGGCAGGTACCCGGCATCAAAGTCTGAAGGCGCCAGGTTGGCGGCAAACAGGCAGTCAAAATCTTCGGTGTCGTAATTGCCTGTGGCGAGCAGGCCTTTTACCGCAGCGATGCCCAGATCGGTGGCAGAAATCTGGGACAAGGTGCCGTTGAGGGAGCCAAAACCGGTGCGGCGACCATCGATCAACCACGCGTCATCATAAGTTGTTGCCATGTTACTCTCCTGTGCTTGCTGCGACCGATAACGTCATCTTTTCGAGGCGTTATTGTAATTCGGTTGCAACGAAAAAAAAGCCAGTACGATGGCGTACTGGCTTAAATGTCAAAACCTCAGTGCAAATCAGCCGACACCGCGCTCGACGTTTTCCCAGTAAGGGGCGCGCAGGTCCTTTTTGGAGACTTTGCCGGCGCCGGTGCGAGGGAAGTCAGCAACAAATTCCACGCTCTTCGGGCATTTGTACTGGGCCAGGCGTTGCTTGCTGAAGTTGATCAGATCTTCGGGGTCCGGGTTGGTGCCGGGCTTGGGAATGACCAGTGCCTTGACCTCTTCGCCCCATTTCTCGCTGGGCACACCGATAATGGCGACGGCAGCAACGTCGGGGTGGAGGGATAAACAGTTCTCAACTTCGGACGAGTATATGTTCTCGCCGCCGGAGACGATCATGTCCTTGGCCCGGTCCACTATGTACAGGTAACCGGCGTCGTCAAAGTAACCCACATCACCAGTGCGGTACCAGCCGTTATCAAACACCTCGGCCCAGGCATCGGGCTTGTTCCAGTAGCCTTTGGTGATAGAGGGCAGGCGCGCCAGCATTTCGCCGGGTTCGTTGGCGCCCAAGGCGTTGCCCTTGCCGTCGACGACCTTAATTTCCATCAGCGGCAGCGGTTTGCCACAGGAAGTCAGGCGCTTCTCGTTGGCCAGGTCGTGATCGTCCGGGCGCAGGAGGGTAATCGCGCCGCCGGATTCGGTTGAACCGTAGAACTGCATAAAGCGACAGGGGATTTTTTCCATCGCTCGCTTGAGCAGACCCATAGCGATGGGGGAGCCAGCGTACATGATTTCCCGAATGCTGCTGAAGTCGGTGTTGGGTGTTTCTGGGTTTTCCAGCAGCATCTGAATCATCACTGGTGCTAGGCCTGCCAGTGTTGGGCGCTGGGTGTTAATCAGTTGCAACACCTCGTTGGGGTCGAAGCGGGAAGCCACAACGATGGTGGCGCCGTTGTACATTGCCTGCATTGACAGCCCCAGGCCAAGGAGGTGGAAGCTGGGTACACAGAACAGGTACCGGTCGTTGTGATCCCAGGTGTAGGCGGGTTCCAGGTGCTCGCACAAACGCTGGAGCATGATGCCGCCGTTGGTCATCTGCACGCCCTTGGGCAGGCCGGTGGTGCCGGAGGTGTAAATCTGCCATGCGGTGTCGTCTAGTGCCGTGGGGGCCATCGGGTCCTCGGAGGAGGCTTCTGCGTACCATTGCCACAGCGGGTTTTCGTCACCTTTGCCCAGCTTTACGTCCACCGAATCAATGGTGCGGCCGAGTTCTTTTTGCGCGCCTTCCCACAGGGGGGCGAAGGTGTCTTCGATGAGAACCAGTTTGGGGTCGGCATCAGACACGATCAGCGCAACCTCAGCGGCAGCCAAACGCCAGTTCATGGGGATGAATACCGCATTGAGTTTGGCGCAGGCGTAGATAGTGATGAAGTAATCGTCTGCGTTGCCTGCGTAGTACAGCACCCGGTCGCCGGCGCCGACACCGGCAGCGGCCATTTGGTTGGCCATCTGACTGGACTTGCTGTCCATCTCCAGCCAGGTCAATTCCCGGCCGGCAAAGTAGGTGGCAATTTCGCCACCATGATTTCTAGCGTTGTAACGAACAATGTCAGCAACGTTTTTTATTTCTGGGTATGCCCACATAGCAATATCGTCCTCAATACGGTCTTATTACTTATAGTTAAACACGGGTTTTTGTTTGCTTGCTACTGCAAGAACCGCTTCCCATGTGTCATCGGTGCGGGTGCACTCAGTTAGCGCTCGGGATTCCATCTCCAGCTGGGTTTCCAGCGGTGTGTTCAGAGATTCCAGCATCAATCGCTTGTACTGACCAATGGTGAAAGTGGGGCCAGCGGCCAGTTCTTTGGCAAGCTTTTCTGTTGCTGCGTCGAGCTCGTCGGAGGGGTGGATCTCGCTGACCAGGCCGTATTCCAGGCCTTGTTCGGCAGTCCAGGTCTCATTGCGTGCGAAGAACGAGAACGCTTTGCGAACACCGACCCGGCGCGGCAAAAAGTAGGAGTTGCCGCAGTCGCAGGAGAAGCCGATACCGGCAAAGGCGCCGTAGAACTTGGCGTTGGGGCCGACCATCAGAAAATCCGCAGCGGCGGCAAAGGCGATACTGCCGCCTGCCATAAGCGCATCAGCCTTGACGATAAATGGCGCGTCCATCCGCGACAGGCGCGATACACCCATGTGCATGTTGCCAGTTGCCATCTTAATGAAAGGCGGCAAGTCGGTGCGGTCACCTTTGGTGAAGGTTTTGAGGTCGCCACCGACGCTGAAAAAACGACCTTCCGCATCCATAACCACGGCGCGAATTTCAGGGTTGCTGTCGCACTCGGTTGCCAGGTAGTTAAATTCTTCAGTGAAGCGGGCATCGAAGGGGTTGCCGCGATCACCCTGTGCCAGGGTGATATAGGCGACATTGTCCTCAATGCGAAACTTGAATGATTGCAGTTCCATTAGTGTTCTCCAGGTAGCTACAGCTGAAGCGTCGGATTAACCGACGCTACGCTGGGATTTTTCTTTTTCGGCGGAGGCCTTGATGGATTCGCGAATATCCTGCCAATCCTGGTCGCTCAGGTCAGTCAGGCTGGCGAAAGTGCTGGGCGCGGCCAGGTGGTGGCCACCGTCAATGGCAATGGTTTCGCCAGTGAGGTAGGCGCAGCCGTCCGCCTGCAGGAAAATCATCAGATTTTGCAGCTCGGGCATATCGCCGTAGCGGCCCATGGGTACGCTGGCAGAGTCAGTCGCGCCAGAGGATTTGCCAGTTGGGTTGAGTTTGTCCCAAGCGCCTTCAGTGGGGAAGGGGCCGGGCGCAACCGCGTTCAGGCGAATGCCGTATTTTCCCCACTCGACGGCCAGTGATTTGGTCATGGAGTCGATAGCCGTTTTTGACATGGCTGAGGGCACAACGTAGGCCGAGCCAGTAAATACCCAGGTAACCAGGTTGCTGACGATGCTGCCGGTCAGGCCGGCTTCAATCCAGCGCTTGCCCACGGCCAGGGTTGTCATGAAGGCGCCGTCCATCACGGTGGAGCGGATGGCTTCATAGCCGCGGGGTGACAGGGTTTTAGTGGGGGCGATGAAGTTGGCGGCGGCGTTATTGATCAAGCCGGTCAACGGGCCTTCGGCGAAAATGGAATCGATCATCTCGTCGATCGAATCGGCTGAGCGGATGTCGCAGGTGCGATAGTGAATCTTGCCGGGGTTAATGGCGTCGAGCTCCTGGCAGGTCTCCTGCAAAACGCTTTCCCGGCGACCGCAGATGTACACTTCTGCGCCGCAGGTCAGGAAACCTTTGCTAATTTCCTTGCCGAGACCAGTTCCGCCGCCGGTAACCAGAATTCTCTTATTTTCTAGGGTAGTAGGACTGAACATGTGTCACCTCAAATAATCGCGTGTGATTGGAACGTTGCTCTCGGCGTTAATGCCGCATAAATAGTACGTGTGCGAAATGAATTAGTAAACATCAATTACTATTTGAGAGGTCGGCCTTTACCTGCGGGGTAGGCCGGTCGATAAATTCTGATATACACTTTTGTGCTGGCGTCGGCCTTCCCTTGTAGTGGTGCATTCGAACGCTCGAGAAGATAGGGCTTGCCGTGCTTGACTTTGAAAGTACGCATGCTTAATTTATCGATTTATAACTAAAAATGAATCTCCCGTTCGGGGGTGGTTTCCAGGAGTTCCAGTGGCGTTATTTTCCTTTCTCAAGCCTTCCAACAAGAAGGTTACCATAGAACCTGCAGGTGTGAGTTTTGAAGTCAAGCCCGGTCAGTCGATCCTTGAGGCGGGTTTGTCAGCCGGTTACGCCATGCCCCACAGCTGCACAGTGGGTACCTGCGGCACCTGCAAATGCAAGCTAAGTGATGGTCGGGTGCGCGAGCTGACCAATTTTGCTTATGTGCTCGAGGCGGAAGAACTGCAAAGCGATATTATTCTGACCTGCCAGGCTGCAGCGAAGTCTGATGTCACGTTGAATATTCCCGGTTTTGAGCTGAAGCACTTGACCCCGCCGGAGGACTTCAAAGGCAAAATTATCGCCACTGAAGACCTTACCCACGACACCAAAAAGGTCACCATTGCCTTGGATCGGCCGATGCATTTTGATGCTGGACAGTATGTTCAGGTGCATCACAACGACATCTACGGTGCGCGTTCCTATTCCTTTGCCATGCCCCCTGCGGAAGAGGGTTGCCGCGAGATCGAATTGTTTATCCGCCAGGTGCCCGGTGGTGAGTTCACCGGCAAACTGTTTGCCAATGAGCTTGAACAGGCGGAAGTTGGCATCCACGGTCCGGCGGGTAACTTCTGGCTGCGCGACGGCCGCGGCCCGATTATCTGTGTGGGTGGTGGCAGTGGACTGGCGCCGATCGTCAGTTTGCTAGAGCATGCGGCGAAGTCAGATCATGGTCGCCCTTGTGTGATGTTTTTCGGCGCCCGGACCCAGGACGATCTGTACTGCCTTGAGCGAATCAACCAGATTGCCGAAAAGTGGGATGGTGCTTTCCAGTTTGTGCCGGTGCTCTCCCATGAGCCGGAGGACAGTGATTGGAAGGGGTTGCGCGGCTTTGTGAATACCGCTATCGAGGGGGCTGCTGGTCAGTATCTGTCCTCTGAAACGCAGGTGTACCTGTGTGGGCCGCCGCCAATGATCGACGCAGTGACCGAGACAGTGCTGGCCCTGGGTATTGAAGAGGGCAACATCCATGCAGATAAATTCCTGGATGCCAGTCACGGTATTTCGCGTCAAGATTAAGCCCTGCAGGCTGTTGGTGTAAGAGAGGTTGGTTTCAATGGAGCGCGGGCCAGGCCAGTGCTCGAAGACGTCCGATGCTGGGGTGGGAAGGGGATGTGCCTGTCTCAGTTCGGACGCGAAGAATAAAGCAATAAAGTCATTTATCGAGGATGGTTGCCGGTTGGGCGAGTTGTCCTTTCATTTTCGCGAGCTAAAGACATAGTAGGGATTCCATTATGCAAATTACTGCCGCTGTTACCCGCGAAGCGGGTGCCGATTTTAAAATTGAGCAACTGGAGATTGAAGATCCTCGTGATAATGAGGTTCTGGTGCGCATCGTTGGCGTCGGCGTTTGCCACACGGATATCGCGGCCCGCGATCAGCAGGTTCCCGCGGGTCTGCCCATCGTATTGGGGCACGAGGGGTCTGGCGTAGTAGAAAAGGTGGGTGCCAAAGTCACTTCGGTAAAACCCGGTGATCACGTGGTGCTGTCTTACACCTTCTGCGAGCAATGTTCTCCCTGCGAGCATGATCACGAGAACTACTGCCAGCAGTTTGGCATGCTGAATTTCGCCGGTGTTCGCGGTGATGGCAGTAAGGCGCTGAAAGGCGAAGGTGGTGAGATTGGTAGCCACTTCTTTGGTCAGTCTTCTTTCGGTAGCTACGCGCTGGCCTATGAAAACAATGTTGTAAAAGTTCGCAATGACGCGCCTTTGGAATTGCTCGGACCGCTGGGCTGCGGCATCCAGACGGGTGCGGGTACATTCATGCGCTCATTTGCCTGCGAAGCGGGTTCGGCGGTAGCGGTTGCCGGTGGCGGCGCGGTGGGTTTGGCTGCGGTCTTGGGCGCAGTGGCGCAGGGTTGCGGCACTATTATCGTTATTGAACCCCACGCCAATCGTCGTGAGCTGGCCAAGGAAGTGGGTGCTACCCATGTGATTGATCCCATGGCGGGCAATGTCGCTGAGCAAATTCGCGGCATCGTTCCCAATGGCGTGAACTATGCGCTGGATACCACGGGCAAGAACGTCGTGGTTCAGGGCCTGGTAGCTTCGATGGCAGCTGGCGGCAGCATCGGTATTGTCGGCGTGCCCGGCAGTGAGGACGACGCCACGCTGAAACTGGATGTGCTGAGCATGCTGCTGTTGGGCATCAACGTGAAAGGGATCTGCGAGGGCGATGCCAGCCCGGCGGAGTTTATTCCGGTGATGGTCGACCTGTACATGGAGGGCAAATTCCCCTTCGATAAGCTGTGCCAGTTCTACGCCTTCGACGAGATCAACACCGCGGTGGCTGATCAGCACAGCGGCAAGAGTGTGAAGGCTATTCTGAAACTCTAACGGTTTTCGACAAAAAACCTGAATGCCGGCCATGCGCCGGCATTTTTTATGGTGCTTGCCTCACCCTTTTTGGCCCTGGAGCTGGCCCGGGAGAAGAGGGCAAAAAAAGGAAGCAAGCTAACTTTACATTTGCAAACTGCTCGGTATACTTCCTAATTAATTTCGCAAAAGTTGAGTTTGGGGCTCGCCCGTTTGCTGGGTTGCGAGGTCGCTGTGTAGCCCTGAGTCAGGTGCTTTAGGGGAGTCTGGAGCGCCGCTTTCCCGCAGTGAGCTGCGGTTAGTAAGAATTGAAGGTGAACGATGAAAAATATCAGCCTGACCAAGGGTCAAGACGGTTTCTATGTTGCTGTGCTGGATATGCCCGGCCGCCCCGTTAATGTCTTTTCGGAAGACATGATGGCCGATTTGGCCGCCGTGATCGATCAAGTCTCTGCGGATTGCGCGGCGGGTGATGCGCCGAAAGGGCTGATTTTGACGTCGGGTAAATCGACCTTTGTTGCTGGGGCTGATCTGGGCATGATCCAGGATTTCGGCGCCATGCGTTTTCGTGCCGATTGGCAGCAAATGCGTGATCGCTTTAGCTATCTGGGTAAATTGTTCCGCCGTTTGGAAAAACTGCCGGTCCCTGTGGTATCGGCCATTAATGGACTGGCATTGGGCGGCGGATTGGAACTGGCCATGGCATCCCACGGTCGCGTAGCGATCGACGGCCCCCAAGTTCAGCTGGGTTTGCCTGAAATTATCCTGGGGCTGCTGCCCGGCGCAGGCGGCACGCAAAGAGCGCCTCGCCTGGTAGGTCTGTCAAAAGGTCTGCAAATGTTGCTGATTGGTGCGCCGTTGAGTCCCGTCGAAGGGCTGGAAGCAGGTCTGGTGCACAAGCTGAGCAGTGCCGATGATCTGATCGACACCGCAAAACAGTTGGCGGTTGAGCTGGGTGCTGGCGCGCCCTGGGACAAGGCTGAGTATCAGCAGGACGCCGAGGATTTGGCTTTCCTGGGAGAAAACTTCAATAAGTGGGCCTTGGAACAGTGCGGCATCGACGCCAACACGGCGGCGCTTTATCCCGCCTATAATGCGATTTTGAAATGTGTTGGCGACGGTTTCAGTTTGGACATCGACGCTGGCTCTGATGTGGAATGGGATGTGTTTGTTGATCTAATGAGCCACCCAATCGCGTCTAATATGGTAACAACCTGTTTCTTGTCCAAGACCGCAGCAACAAAGCTTTCAATGGCAGCGCTGCCGAAGGCCGAGACGCCGGCGTCGTATGCGACAGTGGGTGGTCTGGAGTTACATGAGAAGACCTTCCGCAAGGTTGCCAAGACCGGCGCTGATGACGCGGCGATTACCGTCGGCCCAGTGGGCGCAAGCGCAGATCTGCTGGTGCGCAATTTGCTCGAGGCCAATGATGCATCTGGCGCGACACCCGAATTGCGGGTGGTTGGCGAACTGAAGCGGAACGAAGCCTTTGAGCTGTATCGCGGCGAGAGCGAGCAGGCTGGCGCGGCTGCCCTGGCATTGGTGCTGAAGTCCGGCAAGCCCGTTGTGGTGACGGATTCAGCGGTCAGTGTTAATGGATTGTTGTTGGATGCCTGCGCGCGCTTGGGCAAGGATGGCGATTCAGCGGCGCTGCTGCGAGCAGCCGTCGCGGTTGGTCTGAGCGACACCATGATTAGCGCCATGGGGCTTACGCCGCAGAGCGACGTGGCCTGGGGTGAAGAAGACAAGGCTGCGGGTATCGACTTGCTGGCCCAGCTGAGTCTGACCGGTTTTGAATTCGCCAAGAGTGCCCTGAGTGGCGACGAAGCGCGGGACGTGGCGATGTTGGCCGGTACCGATTTGCTGAGTGTTTACGGTGTTGGTTTCCCGAAATGGACCGGCGGTCCGCTGTCTTGCCTGACCATGTTCCAGCGCGGCGAACTGACGTCATCTTCGGTAGATACCAGCGCGGCGGACCTGGCCTTTAAAGGTCCTCTGGGATATCAGGTTGCCAAGGTCGCCTGATCGCGACCTAGAAGTAATTGCCGCCTGATCTCGACGAGAAAATCATGGTCGCCAGATTAGGCCAGCGGATAGCGGCCGGCTAACAACGGCCAGTAAAGATAGTAGGTATAGTGAGCGTCACCAGACTCTGGTGACCGGAAGGCTTTGAAGCTCCGCCATCGACGCATGCGTTATGGTGGGTAATTCGTTCGACTATTAGCGTAAAGGTGGTTTGGGAATGATCGAAAGAACGCTTTTTAATGAAGACCATGAAATGTTTCGCACCATGGTGCGCAAATTCATCGAGAAGGAAATTGCCCCTTACCACGAGCAATGGGAAAAAGACGGCATCGTTCCTAAAGAACTGTGGCTGAAGGCGGGTGAGGCCGGCATTCTGTGCTGTACCATCCCCGAAGAGTACGGCGGTGTGGGTGCCGATTACCTGTACGACGTAATCGTTTTTGAAGAACTGTTCCGTTCAGGCTTCTCCGGTCCTGGCTTCCTGATTCACACCGACCTGGTGGCAACCTACATCAACTCCTTCGGCACCGAAGAGCAGAAGAAGCGCATTCTGCCCAAGATGGTAGCAGGTGAGTGGATTGGCTCATTGGGGATGACTGAGCCCCACGCCGGTAGTGACCTGAAAGCGATCCGTACTAAAGCGGTACGCGATGGTGATGACTTTATTATCAATGGCCAAAAGGTGTTCATCTCTAACGGCCAGATGTGCGACATCCTGGTGTGTGCCACTAAGACTGACTCTGAAGCGGGTGCCAACGGCGTTACGCTGTTCATTGTTGAAGGCAACATGGAAGGCTTTGTGCGCGGTACTAACCTCGACAAGCTGGGCATGAAGGCCCAGGACACTTCTGAGCTGTTCTTCGAGAACGTGCGTGTGCCGGCCACCAATATGCTGGGCGAAGAGGGTAAAGGCTTCAAGATCATGATGCAGAAGCTGGCCCAGGAGCGTTTGGCTCAGACGATCCGTAGCGCCACCGTAACCGAAACCGTGATTGAGTGGACTCTGGAGTACACCTCTCAGCGCGAAGCCTTTGGTCAAACCATCGCTGATTTCCAGAACACCCAGTTCAAACTGGCTGAGCTGAAAGCTGAAGCTGTGGTAGGTCGTGTGTTTACCGATAAGTGTATTGAGCTGTTTATGGAAGGTAAGCTCGACTCCGTGACCGCAGCGATTGCCAAGATGCAGTTGAGTAACCTGCATTGCAAGGCCGTCGACGAGTGTCTGCAGTTGTTCGGTGGTTGGGGCTACATGTGGGAGTACCCGATTTGTCGCGCCTACGCCGATGCGCGTATCGTGAAGATCGCGGGTGGTTCGATCGAAGTCATGAAGACCATCATCGCCAAAGACATGATGAAGAACCTGAAAAAGTAATTTCAGGGTGGTACTTGAAAGGCCCCGTGCGCAAGCCGGGGTCTTTTTTTTTGGCTTTACGTTTTGCCGCCTGGCGACAATACGTTGGCTTACAAAAAAGCCGGGCAATGCCCGGCTATTCTCAGCTGATACCGGCTAACGTATCAGGTGTAAGCCATTACCGACTCGAGCTTGTTGCGCTCGGAAATCCGTTTCGCTTCGCTGAGTGAGGCCAGGTATCGGATATTGGCGGTAATCTGGCGCAGCTCGTCCAGCCATTGTTGACGGCGTTCCTGAATGTCGGCGCTGATTTCCAGCAGGTTCAGGTTTTCGGCGATCTTGATGGCGTTTTCAAAGTAATTTGATGACACCGATTCCTCGCAGTGGATGCGCTGCTGCAGCACCCGCTGTTTGCCCAGGGTCAGCGCGCGATCAATCAGCGCCCGTTTGTCGGCAGTCGCAACGGTGTTTTCCATTCGCAATGAGCGAGCCATCAGCAGGTAGGCTTCGATGAAGGGACGCAGGGTACCGTGGCCAATCACCGGGCGAATTTCGGTGAGAATGGCCCGGGCTTCAGCTTGCCCTTTCTTCACGGCCTTCTGCCAATTGGGGAAGCGCTGGTCCATTTCCTTTTCCATGCTTTCCAGGAAAGCTTCGGACCCCTCAAAGAAGAACTCGTATTTCAGAATGTCACGAATACGTAGGGCTTCTTCACGGAACTCATCAAGGCCTGCCTGGCCCTCACTGCGTACTGCCATCAGTGCCAGCTCTGCAATGGCGCTGGTGGTGAAGAAGTGCAGAATCCCGTTGCGATAGTACGCCGCCATGCGGCCGCTATCGTGGGGAATCATATAGACCGACTCGATGCCGTCATTGATGATTTTGATCACCCCGGTTTCACCAAGCTGGGCCAGATTGCGGCGGATGGACGCCTCGTCAATCTGTTTGGCTTCACTGCTGAGCAGGAAGCCCAGATCATTGGCAATGCTCCACAGGCCCTGGATACCCTCGGCCAGCTCCTTGTAGTTGACGGCCCGGTGGCCGTTTTCCAGCAGGACGTAGCAGATGAGGCCGTTCAGGGTAATCGGTGTGGCCCGGTTAACGTCGACGGCGAGGTCAAAGGCCAGCTTTTGCACCACGCGCGGGTCGACCTTGGGTGCGGATTTGTCGAGATGGCGGCTGAGGGGAACGCCCTCGCCAAAGCGGACGTGGATTTTACCGTGGGGATGCTTCAGGCCGCTCAGGTATTCCATAAACCAGGAGGCTGACTCGGGGCGTTTGGCGCCCCCCGCCTGGAGGTGGTCGTAATCGGCAACTTCGGGGACCTGGTCATAGCAAATCGAGATCGGCATCAACACCAGGTCCTGGGCGTCGTCCCTGGCATAGGCGCTGGCGACATAGTTGATCAACCCGTAGCGTGGCGGCATCAGCTTGCCGGTGCGAGAGCGAGTGCCTTCCAGGGCCCACATAACCGGGAAGCGCTTCTCGCCCAGATAGTCGATGTAGTTTTTGAATACCGCTTTGTAGACATCGTCATCGCCAAAGCTACGGCGAATAAAAATAGCGCCCGAGCTGCGCAGCAGGGTGCCCAGACCAGGCAGGCTCATATTGATACCGCCAAACACGTGGGCGGGGGGCAGGTTGTATTGGTGGAACAACCAGATCAGCAAGAAGCCGTCGATATGAGATTTGTGGGTAAACAAGAAGGCGACCGGCTTTTCTTTGAGGAGCTGGCGGATGCGCTCGATATCGCCGTCGGCAAAATCGATATCAGGGTCAAAGCCCCGGGTGTACATGAAGCGCCCCAGTGCCGCCGCAAGGTCATTGCCGACCGGTGTCGGTGTGGCGGCCATTTCTTTCAGGCAGGCTTTGGCGTAACGAACAAGGTGGTCGATGCTGCGCCCTGACGTGTCGCTGATTTTTTTCAGCGCTTCCTGCATGGCCGGGCGATTGAGCACTTCTTTGTCCAGCATGCGCGGAATGCGGTAGCGCGATCCGCTGACGTCGCGCTCTGCTTTTTCCAAGGCGAGCAGGGCGGAGCGTTCAATGAAAGCCTCGAGGTTTTTGTAGTCATAGCCGCGGCTGCGATACTTTTCGTAGTCACACTTAAGTTGGGCTAGCGATGCGCCTTTGCCCTGAACAACGCGATTTTCCTGGCGGCCCAGGATGCCCGAAACGGCTTGCTGCAAGCTGTTGGGGTTGGGGGTATTGCCCATCATCATATCGACAAGGGTTACGCTGGAGCCTTCCTTGGTGGCTTTGGGAATCCAGTGCAGCCGCAGGGGAATGAGGTAGCTGTCGGGGTTCAGCTCCAGAATGGCTTTCAAGTCACCCTTGGTCAGGCCGCGCTTGTCCTTGCGAAAACTCCGAAAAACCATGCTGTAGCTGCCGTTGGGTGGCGGGTTGCCCTCAACGTACTCGCGCAAGAGCTTGGTTTCTCTATGGCTGGTGCAATCGGCAATTAAAACGACGTGAGCGCTGTCAGTGGCAGGCCACACAATCCCTGGAGTAGATGTCATCGATAAGTCCTAAGGCAATGCTATAAATTATTTACAATTGGGAGCCTCTGCACAGGCTGCTGGTACCTCGAGCTTTAAGGCAAAGTGTGAGGTATGACCAAGCTGTGCAACGCTTCCCTAACAGTGGGCATTTAACCAATTGTCGACGGTGGCAAAGATCTCCTGCTTACATTCTTCGTTAAATATTTCGTGGTACAGGTCTGGGTAAAGGACGATTTCTTTATCGTCCGAGCTGATCGCTGCATGCATCAGCTGTGAGCCCTTGGGGCTGGCCAGCCCGTCTTCTTCGCCGTGCAAAAACAGCATTGGCAATTTGATCTCTGCCGCTCGGGATAGCGCCCGCTCGCCCGCTAGGAGGATCTCTACAATGAGTTTAGCGCGAATCTTGCCAGAATTTACCAGCGGGTCGGCCAGGTAATCGTCCACCACCTTCTTGTCACGGCAAACCAGGTTGGCATCCAGTTGAAGCACCGGAAGCTTGGGCAAGATCTTGGCGATGGTTTTCAGGATGAATTTTTGCGTATCGCTGACGGCATCATCGGTGGTCAAGGCTGGGCCCGAGAGAACCGCCCCCTGAACCAGGGTGGGATGGTCGATGAGCAGGTTGCTGGTGATCACCCCCCCCATGCTGTGGCCGATGATCAGACTGGGTAGGTTAGGGGTTTCGGCCTGACAGCGCAGGATAAAGTCCTTCACGGTGTCGACAAAGATGGAGAACTGGCTGATGTAACCGCGCAGGCCCTCGGATTGGCCGTGGCCAGTATGATCCAGCGCATGAACTCGAAAGCTGCGCTGCGCTAGATAACTCGCAATTTCCGCATAGCGTCCGCTGTGTTCGCCCAGGCCATGAATGATAAAGACATTGGCTTTGCCGTCTGCCTCCGGCAACCAGGACTGGGTGAATATTTTGCACCCATGAGCGTTGGTAAAGGTAGAGGTCTCGGTCTTCATTGCGATTCAGTGCCTTTATAGCTCTTGGGTTGTGTGGCCCGTCCTGATTTGTTGTGCAGTACCTCGTGGTCGAGGTCGGCAATCAAGGTGTCGAGCAATCGGCTGATATGGGTCTGGATACGGATGCGCTCAATGTGTGGCCAGGTTGCCCGCTCGCCCGCTTTGATCAGCTCGAGAATCTCATCGGTCGAGCGTGTTGATAGCAGGTTAATGGGATTGTGCAGGCGCTTGGGCGGCAGGATATTGATATCGCCGGTGTAGGTTTGCGCAAGCACGCGGCCGAGCATGTTGCTGAACCGGTTAACGGTGGTCTGGCTGGATGAGTGGCCTAGTAATTTGTTGCCGGCCATGAGCCATTCCCGGGTGCTGTTCTTCATGGCCAGGCGCAGGATGCCCAGCCCACTGGGGTTCTGATTGCGGTTGATAAAGGGCAAGGCCGCCGGGTTGGTCTGGCTGACAATAAAGTGGTTTGCGCCATACAGCCGGGTAATCCGCTTGATCGGCATGTCATCACTGATGGAGCCATCAATCCACTTGCGGTCTTTCAGGTAGGGCCGAATCTCGCCGAACTCGTCTTTGGCCTGTAGGGTAACCGGCGGGAAAAAGCCCGGGAAGGCGCAGGAGGCGACCACGGAATCCCGGATCAGCACATTGGGCGAGGCGATGGCGTTAAGCAGCCGCGATGACTGGTGCTTTTCAGCGGGCGCAACTGATACGTTGATCTGGTAACCGGTTTTGGCCTCGGCTTCTTCAAAGGTCATTTCTGGAATCAGTCGTGAGTACAGTTTGCGCACCGACTCCAGTGACACCGGACCACTACCGAGGACGCCAAACTTGCCAAACAGGCCTTTCTCCCGTTCGACTTCAAAGCGGATGTACTCGGGGTCAAAGATATTTTCCAGCTCTTTGTGGGAATGGGTGCCCACTAACGAGCCAACCAAAGCGCCACCGCTGGAGCCGCAAATGGTCTTTGGCAGCAGGTTTTCTTTCCACAAGGCGCGCACCACACCGAGGTGAAAGTAGAGCAGGTTACCTGACCCGCTGAGCATCAATGCCGAGCGACCAAAGCAATGGCTGGCCCGATGGAAGAAGTTGAACTTCTCCTCCAAGCTGATGTTTTTTGCCTGATCGCTGGCGATGAATTTTAGCGATTCGCCAATTTCATAGACGTACTCTTCGATCAGTGCCTTGGTGCCGAAGTTGGCTTTGCGATACAGGGCGTCTTTGCCCATGCCGCCCATATTGCCGTGGATACCCTCGTTCAAGGTAAACAGCAGGCCGCGCTCGTCGCCGCTGGCGCGTTTCTCTGCCAACACAGTGAGGCGGTTGCGGATGGAGCGATAGTCGTAAAGTCGGCTGCGGTCGGCCTGCTTCCAGAAATCCAGCCCCAGCGCCCGGTCTTTGGCGATGGCGGCAGCTTGCCACTCCTCGTAGGTCTGCGCCTGCTCCATTTCATCGTCTGGGGCAGTTAATATCTTGCCGACATTTTCGAGGTTCATTGAGGAGAATGGCATAATTTTACTCACTCGCGCCTGAGTTGGCTTTTTCAGCTTTGGGTTTTCTGCCGCGCCGGGCTGGCTTCTTTGCCGGGGTAGCCGCCGCTGCACTGGCGGTGGCCAGCAGGGCGTCGAACTCAGCTTGCAGACATTCGGTAAAAAAATCCATGTCGGGCAGGATGGCTTCGGTGCTGGTGATACTGAGGCTCATGTAGCCATCGTAACTCATCGCAACGACAAATAGGCCCATTCCGTCACCTAGTGGGACCATGCCGAATTGCTGCAGGCACTTGGCCCCCTTCAAATAAAGGGATTCGGCAGCACCGGGGACATTGGAAATTGCCAGGTTGCACATTTTGGCCGTCATTGAAGAGCCCAGAATCACCCGGGTCAACACCGCCATACCCGCGGCGGGAATGTGCTGGGTCAGGTCGGTGATCAAACGGGCGGTGGTGCCGGAGCGGCCCAGTTTGGCATCTTGGGTGGCCAGGCTGATGCGTTGCAGGCGTTCAACCGGATCGCTGATCTGACTGGCGATCTTGATCGCCATGGCAGAAATATTGTTGCCGTCGATGTCGCGGGAGCCCTTCGGTCGGGCGTTGATCGGCACCCAGGCAGCCAGCGGCGTGTTGGGCAGTTCGTTGTGGGCATCCAGATAGCGATGCAGGGCGCCGCCGCAAATTGCCATCACCACATCGTTCAAGGTGGCGCCAGGGGCAAGGTTGCGCAGCGACTTCATCTCCGCCAGTGGGAAGCGCACACCGGAAAAGGATTTCTCTGCACCCACTTCACCGTTGAAACGCGTGAGGGGGACCGGGCTGCGGGTATCGCGGGGATTGCTCTGGGGTGCCTCGCTGCCAGCGGCGATGCTTTTACTTTGGCTGAGTAATTTGGCAATGGCTTTGATCGGCGACAGCGCAAAGTTTCGGGTGGCGTTGCCCATCAGGGCGCCACGACCGGGGGCTTCGTGAACTTTGGCTTCGACCACGGGCTTGGTTGTCGCGGTCGCACCGTTCTCATGCAGGGCGCGGAAAAACCGCATTGCCGAAGTGCCATCGATGGCGGCGTGATGGATTTTTGTGACAAGAGCAAAGCACGGGTCGGGGCAGTCGGGGAGGTTCTTAAGGCCGGTGATCACGTGGACTTCCCAGGGGGGGCGGCGCAGGTCCAGCGCTTGGGAGTGGATGCCTGCGGCCATTTTACGCAGTGTGCTCCAGTCCCCCGGGGCCTCGGCAGGGGCATGGAAAACGTGGTTCTGAAGCAAGAAGTAGGGGTCGACGACCCAGTAGGGATAGTCCAGGTTGCCCGGCAGTTGCTTGATATGGTGAGTAAATATGGTGCTCATATGCAGATGAGCATCCAGCTGTTCTAAGGTTGCCTCGAAAGGGTCAAAACCGGGGGTATCCGGTAGCGCATAAATGCAAACCATGGTGGCATTGGACAGGTTGTTCTCCGTTTCCATGTACAGAAACTGGGCATCCTGAGGTTTCAATTGTTTCATTGACTGTCGCACTCCATGGCGATTGTCCGATTACAGGTTTACAGCAGCTTACAGATTTACCGCGACCGGGCCGGGGAGAGCGGGTCGCTCGGCGTTCAGGGTGGCAATAAACTGATCTCTGACTTGCTTGATATGAAAGTCGATATTCTCCCGCTCCCAGTCTGCAGTGCTTACCGGCGGCAACACTTCTACTTTTACAGTAGCTGGGTGAAAGAGTATATCCCCCTTGGGTTGGGCATCGGCGCTGTTGTGAAAGACGATGGGGAGAATTTCCACGCCGGCGTCCAGGGCCAAATGGAAAGCGCCTTTCTTGAACGGCCCGGGCAGGTACGACGTGCTGCGAGTGCCCTCCGGGGCAATTGCGACCGAGCGGCCTTCTTTCTTAATCGCATCGACCAGTGGTTGCATCGCCTCTATCGCGCTCTTGCTGTTAGAGCGGTCGATGGGAATGATGCCCACATATTTATAGGCATCGGCGAGTGGCTTGAGTTTGCCAAAGGCATCTTTGCCGATAGCGGCAAAATTCTCGCCCAGCAGTTTCATCACAATCAGGCCATCGGCCTGGCTCTGGTGGTTGAAAATCACCACTCGGGGTTTGTAATTGCGCAGGTGCTCCGCACCCTTTAACTCGATTTTGATACCGGTGATGGCGCACAACGAGTTGGTAAAGCTGGCGACCATGTAGCGGCGGCCCTCGGTCTGATCCTTGGCCAGACGAGCGATCACTTTTGCCACCAGATAGCTGCCGAACAGAGAGCCGTAAAGCCCTAGGCAGCGCATGAATTCGGTCAGGCCTGAGCGCCTGCTGGCAAAGGCGTAATGACGCCAGCCGGCGTTGTTTGCCGCTTCTTCCAGACCTTGATTCGGATTGACGGGAACCGGGTGGCCGACCTTTTCCAGCAGGGGCAGGTCATCGTCACTGTCGCTGTAGAAAAAGGCTTTCTTCAAGGGGGCTTTCAGGTCGGCTGCCAGGCGCTCAACGGCCAGGCGCTTGCCATAGCCCCAGCACACCGGCATGGCCACTTCGCCGGTGAATTCGCCGTCTTCGATCTGGTAATGGGAGCTGAGCACATACTTGATGCCAAACTCCTTGGCGGTGGCGATCAGCATCTGCTCGGGGGAGGACGACGCCAGAATCACGGTGTGACCCTGCTTTTGGTGAGCGGCGATGATCTGACGCATTTCGGGGTAAATGCGACGGAAAATATGCTTGCGATAGATGGCATCGCAGAGCTCCAGGAAGTCCTGCTCGGACCAGCCTTTGACCAGGCCGGCGCCAATCTCCATCAGTCGTTGGTCGTCAATCAGGCCCGCCCGGTGGGCGAACAACTGCATCACGATATCCCACAATGCTTTCTTGTCGATATCGCCCCGATTGTATTGCTCCCGCAGAGTGAACAGCGGGGAGTAGCCGGCGATGATGGTGCCGTCGAAGTCAAAGATGGCAAGGGTTTTTGCGCCTTTTGGCGCTTTGGCTATGGCGGTTAAAGCGGCATCAATAATGGCCATGCGGCCCTCTCTGCTGTCTGATTTATGATTTGTGAGCAGTACGGGAGAAGCGCGAACCAGGCGCTCTGAAAACGGGTTTCAGGTGGCCGTCCATGAGCGGTGTGACGGTCGGTTTCCCTCGCCGTAGTTTTAGCATAATTGCATGATTGTTAATAACTTTCGACGGCCCAGCGGGCTTCGAGTCGGTATCTTTATCAGTGAGATAATATCGCCGAGTGAGATGGTGTCGCACTTTACGTTAAGCAAGCAAATAGGAAGGAAGCATATTGTATGTAACATGTGGCTGTGGCTATAATGTTCGCATGCTAATGCAAATTGACGGTACCAGTTCTGCTGGTGCTTTGTCCTGCGACAAAGCCCCCGGCTTACTGTGTAGCGTTTACCCGTAAATCCCGATCCTAGATTGGTAGAGCAGAGAGAGGTGTATCTTGAAAGGTTTGACCGGAAAAGTAGCCATTGTTACTGGTGGTGCCAGCGGAATTGGTGAGGCCATCGTTCTACGTTTGGCTGAAGAAGGCTGTAAAGTCGCGCTTTTTGATATCAACCTCGAAGCGGCGCAAGGCGTTTCCAAAAAATCTCAAGACAGTGGTGCCGCTGGCTCCGTCACGCCCTTCGTGACCGATATTACCAGCCTGGAAGCGGTTGAAGCCTCTGTAGAGAAAGTCGAAAACGAACTCGGTCCGATCTGGATGCTGGTGAACAACGCGGGTTGGGACAAGCCTGCGCCGTTCCTGTCCACCGGTCCTGACCTGTGGCAGAAAATCGTTGCGCTGAACCTGATGGGCCCCATTAACCTGCACTCTGCTGTGTGCAAGCGTATGGCTGCTCGCAACGAGGGTCGCGTTATCAACGTTGCTTCCGACGCCGGTCGCGTGGGTACCAGCAACGAAGCGGTTTACTCTGCCTGTAAAGGTGGCACTATTGCATTCACCAAGTCGATGGCCCGCGAGCTGGCCCGTAACAATGTCTTGGTAAACGCGGTTTGTCCTGGCCCCACTGACACACCAGCGATGGCCGCTGTTGTTGGTACTGGTCCAGAAGCCGAAAAGTGGAAAGAGTCTATGGCCCGCGGTATTCCTCTGCGTCGTATGGCCCAGGCTGATGACTACCCCGGCATGATTGCTTTCCTGGGTAGCGACGACGCTGGCTATATCACTGGTCAGTCGATTTCCATCTCCGGTGGTCTGACAATGAGCTAATCGCTCAAACTCTACGACTTTAATTAAGGAATTGACTATGTTTGCTTCACTTCCCTACGAAGACATCACTTACGAAAATCGTAACGGTGCTGCATGGATCACCATCAACCGTCCCAAGGTTTACAACGCCTTCCGCGGCAAGACCATTGAAGAGCTGATTCACGCCTTCCTGACTGCTGCCAGCGACAAAGAAGTGGGTGTGGTCGTGTTGACCGGTTCTGGTGACAAAGCGTTCTGTACCGGCGGTGACCAGTCCAACCACGATGGCGACTACGACGGCCGTGGTGTTGTGGGTCTGCCCATCGACGAACTGCAGTCTGCGATTCGCGACATTCCCAAGCCAGTTATTGCGGCGGTTAACGGCTACGCCATCGGCGGTGGTCACGTACTGGCAACGATCTGCGACATGACCATTGCTGCCGACACTGCCCAAATGGGTCAGGTTGGTCCTAAAGTGGGTTCTGTTGACGCGGGCTGGGGTACTGCTTACCTGGCGCGTATCGTTGGCGAGAAGAAAGCCCGCGAAATCTGGTACATGTGTAAGCGTTACACTTCTACCGAAATGATGGAAATGGGTCTGGTAAACAAGGTGGTTCCCGCTGCTGAACTGGAAGCGGAAGTGACCAGCTGGTGCGAAACCATGATGTCTCACAGCCCCACTGCGATGGCGCTGGCCAAGCGCTCTTTCAACTGCGACAGCGAGTCTATTCGCGGTGTGAGCCAGCTGGCGTTGAACGCGGTGAAGATGTACTACGATACTGCTGAGTCTCGTGAGGGTGTTAACGCCTTCAACGAAAAGCGCAAGCCAGACTTCCGCAAGTTCGTGTAAGACTCTTTTTGAGTTGCTCCAACGCCGGCCTAGTGCCGGCGTTGTTGCTTCTGGGGGTGGCGTTTGGGTTTGGCGTTGGGGGCTCGACGCGAAAGCGGTATCGAAGGCGCGGTTCTGTCTGGGAAACGCTGGGCGGGAGATGGGAGACGCTAGTGCTTGCGGCTTCGCCATCTCTTGCGATGTGCTTCGAGCGAGGAAAAGAGAAAAGCCCTTGCGTTAGCGAGTCGTTGACTCATACTTTGTAGCGTCTCCCGTCTCCCGTCTCCCGTCTCCCGTCTCCCGTCTCCCGTCTCCCGTCTCCCGTCTCCCGTCTCCCGTCTCCCGTCTCCCGTCTCCCGTCTCCCGTCTCCCGTCTCCCGTCTCCCGTCTCCCGTCTCCCGTCTCCCGTCTCCCGTCTCCCGTCTCCCATCCGGCCACAAAAAAGCCGACGCTAAGGTCGGCTTTAATACTGCGCTTGGCGCCTGCGATCCGCTTACACTGGATCCCAGGTGAACACGTCCATGGAGCGATCCAATGCGTAGAAGTCGTCTTTGAACATGGGGAATACCCGGTCGATGATCGCTTCGGCGGAGATGCCGCCTTCGTCGCCGATATGGGCAGTGCGCACGGGGCGGGGCTGGCTGAAGAAGTAGACCTCGTTGGCGCGGGCGCCGAAGATCTGGCCGGTGATATGGGCGGCAGAGTCAGACAGCAGGGCAGCAACCAGCGGTGCAACCTTTTTAGGCTCCATCCGCTCGATGATCTTCCAGCGCGCTTTCTCTTCTTCGGTTTCCTTGGGAATGCCGTTCATCACCATCGGTGTCATGGCGAAGGGGGCGATACAGTTTGAGCGAACGTTGAAGCGTTGCATATCCAGGGCGATGGATTTAGACAGGCCAACCACACCCATTTTGCTGGCAGAGTAGTTTGCCTGACCGAAGTTGCCTACCAGGCCGGAGGTGGACGTCATGTGGACCATGGAGCCGCTGCCCTGCTCTTTAAAGTGTGGGGCAAGTACCCGGGCGGTGTTAAAGCAGCCCTTCAGGTTGACCAGCAGGGCCTGGTCCCACTCTTCCTCAGACATTTTGAAGAAGATGCGATCCCGCAGGATGCCGGCGTTGTTCACCAGGCCATCCACTTTGCCCCAGGTGTCCATGGCAATCTGAACCAGGTTTTCGGCGCCGCTGTACTGGGCGATGTTGTCCAATGAGACGACCGCCTGGCCACCGTTCTCTTTGATGGCGGCAACCACTTGCTCAGCGGTGCTGTTACCGTCTTCGTCTTTGCCCAGGTCATTGACGACAACTTTTGCGCCTTTCTCTGCGCAGTAATGGGCGATGCACTCACCCACGCCACGGCCAGCGCCGGTGACGATAATAACTTTGTCTTCCAATAGGTTGGACATGCTGGAACTCTCCGTTGCTTGTGCGTTGGTCAAACTGGATATGCTGGAGATAGTAGAAGCTTCACTATCTAAAAGTAACAAAGCATACGATAAGTTGTGCTAATATGTCCAGCGAGTGGCGGGCTTTGCCGGTGATGTTGGGTGCGTTCAGAGGCCCGGTATTGAGGCGATGTTGCTGTCACTAATATCGGTATTAACCGCAATTTTTTCGCGCTCTGTAAATCGAAAAAATTGGTATCCTTGCTGATAGTAAAGGTCCAGATTTAGGGAAAAGAAAGGCTAATGGCTAATAAAACGACATCCAGCGAAGAACTGGAGCAGCGGCGCCACCTGCGGGTGGGTTTTCTTATTCACGACGTGTCCCGGCTTCGTCGCACCGTCTATGATCAGCATTTGAAGCCCCTTGGTATTACCCGTTCCCAGTGGTGGGTGTTGAGTAACCTGTCCCGTCACGATGGTGATGGCTACATGCAGGTCGAGCTCGCGCGATTGCTCGATGTGGGCAAGGTCACCCTGGGTGGATTGATCGATCGATTGGAAGACAGCGGGTTTGTTATCCGGGTGCCCGATAAAAATGACCGGCGTTCCAAGCGGGTGCTGATTTCGCCCAAAGGGGCAGAGGTCCTCAAGCAGATTGAGTCAGTCTCGCGCAAATTGAACAATGAGATTTTGAAAGAAATTGCGCCGGAAGATGAAGAAAAATTTGCCCAGCTGCTGGCAAAGATGAAGTCCAACCTCATTGAGATGGAAGCCTTGCCGGTTGCCAGCAAAGCCAGCGACTAAGCGCCCTCTGGCCCGCGCTTTCTGTGCGGGCTTACCTCCCTTCTGATTTTCCCAGCGATAAATTTCAGGCATAAAAAAAGCCCCCGAAGGGGCTCGAAACGCTCACCTGTCTTAGTAAGACTTGGGCAGGCCTAGTACGCGCTCGCCGATAAAGGAGAGGATCATCTGCTCGGTCACTGGCGCGATACGCGGCAGGATAGACTCACGGAACAGACGCTCAACGTGGTACTCGCGGGCATAGCCCATGCCGCCGTGTGTCAGTACTGACTTGGTACAGGCATCGAAGGCAGCCCGGGCACTGAGGAACTTGGCTGCGTTGGCTTCGGCGCCGCAGGGCAGGCCGTTGTCGTACAGGTTGGCAGCGCGCAGGCACATGAAGTAGGCCGACTCGAGGTAAGTCCAGGCTTCAGCCAGCGGGTGCTGGATGCCCTGGTTTTGTCCGATGGGGCGACCAAATACCACCCGCTCTTTGGCGTATTGGGCGGCTTTGTCCAGCGCGGCGCGGCCGATGCCGATGGCTTCGATGCCGACCAGAACACGCTCGGGGTTCAAGCTGTCCAGCAGGTAGTAGAAACCTTTGCCAACTTCGCCGATCACGTCAGAGTCGGGAATGAAGTAGTCGTCAATGTAGGTCGCGTTGGAGTCAACCGCATTACGGCCCAGTTTCTTGATCCGGCGCACTTCAATTTTGGTGCGGTCCAGGTCGGCGTAGAACAGGGTCATGCCGTCGGTGGGGCGCTTGCAGTCTTCTTTGGGAGTGGTGCGAGCCAGCAGCACAATTTTGTGGGCTTCTTGGCCAGTTGAGGTCCACATTTTGCGACCGTTAACGATGTAACCGCCATCGACCTTCTTGGCAAAGGTTTTGATGCTGGTGGTGTCCAGGCCAGCATCTGGCTCGGTGACACCAAAGCAGGCTTTCTGTTGGCCCTGAATCAGGGGCTCGAGCCAGCGCTTTTTCTGTTCGTCGCTGCCGTGAACAACAATGGCGTGGGGACCAAACAGGTTGATGTGAATGGCAGAAGCCGCCGACTGACCGCCACCGCTGGCGGCAACCGCGTGCATCATAATGGCTGCTTCAGTTACGCCCAGGCCGGCGCCGCCCAGCTCTTCTGGCATGGTGATGCCCAGCCAGCCGGATTGTGCCATGGCGTTGTAAAACTCTTCAGGGAAGCGGGCTTTGTCGTCGCATTCCATCCAATATTCATCGGTGAACTCGGAACAGACTTTCCGCACACTCTCGTCAATTTCTTTCTGCAGGTCGGTGAAAGTAAAGTCCATCGCGATTCTCCTCAATGTTGATGGTTTTGATACGTTAGATTTTACGAAATAGTTCGCTACAAAACAATAATAAAGCGAAGGAAGTCGCTTCCCTACTGGAAGAACGCCTCCTCCAGGCTAGCCCGGTGATTCGGGTGGGCAATATCGATGATGCGTTTGGCGCGGGTCTTTAGATCAACGCCCCGCAGGTGGGCGATGCCAAATTCGGTTATCAGCACATCCACGTTGTACTGGGGAACCGACACCGGCGTGCCAGCGGGCAGCTTGGCGACCAGGCGGGAAATCTCACCCTTGGGGTCCGCGGCGGGCAGCGCGATGATAGATAGTCCATCGGCCTGGGCTCTGGCGGCGGCGGCAAAATCCGGCAGGCCGCCGGGGCCGCTCAGGGAGCGCCCCCCCAGCATTTCGGCATTCACCTGACCGGTCAGGTCCACCTCGAGGGCAGAGTTAACGGCGAACAGCTTAGGGGTAGCGGCCAGAATGGCGGCGCTGTGACTGCGCTCGACACCGCAAATTTCCAGCTGCTCGATGTTGGTCAGTTCGGGGTAGAGGGATTCACTGCCCAGGGCCACGGTGCTGATAATGGGCTGGCTCATGTCGACGCTGCCACTTTCCAACAGGCCGAGCAAGCCGTCGCTCACCATGCCGCTGTGAATACGGAGATTGCGGTGGTTGGCCAGCGCCTTCATCAATTGGTTGGGTACTTTGCCCAGGCCACATTGCAGGGCGGCGCCATCGGGCAGCAGGGAGGCGATACTGTCGGCGATGGCTTGGGAAACGGCATTGTCGTTGCCTGCGTCGTAGCAGGCCAGCTTTGTGTCGACCTCGGCGTAGGCGCTGATATCCTCAAGGGCAATGCTGGCTGACTTGGCCAGGCTGGGGACATTAGGGTTGATCAGGGCAAGGATGCGCGGTTTATTTGCCAGAATGCCGGGCAGAAACTCGCCCTGTGGGCCCACGCTGCAGCGACCTTGTGCATCCGGTGGTGCAACTTGTACCAGCACCGTGTCGATGGCGCCGGGTTGAGACAGCTGCAGACCGATCTGGGAGTAGGTCATCGGGGCAAAATTGACTTTGCCGGCGCCGGGTTTGGCAAAGCCGGGCTGCATAAAGTTGACGGTCATCTCGCCGCTGCCTGCCAGGTTGAATTTGTTCACGCCCGGGATGAAGCTACAGTAGTAATGGCAGGCGGGCAGACCTTCGGTGGTGGCAATGGCTTCGGTTAAGGCGGTGGGTTCCCCTGCGCTACCGGAGACGAAAACCCGCTCTCCGGGAGTGAGCATGCCGACGAGTTCTTGCAGGGAAACAGGCTTCATAAGCGTTAATGCCTCTGGAGGTCGCACCCGTCCCCAGGCGAATAGGGGAGGGAAAAGTGGGGGTCAGATTCGTAGCGAGGTCAGGCAAATTCAGAGCATAGCTTCTGATCGGTGACTTTGCTTCCAAATAGTATGCTAGCAATCTACTCTGTTGGTTTCAATGAATTCGCTTTTCGATCGACGGAAATCGATTGATGCTAGGGCCTGCTAACACTACTTGGATTACGCCTGTTGTGGCTAAAAATTCGCCAATCTAGCAATGAGGAGAGAGGTTTGGTTATTCCAAATGAACGAAAGCTGGCCCCGCGAGCGTAGCGAGTGCTTTGGGTCCGAATGACGACGAGTGGTGGATTTTTAGCCACAACCGGAAGGGCCGGGCCGCGTACCGCTGGGTGGAGGCAAAAATCCCCTCCAGCAGGTGCAATTCAATTAGTGTTAACAGACCCTGAGGTACACGTTGAGCGAAACAACCCATCCACGCCAGGTCGCCGAGGTATCGCCAGACAAACTGGCACTGGTCTTTGCCGATAGTGGCGAGCAGCTGAGTTATCGGGAGCTGGTTGAGCGGGCCGATGCCTGCGCCCAGCTGTTTGCTAGTGCGGGCCTGGTCGAAGGCGACACGGTTGCGATCTGGTTAGAGAACCATATTCGCTTTCCTGAGCTGTGCTGGGCGGCAAAAAATTCTGGTTTGATTTACACCTGCATACCCAGTGGGGCGACGGTGGACGATGCCGCCTACATTATCGAAAATTGCGATGCCAGTTTGCTGGTGACCTCCCGAACACTGGCGGATCGCGCCTGTGAGGTCGCCGCCAGGCTAGTCGACCGCGAAATCCAGCCAGTGCTGCTGATGGTGGATGGCGCGGTGGCGCCCTTTGACGATTACGACACCAGGCTGGCTCGCTGCCCGCCGATGCCGGTCGGTGGGCGTCGCCGTGGGCCCTCCATGTTGTATTCCTCTGGCACCACGGGTCGACCAAAAGGCATTAAGACCCCGCTGCCCGATGCGCCCCCGGAGCAGCCGCCGCCGCGCCTGGCCATGCTGAAATCTCACTACTTACTCGACTGCGACACCGTGTTGGTCAATCCCGGTCCCTTTTATCATGCTGCGCCGGGGCGCTTTATGATCAGTTTGCAGCGCCTGGGCGGCACGGTGGTGGCTTTTAAGAAGTTTGACGCGGAGCGTTGCCTGGCGGCGATCGATCACTACCGGGCCAGTCACGGCCTGTTTGTGCCAACCATGTTCATTCGCATGCTGGCCCTCGAGCCCGCCGTCCGCCAGCAGTATCGCCATGATTCCCTGCGCTGCGTTGCCCATGTTGGCGCGCCCTGTCCGATTCCGGTAAAGGAGCGGATGATCGAGTGGTGGGGGGAGATTATCGGTGAGACCTACGCGGGCACTGAATCGGTGGGACACACTTTCATCACCTCGTCGGAATGGTTGCAACACAAGGGCTCGGTGGGTCGGCCCGATGCCAACTGCGAGCTGCGTATTGTGGATGAGCAGGGCGCCGATTGTCCCGTTGGTGAGCCCGGGCTGGTATACATGCGCAACGGTAAACATTTTGAGTACCACAAAGATACGGATAAAACCCGGGAGGTGTTTCTGGAGGGTGGCTGGGCAACCCTCGGTGACATTGGCTACTTGGATAACGATGGCTATCTCTATCTGACCGACCGGCAGTCAGACATGATCGTCAGCGGTGGGGTAAATGTGTATCCCCGGGAAATCGAGAATGTCCTGCACACCTTCCCGGCGATTGCCGATGTCGCCGTAGTGGGGGTGCCCGATGAGGTTTTTGGCGAGGCGGTAAAAGCGGTGGTAGAAACCCATCAGCCAGTCACCGATCTTCGTGCATTTGAAGCGGAGGTGCTTGGCTATTGTCGACAGCACCTGGCGCCGCAGAAGTGCCCTCGATCGGTAGAGGTGGTGGCACAGTTGCCCCGCAGCGAAGCCGGGAAATTGCTCAAGCGGGTGCTGCGGGATCGCTACTGGCAGGGGCGCCGTTCGCGGATTATCTAGCGGGCGCGGGTCAGTCGTCGGCCAGCGCGTCGTCCTTCATTTTGCTGGCCAGGGGCTCGCCCAGGTAGCGATCAATCACGCCGTGGGCAAGATAGAGTAGCGGTGTCATGGCAATGGCCACCACTAACTTGTATGTGTAATTGACTAGCCCGATAGCGATCACCAGGCTTAAGTCCCAGCCTGCGCCAACATAAAAGGCAATAAACAACACCACAAAGCTGTCGATGAATTGGCTGACTAGGGTGGAGCCGGTGGCCCGGAGCCAGATCATTCGCTCCCCGGTCAATTGTTTCACCCGGTGAAATACAGTGACGTCGACAATCTGCCCGATCAGGAAAGCCACCAGAGAACCGGCGATAATCCACAGGCCTTGACCGAAAATCAGCCGGAAGGCGCTGTTCAGGTTGCCGACCTCTGCGGCCATAGATGCTTGCTCGGCGGCGGGAAGGTCGGCAGAAATATGCGAACGGGGCCAGAAGTCGGCGGGCACCAGCTCTATTGCGGCATACACCATGGCGAAGGCGTAGAGCACCAGGGCCACGGTCAGATAGGACAAAAATTTAACGCCGCGCTTGCCGTAGTACTCATTGATAATGTCGGTCATCACAAAAACCACCGGCCATAGCAGCACGCCGGTGGTTAAGTTAAACGCGAGATGGTCAATGCCAAGGAGCTGAAAATCAGCAGGCGGCAGGCCCAGTGACTGCTCCAGTGAGAAAATCTTGACGCCAATTAGCTCGGCCAGCAGGGCGTTAGCAACGAAAAAGCCGCCCAACAGGACAAATAATCGGAGCGCTTTGTTATCGAGGTTTTGAGCAGTCATCGCGCTAGTGTAACGGGGCCGCCCGGCGCAGGGAATTATCTGTTGCTGCTATGGTGTGGCAATATATTTTTTATTTGATAAGACACGAGGAAAAGAGACCGGTAATGACAAATTCAGCAATCCCCCGTGTATTGATCAGTGGCGCCTCCCAGGGTATCGGGGCGGCCATCGCCGAGGCTTTTGCCAACGCGGATACGCCAGTGCATTTGGCCCTGGTCGCCCGCAATGAGGCTGGTCTGAGGGCGGCAGCTGAGCGCTGCAGCGGGGCGGCCAGCGTGGAGATATTTCCCGCAGATGCCAGTGATCCTGAGCAGGTGGCGGCGCTGAAAGCCAAACTGTCTCCAGTAGATGTGTTAGTCAACAATGCCGGTCGCTGGCTGGGTAAACCGGTTACCGAGATGAGCGTAACTGAGTTTGACGATATTCTGGGGGCCAATCTGCGCAGCACCTTCTTGCTGTCGAACCTGGTGCTGCCGGGCATGCTGGCGGCGGGGCGGGGCGATATCTTCAATATGGTTTCTACTGCGGCTTACGAGGGCTACGCCGGGGTGTCTGCCTACTGCGCGGCCAAGCACGGTGTGTTGGGCTTTAGCCGGGCTTTGCGGGAGGAGGTGAAGGGCAAAAATATTCGGGTGTGCACCGTGTCGCCGGGGCCGACCTACTCACCCTCCTGGGAGGGCACCGGGATTGATGCCAAGCGGCTGATGCCCCCG
The DNA here is from genome assembly GCF_023702635.1 of Spongiibacter taiwanensis. Lineage (NCBI taxonomy): Bacteria > Pseudomonadati > Pseudomonadota > Gammaproteobacteria > Cellvibrionales > Spongiibacteraceae > Spongiibacter > Spongiibacter taiwanensis. The sequence goes on from NZ_CP098455.1 coordinate 3,185,764, forward strand.
AAGGACATTGCCAGGGTCTTTTTGCAGATGTACCAGATGGATCGCAATGTGGTGGTGGAGGAGATGATACTCCGGCCCCAGGTGGGGCATATTGCCAGCGAGTAGGGTGTAGCCAGGCCGCGTGGGCAGCCTGGGTGCAGCTTAACCTCGTTCTAACGCAAGCTGGCAAAGCAGCTGCGCAGCTCATTAACAAACAGTTCGGGCTGCTCAAAGGCGGCGAAGTGGCCGCCGCGATCCAGCTCGTTCCAATACATCAAGCCCGGAAATACCGACTCTGCCCAGCGCTTTGAGGCGCGGAAAATCTCATCCGGAAAAATCGAAATGCCCACCGGGATGTCGCTGTTGAATCCGCCGCTTAGGGCCGTGTTGAAACTCTCCCAATACAGCCTGGCCGATGATGCCGCGCTGTTGGTGAACCAGTACAGGCTGATATTGTCGAGAATGTGGTCAATGCTCAAGGCATCCTCGGGGTTGCCCTGATTATCGGTCCAGGCGTAAAACTTCTCGTAAATCCAGGCGGCCTGACCCGCCGGTGAGTCCGCCAGGCCATAGCCCAAGGTCTGGGGGCGGGTGCTCTGTAACTTGGAGTAGCCCGAGTCCCAGTCCATGTAAAACTGCATACTCGCTAACGATCGCTGTTCCCATTCAGTGGCTTCGCTGACCTGTTTTTCGGTGGGGACAGTCAGCGCCATATTCAGGTGGATAGCCTTGCATCCCGGTGGATTCAGTTCGCCCAGCGCCCGCGTCACAATCGACCCCCAGTCGCCGCCCTGGGCAACGTAGCTGTCGTAACCGAGTCGGGTCATCAGCGTGTCCCAGGCCTGTGCGGTGCGCTGCACGCTCCAACCTGTCGCGGTGGGCTTGCCCGAAAAACCGTAACCGGGCAGCGCGGGGATAACCAAATGGAAGGCATCCTCGGCCCTGCCGCCGTGTTCGGTAGGATTGGTCAGGGGCGCGATTACCTCCATGAATTCCAGCACCGATCCAGGCCAGCCGTGGGTCATGATCATCGGCATGGCGTCCTGGTGGGGGGAGCGAATGTGCAGGAAGTAAAACGCCAGACCATCGATCTCAGTGGTGAATTGCGGGTGCCTGTTGAGCATTGTCTCGCAGCGCCGCCAGTCGTGATGGTGCTGCCAGTACTCGCACAGGGCCTGCACCTTGGCCAGCGGGGCGCCCTGGGTCCAGTCAGACACGGTTTCGGATTCCGGCCAGCGTGTCATCGTCAGGCGGTGCTTGAGGTCTTCCAGTGCGACCTCAGGGATGTCGACCTTAAATGGGCGAATGTCGGTGGTCATGGTTATTTTCCTTGTCATTAGTTTGGTCGGTTTTTACGATTCGAGCTCGGATAAAAATTCCAGTACGGCATAGGTGAAAGCGTTATTGGAATCGCCGGCGACCATATGGCCGGCGCCTGGGATTTCCCGAAATCTCGCGTGGGGAATACGCTCGCGCAAGTGGTCCATGCCGGCCTGGTCCACCACGTTGCTATCACTGCCGCGGATAAGCAGCACTGGTACGTTGATCGCTGCGGTGGTCTGTTCAAGACGGTCAATGGAAGAGTGTAAGTCGTCGGAGCCAATAAATTTGGGGTCCCAATGCCAGTAGTAGCGGCCGTCTTCCTGCAGGCGCAGGTTCTTTTGCAAGCCCTGCACATTGCGCCGAGGTCCCCGGTGGGGCAAGTATTGAGCGACGGAATCGGCCGCTTCCTCGAGACTGGCAAAACCCTGGGGATGGGCCTGCATAAACGCCAGAATCTGGCCGACACCCTCGGGATTAACTTGGGGAACGATATCGACCAGGGCGAGTCCCCTCGCCAGGGGCTCAGCGGCGGTGCCTTGTGCGGCCAGTGCCGCCAGGCCGCCCAGGGAGGCGCCGATCAATACTGGCGGTTGTTGGCAATGTTCGCAAAGTATTCTGATGTCGGCGGCAAAGTGGTCCAGGGTGTAGCCCCCGTCGGGGGCCCAGTCACTGTCGCCGTGGCCGCGCAGGTCGGCGCTGATAACGTAGTAGCCTTGGTCGGCAAGTAGGTGCAGTGCGTCACCCCAGGCATGGCGAGTTTGTCCACCACCATGTAGTAGTACCACTGACCGGTCGGCAGGGTTGCCCGCAGTGTCGACCGCCAGGCCGATGCCGCCATGTCCTTTGATCTTTCTGGTCACGCAGATCCTCTCCTGCTGATTGCCCGCCGGGCCATTATTATTTCCTGCAGGCAAGTCTACTCAGGGCGGGCCCGGCTTGCAGCGATTTTCTCGATGCCTGTCAGTTGGATGCCTGTGTCTGTGCCTGCGATATCGTCGTTGCTCAGCGCAGCGCGCGTCGGGGAACAGAGACAAACAGTCCACACTTTTTATGCTGAACTTTGGCGTTTCTTATGGTGTAATCCGGGGCAGTGTTTTGGTGCCCGTCGCTGCGGAACCAGAGGGACGGCACTGAATTCTCCGAGCTAAAAATAAAAATGCGGGAGTTAAATTGAAAGCGACGAATACCCAAGATCCGGAATATTTCCACCGGGTCGTTGACTGCCAATACGCCTGTCCGGCCCATACGCCGGTGCCTGAATACATCCGTTTGATTGCCGCTCAGCGCTACACCGATGCCTACATGATTAACTGGGAATCCAATGTGTTTCCCGGTGTGCTCGGCCGTACCTGCGATCGACCCTGCGAGCCTGCCTGTCGACGGGGCCGGGTAGAAGAAGAGCCGGTAGCGATCTGCCGCCTGAAGCGTGTTGCAGCAGATAATAAAGGCGATATTCTCGAGCGCCTGCCGGTGATCCCCCGGCAAAAAAATGGCAAGCGCGTCGCGTTGATTGGTGCTGGACCGGCCTCGCTGACGGTGGCCCGGGACTTGATGCCACTGGGCTACAGCATTGACCTCTACGATGATCAGCCCGCCGGCGGTGGCTTTATGCGCAGTCAGATTCCCGCCTTCCGCCTGCCCGAATCGGTCCTGAATGACGAGGTTGATCTGATTCTGGATATGGGGGTGCTGACCCACTTCAATACCTACATCGACAGCTTGAAAGGCATTCTGGCTAAAGAATACGACGCCGTGTTTGTCGGCAGCGGAGCTCCCCGGGGACGGGATCTGGATGTGCCAGGGCGCGCTGAGGCCGACGCCAATATTCATATCGGTATTGATTGGCTCTCCAGTGTGGCGTTTGGTCATATCGACAGCATTGGCAAGCGAGTGGTGGTGCTCGGTGGCGGCAATACCGCTATGGACTGTTGCCGAACGGCCCGGCGCCTGGGCGGTGAAGACGTCAAAGTGGTGGTGCGCAGCCCCTTCGCTGAAATGAAAGCCTCGCCCTGGGAAAAGGAGGACGCCCAACACGAGGGCATTCCGATTCTGGATAACCATGTGCCCAAGAAATTTTTGATCGAGAACGGGCGCCTGAGCGCGGTCGTTTTTGAAAAGGTCACCGCGGTATATGATGCCGATGGCAAGCGTTCCCTCGTGCCAACTGACGATGAGCCAGTGGTGATTCCCTGTGACGATGTCCTGGTGGCCATTGGTCAGGAAAATGCCTTCCCCTGGATTGAGCGGGATATAGGCATTGAGTTTGGCAAGTGGGATATGCCCACGGTCGATGAGGTGAGCTTCCAGTCCAGTCATCCCCGGGTGTTTTTCGGTGGCGATGCCGCCTTTGGTCCCAAAAACGTGATTACCGCTGTGGCCCATGGCCATCAGGCGGCTATATCCATAGACCTGTTTTGCCAGGGCAAAAGCGTGGCCAAGCGTCCGCCGCCGGGAGTGACCCTGGTCAGTCAAAAGATGGGCATTCACGAATGGAGCTACGATAGCGATGTGGCTGACGACCAGCGCTATGCCGTCCCCCAGGCGGAATTGAAAGACACCCTGAGCAACCGCAAACTGGAAGTGGAACTGGGCTTTGACGCTCAAACAGCCTTTAACGAAGCCCAGCGCTGTTTGAACTGTGATGTGCAAACGGTGTTCGCCGAAGACCGCTGCATTGAATGCGATGCCTGCGTGGATATTTGTCCCACCGATTGCCTGACCATCACCACCAATGAAGACGAGCCCGCGCTTCGCAGCAAGCTGAAAATGCCCGCCCGCAATACTGACCAGGATCTGTATGTGTCGACCGATCTGCCCACGGGCCGGGCGATGATCAAAGACGAAAACGTCTGCCTGCATTGCGGTCTGTGTGCCGAACGCTGTCCGACCTCTGCCTGGGACATGCAGAAATTTTATTACTCGGTGACCAAGGCCGGGCAGCAGGGGGGCGCGCTGTGAAGAAGATCAAGGCGGTTAACGATTTTGTTATCAAGTTTGCCAATGTCAACGGCACCGGTTCGGCCAGTGCCAACAATATGTTTGCCAAGTCCCTGTTCCGCATGGGGCTGCCGGTCAGCCCCAAAAATATCTTTCCCTCTAACATTCAGGGCTTGCCGACATGGTATGAGGTGAGGGTGAGCGAGAAGGGGTATCTGGGACGGCGGGGCGGCATCGACATGATGGTCTGCGTTAACCCCCAGAGCATGGCGAAGGACATCAACGAGGTCGAGCCCGGCGGTTATTTTTTATATGACTCCAGCAAGCCCCTGGACCTGCGTCTGATGCGCAATGACATCCACTTTATTGGTATCCCGCTAAAAGATATTTGCCAGCGGGAGTATAAGGACCCTCGCCAACAGCAGCTTTTTCGCAACGTGATTTACGTCGGGGCCCTGGCCGCGCTGCTGGATATTGAATTTCAGGTGCTGGCGGACCTGGTGGCCGATCAGTTTCGCGGCAAGGAAAAGCTGATTACCCCGAACGTGCACGCCCTGGAGTTGGGCTTTCACTACGCCCGGGAGCATTTCACCTGTCCGTTGGGCATCCGGGTAGAGCGCCGGGATGCGGTGGGCGACCAGATTCTGCTCGACGGCAACACCGCCGCCGCCTTGGGGGCCATTTACGGTGGTGCCACGGTGGCTGCCTGGTATCCGATAACGCCATCGACTTCGGTGGTGGATGCCTACGAAAAATACTGTAAACGCCTGCGAATCGATCCGGGCAGCGGCCACAAGAATTACGCCATCGTGCAGGCCGAGGACGAGCTGGCCGCCATCGGCATGGTGATCGGCGCTGCCTGGAATGGCGCCCGCTCCTTTACCGCCACTAGCGGTCCCGGCATTTCGCTGATGAGTGAGTTTCTCGGCCTGGCTTACTTTGCTGAAATCCCGACGGTGCTGATTGATGTGCAGCGCGCCGGGCCTTCCACTGGGATGCCAACCCGCACTCAGCAGTCCGATATATTGGCCTGCGCCCATGCCTCCCACGGCGATACCAAACACGTCTTGCTGTTTCCGGCCACACCCAAGGAGTGCTTCGACATGACCGCCGAGGCCTTTGATCTGGCCGAAGTGCTGCAAACACCGGTGATAATGCTGACCGACCTCGACCTGGGCATGAACGACAATATGTCCGAGCCCCTGCGCTGGGACGATAAACGCCACTACCGGCGGGGCAAGGTGTTGACCGAAGAACAACTGGAGTCGATGTCTGAGCGCTTTGGGCGTTATCTGGACGTGGACGGCGACGGTATTCCCTATCGCACCTATCCCGGCACCCATGCCACCAAGGGCAGCTTTTTCACCCGGGGAACCTCACGGGATGAGTACGCGGTTTACACCGAAGACAGCGAGGCCTATGAGCGCAACATGCAGCGTCTGTTGCTGAAGTGGGAAACGGCCAAGCAAGAAGTGCCGGCACCCGAGTTGATTGAAGCCGGGCAGAGCAGTCGCGTTGGGGTGATTCACTTTGGCACCAGCCGGGACGCGACGCTGGAGGCGATTGATATGCTCGCCGATGAAGGGGTGGCGGTGGATAGCTTGCGGATTCGCGCCTTTCCCTTCAGCCAGGTGGTCGATGCCTTTATCGACAGTCACGACATCGTGTTTGTGGTGGAGCAAAACCGGGATGGCCAGTTGCGCTCGCTGATTGTGAATGAGTGCGAAATCGACCCCAAGCGCCTGTTACCCATTCTGCATTACGGCGGCATGCCGGTCACCGCCCGCTTCATTCGCGAAAAAATCGCCGCGGTGGTGAAGGGCGATAACGTCACGCCCCTGCATAAGAAGACTGGCAGCAAGGAGACAAACCGATGACCTACGTCCGTCCCAATTTCCGTCACCCCGAGCTGCCGGTCAATGCGCTGGGCTACACCCGCAAGAACTACGAGGGCGCCCTGTCGACCCTGTGCGCCGGCTGCGGCCACGATTCCATCAGTGCCGCCATTGTGCAGGCCTGTTTTGAAATGTCGATTGAGCCTCACAATGTGGCCAAACTGTCGGGTATCGGTTGTTCTTCAAAAACACCCACCTACTTTCTTGGCAATTCCCACGGCTTTAATTCGGTTCACGGGCGCATGCCCTCGGTGGCCACCGGTGCCAACCTGGCCAATCGGGACATGATCTACGTGGGGGTTTCCGGCGACGGCGACAGCGCCTCCATCGGCATGGGCCAGTTCACCCACGCGGTGCGCCGCAACTTAAATATGATGTATGTGGTGGAGAACAACGGCTGCTATGGCCTCACCAAAGGCCAGGACTCAGCTACCGCCGACCGGGGGTCAACCAGCAAGAAAGGGGAGCCCAATCCCTTTGAACCCATTGACCTGGTCAGCGTTGCCTTGCAGCTCGGCGCGACCTTTGTTGCCCGCAGTTTCTCCGGTGATCGGGAGCAGTTGGTGCCGCTGATCAAAGCCGCAATCAGCCACCGGGGATTTGCCTTTATTGACGTGATATCGCCCTGTGTGACCTTTAACAATAACCCCGGATCAACCAAGGGTTATGCCTATGTGCGTGATCACCTGGCGGCCACCGGCACGGTGGATTACGTGCCCTTCAAGCAGGAAATCACCACCAGCTATGACCCGGGGCAGTCCAAGGAAGTCTCCCTTCATGATGGCTCAGTCGTGCATCTGCACAAGGCGGATCCGCACCTGGATTTGGCGAGCCGCCGCAGTGCGTTGCGTTTGATCAAAGACTATAAAGCCAAGGATCAGATTCTCACCGGTCTGCTGTTTATGGATGAGGATTCCCAGGACCTCCACGACATTGTCGGCACTTGCAAGACGCCCCTTCGGTCGCTGACCGAGACCGAGTTGTGCCCGGGCCAGAATGTGCTCGACAAGCTGAACGACAGTCTGCGTTAAACCTGATTTGGCCGCTATTGAGGCCCTGGACATTGCCGGTTGCTGGCGGGTTGGCTGTGCCAGTGGGGGCAGGGTATTGCATACCGAAACACACTGAATAATGAGAATAACACTATGAGTACTCACCAGAGTTCGTTGCAGATTCTGCAAGAATCCCCTATGAATCGGGCCCAGTGGTTGGTGGTGACCATCTGCATTGGCGTGCTCGCCCTGGACGGCTACGACGTCCTTTCCATCGCCTTTGCCGCGCCGGGTATGACCGCTGAATGGGGGCTGTCAAAAGCGGTGCTCGGCATGATTTTGCCGCTCGAGTTGGTGGGCATGGCGCTGGGGTCGATTTTCATGGGCGCCTTTGCGGACTCGCACGGGCGCCGTCCCACCATGTTGGTGGGGCTGGTGATTCTGACCCTGGGTATGCTGGTCGCTGGATTGGCGCCGAATGTGTATATCCTCGGCGCGTCTCGGGTATTTACCGGGATCGGTATTGGCGGTTTGCTGGCGACGGCGACCGCAACGTCGTCGGATTTTTGCAATGCCAAGAACCGGGCCCTGGCCGTTGTCTTGGTGGCGGGGGGCTTTCCTCTCGGGGTTTATCTTGGTGCCACTTTCCTCGCACCCCTGCTCAAGGAATTTGACTGGCGAATTACCTTTTTACTCGGTGCTGGGTTGAGCCTGGTGTTCCTGCCGCTAGTGTATTGCTTTGTACCGGAAAGCGTGTCGTTTCTGGAGCGCAAACGGCCAGATGGCGTGTTGGAGAAGCTGCAGACAGTGATGCGCCGCCTCGGCCACCCCGAACCCACGGCGCTGTCTCCCTTCGATAATGCCTCTGCCGCGGCGCCCGGGGTAAAAACCCTGTTTAATGGGCCGTTGGCCCTGGTCACGGGCATTCTGATTTTTGCCTATTTTGCCAATGTGGGTACCTATTACTACTTCGTGAAGTGGATGCCCACCATTGTCGCGGATCTCGGTCATTCGGCCTCATTGGCCACCGAGGTGCTTGGCATTATCAGTTTGGGTGGGGTTATCGGGTCGATCGGGATCAGTATTATTTCGGCCTATCTGCCAATTCGGCCGCTGATGGTGGCAAGCCTGGTGCTGGCCTCTCTGGGGGTGGCGTTGTTTCCCGCAGTCACAGACAGCTTGACGAATATGAAAATGCTGGGCTTTGCCACAGGGGCCTTTATCTTTGCCGCCATTTCCGGATTTTTCGGGTTATTTGCGGTCTCCTTTCCCTCGTCTCATCTGGGGTCCGGGTCGGGTCTGGTGCTTGGCTTGGGCCGTGGCGGCGCGGTGCTTGGCCCGATGATTCCCGGCTTTCTCTTTACCGCGGGACTGTCCCTGTCGGTTGTTGCTGCTGTGATGGCAGCGGGTTCCTTTCTGGCGGGCATGGCGGTGATTTTTTTGCTGGTAAGGCGGGAACAAGCCCTGGTTGCCGACTCCCAGTCGGACTAGGTGTAGTGTCTGCAGACCCAAAATGCAATTTTTCTGATTTTTTGCAAAATATAAGAACAAAGCGTGGTGCTGATGGGGGTGACGGGGCGCCGGTGCGGTATGATCAGGGGGCCATAGAAGTGAAGTAAAAAGAAATAAATAACAAGCTGTCCACGACGAAGAAAGGGGCTCGCATGGACCGTGGTAACTAAACTACGACCAGCAGGTGTTTAATATGTTAAATCCAGAGCAGTTTTTTGAACTTATGTCAGCCAACGACAGATTGTTGGCGGGTTTGCTCATCGTTCGGGAAGGAGAACTGCATAACGATGAGCTCCAGGCCGCACTCGCCCTCAGCGATGATGGCATCCGACTCACCCTGGACACCCTGGTGTCGGGCGGGGTATTGAGTGTTGTTGATGCTGGCGAGCCCAAAAAATACGGCTTTGATGAGGAGCTGTCCGTGTGGGCCATCGAGATTCTTCGGGTGCTCGAAATTGAGTACCGGGAGCATTTGCACGAATCGCTGTCGCGCCTGGCGGCCTTTCAGAAAGGCTCCCTGGCCAACGCCGGCTAGCCCTGTTTAAGCGCAGGCCCTAGAGATCGTCCACATCGATCTCGCGAAAGGAGGCCACCTTCCGGTGTTGTTGCCGGGGGTTGGCCAGGGTGCCGTCTTGGGGGCGCACCACATGAATTGTCTGCATCCCGGTGGCTGCGGCGGCATCCAGCTCAGCGACCACGTCTGATAAAAATAATATCTCTTCGGCCGGTAGGCCAAGCGCATTGCAGATGGCCCGGTATGACGCCGGGGCCTGTTTGGGGCCGGTTGTGGTATCGAAATGGCCGCTGAATAGCGGCAGCAAATTGCCCGCCAGGCTAAACTCAAAAAACAGCTTTTGCGCATAGATCGAGCCGGACGAGTATACGTACAGCGCCAAGCCCTGATCATGCCACTGACGCAAGCGTTCTGCTGCATCCGGGTAGATGTGTGCCTGGTAATCGCCTTCCCGGTAGCCCCGCTCCCAGATCAAACCCTGCAGTGATTTAAGGGGCGTGACCTTTTTGTCCTCGGCAATCCATTGCAGTAGCTGGGTAATCAGCGCGTCGTGATTATCTGCGGGCAGGCCGCTGAGCTCGGCGGTATCGGCGAGTGCCTGCGACACCGCCGCCAGTTCGCCATTTGCTCTCACAAAGGTGGGGAGCCGCTCTTTGGCGTAGGGGAACAGCACGTTATGAACGAAATCGATGGCGCTGGTGGTGCCTTCAATATCGGTGACAATGGCCCTGACCACGCTCAGGCCTCAATGCGTGAGTAGTGATCGGCAATGGCGCTGCCGGTGTAGTGGGCAACCCAGCCGTCGGGGTTGTTAAAGAAGCGGATGGCCACCAGGTCGGGCGCTGGTCCCAGGTCAAACCAGTGGGGCGTGTTCGCCGGCACGCTGAGTAGGTCGCCCTTTTCACACAGCACTTCAAATACTTTATCGCCAATGTGCAGGGCAAACAGGCCCTGACCCTGAACAAAGAAGCGAACCTCGTCTTCACTGTGGGTGTGCTCTGATAAGAACTTTTGCCGCAGCGCGTCCTTCTGGGGATTATTGGCGTCCAGGCTGATCACATCTACGGTCTGGTAGCCTTCTTCATCGACCAGTTTGTCGATTTCCCGTTGATAAGCGGCGATGACAGTGTCGGATTCTGCGCCGGCGACGATATCGTCCCGGGTTTGCCATTGTTCAAAGCGCACACCAACCTCACCCAACTGGGCGGCGATAGCCTCAGGCTCGTTACCTTGCCAAATTGCGTCCTGGTGATTGGTATCAACAAAAATGGTCAATGTGGTCATGGGGGCTCCTGTTGAGACGGGCGATTAACGCGGGCGATGTCGCAGAGTTTCCAGCTCGCAGGTAAGCAGAAAATCCAGCGCTTCCAGGCGGTGCATGCAGTTATCCAGTGTATCTGCCCAGCAGTAAATGCCGTGGCCGCGAATCAAGTATCCGGGGCAGCTTGGCTGATTTGCCAGGTAGCCATCCACTTCGGTGGCGAGGGCGGCAATATCCTGGGTATTTTCAAATATCGGGATGACTAGCTGGCCCTCGTGGGTGGTGACCCCGGCAAAGGCCTTCTGTAACTCGTAATCCTCCAGGACTACTTCGGCTTTACCAGTCAGTAGGCGCGACAACACCGTGGCTTTGGGCGAGTGGCAGTGAAGCACAGCGCCAATGTCGGCAAAGCGGGCATAGAGCTGGGTGTGCAACAGGGTTTCGGCGGAAGGATTGCCCTCACTGAGCGGTTTTCCTGCCAGATCCACTGCAATAAAATCGGTGAGCGCCAGTCGCCCCTTGTGTTTGCCCGACGCCGTCAGGGTGGCACTGCTGTCGCTCAGGCGCATTGAAAAGTTGCCGCTGGTTGCCGGCACCCAGCCGCGCTGGTAGAGCGCTTCACCGGCAGCGGCGAGGGCAATGGCCTGCTGGTAAAAGCGTTTGCTGTCTATCGCCGTCATTGATCGGTTTCCTGTCGCGCTGCCGCTAAGTGGGCGAGCACCTTGTCGCGGGTGGGGCTGCGAATCACGCCATGCTCGGTGACGATGGCATCGACCAGCTCGGCTGGGGTGACGTCAAAAGCGGGGTTGCTGCAGTTCACCCCCTCGGGGGCAATCGGCCGATCACCCTGGTGGCTGATTTCTGTTGCTGGGCGCTGCTCGATCGGAATGGCGTCGCCATCAATCTCGCCATCAAAGGTTGAAATTGGCGCGGCGACCATGAATTTTACGCCGTGGTGTCGGGCGATGATTGCCAGATTGTAGGTGCCAATCTTGTTGGCCACGTCACCGTTGGCAGCAATGCGGTCAGCGCCGACAATCACCCAGCCCGGTTTATGCTGGCGCATCAATTGGGCCGCAGCGCCCTCAATGGCCAGGGTCACGGGGATATTGTCTTGCATGAGCTCCCAGCTGGTGAGCCGTGCACCCTGAAGCCAGGGCCGGGTCTCACCGGCAAACACCCCGGTGATATTGCCGTCCCGAAAGGCCGAGCGAATGACGCCGAGGGCAGTGCCGTAGCCGCCGGTGGCCAGCGCGCCCGCGTTGCAGTGGGTGTAGACCTGCTGGGGGTGGTCGAGTAGGGTGGCGCCGTGGTCACCGATGCGGCGGTTAATGTCGAGGTCTTCCCGGTGTAATCGCTGAGCCAGCTCGATCAAGTGGCGGGGAAGCGCCGTACTGGTATTGTGGCGGGCAATGGTGTCATCGCAGCGGGCCAGCGCCCAAAACAGGTTGACGGCGGTGGGCCGGGATTCGGCCAAAAGATGTCGGGCCGGGGCGAGGGTGGCTTGCCAACCCGCTTCCCCCGGGCCTTCGCTGGCGGCGAGGGCTGCCAGGGCCATACCGTAGGCGGCGCTGATGCCAATGGCGGGCGCGCCGCGGACGACCATATCCTTGATGGCCGCGGCAACACCTGCCGCATCGCGGTAGGGCAGGTACGTAACCTCGCCCGGCAGGATGCGTTGATCCAGCAGGTGTAGCCGATTGTCGCGCCAAAGGATGGCTTCCGGTGTGCTCACATGGTCTCTCCCATTTTTAGGGCGGCCATTATAATGCAGGGGGTGCGGCTTGCCGATGGCAGTCGGGATATTTACTGAGTATGTGGAGAGTAATGGTGACGAATTGGTGGTGGCTGCTGGCCGCAGCAGTGGCGGTGGTCGGCGTCCTGGCGGTGATTGCCGGGCGGTTGTTATGGCAATTGCGCGTGCAGCAGCGGGCCCAGCAGCAGCGGGTAAACGAAACCGCGCTGCAGGCACAGGACGGCATCCGGGTGCTGGCAGGGAGTTATCTTGCCGGACAAGTGGAATCCAGCGAGGTGTCTCTGCGCATTGCGGTATTGTTAGATCAACCCGGCGTTGCCAACGAGGTAAAGCAGCGGGGTCAGCCCTTTGTGGGACTGGCTGGGGAGTTGGCACATATTCCCACCCATCAGGCCTGGAAAGACCTGCCCGCTGATCAGCGCCGGGCATTCAGGGCGCAAATGGAAACGTTGGAATCGCGCTATCAAAGCGCGTTAAAGGGAGCGGCTGAAGAGCTGCTGGCGGTGCTCGGCCAGGACTAGTGCAGTGGCTTTCAGCTCACTTGGTCGAGAGCTTGCCGGCTTGGTAAAGGGCATTGAGGCCGTTTACCAGATTCTCTTGAAACTGCATTTGCGCTTCTCTGTTTTCGCTGCTGAGCGGATTGGTGTGAAAAATGGATTCGTGCAGCGGTGCCAGGGTAACGTAGCCCAGAATCATGCAGTGAAAGGCCATCACCGTTGGTGCCGTCAGCCACTCCACACTGGGATCATCGGCGGCGCGGCTGGCAAAGGCAAAAAAGCGCCGATACCATTTTTCACTGATGAGCTCCAACGTTTCGTCCTTGGCCAGAGTGGCGTACTGAACCAGCCGCGCGGCGTTGGGGTTGTCTGCCAATAACGCCAGCACCTGCTGCAATTGCTGGCGGGTTTCGCTGAAGTCGGCAGCGGCATTAAGGTGTTTGGTCGCCTCGGCCAGGGGTGTGAACAGGGAGTCGCACACCGCTTCATAAATCGCCAGTTTATTGCGGAAGTGCTTGTAGATGGCGGGGCTGCTAACCCCCACCGCAGCCGCGATCTCGCTCACCGACGTCGCGGCAAAACCTTGCTGGGCGAAGAGGTTTTCCGCCGCGGCCACAATCTGCGTTTTGGTGTTGGTTCGGCTCATGACGATGTCGGCGTTATGCCCCCCAGGTTGCCTGGCTAATTTGCCACACAAGCGCCGCCAGTGCAGCAAGGCTGACCAGGCACAGGCCGAGGGCCTGCCAGCGAAAGCGGCGGCTGAGTACCTTCGGATCGGAGGTGGCAATAATATAGGGGCGGCGGCGATCACCGGTGGCGGCCATGCTATGAATGACGGTTATGGGCGGGCTGTTATCGAGCTCCCGGCGAACTTTGCGCAGGGCTTCGGCCCGCGCCAGTTCCCATTCGGCCAGGTCGAGTTGGCCGTCGCCGTCCCGGTCAAAACGGTTCAGCAGCGACTGATAGTTTTGCTTCCACTCGTTGAGAATGCGGCCTTGGGCCTCACTGGCCAGGGTTTCCGGGTTGGGTGGGTGATGGCTGCCGAATTCGCCCAGTGCATAGATTGGATCGTCGTGCTGAAGCAGCTCCTCGGTAAAGCGATAGCGACCGCCGAGGGAAAAAAGGCTCTCGGCAGCCTCCGATGCAACGGGGAGGCGACTGCTACCCCGCCATTGCTTACGGCGGTGACTGCGGACCTCCGCCCCCTCTGGGAACAGAAAGCAAGTACCGGTGCCGTCTTCCATCATAAAGGGCGCGTCGCTGCTGCCTTTGCGGAGTACGTGCCAACGGCTGTTTTTGCCGCTGCGGCGATATTCCTCCACCTTAAAACGGTACCACAAGCAGGGGGTCTGACTTAGCGGGCTGAATACGGGAACGCCGCCGTCTTCTTTGGCAATACCGATCAGTTCGACGTAGCCCTGGTGGGCTGAGCGAATTTTGGAAGTGGGGGTGTCTTCAATAATTCGTGCCCGGCGCAGGCGGGCAAAACTGGCGCCGCCGCTAGCTAAGGCAACCACCCCACTGAAGGCCAAGGCCAGGTAATCCATCGGCCATGAACCGCCTAGCTGAACAGGGCTTTGATATCGACGTCGGCCAGTTCTTCTTCCCGAAAGCTCAGCAGGTCAAAGGCCTGGAAGTTGAACAGTCGGGCCACAATCACGTCGGGGAACTGCTCAATGCGGACATTGTTATTGTTTACCGCTTCGTTATAGACCTCGCGACGGTCGGCGATGGCGCTCTCCAGCCCGGAAATTCGCTGCTGTAGCTTGGCAAAGGCGTCGTCGGCTTTCAGCTCGGGGTAATCTTCGGCGACGGCAAACAGGTTACCCAGCCCCAGGCGCATTTGGGTTTCCGCAGCGCCGAGGGCTTTGATGTCGCCGCTGGCCTGGGCGCTGGCGACCTGCTGGCGGGCTTCGATCACCCGGGTCAGGGTTTCCTGCTCGTAGCCCATGTACTGCTTGCAGGTTTCGACCAGTTTGGGCAGTTCGTCGTGGCGCTGTTTGAGGAGCACATCAATGTTGGCAAAGTTGCGCGACACGTTGTGCTTCAGGTTGACCAGCCCGTTATAAATGGTGATCACGTAGATCAGCAAAAAGATGATAATTCCCGATACAACAGCGAGTCCGATCAGCATGGGCGGGTTCCCTCGGTTATGCTGGGGCGGCGCAATGGTGCCGTCTGTGCGCCTGAGTTTGGTTGAAAGCGGATAGCGCGATCAATTGCGCATCCAGTCGGGGGCCGGCAGTCCCATGTTTTCCAGAAATACCGGGTTGAACAGCTTGCTCTTATAGCGGTCGCCATAGTCGCAAAGGATCGTGACGATCTTGTGGCCGGGGCCAAGTTCCCGGGCCAAGGACACCGCGCCGGCAATATTGATTGCCGAAGAGCCGCCAAGACACAGGCCCTCGTGGCGAAGCAGCTCGAAAATGTATGGCAGGGCATCGCGGTCGCTGATCTGGTAGGCCTTATCAACCTGGGCCTGGCGAAGATTGTCGGTGATCAAACTGATCCCGATTCCCTCGGTAATCGACCGGCCGTCGCCGGCCAACTCGCCGGTGGTGTAATAGCTAAACAGCGACGAACCCTGGGGGTCAGCAATGCCGATGGTGACATCGGGGTTGTGGGTTTTGAGCGCTCGGCTCACCCCAGCCAGGGTGCCGCCGGTACCCACTGCGCAGATAAAACCGTCTATCTTGCCGTCCGTCTGGGCCCAGATTTCCTGGCCGGTGGTCTGCTCGTGAATGCGAGCGTTAGCCAGATTGTCGAACTGACGTGCCCAGATCGCGCCATTGGCCTCGGTCTCGTTGAGCTGCTCAGCCAAGCGGCGGGCGGTGTGAATGTAGTGGTTGGGGTCGTTGTAGTTGGTAGCGGGCACCAGGCGCAGATCAGCGCCATACAAATCGAGCAGCTCAATCTTCTCCCGGCTCTGACTTTGGGGCATCACCACCACGCTTTTGTAGCCAAGGGCGTTGGCGATCAGGGTCAGGCCGATGCCGGTATTGCCAGCGGTGCCTTCCACAATGGTGCCACCCGGGCGCAGGCTGCCATCTGCTTCGGCATGGCGAATAATACCCAGTGCTGTGCGGTCTTTAACGGACCCGCCCGGATTGAGGAACTCCGCTTTGCCGTAAATTTCGCAGCCAGTGAGTTCAGAGACCGACTTGAGGTAGATCAGGGGGGTGTTGCCGATCAGGTCCGGCATCGACTTGGCGAGACTGAGGGTCATGGGGTACTCCATCCACTTATAGTTCAATGGTATATCCGCACTGTGGCAGGGGCAACGACCTAGGCATGCTAAGTGAATGATTTTGCGGCGCTATCGCAGCCCCAGGGCTACAGAAACCGGCGCAGGTCTGATATTTTCTCAAAGCCTGAGTCGGGAGGGCCTTCGGTAAATACCTGCTGATCCACCCGCTGTGCAGGAACGTATTTCTGGTTATTGAGGTCAATTGATGGCAGATAACGCCACCGGACAAGAGCAAGCTCCCAGCGGAAAGTTCTGGGCCGAGTGCATGGAAAAGATTGCGCAGGAGCGGGATAAGCGCAGTTTTTTGTTGCTGTTCGACCACTTTTCTCCCCGGGTTAACGCCTATTTACTGGGGCAGGGGGTGGACAGTGCCACCGCCGAAGATATCACGCAGGAAGCGCTTTTGGCACTGTGGAACAAGGCGCATCTATACCGCCCGGAAAAGGCGGCCGTCAGTACCTGGCTTTTTCGCGTTGCTCGAAATCTATGGATAGATAAATTGCGTAAGCAGCGCGGCATTGCCTATGAGCAGGACGATCGGCTGGCAGATGAGCTGACGGAAGAGCCAACCATGGCACCCGATGGCGATCGTTTGCGAGCGGCGATGGAAGCCTTGCCTGTTAATCAGGCGCAAGTGGTGTTCAAGTCGTACTACGAAGGCAAAAGCCACAGTGAAATTGCTGCGGAAACCGGCATGCCACTGGGCAGCGTAAAATCAAGTTTGCGGTTGGCGATCAAGGCCTTCCGAGAGCAGTTTGGAGAGCAGGGCGAATGAGCCAAATACAACATCACCCCAGTGACGATACCCTGGCCAGCTACAGCGCTGGCGCGCTGCCGGCAGCGTTGGCGCTGGTGGTGGGGTGCCATTTGGAGGAGTGTGGTCGGTGTCGGCGAGAACTGAGCGCCCTGGATGGTGTCGGCGGTGAGCTGCTCTCTGCGCTTGCGCCAAAACCCCTTTCGGAAACAGCGAAGGCGCGAATGCTGGCGCTGCTGGATGAGCAGACAGAAGGCTTTCCTGGCAGTGGCGACCTCGATGGCAACGGCGCGGGGGAAAATACCCGTGCCGAGAAGCCGGTGGCGCCAAGCAGCGTTCCGCGATTGCTTGCCAAACTGACGGGCAGCGATGATCTGGATGCATTGCCCTGGAAGACGGTAGGGCCGGGGGTCCGCCAGATCGTGTTGCATACAGGGGAAGGCAATTCGCGGCTGCTGCGAATTGGCGCTGGTCGCAAGATGCCGGTGCACAGCCATCGGGGCAGTGAATTAACGATGATTCTGCGGGGCGGTTACAGCGACGTTATCGGTAAATTTAATGCTGGAGACGTGGCCGATCTGGACGCCAGTGTAGAGCATCAGCCGATAGCTGATGCGGACGAAGATTGTATCTGCCTGGCGGGAATGGATGCACCGTTGAAATTCCAGGGCTGGATCGCGAAATTGATGCAGCCGTTCGTTGGCATGTAATTTCTGATTATCAGCGGTGTTTCAGGGGGCGCTCAAATTCTGGGCGCCCTTTTTGTATCTGGCGATTTTTCCCCGGCATGCTTCCTCGGCTTTTGTTGTGATCCAGTGTCACCCTTCACAGGGTGCTACGCGCACCGCAAGCGGTGGCTGATTGAATCGGGGGTGATCGGCGTTAGATCGTCACGATGCGATTCCGACCCGAGGCCTTGGCGTTATACAGGGCTTCATCCGCGCGCTGGAACAGGCGGTGTTGATCTTCTTTTTCCGCATGGTTGCACTGGGCCAGACCGATACTGATGGTGAGCGGGATGCTCAGGTCGCGGTTGACAAAGGCCGGCTGGAATTGCACCGCTGAGCGAACCCGTTCGGCAATGCCCCAGGCTTCTTCAATGCCGGTGTTGGGCAGCACCACCACAAATTCCTCACCACCATAGCGGCCAACCTGGTCATATTCCCGCAGATTGTTGTTCAGGACCGTGACCAGATGCTTCAGGGCGATATCGCCGATGCTGTGGCCATGGGTGTCGTTGATTTTCTTGAAGTGATCGATATCGAGCACCATCAGCGACAGGTTAGTGCTCTTGCGGCGGGATTCAAGGATCGACTTGTGGAACAGCTCATCGATCATGCGGCGGTTCCAACATTGGGTCAGCGCATCCCGTGATGCGAGCTGGTTTAAGGTTTGCTCCAGTCTGACAATGCGGCTACCGGCAGCAATACGAACCTTCAATACCCGGTGGTCAAAGGGTTTGCTGACAAAATCATCGGCGCCAGACTCCATCGCTTCAACAATGGCTTCGCTACCTTCTTTGCCCGTTAGCATGAGGATGTAGAAAAACTGTCCGTCGCTGCGATCGCGAATGTTCTTGCACAATTCCGGGCCGGTCATGCCAGGCATCGACCAGTCGATAACCAGCAAGTGAGGGGGGTTTTTTCCTTCTAGGTGTTTCAGCGCCTGGTGGCCGTCTTCTGCGACTACTGGCACAAAGCCCCATTCCTCTAGCGCGGCACAGACTGCCAGGCGGGTGATGGGGTCATCATCAACAAGCAAAACATCCATAGTTTACAGGCCAGTCGCTTCTTTAAGCTCAGTGATTAGCTGATTGAGACGAAGTTGACTGTCGTGCCAGCTCTCCTGCCATTGTTGTGTGGGTGCACTAATCGCCAGTGATTCCAAGTGGGCTATCTCTTTGTAATAGTCACTGATGACGAAGTTCCCTAACGCGCTTTTCAGTCGATGAATAGCCTGGGACAGTGCCTGCGGATCACCCTCCTTCTGGGCGTCCTCAATGCCACTGAGCATTTCTGGTAGTTCGTCCAGAAACAGCTGGGCAATGGACCGCATCAATGCGGTGTTGTTCCGGGTGATGTCAATTAAACGGCTTTTATCAAGGACCATATTGTTCCGACCAGTCTCCTCATTTGCAGGGCGTTGAGCGCGGGTGGTTTCGGATACATAATCCATCGTGCCACCTTCAATTTTGTTTATTAGCTGCGCCGGGTCGATGGGCTTGGCCAGATAATCACTCATTCCTGCGGAAAAGCAGCGCTGATCATCGCCACGCAGCGCATGCGCCGTCAACGCCACTATAGGAATAGGATGCCCGGTTTTTCCCTCAATTTCACGAATTTTCTCTGCTGCTTCAAAGCCGTCCATCACCGGCATCTGAACGTCCATCAGGATCTGGTCATAGTGGCCGTTGCGAAAGGCTTGTACGGCGGCCAGGCCGTTGTCGACCACCGTCAAGTGGTGCCCTCTGGCGGATAAAAGATCCAACAGCACCCGCTGATTGGTCTTGTTGTCTTCGGCCACCAGAATCGACAGGGGCACGGGCGCCAGATCATCCAAGTTAGTGCTTGACTGGAGAATGCGGCTGTTAAACAGCTCGTCGCTGGCATCCTGTGGCGCGCTATTGGTAGTGGCTTTCGGGTTGTCGCCAATGTGAGCATTGGCCTGAACGGGGATGGCCACGAAAAAGCGGCTTCCCTTACTGACCTGGCTCTCCAGCCACACCCGTCCTTTCATCAGTTCGCTCAATTTGGCGACGATGGTCAGCCCCAGACCGGTGCCGCCGAAACGGCGTGTGGTGCTGTTGTCGGCCTGAGAAAAAGCTTCAAAAATGGAATTCTGCTTTTTAAGCGGAATGCCAATGCCGGTGTCAGCGACGCAGAATTGCAAATCTCCCTGATCGTCATTTATCCGCGTGTAGGATACTTCTAGGGTGACACTGCCACGCTCAGTAAATTTTACCGCGTTGGCCAACAAGTTGTTCAGAATCTGTTTGATGCGCACCGGATCTGCCACGACCCAGTCGGGAACCGGCCCCTGATTTTTGCGGGTCACAGTAATGGGGCGCTCACTCACGGCTGTCTTGGCTTCTTCAATCAAGTCTTTTGTCAGCTCGCTCAGGTTGAAACGCGCCGGATTGATGAAGAGTTTGCCTGCCCGCATTTTGGACAGGTCCAGGATGTCGTTGAGGATCACCAGCAGTGATCGGGCAGAGCGGCGAATGATGTTGAGATATTCCTGCTGACGAGCATCCAGGGGGGTGTTGCCCAACAGGGTGCTGATCCCCAAAATGCCGTTCATGGGGGTGCGAATCTCGTGACTCATGTTGGCCAGGAAATCACTCTGTACCCGGCTTTTTTCTTCGGCGCGGACACGCGCTTCTTCCAACTCCCGGGTGCGCTCGGCAACGGCTTCTTCCAGCGTAGCATTGTAGCCACACAGACGGTCCATGATCTTGTTGAACGTGGTCGCGAGGGTAACCAGCTCCTGGCTGGGCGCGCTTTCAGGCAAACGTCGGTCCATGTGGCCATTGTCAATCTGCTCTGCAATCTCGGCCAGTGCGGTTAAAGGTGCGTGTATCCGCCGTGAAAATACCAGTGCCATGCCCAGCGCGATTAAGGCAATCAACACTGCCAGTCCGGCCATTTGCGCCAGTTGGCCCTTGGCTGGACTGATGATTTCCTCCAGACTCTTGCTGGCCACCACGGTGGCCCCCAGTGAAGGAAGGGCGTACTGAACGCGAAATACCTTCCCGGTTTCCTCCTTCTGGCTTGGGCGTTTAGCTGTCGAAGAGGTGCTTTCGAAGGTGTCCGGCTGTTGGCTGACCAGTGTCACTTCGCCTGAGCGGCCGAAATGAAGTGCATCTCCGTGGAGGAGCAGGTGGTCGATGTTGCTTTGCACTTGCAAGCTACCGTCACCCAGAGAGCGCGATTGGACAATGTAATGACTGCCTTCCTCGCTCTTGCGGATGATCGCCTGAGTGGATGTTGAGGATGCAGCGGCGTTAAAGCTGACAGGACTGCTGCTGGCGATTAGGGAGCCATCGGCGGAGTGGAGCAGCGCAACCAAGCTGGGATTGAGGGTGCCCAGCTCACGCTGGAACAGCGCGATAGCAGTGGCTGTGGTGGTAGGCGCCTCGCTGAAAAGGTCGGGGATGAGCGCGTGTAAATCGTCGTTTTCGGCAAGGTGGGCAAGGGCACTGACAACGCTGTTGTGGGCGGCTTCCAGTTTGTGCCCTTGGACTTCAGAGATTGACTCGAGCTCGGAAATGGCACCAGCTTTCAGCACGGTCACGGTGTTGGAGTAGTTGAGAACACCGAGGAAAATAATCGGCAACAGCGCGAACAAGCTCAGGCTGAGCACCAGTTTTCTGAACAGCGTCATGCAGTGAACAACTCCGGCGGTTAGGCTTTGCCTAGGGTAATGTAAAGTGCAGGGGAGCAGTGCTGGGGCTTGCCGAAGGAGCTTAAGTAAATGCCCTTACTGGTGCTTGCAGACGGGTTTGGCGATAGCGGATGAGAAAGGCCACAGGGCTGCTGTGGCCGGTCCTGTCATTGGCTGAGTGCGGCGGCGCTGAGAAGGAGTACCACGGTCAGGGCGAGGGCAGGCATGAGGCCGATGCTGCTGCTGGAGGCCGCAACCAGGGCGATATTTGCAATCAGGGGGACAAACAGGTTCACGCTGCGAGACTTGGTCATAATTTTCCCTACCTTGTTATAAAGTGTTCGGTGAACACCCGTTATTGTATTAGGTACCGGCAAATGGGCGATGCGAAGTTATACGTATCCTTTTCATGTTTAGTTGAGTTGCCCTAAACTTGGGCGGCTCCCGCGTCCTGCTTTGTTGATCGTGCGCAACCCCTTTCAATGCGCACTCTCGCCAGCCGTGCCGATGATTATTTGAGTGCCACTCAAATAATCATCGGCACGATTTATACTGCCGTTGTTAGGGCGGATTGTCACGAAAATAATGCTCGTGTCATAGTGGTTTTGTTGTGATTTGCGTTGCACTTTCCACTGTGGTTGCCATTTAGAGAGTGCACGAAACGCGGCGATACCGATGGATTTATTGAGAGATGAATATGCAGCTTGATCCCGCTTATGTGGTGATGCTCTTGGTGGTTGGCGGCATCGCCGGCGTGGTGAATACCCTTGCTGGGGGAGGCTCCAACCTGACGCTACCCGCGCTGATGGTGATGGGGTTGCCCGCGGATATTGCCAATGCGACCAATCGGGTGGCGGTGCTGCTGCAATCCATTGCCGGGGTAAGAGGCTTTCGCGAACATGGCCGACTGCCCACGACTGACCTGAAAGCCATCGTGCTGCTGACGCTGGCGGGATCCCTGTTCGGTGCTCTGTTGGCGGTTGCCCTGCCGGTAAGTGTGCTAAAGCCGATATTGCTACTGGCAATGCTGTCTATGGCGGCAATCATTCTGTTCTTTCCCGCGGTGGTCGTTCCCGAGCCGGGCACGCCGGTGCGTCGTGTGGCCGATTCCTGGCAGTCCAAGGGCTTGCTGTTTGCGGCCGGGGTCTATGGCGGCTTCGTCCAGGCGGGGGTGGGGTTTATTTTGATTGCTGCGTTGGCTGGTAGCCTGCGCTATGACTTGATCCGAACTAACGCGCTGAAAATGCTGTGCACCGGATTCTTGACTGCCCTGGCATTGGTGGTCTTCGTGTGGCAAGACCTGGTGGCCTGGGGGCCGGGTTTGGTGCTGGGCTTGGGGAGTGTAATCGGGACGCGCTTCGGCGTGTCGATGGCCGTCAAAATTGATCAGAAGTACCTGAAATGGTTTCTGTTCATTATGACGCTGGTCGCCTCCGCCGCGGCCATGTTTTTTTGATTATCTGTCCTCGCCGCGCCGTGGCCCCGCCAATGGCGCAGATCGCTCAGTACAATTACGAATAGGACCAAACCGGCCCGGAATATCTACTAGAGGCATCTAAAAATGCGGTAAAAAATCTAACAATTAGAGTAAGTGGTTGTCGGTTTTTGCTGCAAGGTAAAGGGTGGTGCACAACCTCATGGCCAGCATTCTTGCAGTCGATGATTCTCCTTCTATGCGTCAGTTGGTGGCCATGACGCTGCGGCGCGCCGGCCACGATGTCGTTCTTGCCGAAGATGGCCTGGATGCCATTCGGGTCGCATCAGACCAGGATGTAGATCTGGTTATTACCGACGTTCACATGCCCCAGATGGATGGGATTCGTTTGATCCGCGAGCTGCGCGGCATGCCGAGCTATCGTTTTACGCCCATCCTGGTGTTAACCACCGAGTCGGCGGGTGACATGAAAATGGCAGGTAAAGAAGCTGGCGCAACAGGTTGGATCGTAAAGCCGTTCAATGCCGATGCCTTGCTCAAGGTGCTTGACCGGGTGCTGGAACCGGCGAGGGGTTGATATGGCACTCGATATGGACATGAAAGAAATCCACAGCATCTTCTTCGAGGAGTGTGCCGAGGGGCTGGAAATCATGGAGGCCGGGCTGTTAACGCTCAGCCCCGGCGAAGCGGTTGACCCCGAAGGAATTAACACCATTTTTCGTGCGGCCCACTCCATCAAGGGCGGCGCGGGCACATTTGGCTTCTCCGCCATTTCCAGTTTTACCCACGGCGTCGAAACTCTGCTGGATCAGCTGCGCAACAACCAACGCTCGGTGTGCGAAGAGCTGGTTGAGGTGTTGCTCGCTTCTGTGGACGGTATCCGCAGCATGGTGGATGCGTTGCAGGGCAGTCAGGATTTTGACCAGAATGCGATCGCCCAAACCCAGGCTCGTATTGACGCACTGTTGGCGGCCGATGCGTCGGCAGCACCAGAGAAGGAAATGCAGCAAGCGGTTACGAAAGCAGGCGGAGCGGGGTGGCGAATTCAATTTGCTCCCAACGTCGATGTACTGGTCACCGGCAATGAGCCAGCTCGCATTTTCCGGGAGCTGGAATCCCTCGGCGAGCTGTCGGTATGCTGTCATACCGAGGCCCTACCCGACTTTGATCTGCTCGACCCGGAACAGTGTTACCTCAAATGGGACCTTGAATTGCGCGGTGAGGTCAGCAAGGCCGCGGTGATGGAGGCCTTTGACTGGGTTACTGGGCAGTGTCAGCTTGCGGTTGAGCCCCTCGATGGCGTGATCGAGCAAGCTGATTCTGTCGAGCCCCCCTCAGCACCTGCTGTTGCTTCCGAGGAGGCAACGACGGTCATCAATGCTGCCGCGAATACAGTGCCCGCCAATACGCCACCGGCAAAGCAGGCAAGTGCTGGCAAGGACGCGGGTTCTATCCGGGTCAGTATCGACAAGATAGACGCACTTCTAAATCTGGTTGGTGAGCTGGTCATTACCCAATCCATGTTGGCCCGCTTCGGCGACGGCGATCAAAACGATCCCAAAACCCAGGGCCTTCGCGATGGCTTGCTGGTGCTGGAGCGGCATACCCGGGAGTTGCAAGAAAGCGCCATGCAAATTCGCATGCTGCCCATTGGTGCCAGCTTCAGCCGCTTTAAACGCCTGGTACGAGACCTGAGCACCAAACTGGGTAAAAAAGTCGAGCTGAAACTGTCTGGCGAAAACACCGAGCTGGACAAAACCGTACTGGAGAAGATGAGCGACCCGCTGGTCCATCTGGTGCGCAATTCCCTGGATCACGGTATTGAAATGCCCGATGTACGCCGGGCTGCAGGCAAACCCGAAACCGGTACCTTGCACCTCAGCGCTTACCACGAGGGTGGCAATATCGTGATTCTGGTTGAGGACGATGGCGCCGGTCTCAATCGCGATCGCATTTTGAGTAAAGCGATTGAGCGTGGTCTGGTAAAAGAGGGCGAGTTGCTCAATGACGAGCAGGTGTACAACCTGATCTTCCAACCGGGCTTCTCCACCGCCGAGCAAGTCAGTGATGTTTCCGGTCGTGGTGTAGGGATGGACGTGGTGCGTCGCAATATTACCGATCTTGGCGGTCGCATCGATATCAACTCACGGCCCGGCAAGGGCTCGTCATTGAAAATTCGCCTGCCGCTGACCCTGGCCATTCTCGATGGCCAGCTGGTTCGTGTTGGCGAGGATATTTACATCTTCTCGCTGTTGTCGATTGTTGAAACCGTATTGGCGTCACCGAAAGATGTCAGTCACGTGGTGGGCAAGGGCGATGTTTATCGCCTGCGGGATGAATATATCCCGGTTATCAGCTTGCGGGAGGCCTTTGCCAGCGTTGCCGGCCAAGCGGCGAGTACCCGGGAGGGGATCGACGGTGAGCTGTTGGTGGTGGTCGAGTGCGATGGCGAAAAAATGGGGCTCTTTGTTGACGAGTTGCTGGAACAGCAGCAAGTGGTGATCAAAAGTCTTGAGGAGAATTACATTGCCGTCAAAGGCCTGTCAGGTGCGACCATTCTCGGCGACGGGAATGTGGCATTAATTATCGATGTACCCGGCCTGATTCAAGATGTACATCAATCGATCGCCAGCCGCGGCACGCAAATTAAAGCGGCGTAGCTAGAGGAATAGACAATGACACAGGAATCCGGAAATACCATGGCGAGCGATATGCTTCATGCGGACAGCAATCAGTATCTGACATTTTTGCTCAATGGCGAAGAGTACGGCGTTGAGATATTGCGGGTACAGGGTATTCAGGGGTGGGATAACGTTACGCCCATTCCCAATTCCCCTGGCTACGTGCTGGGGGTCATGAATCTGCGCGGTGCTATCGTGCCGATTATTGATCTGCGCAAGCGCTTTAATATGCCCACCCTGGATGTCGGTCCAACCACCGTGATTATCGTGGTGCGAGTAGAAAACAATGACCGATCCCAGGTGATTGGCATGGTCGTTGACGCGGTATCGGAAGTGTATCGGCTGGATCAGGAATCGATTCAGGATTTTCCCGAGATCAATTCCGCGGTGACCAGCGACTTTATCAAAGGGTTGTCTACAGTTGATGACAAGATGCTGATCCTGCTCGATGTCGATAAATTGCTATCGATCAGAGATATCGCCGCTGAGCAGAGAAGTCTGTCGGCGGCGCTGGTCTAAGTTATACCGTCCAGCGGTAACGGAGGTAATCCATGGCGCAAGAAGAGTTTGTGATCTTGCTCGGCGAAGAAGACAGCAACGCGCCGGCTGCAGAAGCATCGGTAGCTGCTCCTGCAGAAGAGTTCGTCATTCTTCTCGACGAGGCGCCGGGTGAAACCACTGAAAGCGCGAGCCTGCCCTTGCCGGCATCGGCGACCATCGCTCAAGTCAGCGCCTTTTATCAGGTGCTGGCGGAGCACATTGAAGCTGGCCATGAAGTGGTCCTTGATGGCGCCGAAGTGGAGCAGTTTGATACCGCCTTTGCGCAGCTGCTGATGGCGGCCAGCAGAAAATGCGCCCAATTGTCTCGGCCTTACCGCATTGTTGAAGCAAGTCCGGCTATGGTCAATGTCTGCGAGCGCATCGCTGTGGCCACGCAATTATTGCAGGAGGGCGGCGATCAACATGCAGCCTAAAGTGCGATATCAGTGCAAGCGGGAAACCGGTGTTCCCGGTAACTGCCCGTCGGCAACCATGGCCACCGAGCTGATGGCTGAGCAGTTGCGGGCGGCGGTGACTGACGCATCCGGGGATGTTGGCGCGATGTCCGCGCTGCTGGAGTCGTTAATGGCACAGCAAGCCGGCAATGATGAATCACCGGAACTTACCGAGGTGGCATTTCAAATGATCAGTCACTTACAGTTCTTCGATTTGCTGAGCCAGCGTATTCAGCATATTGCCAATGTGCTTGATGCTATCGCCGGCGCTGACGGCTTGCCGGGGGAGATGCTGCCCAGCTTTGATGTACTGGTTGCACTGCTCAAACAACAGTATAGCTGCGCCCAGGAGCAGAATCTGCACAAGGCTTTTCTCACCAATCGCACTGCGGGCTGCCGCTTGGCAGATGATGATTTCCCATCCCTTTCATTTGATATCAACTGAAGGGTTCAATAGGTAGCGGTAAAGCGGTGTCAAATTATCCGGGGATACACAAGCATTGGGATGGACTCCATAACGTCTACGCCATGCGGGTGTTACCGGGGCAGTATTACGTCACCCAATCCGACAGCGAGATGATCAGCACGGTTCTGGGTTCCTGTATCGCGGCCTGTATTCGCGACACCCGGCTGAACATTGGTGGCCTGAATCACTTTATGCTGCCCGAGTCGGGCGGGGATGACAGCGCGGCAACCCGCTATGGCTTGTATGCGATGGAGCACCTGATCAACGATATTCTCAAGCTCGGCGGTCGCCGGGAAAATCTTGAAGTTAAAGTCTTCGGCGGGGGAAAAATGCTCCGCGGCATGACCGATATTGGCAACAAGAATATTGTGTTTGTTCGGCAATTCCTTGCCACAGAAGGGCTTAACATTGCCGCGGAAGATCTTGGTGGCGAATTCTCTCGCAAGGTGAATTACTTTCCCACCACCGGCCGGGTGTTGGTAAAGCGGCTTCGCTCGATGCATGCCTCCACGATTCAGGCCGAAGAGCAGGCCTATTCGAAGACCCTGAAAGAGCAGCCCAGCGGCGGCGATATCGAGCTGTTCACCTGATCGCACTTGGGTGTCAGAACTTGCGTATCACTTTGCGCATGCTGATAGCGGGCGTAGTCGAAGCGCGCCGGGGTGAAGCATCCGACGTGCTATGACTTCGAATAAATGTGCGTCGGGCGAAAGTACGACTATGGCCCCAGAAGAGACGTGTTGCTGGTTTATTGCTGAGTAAACAGGGCGAGTAACTCCTGGGTGTCTTCCTTAGCCGATGTGAGAAAATGGCCAAGCGCATCAGCCTGTATGCCGAGCACGGTCCAGGTCTCGGGCGCCACCGGCGGCGCAGAACTCCAATCATCGGTCTCCAGTTCCACCAGCACCGCCAGGCTGCTTGCCAAATGAACCAGGTATACCAGTGACGGGGCATTGTCGATGCGTTCGGGGTGGTGGTGACCGTAAATACAGCACTGCAGAATGTCGGGAAAGCCCCATAACCTGGCCACGGCGAGCCCGACATCAGTGTGGTCGAAGCCAAACTCTGCAAACTCGGCGGCAAAGGTTTCGCGGCCGTCGGATTCATCCAGGCTGCGCCACAGCGCCTGGCGCGATTCCTCTGGGCAGCGGATAAATAAAACCAGCTGACCAATGTCGTGCAGCAAACCCGCAGTAAAGGCGGCATCGCGACCGGGGAGCTTTAAATGGTCTGCCACGAGTCGGCAGAGGGTGGCGCAATAAAGGCTATGGCGCCAGAAATCCTCCACTGAGATCAATTCGCTCGGCAGTCCAGCAAAACTGGAAGCCAATTCGAGGCCCATGACAATTTGCCGCGCCTGGCGGGTGCCGACCCGGGAAATCGCCCGATTCAGTGTGTCGATATCACCGCCGCCGCCAAATAGGGCGCTGTTGGCAACTTGAAGTAACTTGGAGGTCAGTGCCGGGTCAGCTTCGATAATTCTGGCGGCGTCATCGAGAGAGGCGTTTTCATCTGCTAAAACCTTATCGATGCGCAGGGCAACGTGGGGTAGAGATACCAGGTTGGGAACGTCTTGTAGCAGTTCATCCAGCGATGTCATTGGCCGTGCCTGTTATGGAATGCTAAGTGTCGCGAGACGCCTTAGAGAATGTGGTGAAAAGGACCTGGTCACAATAGGTAGTATTAGCGATTTGAATTAGATCACTGCTAGCCAATGATGCACGGTAGGTAAGTAACTAAAGTTGATCTAACGAGTGATAATAGTCTTATGAATATTCTAGTTGTTGACGACAGTACAGCCATGCGCAACATGATTATCAGAACATTGCGTCAGGCGGGTTTTGGCGGTCACGATGTCAGTCAGGCAGAAGACGGCGCGATTGCGCTGGAGGCTATTCGCAAGTCTACCCCAGATTTGGTGCTTGCCGACTGGAATATGCCAAATATGACCGGCATTGAATTGCTTGAGGCGCTCAAGGAAGAGGGCATCAAAACCATCTTTGGATTTATTACCACAGAAGCCACCGCTGAAATGCGGGCCAAAGCCTCCGCAGGGGGTGCAAAGTTTCTGATTTCAAAACCTTTCTCTGTTGAGTCATTTGAAAAAGTGCTCGGCGCAGTGATGTAAGCGTCTCGGTCGAGGCATTGCGGTAATTCGAATAATAGAGGTTGTATCATGGCTGGTTTTCTGGTGCCCGACGTCGACGACGTTGTAGAGATGTTAAGCATGTTGTTCGGCGGCGACGTTGATGCAACTCCAATCACAGCGACACCCGATGCCCATTGTTTCTGCGGCAGCTTTATTGATGACGGCGGTGCGTTGACTTCATTGTGTGTTGCCAGTTTGCCATTCGTGGGCTATTCCGGCGCAGCACTGTCGATGATGCCAGCCGGTGCCGCAAAAGACATGATCGACGAAAATGACCTCTCAAAAACCCTGTTGGAAAACTTCTATGAAGTCATGAATGTCTGCTCGCGACTGTTCATGTCTGACAGTTCTCCGCATCTCAAGCTCAGCGCGGTGCACAAGCAGGCCGATACGCCGGCCAAGATCGCCGAGCTGGGTGCGCCGCGTCTGCAGCGCGCCTTTGATATTGCTATCCCTCGCTATGGCAAGGGACAGCTGTTCTTCCTTACCAAGTAACGCCGCCATGACAGCCCTGCTAATGCGGGTGTTCGGTGCGTTATTTTTGCTGCTCGCCACACTCGGTGTCGTTCTACCCCTGTTGCCGACCACGCCATTTCTGCTGCTCGCGGCGGCTTGCTTTGCGAGAGGCTCCGAACGCTGGCATCAATGGCTACTTAGCAGCCGCCTGTTTGGTCCCTTCTTGAGTCGCTGGGAGTCTCAGCGCTGTGTCAACTGTCGAACCAAATGGGTGGCTCTTGGCAGCATGCTAGTGTGCGGATCTGTCTCATTGGGCGCTCACGACATGAGTGCCGGACTGCGCTTATTTGGCATTGCCTTAATTCTGATTGGCGCGGTGGTGGTGTTGCGTCTTAAGCGCTGCCCGGTCTCGGTTGATTCGCCGGCGCGGGTGTAATTTAAAATATAACGAATAATTATAGTGGTGAGTCCGTATACGTTCACCGCAATTTGTATGATGTATTAGCACAGTGGAGGGACTGTCCCTCGTTGAGGTGCGTTGTTGTGAATGCTGTCGAGACTGCAAGCCATGCGTCGGAGTTTAACCTGACCTCAGGTCAGTTCCAGCGTATTCGGGCTTTGGTGCTGAAGCTTACCGGCATTCATCTTACCGAGGAAAAGCGGCAGCTTGCCTATGGGCGTTACGCCAAAAGATTGCGCGCGCTGAACCTGAATAATTTTGATGATTACCTGTGCTTGGTCGAGCAGGAAGACAGCGCCGAGCTTGATCATTTTATCTCTGCCATCACTACGAATTTTACCGGCTTTTTTCGTGAGCCCCACCATTTTGAATTTTTGAAGCAGCATGTTAAGGAACTGCTCGCGAAGAAATCCCAGCTGCGTATTTGGTCAGCGGGTTGCTCCACCGGTGAAGAGCCTTACACCATTGCCATGACTTTGCTTGAGGCGGTGCCCAATATCGGTCGCTATGACTGCAAAATTCTGGCCACGGATCTCGATAAGAAAGTGCTGGCAACAGCGGCGGAAGGGCGCTACCCGCTGGAAAAGCTGCAGAACCTGCCGCTGGAGGTAAAGCGCCGGGGTTTTGTGAAGGGTAGCGGTGCCAATGCCGGTTTTGTAAAGGTGCGCAGCGAAGTCGCCAACCTGATTCATTTTCGCCAGCTAAACCTACTGCACGATTGGCCGATGAAGGCCGCATTCGACGTAATTTTTTGCCGCAACGTGGTGATTTATTTCGACAAGGAAGTGCAAAAAAAGCTGTTCAAGAAATTTTCTCAGCGCCAGGTTTCCGGTGCCCATCTGGTGATTGGCCACTCGGAAAATCTGGCAAATGTATCGGACGACTATCGCATTGTCGGTAGAACGATTTATCAGAAGAAATAACGATCAGCGTCATTCGCTGACATAGTTGGTATTGGAGTAAGGTCATGGCAGCAAAGTCAAACAGTGTGGGTTCAGCGAAAAAAGCCGCTGCAGGGCGGGGTGCAAATGCTCGGGTAAGTACAACCAAAAAAACCGCGGCGCCGCGCAAAACCAGCGCTGTAAAGGCGGTTGCGGCAAAGCCGAGGGCGGCTAGGTCAACGGCTGCTAGTGCCAATGCGCTGAAACAGGAATTGGCGCGCTGGCGTACGGCGGTAGGCGGGGCCATGACGGCGATCATGATGGTAGATCGGGAGCTGGTGGTCACCTATGTCAATGACGCCACTCAATCCCTGATGGATCAGCATAAAGAGGCGCTGGAGAAGGTCTATCCCGGCTTTAATGTCGATAACATTGTTGGCACCTGTATCGACATCTTCCACAAAGATCCGGCCCATCAGCGTGGTTTGCTGGCCGATCCGGCCAA
Source organism: Spongiibacter taiwanensis (assembly GCF_023702635.1). Classification (NCBI taxonomy): domain Bacteria; kingdom Pseudomonadati; phylum Pseudomonadota; class Gammaproteobacteria; order Cellvibrionales; family Spongiibacteraceae; genus Spongiibacter; species Spongiibacter taiwanensis. The sequence continues at coordinate 3,216,842 of NZ_CP098455.1, forward strand.
CCTGCCTCACTCAGCCGATATTCATGTGGGCAATTTGATTTTTAATATCAATGTCACCGCGCAGATCGACGACAGCGGTGCCTACATTGGCAATACCCTGGAGTGGCTGGATGTGACGGCCGTGCGGGCCAAGGAAAACGAAGTGGCCCGATTGCAAACGGCGGTAGACAGCGCGATGACTGCCATCATGATGGTGGATCGCGATCTTAACGTGACCTACGTTAACGAATCCACACGAGCGCTGCTTGGCAAACACGCCAAGGCTCTGGCGGCGGTCTACCCCGGCTTTGATGCCAACCAGATTGTCGGCACCTGTATCGATATCTTCCACAAAAATCCCGCCCATCAGCGCGGTCTGCTGGCCAATCCGGCTAACCTGCCCCACTCGGCAGATATTCATGTTGGCGAGCTGGTGTTCAATATTAACGTTACCGCCCAGGTGGACAGCAAAGGCAATTACATCGGTAACACGCTGGAATGGCTGGATGTAACCGAGCAACGTGCGCGCGAGACTGAAGTCGCCCGACTGCAGACTGCGGTTGACAGCGCGATGACCGCCATCATGATGATCGATCGCGACTTCAATGTGACTTACGTCAACGCCTCCACCCAAACACTGCTTGAAGGTCACCGCGAGGCGCTGGCTACGGTATACCCCGGCTTTGATGTCGATAACATTGTCGGCACTTGTATCGATATCTTCCACAAGCGCCCCGAGCATCAGCGCAAAATGTTGGCAGACCCGGCCAACCTGCCCCATTCGGCGGACATTCATGTGGGCGACCTGGTCTTTAATATTAACGTCACTGCCCAGATCGACAGTCGCGGGAATTACATCGGTAATACCCTGGAGTGGCTGGATGTGACCGATGTGCGCGCCAAAGAGATCGAAGTGGCGCGGATGCGCTCCGCCGTTGATGGCGCCGATACCAACATCATGATGTGTGATGAGAACCTCACCATTACCTACGTTAACCCGGCCGTAGTGGCCATGTTGAAAAATCGTGAAACCGAGTTGCGCCAGCGCTTCCCCGGCTTCAGCGCCGACCGTCTGATCGGCCAATCCATTGACCAGTTCCACAAAAACCCCGCCCATCAGCGCGGCCTGTTAGCAAATGTCAGCGCGCTTCCTGCCCGTGCCGAAATCAAGATCGGCGAGCTGGAGTTCGAGGTGAATGCCACAGCGGTGCTCGACGCCAAGGGTAAATACATGGGCAACATGGTTGAGTGGAAGGACATCACCGAACAAAAAGATGCCGAGCGGCAGATTGCTGCGCTGATTGAGGGTGCCTCCCGCGGCGAGCTCGACAGCCGTCTTGAGTCGTCCCGCTACAACGGGTTTATGCATCGTTTGAGTGTGTCCATTAACGGTCTGATGGACGCCATTGTGGCGGAGCAGGACAACGCTGAGCGGCAGATCAAGGATCTGGTTGATGGTGCCATTGCGGGTCAACTCGATTCCCGTATTGATGTGGATGCCACCGTGGGCTTCCTCCAGCGCCTCGGTAAAGGCATGAACCACCTCATGGATATGATCGCCCGGCCGCTGGAAGAAAGCGCGCAAGTGATGGAGTCGCTGTCCAGCGGTGACTTGATGCAAGTGATGAGCGGCGAGTACCAGGGCCAGTTCGCTGGCATGCAAGACGCCGTAAATAGCTCGGTAAACAACCTGCGCGACATGGTTCGCCAGATTCGTGAAGCCGCTACTGGTATCTGTCACTCTGCCTCTGAAATTGCCCAGGGCAACATGGATCTGTCCAACCGCACCGAGGCCCAGGCCGCGTCGCTGGAAGAGACCGCCTCGAGCGTGGAGGAATTTACCGCTACCGTGAAACAGAACGCCGAAAACGCCGCCCAAGCCAACAATCTGGCCTCCGGTGCGCGCAGTCAGGCCGAGAAGGGTGGCGCCGTGGTCAGTCGCGCGGTGGATGCGATGCGCGAGATCAACAGCTCCTCCAAACGCATTGCCGACATTATCGGTGTCATCGACGAGATCGCCTTCCAAACCAACCTGCTGGCGCTGAATGCGGCAGTGGAAGCCGCCAGAGCGGGTGAACAGGGACGTGGGTTTGCGGTGGTGGCCTCTGAAGTGCGCAACCTTGCTCAGCGCAGTGCTGGTGCAGCCAAAGAGATCAAATCGCTGATCAACGACAGCGTTGAAAAAGTGGAAGAGGGTTCCCGCCTGATCGATGAATCGGGCAGCACCCTGGAAGAGATTGTATCCAGCGTGAAGAAGGTGTCAGACATCATCGCCGAAATTGCCCTGGCAAGTCAGGAGCAGTCTGCCGGTATCGAGCAGGTCAACAGAGCCGTTGCGGAGATGGACAAGGTCACCCAGGAAAATGCCGCACTGGTAGAGCAGGCCGCCGCAGCCAGTCAGTCAATGGATACCCTGTCTAAAGGGCTGATTGAACGGATGACCTTCTTCAAAACAGGCGACGTTGAGGGGCAGCTGGCGCCCCAGGTGGCCAGTGATCACAATCGGGTCGGGAACAAGGGCACCGCGCGCAGCGGCAGCGCAGCGCAGTCTTCCGCTGCCGAGATGCACGACATCACGCCGCGGCTGCGCAGCCAGGCAAAGGTGGCCAGTCGTGGCAGCCAGTCTGATGAGTGGGAAGAGTTCTAAAGCGCTTGAAAAGGCCCGGGTGGAATCCCCCGGGCCTTGTTAATGGGTGCAAATCCAAATTATTCGACCTGAGGTGATATTGCCCGGGGGCAAACACAATGGAGTCAATCTGACAGAGCGCCTCTGATCCAGGGCAAGTGCACCATCAGCTGTTCACCTGGCGTCGGTCTGGAATGGACGGACGCCGCTTCTGCCTCCGGCATGTGCCACCGCGTTTGGCCTGACCGCAGGGACTTTTAGACGTTGTGGTATGTGGTATGGAAACAGAACAACAGTCGTCACGTAGTGATGGGGTGGCGGCAATAAAGGTCTTGGTAGTGGATGATTCGGCGTTGATGCGCCATGTTCTCACTGAAATCCTCAGTTCTGATCCGGCGATTGACGTGGTTGGTGTTGCCTCGGACCCCTTCATTGCCAGAGAGAAAATTAAGAAGCTTAATCCAGATGTTATTACACTGGATGTTGAGATGCCAAGAATGGACGGGCTGAAGTTTTTGCGCAATATTATGCGGTTGCGGCCCATGCCGGTAGTCATGGTGTCGTCGCTGACCAGGCAGGGGGCGGCGGTCACCCTCGAGGCGTTGGAACTTGGCGCCGTTGACGTGGTATGTAAGCCCGAAATTGATATTGCCCAGGGCCTGCGTGAGTATGCCAACCAGATTATCGACAAGGTGAAGGCGGCACGCTTGGCCAAGGTGTCCCGTCTGGTAGAGAGCAGCGAAGCGCCGCGCAGTGGCAGTATCGTCAAGCCTGCAGCCAGCCAGAACAGCAACCTGCACTTTCAGACCACTGATCAAATCATTGCATTAGGCGCTTCTACCGGCGGTACCGAGGCCATTCGCCAGGTGCTAGAAAACCTGCCGGCCGACACGCCGGGCATGGTCATTGTTCAACATATTCCGGGCATGTTCAGTGAGCCCTTTGCCCAACGCATGAACAGCATTTGCCAAATGACAGTGAAACAGGCCGTCCACGGCGAGCGGGTATTGCACGGTCATGTGTATATCGCCCCCGGCGATCAACACTTGCTGGTGCGGCGAGATGGGGCCCGGTACTACTGCGTGCTGAGCGACGCCGAGCCAGTAAACCGCCACAAGCCGTCGGTAGATGTGCTGTTTCATTCGGTGGCGCAGCAGGTCGGCAAAAATGCGGTTGCGGTGATGCTGACAGGCATGGGCAAAGATGGCGCGGCGGGAATGCTGGCGCTGCACAACCTTGGCTGTCGCACCTTGGCCCAGGACGAAAGTTCGTCTGTCGTCTGGGGGATGCCGGGCGCCGCCGTCAAGGTGGGGGCAGTAGACGAAGTGCTGCCCCTGAAAAAAATTGCCGGACGATTGCAGGAGCTTTATCGCCGGCCGAAGTTAAACAAGCCGCTCTCGCGCTAGGCGTTTCACGCGCATTTTCTTTTTTTCTGGGCTTGCCCTTTTCAGGGCGGGACAGCGGCTGCCGCGAGGTGTGATGGCCTTGTACTGCAGCGTAACGAATCAACTCAACGGGGCCGGCCAGTGCCCCGGTCATCAATCAAATGGCTTCGCGAACCATCTTGCGGCGGTCGTTCGCCAGAATACCGTGGGCATGGCGCATGGCTGCCTGAATCTTGCCGGTCAATGCACTGCGGTCTTCAAGATCCATATTAATGCGCACATCAATGGAGTGACGCACATAGTGGGCGGGAAGGGCGTTGAGGGTCAGGCAGTAGAGGTCCTGCACATAATCGTGATCATATCGCTGGGAAATTTGCGCGGCTTCAAACTCTTCGGCCACGAGAATTTCCATAAAATTTTCGACTTCATCTGAGCTAAACATGGTTGGCTACTCCGGGTTTTGCGACGGCACGGCAGAAACACTACATTCCGTGGCCAGTTTGGCTCGCTTCGGGCCCGGCCGACTATACGGTAAAACCGAAAACGGCATGGCTGTGGCGAGCGTTATTGGTGCGTCTTGCTTATTTTTTCTGGCGCAATGGCGTCGCCTCAGCCATGAGACTCCTGCGCATGGATAGCGCCCCATTCCCGGGATTTCATCCACTGCTCCAGTTCGCCTGCGCTGATGGGTTTGGCTATGAGATAGCCCTGTCCCTCGACACACTGGGACCCGGCCAGCATCGACAGTTGATCGTGGGTCTCAATACCTTCGGCAATGGTGCGCATGCCCAGGTTGGCGGCCAGATCGATAATGGCATTCACAATGCTGGTTGCATCGTGGCTGTCAGGCAGATCCTGAACAAAGGATTTGTCGATCTTCAGGCGGTTGGCCGGGAATTGCCGAAGGTAGGCCAGGCTGGAGTAGCCGGTGCCGAAATCGTCTATGGCCAGCTGCACACCCATCTCAGCCAGGGCATTGAGTTTTTCCAGGGTACGGTCAACATCCTGCATCAACAGACTTTCGGTGATCTCCAGCTCAAGCATATGAGGTGGCAGGCCGGTGCTTTTGAGCACTCTGCGTACCTGGCGTACGAAATTGTCCTGACACAACTGCAGAAAGGACACGTTGACGGATACCGGCACGTCGAGCAGCTTTTGTTTGCGCCAGCGCATGGATTGCTCGCAGGCCTCCTGAAGTGCCCAGTTACCCAGCTCGATAATCATGCCACTGCGTTCTGCCACCGGAATAAACACCCCTGGTGATACATTGCCATAATGTGGGTGGTGCCAGCGGGCCAGCGCCTCAACACCAACCACCTCGTGGGTGAGCAGATTGATTTGGGGCTGATATGCCAAGCTGAGCTCGCGATTGCTAATGGCATTGCGCAGGGCGTTCTCAAAGGCGATGTGCTGGCCGATATCCTTTTCCATGCTGCTGGTGTAGAGCCGATGGTGGTTGCGACCGGAGCGCTTGGCATGAACCATGGCCGTGTTGGCGTGTTTGGCCAGGGTCGCGGTGTCATTGCCGTGGTCTGGATAAACCGCCACTCCCACAGACACCGTTACCACAATATCGGTATTGTTTACCCGGGTGGGGCTGGACACCTTGCTGACAATATCGGCAGCCACCCGGCTGATCTGGCGCTCGTCTTCTATATTGCTGAGCAGCACGGCAAACTCGTCACCGGCAACCCGGCACACCGCCCGGGGGTCACCGCAGCAATCCACAATCCGGGTCGCCACTTCGCTGATCAGTTTGTCGCCGGTGCTGTGTCCCAGGGAGTCGTTGATCATCTTGAAGCGGTCAATATCGATAAACAAAACCGCCACCTTCTGTCCGCTGCGGTTGGCATTCTGTTTAATGGCGTCGGCGACCCGGGCGTCAAACAGGCTGCGGTTAGGCAGGTCAGTTAGCGCGTCGTGGCTGATCATATGGGCGATGCGGTTTTCGTATTCCTTGCGTTCGCTCAGGTCGCGGCAGATGGAGATGTGGTGGGTGCCCTCGGGGCTCTCTACCCGGGTAATTGACAGGCCCACCGGGAACACATCACCGCTTTTGCGGCGATGGTAGGATTCGCCCTCCCAGTGCCCGCGCAGTTTCAGCGACTTGCCAATTTCCTGAAGCATCGTGCGGGTTAGTGGCTCCGCAGACAGTGCTTGAGGGGTGAGGTTAAGCAGTTCATCGTTGTCGTAGCCGGTAATGCTGGACATTGCGGCATTGGCCATGATCAGTCGGCCCTGATCATTGGTGATAAACATCCCTTCATGACTGGATTCGATAATACGGGCATTGAGCAGTAACTTGGCTTCGGCCTCGGCCCGGCGGCGTTCAATGTCGATAATGTCCAGGCTGTATGCCAGCTCTTCGGTCAGTTGCTCCAGCAGGTGAATCAGATCTGGCGAGAAGTAATGACTGCTACCCGCGTAAAATGTAATTGCGCCCCAGACGTCACCGCGAATCACAATCGGGCAAGACAGCACTGAATGTAGGTGCCATTTTTCGGTGAGCTGCTTGTACCGTGCGCTATTGAGCTCATCGTCCTGGGTGTCGTGAATCACCCGGCTCTCTTTAAAACATACCGCCTGGCGAATCGCGCCCTGCAGGGTCAGGCTGGATAACTCGTTACACTCGCTGTAGTCCTTCAAAAAGCCCACCGCTTGGCCAGAGTAGGCGATCAGGTCGGCGGTGTTTTCTTCCGCACCGAGCTGGGCCACCCATACCAGTTCCAGCTCGCCGTGATAGGCGGCAATACGGCAGATTTCATCCAGTATGCGCTGCCGGCGACCCTGTTCCTCGGGGCTGTCCAGGTTGCGGACAATGGCGTTACTCATACTGGTCAGAGCGCCGTAGTAACGGTTGACCTTGCGCAGTTCTATATCCGCTAGCTTGCGTTCGGTGATGTTTTCGTGGGAGATCACAATGCGCGTGTCGGCGGAATCGGGGAAGCGTTGAACACGGACCAGAAACCAGGCCTTTTCAGTCCCTTTGAAATTAGGATACTCAATCGAAAACTCCTGACGCTCGCCACGGAGCACACTGTTCACCCCGGCCAGCAGTGGTGGTGCTACGGGGTTGCCGGCGCTGCCTGCAGCTATCGATTCCTGAACGATGGTCGGATAGTTGCTGCCTACCACCATTTTCCCGCGGCGACCATTGGTCTCCCGCGTGTACTGGTCCCACATCCGGTTGGTCATAGTCAGGGTGCCGCTTTCATCCAGCACTGCAATTTGCAGGGGCAGGGCGTCAATGGTGGCCCGGGTCAGGTCTTCAGAGTGACGCAAACGGTTTTCCAATTGCTCCCTTTCGGTCACGTCGTAGGCCAGCACCAACAGCGACTCCCGTCCCTCAAAGGTCAACGGATGGCAGGAGATTTCCACCATGATTTCGCTGCCGTCCCGGCGTTGGTGGCGCCACAGACCGGCTTTGACAATGGTGTTTTTGGGGCGATTGGCAACCCTGGTTTCCAGGCGCTCGATCTCATCCGACGAGCGAATCTGACGGATATCCATCGATAGAAATTCTTCGCGGCTATAGCCGTACTGCACCTCGGCGGCCTTATTAACCGCCAAAAATTGGAAGGTATCGCAGTCAAATATCCACATGGGGTGGGGGTTACCGGCAAATATCTCCTGATAGGTCTGGGCCTGTTGGCGCAGCGACGCTTCGTATTTATCAACGCTGAGCTTGAGCAACAGCGAATGGGCCCGGCGCTGTTGCCGCCACAGGGTGCCCAGCATCGCGGTAATGGCCAGCAGCGTCACCAGCAAAATGGCGCTGATCAGCATGGCTAGTTCCCGCACCGGTTGCATGGCCTCATCGGCGTTGACCGAGGTGGCGAGTACCCAAGGGCTGTTGGCGATTCGCTGGTAGGCAACAAAGTGGCTGTCGCCGCTGTTCATCTCCACTTCCAGAAAGCCGCTGTTGCCGCTTTGACGGCTCAGGGCATTGGCCAGTTCCTGGCCATCGTGGGCCGAAAAATGCGTGCTGCCGGTGTTGGCCAGTTCTCGCATCCCGGTCTGGTCACGGGTCAGAAGGGTCACACCGGCAGTTTTCCGTTCGCCGGGCCAGGTGAGAATGTTTGGTAAAATGAAGCGCTCCGGGTCGCCCTGCAGCAGCAGGTAAACACCCGCGTTGTCTTTTACCCGGTCTACCACGTCCAGCAGCAGCGTACCGTCTTCGTCCCGGTAGAGTTCGCTGGTAGTAGCGGATTGCAAGTCACCCAAGCTGATCATCTCTTGCAGCAGAGGCGGATGAACCTGGTCGCCCGGGTTGAGCAAATTGTTGCCGCTGGCATCGATCAAGGCCGCGTCGCGATAGTGGTAGGCGTTGTGCACCGAGGTGAGCTGGTTGCGCAGCCGCTGGGCGGCATCGGCGTCATTGTTGTTGCGAAAGCGGTTAAGGTTGTCGATAAAGCTGGGGTTGTTACTGATTGCGCTCACATCCTGCAGGCGCTCTTTAATCCACAGTTCCAACTGGGCGCTTTTCAGGTTCGCCACGGCGGCCAATTCGGCGCCGGTCTCGCGTTTGAGCCGGGGGCCGTAGAAGCTCAGAATACTGACGCTGATGAGCGGCACCAACAGCAGCAATGCCAGAATCAACACCGATAGTTTTGTGTTACTGGGAGCGATGGATTCTGTGGGCAGGTTTGGCGGACGCCGGTTGCGCAGTACGCCCCGAAGCAGCAGCGCTGTGACAAAGACAAAGGCAATGCCTTTAAGCTGCTCGACGGTGGCCAGCATCGACTTGTCTGTGAGGGCAATATCCAACAGCCAGCTAGAAAAAAATATCCACAGCATCGCGATAAATGCGTACAACAGGGCAACGGTATTGGCTGGTAAACCGCTACCGAGCGCCTGAGTGGATTGATGATTAGCCTGGTCTGTCATGGATGAGTACCGCAACTCCAAGAAGGGGCGGCTGTGATTGCGCCGACGCTTGAATCTTTTGGTAAGGCTAACAGAATAAATAAGTTGTAAAAGGAAGGGAAAACCGAGATAAAACCGCACAGATTTTGCACTTTGGCATTGTTTTGGTGCAAAACAGCGCCACGGAATAAGCGATGGCTGTGCTAGTCTGGGTGTCATAACACCAGCTGTTGGCATGGCGCAGTTGCATCGGTGGCGCTCGACGGCTCACTTGTCGCCCGGCCGTATGGTCGAGACAAAGGGGCCTTCCATCGGGGCTCCCACCAGGCAGGCGCAATACCGCCAGCCCAAAAATATCAGAGGTGAAAATAATGACATTAGCGACAAACCCTTATGGCATGCCGCCCGGCACCGTGCTGCTTGGTTCCCGGTTATTGCGACCTTTATTCCTGCGTCTGCTTTTCCTGTTTTCTGCCTGCCTGGTTCCCCCAGCGATGGCAGAGACCGGTGGCAAAGTGCTGGACCACTACCACAACCCCGCCCGGCAAACCTACGCCGGTGGCCAGCCCAGCCCGGGCCAGCTGCGTGCCCTGGCCGAGGCTGGCGTACAACATGTGATTAACCTGCGCCCCCGGGCAGAGCAGGGCGGTTTTGATGAGGCCGACGCCGTGACGGCGGCAGGCATGCAATACCACCACCTGCCCATTGCGGGTGGGCGTGACATCAACTTTGATAGTGCCGCCAAGCTCGACCGGCTGCTGTCGCAAACCGCCGACCAGACCGTCTTGCTACACTGCGCGAGCGGCAACCGGGTAGGGGCGCTGATCGCCTTAAGAGCGAGTATGGCGGGGGTGGAAAAAGAAGCCGCCATCGCCGAGGGTAAGCGCTGGGGCCTGACCGGCCTGGAGTCATTGGTGCGCCAGCGCCTTGGGGCAGCCGAAGCGGCCGGCGAGACGAGCGAACAATAGCGCGACCAAACATGATCCGCGGAGCAAAACAGTCATAGATCACGGAGCTAATATGCTGGAACTCAAACAATGCGGCCTGCTAGTGGTCGATGTGCAGGGCAAGCTCGCCAGCCTGATGCACAACAGCGATGCCGTCGTCGCCAATATCGTTAAGCTGGTTCAGGCCAGCCGGGTGCTCTCCCTGCCTGTTATCGCCCTGGAGCAATACCCCAAAGGCCTGGGGGAAACCGTACCGGAGCTCCGCGACTTACTGAAAGATGACGAGATCATCCCCAAAACCAGCTTCGGTGGCTGTGGCGCGCCCGATTTTATGACGGCACTGAATAAAACCGGCCGCCGCCAATGGCTGGTCTGCGGCATTGAATCCCACGTGTGCGTCTACCAGACCGTGAGTGGCATGCTGAGTGCAGGCCATGAAGTCGAGGTGATTACCGATGCGGTGTCTTCAAGAGAGGCCGCCAATATCCCGATGGCCCTCGCCAAAATGCAGCGCCGTGGCGCCGAGCTGACCTCGGTGGAAATGTGCCTGTTTGAACTGATGCAAGATTGCAAAAGCGAAGCCTTTAAAGCGATGTTGCCGCTGTTGAAGTAGCCGCGGCAAGCGGCGAAAAATCCGTTTAATGCAGGGTGAGATATACGGTATATTTTTGAGCGCGCCGATTTTATGCACGGTTTGTCAGTGAACTGTGCACGCTTTCTCAGTTTGATGTTTAGAAAAACAGACGCAGATCAATCACATAGGACAGTGACGAAAATAAATATGGGGACCTCGTTATTCTACGAAGCGTGCATGCACGCTTTGCCCAGTCGCCGCTAAGCAGCGTGGCCGCAATAATTCTATGAAATGCAATGTGTTAGGAAAATTTCTAACGGTTTTCTCGCCGAGAAACCGAGTGCGCTTATTATTCAAATGTTAGGGCTTTTTTGAGAAAGGATGTCTCCCAGTGATTGATTCAGATGAAGATATACCCAAGGTAGTATCTGAAATTAATGAACGTATGCAGGCTCTTCACGACTATCTCGGTGATCGGAATCTGGGTGAGGCAAAAATCCGATTTCCGCGAGGCTATATTCGAACTTGCGCGTCACACAGACATAAGTATCAATTTCTATCGTGCCATACCCTAAAGAGCAATATTGCATATGCAAAATTAACTTCCGATATCTATCGCTGGCTCCTAAATAGGACTGATCTTTCTATCACAGCGAAGGAGATGATGATCAAGCAAGGGATTGCATTGGTTGGAACGGTTGCAGAAACAGTCGTTAAAGAGGTTTTGAAAGGCCAACCTGGAGGCGGAAGGAAGCAAAATTTTAAAAAGAAAGTGCAAAAGCTTTTGGATGATGGCGTCATCAATCAAGAGTTGCAGGCAGAACTCGAATGGCTTTGGGATACTCGGAATAACGTTCATATAATGCTTCTAACTGACAGAGAGTATAATAAATACGAGATAAAACATTACAATCGCGCCATAAAGGCAATGCAAAGTCTTCGGGTTGCCCTCGGTGGCTTGCCCTAACAAGGCCAAGCACCGCGACGTATTTTTCGTTGATTTTGGCGTTATGCATCTAGGGAGAGATTGTGCCAATAGCTGAAGTAACAGGAGAGTGGCTAGGTGGCTTATTCCGCCTGCTCGGAAACTTCTTTATTGAAAAAGTTTTGGAAGTCCTTGTTAAAGGTCTCGGCTATTCCGTATGTCGGATTTTTTCTAAGTCCGTAGACCAAGATGGCTTTGTGGTGGCAATAGTTGGCGTGTTTGCTTGGATTGTTATTGGGGTTTTAATCTACTTCGGCTACGAGTATTTTTCTACACAAGCGGCAATTGATAGCTGTTTAGATTCCGGTGGTAGATTCAATTATGACCAACAAATATGTGAGCGGCAAAATGCATAGCAATCGCGGGCAGTTGCCGCTGAAAAGCGCGGCGGGACAGTCAAAAGGCTGCGCTTTTTTGCCTGCCCCTGTCGCAGGGCGTTATATTTTTCGAGGTATGCATTGAAGCATCTATTTAATCTTCTCCTCATTCTATCCGCAGTGGCTCATGCGGCTGAGCTGCTGCTTGGAGAGGGCGTTCAGCCAGGTAAAGCTCGGGAAATCATATCTATGTTTAATTCCGGCGTACCCCTAATATCTAGTGGGGTCTTAGTAGATACACTTCCTGAAGGTGCAGGGGATCATATCCACTCCATCAATCTTAGTGACGGAAAGTACGTTGTACAAATAGACTCATTCATATGCACAAACTCATGGCACTACGTTAGTTGGTCTTGTGATATCAATACAATGAAATGTGCGTGGGTGGTAGACCCGGAGTATAAATGCAGGCAAATATAACAAGTCAATCAAAAGCGCGCCTACCGGCGCTGTAGCAGATATAGTAGACCCTTGCAATGTCTTTATATTTAGGAGTGCCGAGTGATATCTGACAAATCGGTTTTGTCACTTATGGCTCTGACGCCAACGGCGTGGCGCGCTCTAGAATCTGGCGTTAGCGTCCCTTGGGGGTTTGGTTGTGCCTGAAGATGATAAGGAGCGCCAATGGAATGACGCGCAAACGATGTCAATTTACCCGATCTCATTTTCTTCGTCGTATTTTATGGTGCCAATGTTATTTCGAAATGGCGACTGGGGGGTCGGATTATTACTGTTAATACCTTTGTTCTCTCTCATGCTAGTCCCTTTCTGGAAAAGAAATTTTTTCTATGAAAGATCAAAGAATATTCTAGTGGCATCATTTCTTAGCGCCAGTTGCATCGCCGGAGTCTTCATCTTCGAAAAATATGGGCCAGTAGCCAAAAATTCTCATAATTTAAGTTTTGTTTGTTTGGATTTTCCATTTTTCATTATAGCCTTGATTCCTTTTATAATTTTATGTCGGCAAGGTGATAAAGCTAATGAGCGAAACCAATTTTATGACGGTGGAACGTAATAAGATTAGGCCTGACCTGCTCCTCCATTGAAAGCTTGTGAATGAATGTAACCATTAGACCTGAGCTTCCGGCGGAATCCGAAGTGATTGGAATCGTGACGGAGGCCGCCTTTTCGGCATCGCCTTATGGCCACAACAATGAAGTGGGGATGTGCATTCCCTTCGGCAGGCAGATGCATTGTCGCTGTCTCTTGTGGCGGAAATGGCTGGAATAGTTGTTGGCCATGTCGCAGCTTCGCCGGTTCAGATCTCTGATGATGCTTTGCACTGGTATGGGTTGGGGCCTATATCAGTGCAGCCCGGTTTCCAGTGCAAAAGCAGATACCCGCCACGTAAGTCGAGTCTGTTAATGGGCTGCTGGGTTATAAAAGTCTGGGCGAAATCGCCATATTACATATTTTAAATTTGTAATATGGCATCTATACTGTGTTGAGGTCTTCGTGCTAATTCCTTCGGCCGGCAGACCCACAAATATCCGGCCCAGATAACAATAAAATGCCAGCGAGGTTTTGCGATGCAACAGAGTCTGTCACGCCCGGCCCACGTTCCCGAGCATCTGTTCTTTGATTTTGATATGTATGCGGATGGCCGCATTTCTGAGGAAGTGCACCGGGATTTCAAGCTTTTCCATCAGGACCTGCCCGATCTGTATTACACGCCTCATCATGGCGGCCATTGGGTGACCACCAGTTATGATCTGATCTCTCAGATGGTGCAAAACCCGGCGGTGTTTTCTGCTCGGGAAATGCAGTTTCCGCGCATTGAGAATCCACCGCTGTTTATTCCGCTCAACCTGGACCCGCCGGAAAATATTCCTTACCGGCAATTACTGATGCCCTTTTTCTCGCCGCGCAATGTGCGGCAGATGGAAGATAATGTGCGCCGCTGGGCGGCGGAGATTGTCGATCAGGTGGCGGATAAGGGCGAATGCGACTTTATGTACGACGTTGCCAAGGTGTTTCCGGTGTCCATTTTTATGGAGTTTATGGGGATGCCGCTGGCGCGTCTGCGGGAATTCCGCGAATTGGCCGAGGCCTTTTTCAAGGCGCACACCCAGGAAGAGTTTCACCAACTCACCGAGCAGATTGTGGGCATGCTGACCGAGGTGATTGAGCAGAAGCGCCGCGAGCCCGACGACAAGCTGATCAGTTATTTGCTGGGTCAGAAGATTGAGGGCAGGGCACTGCGCCTCGATGAAATCCAGAATATGTGTTACCTGCTGTTTTTAGGTGGCATGGACACGGTGACCAACGTGACCGGCTTTGCGTACCGACAGCTCGCCCAGGATAAGGCATTGCAGGCGCGTCTGGAGAAAGAACCCGAATGCATTGGTAATTTTGTGGAAGAGAGCCTGCGTTGTTTTGGGGTGGTGAACACCCCGCGATTGATCGTGCAGGATATTGAGATTGGCGGTGCGTCACTGAAAGCTGGCGAAATGATCTTGTGCTGCTTGCCGATGGCGGGGCGGGATGAGCGTCATAACAGTGACCCGCTGACCTTTAATATCGACCGGGAGAAGTTTGAATACCTCACCTTCTCCAAGGGCCCGCATCTGTGTGTTGGCCACTTTCTGGCCCGCGCCGAAATCCGCATTCTGACCGAAGAATGGTTTAAGCGGGTACCGGCTTTTGAGCTGGTGCCCGCTGCCGATCATGGCTGTCGGCTGGGTACCGTAATGGGCATCGACTCGCTGCCGCTGCAATGGTGATGTGCGCTGCATGGTTTGGCTATCTGCGTTGCTAGCCGCCATAAGGTGATCAATACACAAAAAAGCCGCGTCCATTTGGGCGCGGCTTTTTTTGGTAGCACTCGGTTTGAGGACAGAGCCGGCGTAAGCGTACGGGTGAGGGCTACATCAACTCCCAGTTCAGGCGAATGCCGTACACCGGGGGTGGCGCGAGGTATTCCACCCGACCGGCATCGCCGTGAATCTGTGAGGTGGCGTAGTGCTCGTCGGTCATGTTTTTGCCAAACACCGTTGCCCGAATGTTGCTGGCGTAGTGCAGAAAGCTCACGCTGGCATCCACCACGGTATAGGACTCCTGGTATGACACCGATGAGTTCTGGGCCAAAAAGTACAGGCCGCTGCTGTAATAGGCGCTGGCAGCAAACTCCAGCTCACCGGTGTCACCCAGTGCCACCACCTGGTTGGCGCCCAGATTAGTGGTCCATTCGGGGGTGCGCACCACCCGGTTGCCGGTGAAGTCGCCAAAGCCCATGTTGTATAGACCGGTGGTTTCGTCAAAGCCGCTGGCATTCTTGTAGTCGGTATATTCCGAATCCAGATAGGCCGCGCTGAGGGTAATCACTAGCCCGGGATTGCGCTCGGGTGCGGGTAGCCATTGGGAATCAACTTCGGCGCCGCGAATTTGCGCGCTGCCGGCGTTTTCCAGACTCACCGCGCCGCCACTAATCAGCGAAACAAACTGCACCTGCAGATCGTCGATGGTGTTTTCAAAGAGGGCGCCATTCAAGGTGAGGGAGCGGTCCAGCCATTGGGATTTCACCCCGAGTTCGATGCTGGTGACTTCCTCGGGGTCAACGTATTCCGGTTCGTCGTAAATATTGGTGGTGTTGAAGGTGCCGCTCTTGAAGCCAATGGTGTAGGAGCCGTAAATCATCAGATCGTCGGCGGGGTTGTAGGCCAGCGATACCTTGGGCGAAAAGTTGCTGGTCTCCTTTTCCGGGGTGCTGAAAAATAGCGCGTCGGTGCGGGAGCCGTCCAGATTGACCGCACCGATGCTGGACTCGATCACGTAGCGGCGCTCCTCTTGATAGCGCCCGCCCAGGGTCAGGCTGAAACTGTCGTTCAGGTGCACGGTGGACTGGGCAAAATAGGCGGTGGATTCCGTGCCCAGCAGTGATACCAGGCCCACCGACAAGCCGTCGGGCACACCGAAATCGGCGAGCACATCAATCAGCTGGGATGGCAGCGGAATGCCGTAGAGCTCGTTGTCGGAAATATCCAGGCTGGCCAGCGACAGGCGGTTGAGGGGGAAACCGGATTCCTGCTCCAGATGGTAGGCACCCACGATCCATTCCAGCCAGTCGGGGGCGCTGTCGTTGGAGACCAGCTGAATTTCCTGGGTGGTGACATCGGCAAACTGACCCTTGGCGTCAAAGGTGATGAAGGGCGCGTCGGAGCCGTCCTGGTCGTAAACGTTGTCGGTGGAAATATCCTGATCGCTGGCCAGCAGCTTGAGGTCGAACCAGGGCAGACGCCACTCAAACTGACCGTAGAGCACCTGGTTGTCCAGCGAAAAGTAGGAGGCGACATCCACATTGGCGTGGTAGTCCCGGGTTTCGGCCTCAACCTGAAGCGCCTGGGCCAATAGGCTGGGGGCGGTATTGGGCATCACCGTGCTGCCCAGGCCGTACTGCTGGTAGTCAATGTAGGCCAGATTCAGGTCGATATTGTCGGTGGGCGAAAAGCGCAGCTTGTAGCGGTAGCCGTCGGTGTTCTCTTGCGGAAACCCGGTGGTGCCACCATTGCCATCACCTCGGGTGCCCTTGTAATACTGATCGGCGGTACTGCGCACATAGGACACGCTGGAGGCCAGCATGTCGCCAACGGGGTAGCTCAGGTAGTAGCGCTGCTTCAAGGTGTCGAAACGGGATTTGATCAGTTGGGCTGAGGCCTCGGGCTCTATTCCCGGCGACTTGGTGATGATATTGATGGCACCACCCGTGGAGTTGCGACCGAACAGGGTACCCTGGGGGCCTTTCAGTACTTCAACCCGTTCCACCGCGCCAAAGGCCTGGGCCTGGCCATTGGCAAAGGGATAGTAAATGCCGTCGATATAGGTGGCGACACTGGGGTCAGAGTCGGGCAAAAAGGCGTCGGTGCCCACACCGCGAATATAGACCACGGCAAAGTTCACCGATTGGCCGTAGGTCAGGCCGGGGGTGAACTGAGCCAGCCCAACGGGGTCGTCGATACCCTTGGCATCCAGCGCCTGGGCTGAGAAGGCCGCCAGTGAGATAGGAACGTCCTGAATGTTTTCCTCGCGCTTTTGGGCTAGCACAACCACTTCTTCAATTAGCCGGTTGGCGGGTTTGGCCTTAGCGTCCTGGCCGTGGGTGTAGCTGCTAGTAGCTAGCAGGGCGAATAGCGTCACCATCTTCTTCATGTCGTGCTCCACTTATTATTTTATTCGACACAACTCAATGTATTGTTTGCCGCGTGCTGCGGGTGTTGCTTATTAGCGGTACTGCTCGATGCCGGGTATTCCTTGTTAAGGCAGCGCTGGCTGCGCGGTCATCTTAATAGCCGTTGAGTTCGGCAAAGCGCGCTGCCAGGGGTGCTCGGCCGCCGTATACCGTTTCTAACACCCGGGCGCGCTTGAGATAGTGCCCGGTCAGGTGTTCGTCGGTCATGCCAATACCGCCGTGGAGTTGCACGGTTTCATTGCTCATTGCATGCAGGGCTTCCGCCGCCATGGTGTTGGCGGTGGTCGCGGCGACCGAAAATGCCTGCGCGTCGCCAGCCATCAGCGCGCTCTCTGCACTGGCCGAGGCCAGTTCGATACTGATGTAGGCCTTGGCCAGGCGATGTTGCAGCGCCTGGTAGCTGCCGATCTTGCGGCCAAACTGCTCGCGCACCCGCAGGTATTCACAGGTTGTGCTGAGGCCGGTTTCGGCAAGGCCGATCATCTCCCAGGCCAGGGCGAGGCGGGTGCGATCCATAATGCGGGCCAGTGTGTCGCCGTCAGCCAGGCTTCCCAGCGACAGGGCTTGGGCCTGCTCAACGGCCACATGGGCAAAATCGCTGCCGTCGACCATATCGAGGGGCGTGATCGTCAGGGCTGATACCGGCAACACGCGCAGTGCGGGATCTGGGCCGGGGGTAACCATCAATAAATGATCGGCGTGGCGAGTGTCCGCCACATAGCGCCACTGGGCGGTGATAGTGCCGTTGGTTGCCAGTTGCAGATGGGGCGCGCCGTCAAAGGGCGCCACCGCCAGGTGGCATTGGCCTTCGGCGATTTTGCTGAGCCAGGTGTGGGCATCCGGGGTGTCGCAGGCGCTTAACAGGTCCACGGCGAGCAGGCCCTGGCTGATCACCGGCGCCTGCAATCCCCTGCGTCCGAGTTCCTGGGTAATCACGGCAACTCCGGGTAAGCCCAGGCCTGCGCCGCCGCAGTTTTCGTCCACGGCTACCGCAAAGGCCCCCAGGCTAACGAGGCCGTCGAGGAGGCTGGCGCTGCCATCCACCCGGCGCCGGACAATGTCTTCCACCGGCAGGCTGTCGAGCCATTTACTGACGCTGCTCTGCAACAGGACCAGGTCTTGGTTTTCAAATAGTGCGCTGCTCACTCAAATGCCTCGTTTAGGATTCCCGGTTCATGGTTCTTGCGGCAGCCGCAGAATGTGTCGTGCAATGATGTTGAGATTCACCTCCGAGGTGCCGCCCTCAATGGAGTTGCCCTTGGAGCGCAGCCAGGCCCGGGTTTCTTTCAGCGCGCGGCTGTCGAACTGCTCGCCGCTCCAGCCCAGGCCGTCCATGCCGAGGAGGGAGACGGCCAGTTCCTGACGTTGCTGATTGATCTCGGCTGCCGCCACTTTGACTACCGAGGTGAGGGCGCTGATACGACCGGCGCCCATCTCCCGATTTGCCCGGGCAACAAGGTAACTCAGGGCCTGTTCGCGCATCTCGCCCTTGGCCACAGCAACCCGTTTTATTGGGTCGACGATGGGGCCCTGATCATGGCCTTCGCTAAGCCGTGCCACTTGGTGGAGGGGAAAGCTGTTGTCGCCACCAAAGGCGGCCGCTGACACATTCTGGCGCTCGTATTGGAGCAATTTTTTGGCGATCTCCCAGCCCTCGTTGACCTTGCCGACCAACTGGTTCTTGGGCACTTTCACGTCGTCAAAAAATGTTTCGCAGAAGGGGGAGTTGCCGGAGATCAATTTGATAGGCCGGGTGCTGATGCCGGGGCTGTTCATGTCGATCAGCAAAAAGGAAATGCCCTTGTGCTTGGGCGCGTCCTTGTCGGTGCGCACTAGGCAAAAGATCCAGTCGGCTTTGTCGGCGTAGCTGGTCCAGACCTTCTGGCCATTCACCTTCCAATGGTCGCCGCAGTCTTCGGCAAAGGTGGACAAAGAGGCCAGGTCTGAACCGGCGCCGGGTTCGGAGTAGCCCTGACACCAGCGAATTTCGCCCCGGGCGATGGGTGGCAAAAATTCTGCCTTCTGGCTGTCGGTGCCGTATTCCAGCAGCACCGGGCCGAGCATCCACAGGCCGAAGGAGAACAGGGCCGGGCGGGCTTGCAGGCGCTGTAACTCCTCTTTGAGAATCCGGTCCTGCTCGGGGCTCAGTTCAGCGCCGCCATATTGTTTGGCCCAGGTGGGGGCGGTAAAGCCCCGGGCAACCATGCGCTCCAGCCAGAGTTTGGTATCGGGGTTGGGGTATTCGGGATGACGCCCGCCCCAGGGGATCTCTTGCTCGGGCAGACTGCCCCGGGTGCTGGGGGGCAGGTTGGCTTCGAGCCATTGGCGAAGCTCGGCCCGAAAAGAATCGGACATACTTACCTCACGGTCAGCCATGGTTGGCTTGCTGACGGCGTGCAGACAGGGTCGGCTGGCGTCGGCGCGCGGTGGTGTTGATTTGCGCAGACAAAGTCGGTGAAGAGTCCACGTCGGCGTCCTGTTATTGGCATTATTCTGTGGCGTTGCCGCCCGAGTGTTAGCGGGGCGCGGAACTAGTGCGCAGCTGACACTCTACCTTATGTGATTAGATATGCTACATGATATTACATATTTTGAAAATGTAATATTTGACGGGCTGGCAGCGAGGGCGGTCGGCCGCGAAAGTATCAGGGCGTCAACAAGGCGGGTACCACAAAGGCGCGCACCTGACGGCGCAGCTTTTCCTCAGGGGTTTCCAGTATTTCGCCGCTGACAATCAGCAGGGTTTCGAGGAGTTGCAGCCAGTCCACCATTTCTTCGGCGCTAAAATTCTCGCGCAACCGCCCCTGGTGATGGGCGACCTCAATAATGCGCTTCCAGCCCAGCTCCAGGTGGAGTGAGGTGCCCAGGTTGGCCTTGTTGACTTCCTTGAGGGTGAACTCGAGGTTGTTGGTGCCGAGCAGAAAGCGCACGGTCTCGCTTTTGGGAAAGTCCAGTACACAGATCATGATAGCTTCGACAAACACCTCTTCAATGTCGTCGTGTTGCTCAATCAGCTGATCCAGGCGCTGGACCACGCTGACGATCTCACGCTGGGCAATAAACAGCAGTAAGTCCTGTTTGTTTTTATAAAAGCGGTAGAAAGAGGGGCGGCTGATTCCCGCCTCCATGCAGATATCGTCGATCTTGGTTTTCTGAATACTGTATTCCCGAAAGCAGTGCTCCGCGGCGGCGAGGATGCGTTTTTCCATCTCGCTGACGGCTGCCGGTTGGTCGTTGCTCACCTTGGAAAGCATGTTGGGGTGTGTCCTTCTCTTCCGCGATACCCGTAATTTGAGGCCCGTTTTTTGGGCTAAGTATACGAAGTGCCCGGTCGAAAAAGCGAATCGTGCAGATTGGGCGAGTTTACCCTGTCATTTCTTGCCAAGCCAAAATTCTGTTGATTTGAATCAAGTTCGCCTGCGAAGCATTTGACCAGAATGAGCCTGTCCATGCAGAGGGGCGCGCCGCTGAGGGCTGATTGGAACGGACTCGCCACCCCTGTTGCTTATTTACTTTCAGATCAGGGTTAATGCTATGTCCTTTACTAATAACACCACCGCAAGGGCGGTACTCAACCAGATTGTTCACGATCCCCGCTACGCTGATGTGATGGCGGTGCCCAAGTGGTCAGCGCCGCAGATTATCTTGTCGTCGCTGGCATTGGGCGGTTTTACCCTGTCCTGCATCGCCTATCTCAATGGCAGCATTCCGCTGTTGCTGGCGATGCTGGTCAACCTGGCTGCGGTGTATATTGCCTTTACCCCGCTGCATGATGCGTCCCACCGGGCGGTGTCGTCCAATTCGCGCATTAACGACTGGCTGGGTGTGCTCACCGGGCAGCTGCTGTTGCCCGGGGTCAACATGACCACCTTCCGGGCCATTCATATGGACCATCACCGCTACACTGGCGAAGAAGGTCGCGACCCGGATACCGGCTTTGTCAGCCCGCCCAAATGGGCGGGGCTGGCCTATTTGATGTTTGCCGACCTGCACTGGGTGCATTGGTATTTTCGCTATGGTCGCAATATCTGGTCCCGCCGGGTGAGCATCTCGCTCTACCTGATGTTGGCGGCGGTGGTGGTGTCTCATGCCGCATTTCTGTTGTCGCCCTGGTGGAAAGAGTTTCTGCTGCTCTATGTGATTCCCCAACGCGTTGGGCTGGGTGTGGTGGCCTACACCTTTGCCCATATTCAGCACCCCGAGGGGCTGACCTGGGAGAACGAACCCTTTCAATCCACCATGTACATGAAAGGCAACTCGCCCCTGCGCCGCCTGTTGTTCGGTCAGGAAGATCACGCCATTCACCATCTGGTGCCCCATATTCCCTGGTTCAAATACCGTCAGGTGTGGGCGCTGGCTAACGGGGTACTGCGTCGGCAAAACATTCCCGGCCGCAGCTGGGTGGCGGGGCCCAGTGAGATCATCCTGCCCAAGTCTGAAGATACTGCGGCCATCCCCATGCGGGTTGCCCAGATTCGCGACGTGGGTGAGGGCATTCGCGCCTTTGAATTTGAACCCCTCAATGGCAGTGCCCTGAAAGCCGGCGAAGCTGGTGCCCACCTGGATGTACATCTGCCCAATGGGTTGGTGCGTCAGTACTCGCTCATCAATCACGATGTGGCCGCCAATCGCTACCGCATTGCGGTGAAGTGCGAGGAGCAGGGCCGCGGTGGCTCCAAGGCTATGCATGGCCTGGTTGTGGGTGACGAGGTGAAGGTCGGCCCGCTGCGCAACAACTTTGTGCTCTACGAAAATGCGAGCAACTTTATTTTGATCGCCGGCGGTATTGGTCTGACACCGTTGTTGTCGATGGCCAACCGCTTGCAGGAAATCAACAAGCCCTTCTCGCTGCATCTGTGTGCCCGCAATCAGGCGGCCATTCCCTTTGTAGATGAGGTCAAACAGGGCGATTTAGCTGTAAAAACCGAGGTGCATCTGGATGGCGAGGATGGGCGCAGCAGCTTGAATGTGGATGTGGTACTGGGCAAGCCCAACGATCAAACGCTGGTGTATATCTGTGGTCCTCAGGGTTTTATGAACTGGCTGAAAAGCGCGGCCCTGGCCAAGGGCTGGAAGGAAGAGAATATTCGCATCGAATCCTTTTCGGCGCCGGTCAGCGATGCCACCGACAACCATGCCTTCACGGTGACCATGGCCAAGTCCGGCCAGGTGGTGCAGGTTGATCCGTCCCAGACCGTGATCGACGCCCTGCATCACGCCGGCCTCGATGTGCCGTACGCCTGTATGCAAGGCACCTGCGGCACCTGCGCCACCGAGGTGGTGGAGGGCGAGGTGGACCACCGGGACGCCTACCTGTCGGAAAGCGAAAAAGCCGAAGGTAAAACGATGTGTCTGTGCGTGTCCCGGGCCAGAGGTGAAAACCTGACGGTTAACCTGTAATCAGTTTCCGCTGATATCCTGCCTGAAAGAACAAGCCCGTGACGGTGATCCGTCACGGGCTCTGTTTTCTTTGGGTATTGCGTTGGCACGAACTGGAGTACCGACCGCCCCAGTCCTGTGTCGGGGCCAAGATGCACCTGTGTTCGTTCTGGATTCCGGATCGCAAACAGCGCGTCCGGAATGACGGGCTGGGGGTGGTTTATGGTCCGGTGTCTCTGAAAGGTCTCGTCGCCCCGGTCTCGAGGCCACTACTGTCCGAAATGATTTTTATGTCGCTATGCTTACGAACAGCGCACTGCTGTCCGGAATACTTCCACCCTCGTCATGCCGGCCCCCGAGCCGGCATCCATAGCCCCAGCGACGTTAGCAAAAGACTGGATATCTGCATTCGCGGGTAAGGCGATATTTCACGCATTCGTAAATCAAGCCTCGCCCTTGGCAGGTTCTGTTTCCGTCCACGATGTAAAGTATTTACAAGCTGTGACTCAATTTATTCCGTACAGCAGCTGGGCCCCGAGCCGGGGTCAAGATGCAGCTGTGTTCGTTCTGGATTCCGGATCGCAGACAGCGCGTCCGGAATGACGGGCAGGGGAGGTTTCTGGCTCGGTATCTCTACCTGCCCCGTCCCTGCGGCGCCACAGATGATATTGTCCGTCGATGCGGCGTTTTCAGCGTCAACCGTGACAATCTAATTAGTGTTAGCAGGCCCTAGGCAGACTTGCGCGCGTTGTTGCGCTCGGCAATCACCTGGGCGAGATACTCGGCATCTCTGCCAACATGAAAAAAGCGCCCTGAACCCCAGGTATTCATCCAGTTCAGACCGAGAAAATACAACCCCGCCACCGGGCTTACGCCGCGTTGCTGTAGTGGGGCGCCGCGCTCATTCAGTGCCGGGACCTGCAACCACTGATAATCGCTTTTAAAGCCGGTGGCCCACGCCACGCTGGTAATGCCAGCAGCTTGCAAATCCAGGGAGTTGACGGTGGGGGGCGCGTAGTCGCTATGGCGATTGTCGTCGGCGGGGGCATTGATACCCTGCTGCTGAATGTAGTTCTCAATGCCGTCGACAATCCGCTTGGCGACACTGTCGGCGTAGTCGAGGTTGTCGTGCAAATCATCTTCGAATTGCAAGGTGCCCTGTTTGGCCGACTTTAAGCGGCCATAGAGTTTCATTCCCTGCTCGGCGAAGATCCGCAGATTAATATCCCGGCCTCCGTCCCGGCCGGTGACATAGTGGTTGGTGGCGTGGGGAGCGTTTTCCCCCTCGGGATGGTTGTCGATAGTGGTTTCGTAGTAGCCCATTTCTTCCAGCCAGTTGACCACGTCCTTGCCCCGATAGCGCCGGTTAACTCGGGGCGCATTGCCCACGCACAGGTGCACCTGGCGTCCGGCAAGGTGCAAATCTTCGGCGATCTGGCAGCCGGATTGGCCTGTGCCTACGACCAACACGGCACCATTCGGGAGTTGATCGGGGTTGCGGTAATCCCGGGAGTGCACGTGGGTGACCGGCATTTCCGCCGCGGCAGGCAAGATGTAGGGGCGATGATAGCCGCCGGTGGCGACCACAATGTGGTCTGCCTGATAGCTCTGGTCACCGCACTCGACCCGATAAATGCTTTGGGTTTTGTTGACCGAGGTCACCGGGCTGTTAAAGCGCACCGGGGCCTGGCTGAATTGATAATAGGCCTCAACATAGTCGACGATTTCGTCCTTCACCATAAAGCCATCCGGGTCATCGCCGCTGTAGTGCATGCCCGGCAGCTGGCACTGCCAGTTGGGGGTGACCAGGCAGAAGGTGTCCCAGCGTTCGCTTCGCCAGTTGTTGGCCACCCGATCGCTGCGCTCCAGTACCAGATGATGGATGCCCTGTTGGCTGAGGCAGTAGCTCATCGACAGGCCGGCCTGGCCGGCCCCAATGATGATGCAGGTGTAGTGTTCGGTTTTGCTGTTCATGGTCATTCCTGAAGTTAAGTTACTGGCGCAGGTCCACAACCTGGATGTCGCCGGTAATGTTGTGTTGTTGAAGCTGGGAGAGTTTGGATTCCAGGCTGGCGAGCTCGGACCCGGCGGCGGAGCAGGCATAGCCAAACTTGTCCCGCACTCGTTCTGATGCCTGGGTAAGGGCGGTGCGTACCCGCCGGGCGAATTCCTGCTGGCTGTACTGCGCGCCTGATTCAAGATGTTGGTAGATCACGGTGGAGGGTGAGTAATACTGGCGCCGCTCACCATCGGGCCAGATCAGCGTGAAATTGACGGCGGGCACGGTTGGCCTCCCATATTGGTTAAAGTGCGTTGGTGAAGATCCCAGAAGATTTGGCGGCTGCCGTAGTAATCCAGTTCGATGCGCGCACTGGCATTGATGCTGCCCACTGGCACGCAACTGAGGTGGCTGTGCTGGAAGAAGGCGATCAGGCGGCTGACCTGATCAGGCTCCACCGCCAGCAGAAAGCCAAAAGCCTGAAAGGCACGCAGCCAGCGCAGCAGATCGCCGGGTGGCCTGGGAATGGCGCTGAGGTCTAAATGGGCGCCGCAGCCTGTGAGCTCCAGCATCATCAACAGGGTGCCGAGCACGCCACCGCCGCTGATGTCCTTGGCGGCCACGGCCAGGTCCTGCTCGGCCAGCTCAGCAGGAAGCTGCCATTGCTGACGAATCTGCTCCGGGCTTTTGCCGCCCACGCAGCCCCAATAGGGCTGGTTGCCGTGCCAGCTACCGGTGAGGTCGCTGAGCATGAACAGACGCTGGCCCGGGCGCAGATGGTGACAAGAGAGCAGCTTGCGGGCGTGGCCGATAATGGCCACCGCCAGGTGAGGCTGGTAGTCGTGGCGAATGCTGCTGTGGCCGCCAGAGAACTGCACACCAAAGGTGTCGCAGGCGCGTTTGATGTGGTGCAGCAATATCCGGCTGGCGTCGTCGTCGCAGTGCCAGAAGGCATTGGCGATGGCGGTGGCCCGGCCACCCATGGCGGCAATATCGCTGACGTTGGCCATCACCGATGACCAGCCCGCCGCCTTGGGATCGTTGGCGACAAAGTCGGGCAGCATGCCCTCCATGGCCAGCAATTGATAACCATCGCCGGTAGCAAAGGCGGCGCAGTCATCGCCGGGGGCGGCGTAGCGCTCGGTCATGCTTGCCTTGGACAAGTCTTTGGCGCTGGTCGCCGCCGCGTGACGAATGGCGCGCTTGCTGGCGATCTCGGGCAATGCGTGCAGCTCGGCGCACAGCGCCGCTAACTGCTGCTCGCACTCGGTAGGTGTCAAGGTGAAACTGGGGCGCTTGTGGAGGGGGCGCATTAGCGTGCCTCCTCGATGTTGGTCTGGCGCGGGGCCTCACTGGGCAGGTCGATATTGGGCGGCGGCAATTGCGCCAGCGGGTAGTGGTCCAGGTCGGCGCGCATACGCAAATGGGGTCGCCCGGCAATCTCCAGTTCTTCAAGTGTGTGCCAGTGCAGGCTGCTGAAATAGCGACCATTCTGCTTTTGTACAAAGGCATGAAAGTGCTCACAGCCCAGCATTTTTGCGCGACTAACGGCGGTATTAATGAGCGCTTTGCCTATATCGGCTCTGCCTCGATAAGTGGGTGCCACACACAAGCGCCCGCCAAACCAGAGATTTGGCAGATTGGGGTCGGCTACCGGAAAGATGCGCACCGCACCCACCACGTCGTCGTTGATGCCGCACAGGTCAGTGACCGCGACAATAGCGGTGGCGCGAAAATCCTCGCCGTCCTGATCGCGAATCGGCAGTTGTTGCTCCTGGGAAAAAACTCGTTGGCGCAAGGCAAAATAGCGTGCACGCTCCCAGGAGGCGGTTGCGGGGCGGACCTGAATGCGGGTGGCGTGGAAATCGCCAAAGGTATCGCCGGGTGCCGAAGGGTGGTCTGCGTCACTGAAAGCATAGCGGCGACGGGGGGCGGGTTGTCTAGGCATAGCTCACCTCCGCAGAGGGAGTGGTTGCGGCCTTTTCGTAGCTCTTCATGCTGGAGCAAGCGCCGCATTTGGCGCAGCCCGCTTTGAGTTGGTCGGACTGCATGCCGCTGTTGACCAGTGCCGGACCGAGCACCTGAAAAATGCCGTCGAGCATCGCCGGGTCGGGCATGGGGTGGTTGGCCAGTGGTGTGCCGGCCACCGGCACAAAGGGCACCACAAAGGGGTAAACACCCATGTCGATCAGGCGCAGCCCCATATTGATAATTTCGATTTCGGTGTCGCCTAGCCCGGCCAGGATATAGGTGCTGACATTGCCGGGTCCGAACAGAGTAACCGCGTGGGCAAAGGCCGAGAGATACCGGCTCAGGGGCACGCTGGCCTTACCGGGCATGATGGCCTTGCGCACCCGGTCGCTGACCGCCTCCATATGCATGCCGAGGGCATCGGCACCGGCGGCCTTGAGCCGGTCCAGCCAAATGTCATCGGCGGGGGGTTCGCATTGCGCCTGAATCGGGATGTTAACGGCGGCTTTGACGGCCCGGATTGATTCAACCAACACGGCAGCACCCCGGTCGCTGGTTTTCGGGGTGCCCGTGGTCATGATCATTTGCTTGACCCCGTCCAGGCGCACTGCGGCCAGGGCGACTTCAGCGAGTTGCGCCGGGCTTTTGTGGGCAATGGTTTTGCCATTGGCCAGGGACTCTTCAATGGCGCAAAACTGGCAGGAGGTGTCGCGATTGCGATAGCGCACGCACTGCTGCAACACGGTGGTGGCCAGCACATCCTTGCTGTGCAGTGTGGCAATGTGGGAGTAGGGGGTGCCGTCGGCGCTGTGCAGGTCGTAAAAGCGGGGGCGGTCGGGGGCGCCGGCTCTCGCGATCAGCTCGGCCCCTTCGTAGATTTTTACCTCTTGGGTACGTGGGTCTGGCCGCGCCGAAAAAGGGGAGTGATTAACCTGCTGGTTGAAGACCGGAATCATCGCGGTCTGATCTTCGAAGTTCAGCGCCTTGTGATCGGTGGGGCCAGCGCCACCCTGGCGGGCAAGGCCCAGGGCATCGCCATCGAGCCAACGCAGGCCCTGGCTTTGCAGGCGGGTAAGTTGTTGCTGACTGAGGGGCATGATCACGCTCCTGTGTTAACCGCAGCGGGTTTAAATGGCGAAACGGCGTCGTCTTGCGCAATGGATTGCGCGCCAGCGTCGCCGGGGTCGGTGGTAGATAAAGCGCATTTGCCATTGAGCGTGGCGGGGCTGCCGGTCATTGGTTGGGTATGGTGGCGGGGGCTGCGGTCGATCAGAAGGCTCAGTAGCTCGGGGCGACTGTAGTGGCCCACCGAATCCATCATCCTTTTGCGTTTGGCAATCAGGTTCATATCCAGGCGGGCAATGCAGGCGCCTTCGCCTGATTCACTGGTCAAGGTGTCGCCCAGCAGGCGACCTTCGGGCGACACGATGGCGGTGAAGCAGCCGCCACTAATCGCTGCCAGGGGGCCGCCGGTATCGTCCATCACCTGCTGCTGTTGTTCCGGGTTGAGCCAGCTGGTGGCGTTGACCACAAAGCAGCCAGATTCCAGGGCGTGATGGCGAATGGTGACTTGGATTTGTTCGGCAAAAATCTCGCCGACTAAGGATCCGGGAAAGGTGGCAACGTGGATTTCCTCCCGGTCGGCCATCAGTGCGTAGCGGGCCAATGGGTTGTAGTGTTCCCAGCAGGCCAGGGAGCCAATGCGGCCGACCTTGGAGTCCACTGCGCTAAGGCCGCTACCATCGCCTTGCCCCCAGACCATGCGCTCATGATAGGTGGGGGTGATTTTGCGACGGTGCTGAATCAGGCTGCCGTCGGCGTCAAACAATAGTTGGGCGTTATACAGGGTCTTGCCGTCCAGCTCGTTGACCCCCACCGATACGACCATGCCGGCTTTGGCGGCGGCCTTGGCGATGCGCTCAGTGTGAACCGACGGCACAATGACCGATTCCTGCATGAGTTTGAGATGTTGCTGGCCCATGGCGTAGGGGGGCTGGACGAAGGAAAAATAGGGGTAGTAGGGCACTACGGTTTCTGGAAACACAGCGAACTGCACACCCTGGGCGCCGAGCTTTTCGATCCAGTCGCAAATTTTGCTGACGGTGCCCTCGCAGGAGTAGAGCACGGGGCTGCATTGCACGGCGGCGGCGAGTATTTCTGTCATGGGGGCCTCGTTCATTCTTGGCTTTGCGGGCAGTGGTCCTGGTTGTTTTCGAGTGGGCGGACAGGGGCGAGCAGCGCCGCCTGCCGCCGGGGCTTCGTCAGGTGGTCCAGGTGTGCACGACGAAGGCGTTTTCCCGCGCCATCAATAATTGCAGGTCCATCACATCCAGGGGGTTGATGGGGCGAATCCCTTCAATCAGCGCCTTTTCTGTCTGGCCGTAGAGGGCTTGCAAGGCGAAGCGGCAGGCGTAGACCTCGCCGCCTTCCTCCATAAAGGCTTTGAGCTGGTTGTTGCAGACCAGGTGGCCGGGGAAGGCTTCGGCGCCGAGGGTGGGGAAACCCCGTTGTACACCCAGTTGTACTCCCGGTCCGTAAAGCAGCACCTTGGTTTCAAAGCCCTTGCGCAACAGTCGCTTGGCCTGGAGCAGGTTGACCAGACCGATGGAGCCTTCGAAGGCGACGGTGTGGAAGGTGATCAAGGCTTTGGCGCCGGGAGCGGCCTGCACGTCCTCAAACACTTTCTCTTCGTAATCGACCAGGAAGTCGCCGTCTTTGTAATGGGGTTTGTCCACAGTAGGCATCGTTGTTTCCTCTCAGCGTGTAATTGGTTAACTGTTTGGGCGGCGTTAATGGCCGTGCATTTGGGTCCCGCCTGACAGTGCTAGAGCGAAAGCTGTACCAGGTGCGCGTTGGGGCGCAGAAACTTGCGAAACTATTTTTTTACCCTTTTTAAATCATGTGCTTACGATTCGTCTGCTGACGAGAGGGACGATCTTGAACTGGTGGGATCGACAGGATTTTCCTCCGCAAATGCGTAGCGCTACGCAAATTCGTTTTCCAAATTACGCATGTGCGTAGTAGTCTGGGGTGATTCTGACGGGGTCTTGGCGAGGGACGGGCGATGAGTTTTGATGCGGCTGATAGCAATGAGGAGTGGGGCAAGCTGGCCTACTGGATGCGCCATGCTGCCTTTGAGCAGTCCACCGAACCGATGATGCTGCTAGACCCCCAAAACAACCAGTACGTGGACTGCAATATCGCCGCCTGTGAACTACTGGGCTACAGCCGCCCGGAAATTTTGCGGATGCCGATTTCCCGCATTCACGGTCGTGAGTTGGGCCAGTTGATTGTGTTCACCGAGCAGGTGCTGGCCCAGGACAAGGCCTGGAGCACGCGCATCTCTTGTCGACTGAAAAACGGCGAGCATATTCCGGTGGAGTTGGCGGGTGCCCGAGTGGTAATCAAACGGCGGGAATATCTGGCGGTGGCCATTCGGGATGTGGTGTCAGCTGAGCTAAATCGGGACGCTGCTGAGGCCGAGCGGATTGTTCGAGGTGGCTTGCTGGAATGGAAGCACCTGCAGAATATTTTTCAGCAGGGGGAACGTGAAAACCTGCTGATGCTGACCTCAGTGGGGGATGGCATTTACTGCGTAGATACCCAGGGGCTGTGTACCTTTATGAATCCGGCGGCGATGCGCCTGTTTGGTCGCAGTGACCGGGATGTGTTGGGCCACAACGTGCATTACGTGCATCACCATACCCATGAGGACGGGCGCCACTATCCGGTCGAGGAGTGCCCTATCTACGCCGCAATTCGCGACGGGGTCGTTCATGAAGGTGGTCAGGAAATTTTCTGGAAGCAGGACGGTACACCTTTTCCGGTGGAGTTCACCAGCACACCGATTATTAAGGATCGCGCCATTATTGGCGCGGTAGTGGTATTCCGGGACATCAGCGCCCGCATGGAAACCGAGCGCAAATTGCGCGATGCCCTGACCGAGCTGAGTGAACTGAAAGCCCGACTGGAGGACGAGAACGCCTACCTGCAACAGGAAATTCTGATTGAGCAGCGCTATCACGGCATTCTGGGTGACAGTGAGGCCGTGCGCCGCCTGTTGCAACAAATTGAGATGGTGGCCGAAACCCAGGCCAACGTGCTGATAACGGGCGAATCGGGGACGGGCAAGGAACTGATTGCCCGGGCCATTCACGAGGCCAGCCCGCGCAAGGACGGTCCGCTGATTCGGGTGAACTGCGCCGCCATTCCCCACGAGCTGTTTGAGAGCGAATTCTTCGGCCATATCAAAGGGGCCTTTACCGGGGCGGTGCGTGATCGCATTGGCCGCTTTGAGCTGGCCAACGGCGGCACCCTGTTTTTGGATGAAGTCGGTGAAATTCCCCTGGAATTGCAGAGTAAATTGCTGCGGGTGCTACAGGAAGGACAATTGGAGCGGGTCGGCGAGGAGCGCACCCGGAATGTGAATGTGCGCATCGTGGCGGCCACTAACAAGGACTTGAAAGCGGAGGTGGCGCGCCATGCCTTTCGGGAAGATCTGTATTTTCGCCTGAATGTGTTTCCTATTCATTCGCCGCCTTTGCGTGAACGGGAGAATGATATTGCGTTACTGGCCAGTCATTTTTTCGAGCAGGCCTGTCAGAAATTCAATCAGGGCGGTGGCCGGTTGACCCAGGGTGATCTTCGCATGCTGCAGGCCTATAGCTGGCCGGGCAATATCCGCGAATTACAAAACGTGATGGAGCGGGCGGCGATTACGGCACGCAATGGACGGGCAGCGATTGACCTGCCAGTTGCCGGGCAAGTCGTTACGGCTCCGGCGGCGGTGGACGGGGCGGATGGCAGCGATATATTGACCGACGAGGAAATGCAGGCCCAGTGGCGGCGCAACATGCTTGCCGCCTTGGATCGCTGTGACTGGAAATTGTTTGGCGACGATGGCGCCGCTGAACTGTTAGGAATGAAACCCACCACGCTGGCTTCACGGATCAAGCGAATGGGGTTGGTACGGGGAGAGAAGGCCCTAAATAGATAGGGCTCTATGGTCTCGCCTTTTTCGCCGTGCCGCCCCTCCGCGGTGTTCAGTAGCGCCCAATCACTCAGGGTCGCCTGGCCGCCGGTCCAGCAATCGCCATCGCCTTTTTATAGGCCGGCCTGTCGGTAACCCGATTGATGTAGGCTTGGGTGTTGGGGCCAAAGGTGACAGTCTTGCCGCTAAACATGGGCAGGGTGGTGAGATTGAACATGATCATGATATCGGCGCAGGTAAATTCGTCGCCGGCCAGGTAGGGCACTTCACCCAAGCGCTGTTCGATAAAATCGAAGTAACCCTTCTCTCGGCGGGTGACTGAGCTGGCAATTACCGGGTTGCTGATACCCTGCTCGCCACCGGCCATCTTGGCGAAGAACACGGCCATCAGGGCATTGTTGACCTGCATCCAGTAGAGATAGTCCGGGTAATTGTCTTGGGCAGGGGCGACGCTGAGTTTGCCATCGGCGTGGCGCCAGCAAAGGTATTCGCAAATGGCTACCGACTCGGCCAGAGTCGTGTTGCCGTCTTTGATAATGGGGGCGGTAGCGGCCGGGTGGAGGGCGGTAAAAGCCGGTGGGGCGAGATTGTCAGGGCCCCGGTCAAACCATTCCAGAGTGTAAGGCAGGCCCAATTCTTCCAGCAGCCAGACGATGCGGTCGGATTGGGAGACGCCAAGGTGGTATAGGGTGATCATGCACTTTTCCTTGTTATTGATGAGGGTGAGGCAGATGCCAGTACAGGCCAAAAGTGGGGCCAGCTTCGCATACATACGCACGCAGCGCCCAGAAGGATTTACCGCTCGCACTCCCGCCGGGGCGGGCCCGCGCGGTTTTACCGGTTGGGCATCTGTGGTAAGGTGCGCGCCGATTTAGGGCTTTTCGCAGCGCGTATTGCTGCCCTCCGCAACAGTTTATTTCACCCTGACGTTTTTCGCTGTGACACCACCCGCGCGCCCATCGTGGCAGCGTTCGCCGGGACTGACTGTGTCGCTAAAGTCGGGATTCATCGAGATCTGAACACATGATTGATACCCTCAAGCGAGATTGGCTGGGCAATATTCGCGGCGATTTACTGGCTGGCACCGTGGTGGCGTTGGCATTGATTCCCGAGGCGATTGCCTTCTCGATCATCGCCGGGGTAGATCCCAAGGTGGGCTTGTACGCCTCCTTCTGTATCGCGGTGATTACCGCCATTACCGGTGGTCGGCCAGGGATGATTTCTGCCGCCACGGCGGCCATGGCGCTGCTGATGATCACGCTGGTGAAGGATCACGGGCTGGAATATTTGCTGGCGGCCACCCTGCTCACCGGGGTGTTTCAGATTATGGCCGGTTATCTGCGCCTGGGCAGTTTGATGCGCTTTGTGTCCCGGTCGGTGGTCACCGGTTTTGTTAACGCGCTGGCCATTCTGATTTTTATGGCCCAGTTGCCGGAGCTGACCAACGTGACCTGGCATGTCTACGCCATGACCGCTGCCGGGCTCGGCATTATCTACCTCTTTCCCTATGTGCCGGTGGTGGGTAAATCGCTGCCGTCGCCGCTGGTATGCATCATTACGCTAACCGCCGTTTCCCTCGCGGTGGGCCTGGATATTCGCACTGTGGCGGATCTGGGCGAGTTGCCCGATGCCTTGCCCGTATTTTTGTGGCCGGACGTGCCGCTGACCTTTGAGACCCTGCAGATTATCTTCCCCTACGCTATTGCCATGG
The DNA here is from genome assembly GCF_023702635.1 of Spongiibacter taiwanensis. Taxonomy (NCBI): domain Bacteria; kingdom Pseudomonadati; phylum Pseudomonadota; class Gammaproteobacteria; order Cellvibrionales; family Spongiibacteraceae; genus Spongiibacter; species Spongiibacter taiwanensis. The sequence continues at coordinate 3,249,816 of NZ_CP098455.1, forward strand.
CGGTGGTGGGTCTGTTGGAGTCGATGATGACGGCCACCATCGTTGATGACTTTACCGACACCAGCAGTGACAAAAACCGGGAGTGTAAGGGCCAGGGTCTGGCCAATATTGGTGCCGGTCTGCTCGGCGGGATGGCGGGCTGTGCGATGATCGGCCAGTCGATAATCAATGTGAAATCCGGTGGCCGGGGCCGCTTGTCCTGCTTTGTGGCCGGGGTGTTTCTGCTGATTATGGTGGTGTTTCTGGATGAGTGGATCGGCCAGATCCCGATGGCCGCGTTGGTGGCAGTGATGATTATGGTGTCCATTGGCACCTTTTCCTGGGATTCGCTGCGCAACCTGCGCAAGCATCCCCTGTCGAGCAATATCGTGATGCTGGCCACCGTGGCGGTGGTGGTGGCAACGCACAATCTGGCCCTGGGTGTGCTGGTGGGGGTGTTGCTGGCGGTGCTGTTCTTCTCCAACAAGATTGCCCGCTTGATGCTGGTCAAGAGCACTGCCAACGAGGCGGGCACCGAGCGCCGCTACACGGTGGCGGGTCAGATCTTCTTTGCCTCTGCTGATGCCTTTATCGCCGCCTTTGACTTCAAGGAGGTGCTGGAGCGTGTCATCATCGATGTCAGTCAGGCCCATTTCTGGGACATTACCTCGGTATCGGCGCTCGACAAAGTGGTGATCAAGTTCCGGCGGGAAGGAACTGAAGTGGTTGTGATCGGCATGAACGAGGCGAGCGCGACCATCGTGGATCGCTTTGGCGTGCACGATAAACCTGAGGAAGTGGAAAAGCTGTTGGGCGGCCACTGAGCGACAGAAGAATAAGGAGAATAGCAGCATGCAGGTTTACGCCTTTATCGACGGTTCCCCCATTGCCACAGCCGTGTGTGATGCTGCCGCCTGGACCAGTCTACGGGTACAGGTGCCGCTGAAGCTGGTGCATGTGCTGGAGCGTGCTGAGACCAATCTCAGTGGTGATCTGTCCGGTAGCTTGGGCATGGACAGCCGCGAGCATTTGCTCGACGAGTTGGTGGCCCTGGACGAGCGCCGCAGTAAACTCGCCCTGGAGCATGGCCAGCATATGTTGGCAGCCGCTCAAGATCGGGTGCGCGAAGATGGCGTGAAGCAGGTCAGTGTGATGCAGCGCCACGGTAGCCTCGTTGATACAGTGGCCGAGATGGACAAGGATATTCGGGTGATGGTGCTGGGGCGTCTTGGTGAGGGTCACGAGTGCTCCGCCCATACCATTGGTTCCCATCTGGAAAATGTGATTCGCACCTCCCACCGGCCTATTCTGGTAGCGATGCCGGAGTTTTCCGTCCCCGGCAACTTTATGATTGCCTACGACGGCTCCAGCACCGCCGAAAAAGCATTGGACATGGTCGTGGCCAGCCCGCTGTTAAAGGGCCTTCCCTGTCATTTGGTGACGGTCTGCCCGGCCGGTGACGAGCGCCTGAGTCAGGTTGAACATGCCGCCCAGAAACTGCGCAGTGCCGGATTTGAGGTAGTCAATGAGCGTCTGGAAGGGGATGTTCACGATGCCTTGGCGGCGTACCAAAAAGACCGGGGTATTGAGCTGCTGGTAATGGGGGCCTACGGGCACTCCCGCATTCGTCAGTTTTTTGTGGGCAGCAATACCAGTCGTATCGTTAGCTTGAGCGATATTCCGGTATTGCTGCTGCGCTGAGGCGGGGCGCGCTTGCGCCCGTTTAGCTTCCCTCGGGGAAGTACTCGTAGTACTCGTCGAAAAGTGCGCTAACCTTCTCGTCTTTCTTAAGGTCGTTCAAGAACCGGGGAATGGTGTTTTCCAAAAACACTTCTTCCTCGGGTTTGATATCCCGCTGTTGACCGGCACCCCACAACATTTCTACATCTGCGCTCGACATGGAGTACTCAAAGCGGGCGATGCGCTCGCCGTGTACAAAGACCATGTAGTACACGGTAAATTCTTTGCTGTTCACCATTGGCACTAGGCCCAATGTGCCGGCGGCGAGCATGGTTGAGGTAAATCCCGCCGCGTCGGCCTTGGGCCGCAGGGTTTTGAGTACCATCAGGCCGATGGGCAAGCCGACGGCGTCTTTATCGAGTCGGTTAAAGGCCTGGCGGGCCAGCAGTGACTCGCGAAATTTCTCATCCTCAATATTGCTCTGGTAGAACAGTGGCGGGTATTTGCGCCCTTCGTGCTGGTATTGCAGTACCTCGGGCGCGGCTGCCGCCTCGTTGTTGCTGTCGGCAGCCTGCAGAGGCATTGCCAGCGTCAACAGCATGGGGAAAAGGGCAAGCGCAGAAATCTTTTTCACCGGTCAACCTCCTTGTCTTATTGGTAGCAGATGATCTGGGTGGTGAACTTCACCGCTTCGGCTGAGGCCTGCTCGAAGTTGAGCGACGAGGGCGCGCGGCTGTAAGCGGTACCGTGTTTCTCAAGGAAGGCGCCAATCAATCGGCCGTTCAAGGCAAAATTCAAGTTCTGGGAGGTGGTGCCGGTTTTGGTGAGCATCATCTTCTGATTGAGGGTGCTGGTCACCGCGCCGAGAACATTGCCTTTGTAATCCAGTACCGGTCCACCACTGTTCCCGGGCTGGATCGGTGCACTGAACTGGAAATTCCCCTGGCCGCCGCGCAGGCCACCCACCGAGCTGATATTGCCGACGGTCAGGCTGGGGTAGGGCGATAGAATGTCAGACAGCGGAAAGCCGGTCACAAATACCTGCTTGCCGAGCAGGCCGTCGGATTCAGAAAATTGCGGCATTGGTGCCACGGCCTCGGGCTGATGGCTGGCGCTGAGCAGAGCAAGGTCGAGGACCTGGGAGTGCCCTTTCAAGACGGCAGGGTATTTTTCACCGCGCTGCTGCACCTCGGTTTTCAGACAGCTTTTAACCACGTGATAGGCGGTCAGCAGTTCGCCTTGGCGATTGATATAAAAACCAGTGCCAGTAGAAGCCGTATCGATATCGAGCTTGTCTTCCAGAGCGGCGGTCAGCTCGCCCGGCGGCTGCTTGGCGAGCTGCTGAAGCTTGGCATTGCCCTCTTGATTGAGAAAGGTATGCAGGGCGTCCTTGATGGCTGATGCGTAGGCTGCTTCAAAGGCGTGGCCGTCGCCCGCGCCGCCGCCCGAGCGGCCGGTCTTGGTGGTCGCCTGATAAATCTGCATCCCGTCCGGTGTAAATACCGTCACTGTCAGCTCAACAGTGAAGTGGCCCATAAAGCTGCTGAAAGAGGGCTGTCCTTTAAAACTCAACAGATAATGAAACGGGGCGTCGGCCACTAACGACTCGGCGTCGTCAAAAACGCTGGGCACCATCAGTTCGGTGGCGCTATGCAGCGATTTTCCAACCAGTTGGTTCCAGCGGCCGTAGCCATCGCCGGTGGTGATAACTTTATTCCGCTCTTTGAGGCTGGTGTGATAGGCCACTTTCAAGGACGCCGGCACCGTGATGCCTTCGTTCAGTAGCACCTTGCCCCTGACATCGGCGGCATTGTCTACCGGTGAGGTGGCGCAAGCGGTCAGGAAGGCCAGAAGGGCCACGGCGATAGCTAGGTATCTCATAACGTCCTTGTCGTGTCAGTTATTGTCAGGCGAACCATAGCCACGAAACCCGGGCTTGGCAAGCGTCGTGTGGTGGGAGATTTCCGAGGTTGTGATTTTCGCCGATAGCGTCTCGGCAATGTCGCGTGATCTGCCGGTTCTGTCGGTCGAGGCGGATTCCCAGTCGGACTTTATTTGGTCGTTAGGTGAGGGTTTTCGAGGGTAGACCGAGGTCAGTCAGTGATCTTTCCGCGCAGCGCCTTAACCTTGCCCCGCTGGGATTTTTTGTCCATGCGCTTGGCTTTGGCTGCTTTGCTGGGTTTTGTGGGGCGGCGTGTTTTGGGCACAACCGTGACTGTTTTCAACAGGGCCTGCAGGCGCTCAAGGGCGTCGAGGCGGTTTTGCTCCTGGGTGCGAAACTGCTGGGCCTTGATCACCACAATGCCGTCTTTGGTAATGCGCTGATCCCGCAAATTCAGCAGCCGCTCTTTGTACACCTCAGGCAGCGAGGAGGCGCGAATATCAAAGCGCAGATGGATGGCGGAGGACACCTTGTTGACGTTCTGGCCACCGCTGCCCTGGGCGCGAATGGCATCCAGTTCAATTTCGTTTTCGGGCAGAGAGACGCTGTTGGTAATCTGTAACATGCTTGAGCGGGGATTCGGTGTTGGCGCACCAGTGTAACAAGGACCGAGGGCGACTGTCCCGGCAGCAAAGCAGATCGCGGTCAGGGCAAGCTCTGGCGCCACTCTGGCGGTGTTGAACGGCGGATGTGTTCGACAAAGGCCTGGGCCCGGCGGGGCAATTTGCCGTGGGGATAAAGCAGGGTGACAAACAGTGGTGGCCCTTGCCATTCAGGCAGGCAGGGCTGAATCTCGCCGGGGTGGGCACGCATGCGCATCTGCGCCAGCCAGTTTGGCATCAGCCCGACCCCCCCGCGGGTGATGGCGTCGCCCTGCATAATCACGAGGTCGACGCGAAGGGCTCGCTGCATGGATGGCAGCCGGTAGGTTTCACCACTGCGGTGTTCCAGCACCAGGCCGTTCTCGCGCTGGCCCGGCAAGTCGACCCAGTTCACATCGAGAAGGTCTTTGGGGTGGCGGGGCGCCGAACTCGTGTCGAACATGCCGTGGGCGGCATACACCCCCTGGGAGAGCACACCCAGGTGTTCCTGCCTCACTGGTAGATCGGGCACCGGGCCCAGCCACACGCCGATCTGCTCCAGCCAGGGGGCCTCGGGTAATTTTCCGCCGGTATGCAGGTTCACCAGCAAGCTTGGGTGTTGCTGCATGAACTCTTCCAGCGCGTTGGGAAACCAGCCGCGCACAAAGCTGTTGTGCAAATGAATGTGAAGATCGCCTTCGACTTCGCCACTCAATGTGTCGAGCTGGCGGTTGCTCTCTTCGGCGGCGGACAGAATGCGCTGGCAATAGTGGTAGAACACATGACCGGCTTCCGTGGGGATCATTCGGTTGGACTCCCTGCGCAGTAAGCTGTGTCCAACGGTTTCCTCCAGGGCGCGGAGCTTGCGGCTGAGGGTAGATTTAGCCAGCTCCAGCTCGGCGGCGCTCTGGGAAAGGCTGCGGTTGCCAAAGATGGTGGCGAAGGCCTGCAGGCTGGAAATGTCGTAGTTACCTTTCATGTCGACTCGAATTAGGTTTGCGGGTGAAAGCGGCGTTATAAGGCCGGATTAGCTGAGTGGATGCGGCTTAAGAAAATGGGTTGTTGCAATTTGTGGAACCGAATGTTCCGTTCAAGGCGCTATCCGTTGCAATTGATAAACATTATCATCTTCGTTTTCTGAAAGTCCATGCTCCGCGGCATTTTCGCAGGCGATCTTTCTATCCATTTATCAGCTTCTCTATCGCCACCAACAGGGCGAGTTAGCGTTGTGCAGTCTTGGGAGGGATTCGTGGCGAAATCAACCAACGTGCCAGCAAACAGCCGCTTAGGCATCGGGCTTCGGGTGCTTGCTGCCGGTGTCGGCGGCTATTTTCTGACCATGGCGCTATGCCTGTGGCTTCAGCGCCTGCCGGTGCTGGATGGCAACGACGGCCGCCGTCTTGTGAATATGATTTTCTTCCTGATTTACGCTGCCGTCGTCATCTGGGTGTTTGCGGTTCGTCGCCATGCCACAGCGGTAACCGGTGTATCGGGACTGGGTGCTGCACTGTGGTTGGGATGGTTTGCCTGGGGGGCTGAGGCATGAAGGGCGGCTTCCGCGACTCAATGACCTGGCTGCACACCTGGACGAGCCTGGTAGTTGGTTGGTTACTGTTTGCGATTTTTCTCACCGGCACCCTGGTGTTTTTCCGCCAGGAAATCAATTACTGGATGCAGCCCGAGCTGCATGGCTCTGACCCGTCGCAATTCTCCCTGGCGCGCGTTGTCGACCGTATGGAAACGATGGCGCCCCGCGCCGAGCAGTGGCGCATCAGCTTGCCTAATGATCGTGAACGGGCGGTCGAAGTGCGCTGGTCTGAGCCGGGACAGCAGTCACGTCGTGGCGAAGGGGCCCACCTGGATGCGGCGACCGGTGAAGTGCTTTCACCCCGGGAGACAGCCGGGGCTGACTTCCTCTATCGTTTTCACTTTGAGCTCTATGGCATGCCCAGAGAATGGGGGCGCAGCATTGTGGGCATTGCTTCAATGCTGATGCTCATCGCCCTGATCACCGGGATCATCATTCACAAAAAAATCTTTGTCGATTTCTTTACCCTCCGGTTTAGCAAACCCCAGCGCAGCTGGCTCGATGCCCATGCGGTTTCGGCGGTGGCGGCGCTGCCCTTCCATTTGATGATCACTTGGTCGGGCCTGTTGCTGCTGGCTGGCACCTTGGTGTTCTGGAATAACGAAGGCGGTGGTCACGGCGGTGGCCCGGGCGGCGATCGCCGGGGCGGTGGCGAGCAGGTACCGGACGAGTTGCCGCTGTTGTCGCAGCCGCTGCCCGATATTGCTGCGCTGATAGCGCAGGCCCAGCAGCACTGGCAGGCGTCGGTCAGCGATATCACCATCGACAAGCCCCAGCGGCCAGAGATGAAAGTCACCCTGCGCTCGGCTGAGCGTACCAGCGTCAGCGCCGGGCGAGGCGCCAGTGCAGAAATGACCTTTGCCGCTGATGGCCGCTTGCTCGACGAGAAGCCGCTGGCCGAAGGCGAATTCTCCATTGCCGGGGTGAACAACTTTCTGGGTTTGCTCCACCAGGGGCGCTTTGCCGATGTGGCGTTGCGCTGGCTGTACTTTGTCTGTGGTCTGGCGGGCACCTTCATGACTGCCACCGGGCTGCTGTTCTGGACGGCCAAGCGCGCCAAACACAAGTTGGGCAGTGTTGGCTACGAGCTGGTCAGCGGCCTGAATGTAACCGCCATTGGTGGATTGACTGCATCGATTGCCGCCTTCTTCTGGGCGTCCCGATTGCTGCCGGCCGAACTGGCCGGTCGCGAGCTGTGGGAGGTCAGAGTTTTTTTCAGTTGTTGGCTGGCCTTTGGCTTGTCTGCGCTGGTGTTTCGGCATACCCGCGGCTGGTTGCTGCAGCTGTCGGTGGCGGGAGGTCTGTTGCTGCTAGTACCCGCGCTGGATCAGCTCACCTCGCCGGTATCACTGCTGGAGGCGTTGGCAATGGCTGACAGTATTCGATTGACCTTCGACACTCTGGCGGCGCTGTTTGGGCTGGCCTTGCTGGTGCTGGTGCGTCACCTCGCGACTCGCCAGTCCACTGCGCCGGTCAGAAACAAGCGCGCGCCAAAGGGTAGGGCGGCGGAGGTGAGTGCGCCATGATCGCGTTGAGCTTTTTTCTGAGTTTGCAGGGCTTTTTGCACCTGTCGATGATCCTGTCCCGCCACGCGAAAGACTGCCTGGGAAGCACCTTTTCCACCGGCCAGGCGCGCTGGCTTCGTCTTCTGGGGTGGGCATTCCTACTCGCTTCGCTGTGGCCCTGCATTCGGATATGGGGCGGAGAAATTGGTGTGTGCGCCTGGTTTGGTCTGTTGGTGCTATCGATGGTGTGCACCACGTTTCTGGTCAGCCAGGGGCCAGTCGTTGCCAGCTATTTATGGCGTCGGGTCTGTCCCGGTGGCTATTTGTTTCGTTGTAAATAACGTTCTTGTGAACATGACTATGGAGATTGTTATGTCATTTTTTGTGGCGCGAAAAGTCGTGCCGGCTGTAAAAATGGGACTGTTGTTGTCGCCGCTGGTGGCCAGTGGATTGGCGTTGGCTGAGCATGACAAAAAGGCGGAAAAGGATGTAGAGGAGGTGGTGGTGACCGCCGCCGGTTACCAGCAGCGGATTATCGATGCGCCGGCTTCGGTATCGGTGGTGACCAACGAAGAGCTGCGCAAGGCTGCCTATAGCACCATTGTAGACGCGATGTGGGATATCCCCGGGGTGTACCTTACCGGCGGCTCAAACATGCAGGACATCAGTATTCGCGGAATGGATGACAGCTACACCCTGTATCTGGTCGATGGTCGTCCCATCTCGGCGGGCCGCTCGGTCAATACCAATGGTGCCGATGGGGGTAAGCAGATTGGCATGCCGCCCCTGTCGATGATCGAGCGAGTTGAGGTGATTCGCGGGCCAATGTCGAGCCTCTATGGTTCTGAGGCGATGGGCGGCGTGGTGAACGTCATTACCCGGACGACCCCGGAAGATTGGGGCGGTAGTGTCGCCTACGATTACACCTACTCCCTGAATGATATAAGCAACGACCGCTACAACACCGACTTTTATCTGGGTGGCCCGCTGATTGCGGACAAACTGGGCTTGGAGTTAAACGGTAGCTTCCAACACATTCAGGAGAGCGATTTTGCCGGCGGTGGCGACAGCGCGGCGAGTAATCCCGATCAGGACATCAAGCGCCTGGGCGGGAAGCTGAATTGGCGACTGGATGAGGCCAACAAATTTGCGCTGGCCGTAGATCAGTCCACCCTCGATTTCACTCACACCCCGGGCAAGTCCATTCCCGATACCGACTCGGAGAGTTCCTACGAGTACGAGAAAGAGCTGCGGACTCTGACCCATGATGGTAATTACGGCAAGCTGTCAGTGAGCACCTATTTGCAACAGGATTTATCCGAGCGCGTTCAGACCGAGGACAAAAAAGAAGAAATCATTATTCTGAACACCATGGCGACCTATGCGGGTGACCGTCACATTTACACCTTTGGTGGCCGCTACAAAACCGAAGAGCTTGTCGACGAAACTAACGGTCTGCTGGATGCCAACGTAGAGGGCGCGACCGCGGTGGTGGATCGCTGGATTGGCGCCGTGTTTGCCGAGGCTGAGTGGCGATTCATTAAAGACGTGGGCCTGACGACCGGGCTGCGTTACGACGACGACGAACTTTTCGGGGGGCACTTTTCGCCGCGGGTCTACGTGAACTGGCAGGCAGAGGAAAACCTCACCATCAAATCCGGTATCTCTACCGGGTATGCACAGCCTTCTCTGTCCGGTGCTACCGAGGGCTTTGGTCGGGGTACGGGCGGCGGCGGTTCACCCAACCAATCCCCCGATGGCAATAGCATTTCTCGCGCCTTGATTGTGGGCAACTCGGATCTTAAGCCCGAAACCAGCGTGAACTATGAGATCGGCGCGTATTACCGAAACAAGCCTGCCCGGGTGACCGCCAGCGCGATGGTTTTTCACACCGACTTTAAAGACAAGATTGCTGAAGATAGATACTGCACCAGTGACGGCGTGGATCGGGATGACTGGCAAAACTACACCTGCGATTTTGGCGGCAACACCTATTACTTTTTGAGCACCCGCAAAAACATTGATGAAGCGGAGATGGAAGGGGTAGAGATGACGTTCTCCTACGGGTTTAGCGATAACCTGCGGGTGAAGGGCAATCTGACTTACACCGAGTCGGAGCAAAAGACCGGTGAATTTGCTGGTAGCCCACTCAACAAAATTCCCAGAAAAATGGGCAATATCAGCCTGGACTGGGACCCGACGTCAAAGCTGAATCTGTGGACGCGGCTGAACTACCGGGGTGAAACCTCTGATTACCTTGGCCGGACGAGCATCAGCGATGGCAGTCCCGGTTACTCCTTTGTCGACCTTGGCGTGTCTTGCTACTTGAATGAAGCCCTGCGCGTGATGGCAGGTGTCTACAACGTTGGCAACAAGGAAATCACCAATGACACTTACGGTGTGGTGCTCGATGGACGCCGCCTGACGGTGAGTATGACGCTGGAGTTTTGAGCTGCGGCGGGGCGCTTAGCGCGCCTCGCCTTTGGCCCAGGTCAGAACGCGTTGCACGGAGGTCACCGGCAGCGTGATGGTAATCAGGCGGCTATGGTGCCGCGTTTGATAGATGGTGGCCGTTTCTTCGTCCAGGGCATCTTCAAAAATGGTCACCGACAGGCGGATTTTACCCATGCCGTCCACCCGGGTGACCGCCAGATCTTCGATGTGGTTGACCAGTTGCCGGCGGTTGAACTGGTCGCGCAGGCGCAGTCGCAGGCCACGGGGGTCGCGCCGTGGTCGGATGCCCAGGGTGGCGTCGAGAATCTTGCGGGCGATGGCCGCCAGCTCCACGGGCTTCTCGGCATCGGCCACGGGCCAGGCAATGCTGCGGCTGAAACAGTCCCGCTTTCGCTTGCTGGTACGTACCACCCGCAGGCGAATAAAGGGCTGGGTGTTGAGCATGGCCGGCATGGCCTCGATGACATAGCTGTCTTCGGCCAATCGGGTTTCGTCGATAAGCTGATAGGGGCCCAGCGCTCTTAGCGCACTGTCAGTGTCACTGCGGGTGATCAACTGCTCTAACATCATTTGCTGGTGTCCTTACCCCATCGCAGGAGGCGTGATTTGCGCACATTGTCCGCTGCTGTCTCCGCTTTTATGAACAAAAACATCAACAAGCACCGGGTGCAATTGTTATTCATGGCGTCTGCATGATGCAAAGCAAGTTGTGTGCCTTTCATCCCGGTGTCGCTCCCCGATAGCGCAACATATGCGCGTCCCGCGGCGGCATGTTCTTGGCGCTCCCCGTGGTTTTGTATTCTATGTTAATGATTGTTAAGAGATTATTTCTGGTAAGCGCGGCACTGATCGGCCCAGGGTGGGCGGTTACGGCGGGTGGGTGACGAGCGATGAGAAATGGCTAGAAATGTGACATAGGTCGGTCTGCCCCAAAATTAGGCGCGCCCGTCGGGGCGCTCACGCTCCGCCCAGGGCTTTGCCGATAAGCACCAGACCTGAGCCCAACAACAGCAGGCGGCAGATTTGCATAAAGCGGGCTTCGTCCAGTTTGCGTTGAATCTGATATCCCAGCCACACCCCAAACACCGCCACCGGGATAAGCAGTAGTGACAGCCACAGCAATTCGGCGTGCCACTGACCGTTAATGGCATAGGGGACAATTTTAATCAGGTTCATGGCGGCGAAGAACATCGCAGCGGTGGCCAGCCAGCGGCGTTTGGGCATGGCCAGGCTTAGCAGGTAAATATTCAGCGGCGGGCCACCGGCGTGAACCAGGGTGCTGGTCAAACCCGACAGACTGCCCCACAGGTAGCTCGCCCTCGGCAGCGCCGCCAGGTGTTTGAGCAAGTGGGTCCACAAACCGAACAACAGGCACAATAGCCCCAGGCCGATCAGCAGAGCGTTGTCAGGAAGCAGGCCAAACAACAGGCCGCCCGCCGCGATACCCACGACGGCCGCCGGGATAAGCTTTTTCAGCGTGGGCCAGTCAACATCACGCCAGTAGTAATGAACGGCCTTGGCATCCATCACCAACAGCAGGGGCAGGCACAGGGCGACGGCCTGGGATACCGGCATCACCAGGGCCAGCAGCGGCACCGCCAGCACCCCGGCACCGCCGGCAAAACCCGATTTGGAGATGCCGGTTAAGGTGAGGCCGACCAGCGCCAGCGCCCAAAATGCCGGGCTGGAGAGATAGACCTCGATGGCCATCTAACGGGATTCCTCGGGCGGGCTGGGAGTGGCTTGCTGTGCTTCTCTGGCGAGCTGCTGGTCCGCAGCCAGCACCTGGCGCAGGTCTTCCAGGCGCTGGCGCACGGCAACCCCGTAACTGCGGTCGTCGCCCCACAGATCGGCGAGCACCTTGAGGCTTTGCTCGTCGTGGGCTCTGAACAGCTCGCCGGCACGGCTGGCTTGGGCCGCTGACAGCCCCATCAGGCGCAGCGCATCCAGGCCAAGGTTAAGGGCGGAGTCGAAGGTTTCGCGGCGCAGCCCGTCGATGCCACTGCGCATCAGCTCGTAGGTGTGGCGGCGGTCGATGGCCCGGGCCAGAATCTTGAGATGGGGGAAGTGGGTCTTGGCGGTGTGAATAATCTCCAGCGTTTTGTCCGGTTCGTCCACGGCGATAATCAGCAGGTTCGCCTCGTCGGCCCCGGCGGCCGCAAGCAGGTCTTTGCGAGAGGCATCACCGTAAAAAACGGTGTTGCCGAAGCGGCGCACCAACTCCACCTGGCCCGGGCTGTGATCAAGAATGGTTAAATGATGTCCCTGGGCGCTGAGCAGGCGACCAATGACCTGACCGAAGCGGCCGTACCCGGCCAGAATGATCTGGCAGGTCGGGGTAATCTCCTTGTCGTAGTCCGGGCGTGGCTGCTGGGTGGCACGACTCATCAGGCGTTCGTAGAGCAGTATCAGCAGGGGCGAAATCAGCATGGATAGCGCCACTACCAGACTGATGAGGTTGCCGATTTCGGCGCTGAACACATTGGCGCCCCGGGCCACTGACACCAACACAAAGGCGAATTCGCCGCCCTGGGCCAGGGCCAGGGTGAACAGCAGCCCCTGGCGGGCGCCCATGCGAAAGATGCTTGCCAGCAGCGCCAGCACGGCCGCTTTGACCAGAAATAGGCCCAGCACCGCGCCCAGCACCAGTACCGGCTGTTCAAACAGCAGGGGAAAGTCGATATTGGCGCCCACCGTGATAAAGAACAGCCCCAGCAGCAGGCCCTTGAAAGGCTCAATATCGGCCTCCAGCTCGTGGCGGAATTCACTCTCGGCCAGTACCACCCCAGCCAGAAAGGTGCCCAGTGCGGGCGACAAACCAATGCTGGTCATCAGCGCAGCGATGGCCACCACAATCAGCAGGGCAAAGGCGGTAAAAATCTCCCTGAGCCGGGTTTCAGCGATAAACCGAAAAACCGGTGTGGCCAGGTACTTGCCGGCCACCACGATGGCGGCGATGGTGCCCAGGGTGACGGCTACCCGCACACTGGCGGGGAGGTTGTGAATCCAGCCTCCGCCGTGATGGCTGTCTGTTCCCACCAGATCGCCGCTGCCGAGTGCCAACAGCGGCAGCAGGGCGAGGATGGGAATCACGGCAATATCCTGAAATAGCAGTACCGCGAAGGCGTTGTTGCCCGCCTGGGTTTTCAGCAGGCCCCGCTCGGTGAGTGATTGAATGACGATGGCGGTCGAAGAGAGTGCCAGGGTCATGCCGATGGCCAAGGCCGTTTGCCAGGCCAGCGAATCGATGGTGTTCAGCAGCAGCGCAATAAGCCCGGTGCTGAGCAGCACTTGCAGGCCGCCGAGACCAAGAATGGGGCGGCGCATTTCCCACAAGCGGCTGGGGCGCAGTTCCAGGCCGATCAGAAACAGCATCATCACCACCCCGAATTCGGCGAAGTGCATAACCTCGGTCTGATCGCCCAGCAAGTGCAATACATGAGGGCCGATAAGCACACCGGCCAGCAGGTAACCCAGCACCGCACCGAGGCCGAGGCGCTTGGCAATGGGGACCGAGAGAACCGCGGCACAGAGATAAATAACGGCGCTGACTAGCATGATGATGTTCCTTTTGTTGGCCCGCTCACAGACCGATGATGACCACTCCTGGCGCCCGGCGCCGCAACTCAGCAACCGAGTATAAGGTTAGAAAATTAGATTAAAAACGGAATATGTTGCGGGGTATGGTCGGAAAAATTGATGTTTCTGGGGAGGGAGTAGGGCGGGAGGCGCTGGACGGGAGACGGGCGGCCGGCGTTCCGGAGACGCAAAAGCTTGACGCTGCCAGCCATGCAGCAACACTAATCTGCGTTCTGCGTTCTGCGTTCTGCGTTCTGCGTTCTGCGTTCTGCGTTCTGCGTTCTGCGTTCTGCGTTCTGCGTTCTGCGTTCTGCGTTCTGCGTTCTGCGTTCTGCGTTCTGCGTTCTGCGTTCTGCGTTCTGCGTTCTGCGTTCTGCGTTCTGCGTTCTGCGTTCTGCGTTCTGCGTTCTGCGTTCTGCGTTCTGCGTTCTGCGTTCTGCGTTCTGCGTTCTGCGTCGTTCCGGACGCGCTGTTTGCGAGCCGGAACCCAGTGGGATTGGACTCTTGCGTCCGACGTGCGACCTCCGACCCAAAGCGCTCACCCAGTCACCGCGGCAGCTCCAGCGGCCAGCCAATCATCAACACCGCTAAGGTCACCGCCCCGATAAAGATATTCATCGGTATCCCCACTCGCAGAAAGTCGCTGAAGCGATAGTCGCCGGGGCCGTACACCATCAGGTTGGTCTGGTAGCCCAGTGGCGTGGCGAAGCTGGCTGAGGCGGCCATCATAATGGCGAACACAAAGGGCTCCGGGTTGAGCCCGGCCTGTTCGGCGGTGCCGAGCACGATGGGCAGCATGATAATGGCGGCAGCATTATTGGTGATGGTTTCGGTGAGCAGCGACACGGTGACGTAGGTGAGCACCAGAATCAGCCAGGCGCGGCCGTCGCTCAAGGCCACAATATTTTCGGCCAACATGGCGGCCAGGCCCGTCTTTTCAATGGCGCTGCCCAAGGCAAAGGAGGCGGCGATGGTCACAATCACCGTCAGATCCAGGCTCTGCTCGGCCTGTTTGACCGAGCAGCACCGGCTGGCGATCATCAGCCCGGCGCCAATCAGCGAGGCATTGAGCATGCTGATCCAGCCAAGGCCGGCGGCACCCACAATCCCGACGAGTATCGCAAGGGATAGCCAGGCGCGCTCGTGGCGGGGGCGGTCTTGCCCGAGGTCACTGATCAGCAAAAAATCTTTGTTGTGGCGTTGCCGGCTGACAAAGGCGGGGCGGGCTTCCAGCAGCAGGGTATCGCCGGCTTCAAGCTCAATGGTGCCCAGGTTGCCTTTGATGCGCTCGCCGTTGCGCGCCACGGCCAAAATGGCAGCGCCGTAACGATCCCGAAAGCGGCTGTCGCGAATGGCCTTGCCGATGGCCTCACAGTGGGGCGATACCACCGCCTCAACAAGACGCCGCTCGGGGCGCTTCATGCTGAGACTGGCGGATTCGCCGTCGTGATCTGACGGTTCAATGCCGTTAATGCGGAGCAGATCAGAAATGGCTTCGGTGTCGCCAGCAAAGACCAGCCGGTCGCCACCGCGCAAAATTTCCTCTGAGGGCACTGCGGTGACGATGCTGCCGTCGCGCTCAATCTCAACCAGGTAAATCCGCTTAAGATTGCGCAGACCGGCATCGACGATGCTCTTGCCGACCAGGGGGCCATTGGCGGCGACTTTTACCTCCAGGGTGAACTCCCGGAGGTTGTCGACCAGCTCCTCGCTGCCGCGCTGGGGCAGCAGGCGGGGAAAGAATAACCACATGAATACCAGGCCGGCGATGGCGACCGGTAAACCCACGAGGGTGATGGAAAACAGCGACAGGCCCGGCTGTCCGGTTAGCGCCTGATACTGCCCGTTAACCACCAGATTGGTGCTGGTACCGATCAGCGTCAGCGTGCCGCCGAGGATTGCCGTATAGCTGAGGGGGATCATCAATTTGCTGGGCGCAATGTTGATTCGCCGTGACCAGCTGTGAATGGCCGGAATCATGGTGGCAACGACCGGGGTGTTGTTGAGAAATGCACTCAGCACCACCACCGGGCCAAATATCCGCAGTAACGCTGGGCGCAATCCCTGGGGCTTACCGAGGACTTTCTCCACCAACAAGTCGATGCCGCCCGAAGCGTGGACACCTGCCGCCACGATAAACATGGCGGCAACGGTAATGAGTCCGCCGTTGGCGAAACCGGCAAGCGCCTGCTCCGGATTGAGGACACCGCTCAGGCTCAGCACCGACAGCACAGCCATCATCACAATGTGGGCGGCGATTCGGGTAAAGATGAGGGAGAGTAGTGCAGAGACGGTGAGGGAGAGGGTCAGCCAAGCCTGCCAATCCATGATGTACGAAACCCCTTGTGGGTAGTGAATAGTGGAGTGCCGGCGCAATGCACAGCCCCCGGCTGTGGCCAATATAGTGAGGATTTTGTATTTCGATAAGGAATATTATTCGATATAAATATTCTTTTTTGTTCTATTTAAATCTAAGCGCGCTTACTCTGCCCATGTTGATCGTTGCGGTCTGAGGGTGGTCAGGGCGGTGGCCGCATCCCGCTTTTCTTGCCGGTCGGATAGTGATAAAAAGACGCTGATGCAATGTTAGCGGTGAGTATATGAACAATAAAAGGCCAGTGGCCGAGACGGCAGACGGTGATTTCGATGTGGATGTGGTGGTTGTCGGCTCGGGCTTTGGTGGCAGTGTTGCGGCGCTGAGATTGGCAGAGAAGGGCTACTCGGTCGCAGTGATGGAAATGGGCCGTCGCTGGGACCCGGACACCCTGCCGAAGAGTAACTGGCGCTTTTGGCG
The DNA here is from genome assembly GCF_023702635.1 of Spongiibacter taiwanensis. NCBI lineage: Bacteria > Pseudomonadati > Pseudomonadota > Gammaproteobacteria > Cellvibrionales > Spongiibacteraceae > Spongiibacter > Spongiibacter taiwanensis. The sequence continues at coordinate 3,265,918 of NZ_CP098455.1, forward strand.
GTTTCTCTGGCGCCCCGGTCTGGCGCTGCGGGGATTCTTCAGTTTGCGGGTATTCCGTCATGTGATGGTCTTGCATGGCAACGCAGTGGGAGGCGGTTCGGTTACCTATGCCAATACCTTGCTGGTTCCCCCTGAGACGGTGTGGGAGGACGGCAGTTGGCGTGGCCTCGATGACTGGCGCGGGGCCATGCCCGGTTTTTACCGGCAGGCCAAGCGAATGCTTGGGGTGACGCAAAACCGGCGGATGGGACCGGCCGATTGGACCTTGAAAAAAATCGCCGACGAACAGGGTGTGGGCGACACGTTCTATCGTACCGACGTGGCGGTATTTTTTGGCGACGCTGATGATCCGGGCGGGCGAACCTATGACGATCCCTTCTTTGGCGGTGAAGGCCCGCCGCGCCAGAGCTGCCACGGTTGCGGCAGTTGCATGACGGGCTGTCGCCACAATGCCAAAAACTCGCTGGACAAAAATTACCTGTATTTAGCGGAGAAGCGCGGCGCTCAGGTCTTTGCGGAAACCCGGGTCACCGACGTTCGACCCCTGGCCGATGCACAGGGCAATGCTGGCGATGGTAGCCACGGTTACCAGATTGAAATTGAAAACAGCCTGGCCTGGTTTCGAAAACATCGCCGCCGGGTTCGGGCACGAAAAGTGGTCTTTGCTGGCGGGTCCCTGGGCACCCAGGCATTGTTGTTTCAGCTAAAACAATCGGGTGCCATGCCTAATATTTCTGATGAGCTGGGCAAACGGGTGCGCACCAATGCGGAATCCCTACTGGCGGTTCGCATGCCTGAGGGACATGACATGTCAAAAGGCATCGCCATCGGGTCGGGTATTTATATCGATAAGGACACCCATATTGAGGCGGTGCGCTACGGCGCCGGCCACGATCTGATGGGGATGCTGTTCACCCCCCTGACCCACGGGCGACCTGGACCGGGACGAATTGTTTTGTGGTTGCTCGCCTGCGTGAAATTACTGCTCCGACGGCCGAAAATTTTTCTGAAAAGTCTGAACCCTCGCGGTTTTGCCCAGCAGTCCATCATCTTCTTATGTATGCAAACCATTGAGGGCCACTTGAATATGCGGTGGCGACGGCCCTGGTATTTTCCCTTTCGAAAAATGTTGTGCAGCGCTGGTGATCCCATTCCAACCTATATTCCGGCAGCCAATCAATTTGTGGCAGCTGCGGCGCAGTCCTGTGGCGGTGTGGGGGCCAGCACCCTGACGGAAATTCTGTTTAATGTGCCCGCAACGGCGCACTGCATGGGTGGCTGCGCCATGGGGGACAGCCCCGAACGGGGCGTTATTGATGCACAGAATGTACTGTTCGGTTACCACAACGCCTATGTCTGTGACGGTTCCATGCTGGGGGCGAATTTAGGTGTGAACCCAAGTCTGACCATCACCGCGCTTGCCGAGCGTGCAATGTCCTTTATCCCCGACAAGGGTGATAGCGCGACAAAAACAATGGAATAATCGTTTTAGCGAAGGCATATCTGCGCGATGGTTAACGTGTTTGGCGGGCAGACAGTGACGTAATCAATATCGCGCTCTCATCAAAGCAACGGGCGCGATACTTTGAGAAATACGGCGGGGATGAAGCGCAAGTCGACTCCCTGAAACAGGTCGATATGCCAGATTGAATTGCGCTTGTTCACAGAAATAGGCGACTAATCGTAAATGTTAGTAAATTTACGAATACAATTCCCACCCTCCGAAATTGATAGTGAAGTCATCGTATAACAAGTCGGTGGTGTCATTACCGAGCGCGCGTGTTGTAAGCCAGTTCTGTTGGCTGTCGCTGCCGTTGATGGCGCGCTCTCTGATAAATAAATTCACTTTCGCCCAAAAGATCTGCGCCTATGAAAAGAATTGCTTGCCTGAGCACGCTATCGGAGCCGTCCGAGCGGGGAAATACCTCGGCGCAACTGGTTGATATGTACAACTCCACCCGCATTTTCAATCGGGAGCACGATATCACCGGCGTTTGCCTGGTATGCCAACAGCATGTGCTGCAGATTATTGAAGGCGACAGTACTGCCCTGGCTAAGTTGATCCACCGATTTCGCCGCGACCCCCGCTGCCAGGATCTATCGGTTATTTTTGATCAGCAGGCAAGCTCGACCCAGTTTCAGGGTTGGACAATTCGCTTTATCGGTCAGGGCGGAAACAATCACAACGCTTTTATGCAAAAGCTGGAGCACCTGCTTGGCGGCCGGGTGGATCTTGCATTTGCCCGGGACAGCGAGCGATTCAAGCTGTTTTTTCAAGGCGGTGTCGGCAGTGGCCTGGCGCAGCCCGCTGACTCGACAGAAGGGGTAACTGAGAATCCAGCTGCTCCGGCGAATGGTGTGCCAGCTGAGGGGCAAGGCGCGCGCAATGCCTATCAAAAGTCGGTGATTTCACTGGTGCGTTGGCCGAAGCCGAGCCAACTCAAACTGACCCACGACATGATCAAACTTTGCTCCCGGTTAGTCCGCAAGCCAGTCCTGTATGAGCGTTTGTGTGCCACGGGCATTTGTCAGTCTGAACCTGTGCTTCTGCAGTATCTTGCCAGCCTCGAGCATCTCGGGTTGTTGCGTACTCATATCGAATCCGAGACTAATCCTATTCGTCAGGATGAGCGGGATGTATTACAAGGTGAGGACAGCGCGGACCGTTTCAGCACGGTACTGCGACGGTTTCTGTTAGCTAGCAAAGCCTGAGGTATCACCGGCTTGTGCAGGACGCGCAATAATTTTACCTCCCACTTGGGGTTTTTCGGGCGCTTCGGCGCCCTTTTTTATTGGCGCGCTGTTGTTTGTGCTTGATCCTGCCGGGCGTTGAGTTGTGCACCTTGGTGCCGAGCGCCAATGCGGCATTGGGCGGTGTAAAATTTTGCTTGGGCCATTCGCCTTTCGATACACTTTGCCCGACTCCGAGCAACCGATTAGCAGACTGGCCATGACAAAGAAATCCTCTCCCTCCCACCGCGTGGCGGCCCTTATTCTGGCTGACAACCGCGCCCTGATTTGTCAGCTTGCCGGCCGTAAAGGGCCGGGAAAATGGGAGTTTCCCAGTGGCCATGTTGAAGGTGATGAACCGTTGATCGATGCGGTGGCAAGAGTGGTGAGAAGCCGTCTGGGAATGGCGGTGAAGCAGGTTGGTGACGTGGTTTTTGCCGCCGATGAAGCCTTTGTGCCGATGAAGGAGACCTTCTTTCTGGTGGAGGCAGAGGGCAATCCCGCGCTGACGGACTATCATGATGCCGCTTGGGTGGCGCTGGACGAGCTTGGCCAGCGGGATATGTGGCTGCTGGATTCAACGGCCGCAGATATTCTGCGTCGGGGCGGCCACTGAACACGCCTATAGCGTTCGGCCTTAGGCCGCGCCAGCTAGAGCGATCTGCCCCTTCTTGCCCATAGTGTTATAACAAAATGTCAAATAGTAATGCCTTGATCATCATGGTGGCGAGGTGTTGGCTCGGCGACACTTTACCGTTTGTCATCGCGGCGCAACGCACGAGCCGCCGATCACTTTTTGGGTCAGCAATGAGGTCAGCAAACTATGGATATCAACAATAAAGTCGCGGTCGTTACCGGCGGCGCATCTGGAATGGGGTTGGCCATTCTCCGTCGCTTGGTGGGCATGGGTGCCCAGGGCGCCATTTTTGATGTTAATGCCGAGGTGGGTGAGCGCGTCGCCGCCGAACTCGGTGACGGGGTGATCTTTGTAAAGGTGGATGTCACCAGCGAAGAGTCTGTCAGTGCCGGTGTGGCCAATGTGATGGCGCGTTTCGGCGCTATTCATTTCTGCATTAACTGCGCCGGTATAGCCACCGGTAGCAAGACCGTTGGCAAGGACGGTCCCTTTCCCTTGGCCCTGTGGAACAAAACCCTGGCTGTTAACCTGACCGGCACCTTCAATGTGTTGCGGCTGTGCGCTGAGCAGATGATTAAAAATGAACCGGTAACTGCCGATGGCTGTCGTGGCTGCATTGTGAATACTGCCTCGGTAGCGGCCTTTGAAGGCCAGGTAGGGCAAGCGGCTTACAGCGCCAGCAAGGGCGGTATCGTGGGTATGACCTTGCCGGTGGCTCGGGACCTGGCGACCTTCGGTATTCGGGTAAATACCATTGCGCCGGGCTTGATTGACACGCCGATGTTTGAATCGTTGCCCGCGCCAGTCTATGAATCCTTGAGCCGCACGCCCCTGTTTCCCCAGCGTCTCGGCAAGGCCGAAGACATTGCACACATTGTTACCTCCATCCTGGAGAACGATTACATCAACGGTGAGTGTATTCGTATGGATGCGGGTTTGCGGATGCAACCGAAGTAACCGGTGGCAGCCTCTCCTGAACGCCAGTAGCGCGTGCTACTGGCTTTTTAGCTGTGGGGGCGAGCGAAACAGCGCTTTATCAACCTGAAAGTTGGTTTCGTCGCTGTCATAGGGTGAGGCGGGTTTTGCAAAGAAGTAGCCCTGTCCCTGATCGCAGCCCAGGTCTTGCAACAGGTGCAGTTGTTCCCTGGCGTGCTCATACTCTGGGAGATCGTAGCGCGGCCAGGGTACCAAAAAGGCGGTTTAAGCCGTGAGTTGCTCGTCCTGTGCTGAAAAGGCTATGCCACCCGTGGCCATTGGGGCGGCTCGGGTTGGTTATCGCCGGGCTCAGAAATCCAATCAGCCGATGTTAGCGGCGGCAATCCATAGGCAGATCGCGCTGAATCACACCGTGGATTGTGCGTGCCATCTTCGAAGCTGGCGGCAAATTCTCTGCAGGTACTTGAGCGTTGCGGATGGATACGGCATAGCACCTGCTGACCAATCACGCCATCCAGGGCGGTGCAGCGCGGCTTAGCCTGATTGGTACCCACCATCACCCGCAGGTGAGGCGTGAGCTGCTGGGTCATCTCCACGGGCACACCGCCAGGGCTGGCATCATCAGCCTCTGACCAATAAAAAGACGCCCGGAAATAAGCGCAACAGGCCCCGCATTTCAGGCAGGGGTGGGTGGGCTGATCATGAACAGGTAAAAGGGAAACAGGTGTCAGGGTCGTGACCACGAAAGGCCACCTCGAGTGAACCGGCAATTCGGCGGCGCTATTCTAATTTCAGTATTGGCAAAAGCAAGTCGGCAAAATGCCGATCGGATTGCCTCTCTTCATGCACGTCAATTTAAAAAATAGATTCCTGCTCTCTTGGCGCATCAGTCCGCAGGGTCTCTTCTCTTAATGCAGCAAATGGTTGTGGCGGTTGCTTCAACCGAGAAACATAATTATGATATGTTATATCATTCCATAGGGGGTTGGGCGTTGCTTTGCTTGACGGAAAAATCGGTTGGCCTCAGTACAAGGATTATCGACCAGGCGGACAGAACGGTGTGCAGCGCGATGCTTAAGCGCAGTGAAACAAAGTCGGCTGACGGTGTGCCGATTCCCTTGTGTGAGAGAGTGCCTGCGAGCCGTCATGCTGTGTTTAGTCACGCCGCTGAGGGGCTGGCAGACATTTACGATGTCCAGGTTAATTTAGCGGTCTGGCGGCGGTCGCTGTCTGCGTCGGTCAAGAAAAACGGCGAGGCGCTGCTGACGGATCCGCGCTTTACGGGGGAGAGGGTGGCCCTGCCCACCAGCAAACTCGGTGAGTTGGGTGAGGCATTGCCATCGCTGGCGCGTTTTCCTCATCTTAAAAATGACATCCAGTTATTAGCAGAGATGTTCACCACGCTTTTTGAACTTAAGGCCATTGGGCTGCGCCTGACGCCGCTTACCAGCAGTATGTGTCCCCGATTTCATGTCGACAGGGTGCCCTGCCGTTTGATCGCCACCTATGCGGGGGGCGGCAGCGAGTGGCTTCCTCATCACTGCATTGACCGCAGCAAGCTTGGCGCGGGAAGCCAGGGCCTTAGTGATGAGGACAGTGGCCTGTTCCCAGAGATTGCCAGTATTCAATCCTTGGCAGCGGGGGACGTCGCCCTGCTCAAAGGGGAAATGTGGGAAGGCAACGAAGGGGCGGGGCTGGTCCACCGGTCTCCCGCTGTTGCGCCCGGTGACAAACGGCTGCTACTTACCCTTGATTTTAACTAACACCGCTTACGCAAGCAGGAGTACAGAATGAAACACACACCGGGCGCACTTGCCCTTATCACCTTAGCCACGCTGGCCGGTCTGGCGGCATCCGGTATGGCGCATGCCTTGTCGGGTACCGTCACCGATGCCAAGGGGCAGCCGATCAGCAATGTCGAAATTGAAGTGGTGGGCAGCGCCCTGCAAACCCGCACCAATGCTGCCGGGCAATTCAGCCTGGATACCGGCGATGCGGTGGTAGAGGAGCTACACATCAATGCCTCGGGCTATAGCCATAAAACCCTACATCTGGAGAGCGGCAAGCTTGATGGTCTGCAGGTCGCTTTGAAGCGTTCGGTGATCGAGCAGGTTGACGTTACGGCCTTGCCCATTCATGCCTCTATTATGGAATCTGCCCAGCCCGTGACGGTTGTTTCAGGGGATGATCTGCGCCGCAAGCAGGCGGCCACCCTGGGCGAAACCCTCAAGAACGAAGTGGGTGTGCATTCCAGTTATTTTGGGCCCGTGTCCAGCAGCCCGATTATTCGCGGCTTGAACGGTCCCCGGGTGTTGATCACCCAAAACGGCCTGGATGTAAGTGATGCTTCCCGGGTCGGGCCGGACCACGTAGTGGCCACCGAGGCGAGCACCGCTGAGCAGATCGAGATTCTGCGCGGCCCGGCCACCCTGTTCTACGGCTCTGGTGCCATTGGTGGGGTGGTGAATGTGGTGGACGACCGGGTGCCATCCTCCAGTGAAGCAAAGGGCGCCTTCTCGCTGGGACACAACACCGTGGCGGACGAAGACGAGGCCTCCATGGCCTACACCGGTGGTAATGATCACGTTGCTATTCACGTTGATGGTTTTTGGCGCGATGGTGGCGACTACGACATCCCCGGTATTGCCGTGCTGGAAACCGAAGAAGAACACGAGGAAGAAGGGCATGAAGAACATCGCAGTGGCGTGTTGGAAAGCAGTGCCTCGGAAAGTAAAGGCTTCAACATCGGCGGTAGCCTGTTGCTAGACAATGGCTATGTGGGGCTGTCCTACGGTCGCCTGGAGCGGGTTAATGGCATTCCCGGTCACGGCCATGCTGGAGAAGATGAGGGTGAGCATGAGGGCGAAGCGCACGAAGAGGTCGGTGTGGTTTCTGACTTTGAGCAGAATCGTCTCCAGCTAATTAGTGAGTTGGCGTTGGACACCGCCTGGCTCAGCGGCGTGAACACCCGCATCGGCTACACCGATTACCAACACGCTGAAATCGAAGCAGGCGCAGTTGGGACTGTGTTCGGTAATGAGACTCTGCAGGCCCGGGTTGACCTGATTCTGCAGGAATTTGCCGGTTGGCGGGGTGCCTTGTCGCTCGAAGCGAAAACGTCAGAATTTGAGGCCACCGGTGAGGAGGCCTTCACGCCGCCGAACAAAACTGATAGTTACGCCATTGCCGTGATGCAGGAAAAACATGTGGGCGATTTCCTGTGGCAGCTTGGTGCGCGGGTTGAAAAAGTCAGCCTGGAGGCGGACCCCATCGCCTTTGGCCACGATGAAGATGACTTGCTGTACTTTGATGATCTGGACTTTGATCCTTACAGCCTGTCGGCCGGCGTGGTGTGGGATTTTGCCGAGGACTACAACCTCGGTGTGTCGCTGACCCATGCCCAGCGCGCACCCAGTGCCTCAGAGCTGTTTTCCTATGGTGCCCATATCGGTACCAACAGCTTTGAAGTGGGTGCCCTGTTCTGGCTGCACGATGGCGAGCATCCCCATTTTCACGATGGCAATGATGTTGAAGAGGAAGTCTCCAACAATATCGACATCAGTTTGCGCAAACACGCTGGCAATGTCGGCTGGGTGGTGAATCTGTTCTACAACAAGGTGGACAACTTCTACTACGAGCGTAATACCGGCTACACCAACGAGGACATTGAAGGTCACGAGCACGAAGAGGAAGAAGGCCACGACCACGAGGAGCATGAGCACGAACATGGCGTGCTACCGGTGTACGTTTTTGAACAGGCCGATGCCACCCTTTACGGCATCGAGGCGCAAATGGCCTGGCAGTTTGCTGACCCTTTCACCCTGACCCTCTGGGGCGACAGCATTCGCGGCAAACTGGATGATGGCGGCAACCTGCCTCGCATTCCGCCGGCGCGGATAGGTGGTGAGCTGCGATTTGAACAAATGGGCTGGCAGGCTGAGATTGGTGTGGTGCATTACTTTGATCAAAACAGCAACGCCGATCTGGAAACCGAAACGGAGGGTTACACCCTGGTGGATGCAGAATTGGCCTACACCTTCAGCGTGAATGCTAGTGACCTCACCGTTTATCTCAAAGGCAGCAACCTGACGGATGAAGAGGCGCGGGTGCATTCCTCCTTCCTGAAGAATCAAGCGCCGCTGCCAGGTCGCGGCATCAGCGTAGGTTTGCGCGGCACCTTCTAAAGCAAGTAGTGGCTGAATAAGTGCATGCTAGGCGTTTCAATGCAAATATTCGGGAGAGAGGCATGATGATTCTGCGACGCGATGGTTGGCCGATATTGCTGCTGTTTCTGGGATCATTACTGGGCATGGTCTCTGGGCTGGCTCAAGCCGACGCCGGCGAGGGGCATCACCAGGGGCATTCCCATGAAGCCCATGTGCACGGTGTCGCGGAGCTGCTGATTGCGCTGGAAGGGGAGCAGCTCAATATTGAGTTGCATTCCCCGGCCATGAATTTATTGGGCTTTGAGCAGCGTGCCCAAAACCCGGAGCAAAAGGCGGAGCTGGTTCGTGTGCGCGGCCTGTTGGCCGATGCTGAAAGGCTGTTTCAGCTTGAAAGCGGGCGCTGTCAGCTGCTTGAACATGCGGTTGATTTTGGTGGTGTTGGCGCGGATGCCTCTGAACATGACGAGCACGAGCACGATCCTGAGGTTGGCCACGCGCAGGCCAAGCACAGCGATATTCAGGCTGGCTATCGATACCGTTGTGAGCAGCCCGATAAGCTCCTTTCATTTGTCACCGATATTCCGGCACTTTTCCCGGGGGTCGCGTCATTGCAAGTGCAGTGGATAGCAGGCAGTCGACAGGGCGCGGCAACACTGGATAATAACCACCGTCACGTTCGTTTCAGGTAGTTATTAGGGATGAAACCGCAATGAATAAAATCAACCAGATTCTTGAGAACGCTGAAGCCAGCTGCGCCGCCACGGGCGCCCGGCTCACGGTAAAGCGCAAGCGCATCCTCACCGGGCTTCTGCAATCCGAAAAGGCGCAATCGGCCTACGAACTGATTGATTATATGCAAAAGGAATTTGGCGAATCCCTGCCGCCCACTACGGTGTATCGGATTCTTGATTTTCTGGCCAGCGAAAACCTGGTGCACAAGCTGCACCTGGCCAATAAATATGTGGCCTGTTCCCACATCAGCTGCGATCACGCCCATGAGGTGCCGCAATTTTTGATTTGCGACGAGTGCGGCAATGTAAAGGAAATTGGCATCAAGAAAACCCTGATTAATACGCTTCGGCGCAACGTCGAAGACTCTGGTTATGTTCTCAAAAGCCCCCAACTGGAGCTGCACTGCCTCTGCCAGGACTGCGCTCACCAAGCCGCCTGAGGGCGGCATTTCAGGAGATAACGTGACACCCTCATCGACTCAGCTTGATAAAGCGGCTATTGGCCTTTCGCTCTTTTGCGCCGTGCACTGCCTGCTACTGCCGGTGGCCATTATCGTGTTACCTGCATTGGCCGCCACCAATATGGATGATGCGCATTTCCATCAGTGGATGCTGTTGGCGGTACTGCCAACCAGCGCGCTGGCACTCACGCTTGGCTGTCGTCAACATCGTGAGCGAGGGGTTGCCGTATTGGGTGCGTTCGGCTTACTTTTGTTGGTAGCCGGTGCTTTTATCGGCCACGACCAGCTGGGCGAAATAGGTGAAACGGTCGCCACCTTAATGGGCGCTGCTTTTCTATCGCTCAGTCACTGGCGTAATCACCGTTTGTGCAACCAGCGGCGCTGCGACTGTCACCACCAGTAGCACTCTACTTATCCTCCGACATGCCGTTGAAGCGATTCGAATCGCGAAATATCAGATGCGCCTGAATTTCCATTCCGATGTTGTGATCGGTTGAGCAAGGCTGCGATGGACTGTGCTCCAATGTCGGGATATCACCCTCACCCTTTCAGGAGTTATAGAACAGCATGGACAAGCTCAGCGCCATTCCCACCAATGTGATTACCGGGTTCTTGGGGGTGGGTAAGTCAACCGCCATTCTGCACCTGCTCAAACAAAAGCCCGACAACGAACGCTGGGCCATTCTGGTCAACGAATTTGGTGAAGTCGGTATTGATGGCAATCTGATCAGGGGCAGCGAGAGCGAAGCCGCTGGGGTATTTATCCGAGAGGTGCCTGGCGGCTGTATGTGCTGTGCGGCGGGTCTGCCGATGCAGATCGCTTTGAACCGGCTGCTGACCCACGCCCGGCCCCATCGTCTGTTGATCGAGCCAACCGGTTTAGGGCATCCGCAAGAGGTGCTGGCGGTGCTGTCTGCCGAGCACTACCGAACGGTGCTGGATTTGCGCGCCACGATTACTCTGGTAGATGCCCGTAAGGTGGCCTCGCCGCGTTACACCGAGCATGCAACCTTTAATCAGCAACTGGCGATTGCCGATGTGATTGTGGCCAACAAGGCCGACCAGTATCAGACGGATGACTTCCCCGCCTTACTGGATTTTCTGGAATTGCGTTTTGGCGAGCAGCAACTGGGGCTCAATAGTAAATCGGTGTTTCAGGTGAGCCACGGGGAGCTAGCGCTGGAGTGGCTCGCCGCACCGGCAAGTGAACATCAACGTGATAGCCACCATCATCACCACGGCGAACACGGTGATCAGCAAAATAGTGTGGAAGATCTTCCGCCGGTCGCCATTCCAGAAGCCGGCTTTGTCTGCATTGATAATCAGGGGGAAGGCTTTGTTAGTCGCGGCTGGGTGTTTTCACCGGACTGGGTGTTTGATGCGCGCAGGCTCTATAACCTGCTCGTTGAGGTAGATGCTGAACGGATCAAAGGGCTGTTTATCACCGAAGATGGCATAAAGGCTTTTAACAAAGCCGATGGCGTGGTGACCGAATATGAGTTGGACGACTGCCTGGACAGCCGCATCGAGTGTATTGCACTAGAGCAGAGCGCGCTAACCGATATGGAAAGCGCACTGTTTGATTGTGTTGTTCACAAGGCACCCGCGGTGGAGCAGGGCTGAATCATCGGTGTAAAGCTCACGCTTCTGTGCAGGGTTTACTCTTCTGTATAGGGCTCTAGGCGATCAACCTTAATCGCGTAGGCGGCGGTGGCCATATCATTTTCAATCAGTGTGGTGCGCAGTGTGCCGGACAGCCAATAGGGCTGGTATAGCGACTCCAGCTTGAAGCCCTTGGCATACTCTGCGTAAACAATCTGGTTGGGCGGCGGCGGTGGCACATGAATGCAGGCACCGAAATACGGAACCAGGAAAAATTTAGTGACCTGCTGCTGATTGGCACCAAATTCTAGCGGCACGATAAAGCCCGGCATTCGAATCGCCTTGCCATCAAACTCAGGGACGACTCGCGTTGACACCAGCGCCTGTTCGTAGCGGCTGTCCCCCGGGGCGTCTAGTGCAGCCTTGATCTGGCTGGCAATTTCGTCTGCCTCAGAGCCATCTTCAATTTCGTTGTAAGTGTCGGGCGGGTTCAAAAACGCTTCCAGGTCGTCTTTGGGCATGAGCTCCGTCCACTCGATGGTCTGGTAGTTGTCTTCGCCACGGGCCACATTTCCCAGCGCTGCCAGTAAGAAAAACAGCGCAATAGCAGCGAAATGGCGGGAATCAATGAAGGCCAAGGGGGTCTCCTCTAGATTGACAATGGCTGGGCCTGCGTTGGGCTGCCGGGCCACCAAACCATCGCTTCCATTCGTCTGCTGGGCGATGGCGTGTTGAGTCATTTATGATACGTTATATCCCATTTTGATACAGCAACAGGAGATCCGGTTTTGCTGCTTCGCATTCAAGACCTGCGCTTTTGCTATCCCAAGACGACACAAGCGGTGCTGGATATTCCGCGCTGGTCTTTGGACACGGGGGAGCGCGTCTTTCTCCACGGCCCCTCCGGTACGGGCAAATCCACTTTACTCAAGCTGCTGGCGGGGCTGTTGGTTCCCAATGCCGGCAGTATTGCGATGCTGGGCCAACCGCTGGAATCCTTGCGCAGCAGCCAGCGCGATCGGTGGCGGGCTCGCCATCTCGGCTTTGTTTTTCAGCAATTCAATCTGATCCCGTATTTGAATGCCCTCGACAACATCCGCCTTGCCGCGCACTTTGGCCGTACCCGGCGCGGCGGCAGTGCCATCGCGTCTGACGCGGCGGCCTTGTTGAAGGCTTTGGGTCTGGATGATCGCTTTCAATATCGAGCCGCGGCGGAGTTAAGCATCGGCCAACAGCAGCGAGTTGCCATTGCCCGGGCCATGATTAATCAGCCGGAATTACTGATTGTCGATGAGCCCACATCCGCCCTCGATGGCAAAAACCGTGGTGCGTTTATGGCGCTGCTGCACGAGCAGTTGGACCGGCACAACACGGCGGTGATTTTTGTCAGTCATGACATGAGCTTGGCAAATGGCTTTGGTCGAGTAGAAGCGCTGGACACCATCAACCAGCTCGGGAGGGGGCGCTGATGTTTGTACGTCTGGCCCTGGCCAGTCTGCGCAGTCGCATGGGTTCGGTCCTGCTGACCTTTCTTGCCATCACCGTCAGCGTGTTCGTGCTGCTCGGTGTCGAGCAGATTCGCCATCAGTCCAAGAGTAGTTTCAGTAATACGGTTTCTGGAATTGATCTGATCGTGGGTGCCCGCACTGGCGATATTAATTTATTGCTGTACTCGGTGTTTCGCCTGGGTAATGCCACCAACAATATCAGTTGGCAGAGCTACCAAGACTTCGCAGCTAATCCCAATGTGGCCTGGACGATCCCCATCGCCCTTGGCGACTCCCATAAAGGCTTTCGGGTGATGGGCACAACAGCGGATTACTTCACTCATTTTCGCTTCGGCCAAAACCGGCCGCTTGCCCTGGCGAGGGGCACACCTTTTGCCCAGCTTTATGATGTGGTGCTAGGGAGTGAGGTGGCTAAATCACTGGGCTATGAACTGGGCGATAAGTTGGTGCTAGCGCATGGTCTGGGCAGCACCAGCTTCAGCCTGCACAAGGACAAACCTTTTCAGGTTGTCGGTGTTTTGCAGGCGACCGGCACGCCGGTAGACCAGACCTTGCATGTCAGTTTAGAAGCCATAGAGGCCATCCACTTGGGCTGGCAAAACGGGGTTAACGTGCCGGGTGCGGCCCGTGTCGGGCCCAGTGAGAAAGACCTGACTCCCGAAACCATCACGGCGTTTATGGTGGGCCTTAAGTCCAAGCTGGCGATCTTCCGTTTACAGCGAGCTATCAATACCTACCCCGATGAGCCCCTGCAGGCCATTTTGCCCGGGGTGACCCTGACCCAGCTTTGGCAGATGATGGCAGCCATGGAAAACACCCTGCGGCTGATTGCTGCGCTGGTATTGCTGGCGTCGCTGTTGGGCTTGGCTGCAATGCTGCTGGCGTCGATAAAAGAACGACAGGGCGAGATTGCCGTGATGCGGGCCATCGGCGCACCGCCTCGGTTTATATTTGCGCTGATTCAGGCAGAGGCTTTGCTGATCACGCTGGGTAGTATCGTGGTGGCGAATTTGCTGCTCGCACTGGGTATTGCAGTTGCTGGCAATTTCTTGGCCGAGCGTTACAGCCTGTTTATCGACAGCCATCTACTGACGCCGCAGCTGGCGGTGCAGATGGGCGGGATTTTGGTCAGTGCCTGGATCGTGAGCGTGGTACCGGGAGTTAGCGCCTATCGGCGGGCTTTATCTTAATTTCGAGTGCGGCGGTAGTGCGAGGTGGTGGGGCGAGAAGGTGGCGCGACGAGATGGTGGCGCGACGAGATGGAGAAAGCCCAGTGATTTAAGGCGCTTGTTGCGTGGCATCGGTTATCAGAGGGTTTGGCTAAAACTCCTGGTCTTCGTCAGCCCAGCGATAGCAGTTTCGCGACGGGTTCTTTTCGTCAGGCACTGGTCCTCGGATGGCACTCCGCTTGGGCCGGAGTAAATTGGCGAAGTAGGCAACAATGCGTGCGAGCATGGCGTTTCTCTCCAGCAAAAAAACTAGAACCGGTACGGCGAGTTCACCTTTTTCGATCAGCGCTGCAGCGGTTGTGCTTCTCACGTCCAGTTCCTGAGCGCGTACGTAGGAGTCGGCAGTAACGACGACTAGACGCTAGGGTGACAGATGCGTAAATCATCAGAGGATGTGTCGCGGCTTATTGAGATGGCCTGGGAAGACCGAACGCCATTTGAAGCCATCGAACATAATTTTGGTATGTCGGAGGCGGAGACGATTACGTTCATGCGCCGTCACATGAAGGGCAGTGCCTTTCGGCTGTGGCGACAGCGCGTTACTGGGCGCAAAACCAAGCATCTGAAATTGCGCAGCCCCGACGTGAGTCGAGGCTATTGTCCCACGCAGTATAAGAGCCGGTGAACACCGGAATTTTCCGCCGCAAGATGATCAACGCGACGATAGCTCATCCTTTATTGCGGCGAGGTCCTGCTGTAGAGATTTCAGGGCGGCTTTGTCTTCGGTAGAAAAAACGAGCGTGTTATGAAAATTAACCGTGACGGCAGCGTGGGCGTTCTCCAATGTGATGGTGTAGCCGTCGAAGCCCATAGAGGCGCTGAGTGGTCCGAAGGTCCTGCCGTCGATGCCGTCCACGGCTTTGCCATTGTCAAAAATCCATTGAAAGGCGCGAAGTAGGTCGGCCGCTTTAAATGGCGATTCGTTAGTCATAGTGAATAGGCGCCTGCGATGTCAGCCTGAAGGCAAAAGGTGAATATCGCTATGGGGAAAGTCATGGCGTACTCACCGATTCGATGTTGCTATTGATTTGCGCTGCGTTGGTGGTACCGCTGTTCATATCTTCGAATGGCCCATCTATTGTAAACCCAATGGGCGACAGTGGAGATGACAGGCCATCGCAGAATACCCACTAGCAGACGGAGCCTTGTGTGCTCCCATGCGATGATGTTGGCTTCAAGGCCTTTTACAACGTCGCCATTTGGCTTGATCAGATGTAAGGATTTGAGCATGTCCGGTAAGGATAGCCCAGGAGGAAGGTTGTCTGCCTTGTGCAGGTCGACAAGCGTCAGTTGCGCGCCTTTGGCTTTTTCCAGCACAGCGATTTCCCGACGGCATAGCGGGCAGGTACCGTCGTAATAAAGTCTGTCGCAATTCTTATCTGGTGCCGTCAACGTTACGCCCGGTTGTACTACGGTCGAAGGGTTAGCAATCAACGCAGTGCGCGGATGTTGCTCGCAATGGTGCTAGGAAAAGAATTCAGTACGAGTGCGAATATCTGACTTGAAAACCCCGCCGAGGGCGGTGGTTTGGGTGTTTGAATTCGCGTCCTTCACGCCTCTGGCTTTCACGCAGTAGTGCGTCGCATTAATACTCAAGGCAACGTTCTCTGTGTTGAGCAGCGTCTGCAATGCGACCAGAATCTGGCGGGCGAGGCGCTCTTGCACTTGCGGCCGTTGAGCAAAGAAGTGCACCAGGCGATTAATTTTGCTCAGCCCGATAATGCGATCCTCGGGAATGTAAGCAACTCGCGCGACGCCATCAATAGTGACGAAATGGTGCTCACAGGTACTGGTCAGGCTGATGTCTTTAATCATGACCATCTCATCAAGCTGCATTTTGTTTTCAATGCTGGTGATTTTGGGAAACTGCTCGTAATCCAGCCCGCCAAAAATTTCGTCGAGGTACATTTTCGCGATTCTGTGGGGCGTTTCGCACAGGCTGTCGTCGCTCAGATCGAGGCCGAGTGCCGTCATGATCCCAGCGAAGTTTTCTTTGATTTGGTCGTACTTTTGCTGATGGCTAAGGTGGTTTTCAATGAGCGGCGTCTCCAAACCGGCCGAGATAAGCGCGTTTCTGACGGCCAGGGCTTCCTCTGAAATCTTAGAGGGGGGCACGTGATATTTTTCTGCGTTAGACGCCATAGGACCACTCCGAGTTTTGATTAATGTACGCGCTTTTGTTCTCGGTGGTTTTCACAGCGGCGTAAATTATTGGGGATTGGATCGTCCCGCGCTGTTTTGAGCGTCGGCATCATTTGCGTCGTTTTTTGAACCAAAAGACAATGGCAATATCGCTCGAGTTAATGATTGAGGGCATGGAGAGCGCGGATGCTGTGCAACAGGTGTGGGAAGTATGACTGCGCAAGCGGCGCACGCGAGTTTGATAGTCTTGTTCCTGACAGCGTAATGTGGCTGGGTTTTGAAAGCATAATTTGACCATGTTGCCATTCACAGGCAAGTAAGCTAATTTAGCAAAATTATATAAAAAGATAGCGTGCCTGGACCAAAATGACTGAAAACGACATCTACCAGAGTATCAAACAGGTGCTAGCGGCGGCGCCGCGGAATCAATACACCGTGGAAATGCATTTGCAAATGCTGAAATACGCCGATGCCTTGAAAACGGTCACCTCCAAAGAGTTTTGCGAAGGCGTAGGTTTAAAACCCAGCTTTGGCACGGAATTCAGCAAAATGCGTAATCTCACTCAGCGTTTAAAAGCGGCAGGGCTCGACACCACTCTGCTGTAGACGCTCATCTTCAACACCAGAATGTAACGGAAGCCTGTATGGCCATTAAGAAAACCGAGCTTTATTCCTCGCTGTGGGCGAGCTGTGACGAGCTGCGCGCGGCATGGATGCCAGTCAGTACAAAGACTATGTGCTGACCCTGTTGTTTATGAAGTATGTGTCCGATAAATACAAAGGCGACCCTTACGGCATGATTGTGGTGCCCAAGGGCGCCAGTTTTGACGATATGGTGGCCCTCAAGGGCGACAAGGAGATCGGCGACAAGGTCAATAAAATCATCGGGGCTCTGGCGGAGGAGAACGACCTTAAAGGCGTGATCGATGTTGCCGACTTTAACGATGAGGACAAGCTCGGTAAGGGCAAGGAAATGGTCGACCGGCTGCAAAAGCTGATCGGTATTTTCGAGGGCCTGGATCTGTCCGCCAACCGCGCCGATGGCGACGACTTACTGGGGGATGCCTACGAATACCTGATGCGCCACTTTGCCACGGAGTCGGGCAAGTCCAAGGGCCAGTTTTATACGCCTTCTGAAGTGTCACGCATTCTGGCAAAAGTGATCGGGATTTGCGCCGATACTCCGCAGGATGCAACGGTATACGACCCTACCTGTGGCTCGGGCTCGCTGCTGCTGAAAGCCAGCGATGAAGCACCGCGCGGGCTGTCTATCTTCGGGCAGGAGATGGATAACGCCACCAGCGCCCTGGCGCGGATGAATATGATTCTACACAACACTGCCACCGCCAAAATCTGGAAGGGCAACACCATCTCCGAGCCCCAGTGGAAGGACGGCAATGGCCAGCTTAAAACCTTTGACTTTGCCGTGGCCAACCCGCCGTTCTCCAATAAAAACTGGACCAGCGGCATCAACCCGGCCGAGGACGAGTTTAATCGCTTTACCTGGGGCATTCCGCCGGAGAAAAACGGCGACTACACCTTTTTACTGCATATTCTCAAAAGCCTGAAAAGCACCGGCAAGGGCGCAGTGATTTTGCCCCACGGGGTGTTGTTCCGTGGTAATGCCGAAGCCCGCATTCGGGAGAACCTGATCAAACAGGGCTATATCAAGGGTATTATCGGACTGCCTGCCAATCTGTTTTATGGCACCGGCATTCCCGCCTGCATAATTGTGATCGACAAAGAAAACGCCGCCCATCGCAAAGGCATCTTTATGATCGATGCCAGCAAAGGCTTTATGAAAGACGGCAACAAAAACCGGTTGCGCAGTCAGGATATTCACAAAATTGTTGATGTGTTTACCAAGCAACTGGAGTTGCCCCGCTACAGCCGCGTGGTGCCATTGGCCGAGGTAGCCGGGAATGACTACAACCTGAATATTCCCCGCTATATCGATTCCAGCGAGCCCGAAGACCTGCACGACCTTAGTGCCCACCTGCAGGGCGGCATTCCGAACCGGGACATTGACGCTCTGGAGCATTACTGGCAGGTCTTCCCCAGTATTCGCGCCACGCTGTTTGCAGCAGATCGTAAAGGTTATAGCCAGGCGCTGGTCAAGGCCAGCGATGTGAAAAGCCGCATTTTGAGTCACCCTGAATTCAAACGCTTTGCCGCTGACAGCCTCAAGCCTTTTGAGGCCTGGTGTCAGCGGGTTGATGTAAAAGCCATTCCATTTGGGAGTGCCGGATCGCTGTCTTCTGGCGATCCGGCATACCGTCCAGCCATGGACACCAACCCCAAGGCCATTATCCATCGCATCAGTGAAGACCTACTGGAGAGCTACAGTCAGGTTCCCCTGCTCAGTAAATACGATATCTACCAGATTCTGATGGATTACTGGGCTGAGCAGATGCAGGACGATGTCTATGTGCTGACGCAGGACGGTTGGGCCGCAGGAAAAATGCTGCGGGAGCTGGTTGCTAAAAAGGGCGAGAAGCTGAAAGAAACGCCGGATCTGGTCATTAACAAAGGCAAATACAAAGCCGAGCTGATTCCGCCTAATCTTATTATTGCCCGCTACTTTACCAGTGAACAGGCCGAAATCGACCGCCTGCAGACTGAGCTCGATAGCGCCAGCCAAGCGCTGGAAAGCTTTATTGAAGAAAATACGGCTGGCGACGAAGGGCTGTTAAATGATGCCCTGAATGATAAAGACAAAGTCACCAAAGCTACCGTGACTGCTAGATTGAAGCTGTCCATTGATGCCGAGGAAAAGGCCGCGCTGAAAAAGGTCAGAAGGCTATTTGATGCAGAAGCAGAAGCCAAAAAGGTGTTGAAGGCTGCTCAAGACGCATTGGATCTGGCGGTGTTTAAACACTACCCACAACTCACAGAAACCGAGATTCAAAACCTGATCGTTGCCGATAAATGGCAGGCTACCTTGCAGGCCAATATTATCGCCGAGATTGAGCGAGTGACCCAGCGGATGGCTAATCGAGTGAAGGAGCTGGAGGAGCGCTACGCAGAACCTTTGCCGAAGATCAGTCAGTCGGTGGAGGCCCTAAGTGAAAAGGTGGCTGGCCACTTAAAAGCCATGGGCTTGGAGTGGGTGTGATGAGCGGGGATCATGTGGCTGAGGTCAGTCCAGCCTATTTAAAGGATCGTCATTCCCGCGAAAGCGGGAATCCAGTGCCGGTTGGGTATAAGCAAACTGAAATTGGTACTATACCCGAAGATTGGATTCAATTGACAATTGACGATATTGCTCAGTTCTCTGGAGGCTCGCAGCCACCACGCAGCACGTTTATATCTAGGCAGAGATCCGGCTATATCAGACTAATTCAGATAAGAGACTACAAAACGTCTGAATACGAAACCTATATTCCTGAGGTTCTAGCTCGCAAAAAATGCTCTGCAACCGATATTATGATTGGGAGATATGGCCCGCCGATCTTTCAAATTCTTCGCGGAATTGAAGGGGCATATAATGTTGCGCTGATTAAGGCCACTCCTAAAAGTAATGTAACTAGGGAATATCTATTTTACGTCCTAAAATCAGAAAAGCTTTTCGAACTGATGGATATGCTTTCTCAGCGAAGCTCCGGACAGACTGGTGTTGAACTGCCCGCGCTAAAAAGTTACCCAATCCCGTTGCCGATAATTCAAGAACAAACCGCCATCGCCAACGCCCTATCCGATGTGGATGCCTTAATCAGCGAGCTGGAAAAACTGATCGCCAAAAAGCAGTCCATCAAAACCGCCACCATGCAACAACTGCTCACCGGCCGGACCCGTCTGCCCCAATTTGCCTTGCGCGCTGATGGTTCGTCAAAGGGTTATAAGCAAAGTGAGTTGGGGGAGATTCCTGAAGATTGGGAAGTTGCAACACTAGGTAACGCCAGTTCATTTTTAAACGGCAGAGCTTATTCCTTACATGAGTGGGAAAATAGTGGAATACCAGTTATTAGGTTGCAAAACCTGACTGGCCGTGGCGAGGAATATTATTATTCAAATTTGCCGCTGCCGGAGAAGCAGTATTGCAACTACGGTGATTTGTTATTCATGTGGTCTGCGACCTTTGGTCCTGTAATTTGGCGAGGAAAAAAGGCAATTTATCACTATCATATTTGGAAGATTTCCTGTGAAAGAGGTTATAGCCAAAGCTACTTATTCTATTTGCTTGATGACATGACAGAAAAATTGAAACGCGGCTCTTCTAGCGGTGGAACAATGTTGCATGTCACTAAAGAAAAAATGGAATCAACCAAAGTAGTTTTCCCTTCGAAGGAGGAGCAAGCCGCCATAGCCACTATCCTCTCCGACATGGACGACGATATCCAAGCGCTGGAGCAGCGCCTCACCAAAACCCGGCAAATCAAGCAAGGCATGATGCAGGAGCTGCTGACCGGCAAAATCAGGCTGCCTATATCTACGCTCCCTGAAAGCGAATCACAAAGTGTACGCGACGACGTAAAGCCCAAGCATAACTGGGCGTTTAATGAGGCTGTCGTTATCTCTGTACTGACCAACAAGTTCGGCAGCACACAGTTTCCGCTGGGTAGAATGCGCTATACCAAGCTGGCTTATTTAATGCACCGTCATGTAGAAAGGCAGACAGAAGGTTATTTGAAAAAGGCGGCAGGCCCATACAATCCACGGACAAAATATGCTGGCCCCGAAAAAATTGCCCTCCAGAATGGCTACATTCGGGAGGCGAAATCAGCGCAATTTACCGGCTTTGTGGCTGCCGATAGCGTGGTTGACGCAGAGGGCTATTTTGATACGTGGTATGGCCCGGAGGTGCTGCAATGGTTGGAGAAGGTGCGTTACAAGAAAAATGAGGAACTGGAGCTGTTGGCAACGGTTGATATGGCAATGGTGGAGTTGCAGAGCGAAGGTAAAGCGATCAATACCCTGAATGTTAAGGCTGTATTGGCGGCGGATAAAGAATGGAAAGCGAAGTTGAAGCGTGACATTTTTTCTGACGCCAATATTGGCAAAGCCATTGATGAAGCCCGGGCTTTATTCGACTTTGAGTGATACCTGATGGCCTACGACTACAGCGCGACCCTTAACCCACAAAAGGCCCTGATCTGGCGAATTGTCCACCGGGACAATATCCCCTGGATTCTGGATAACGGGTTGCATAGCGGCAACAGCACCGTGCAATCCCCGGGTTGGGTCCCGATTGGTAACCCGGAGTTGACCGATAAACGTGCTACCCATGCAGTACCTGCAGGCCCGGGCGGTTATCTGAATGACTATGTGCCGTTTTACTTCACCCCCTTTTCGCCAATGATGAAGAATATCCACAGCGGTCGTGCAGGCGTCCACCGGCGACGCAATGACGAAATTGTCATTTTGGTATCGAGTCTGTACAAGGTGCAGAACCTGGGCCTGCCCTTTGTATTCAGCGACGGCCATGCCTATTACGCCTGGTCGAACTTTTATACCGATCTGGCGGATCTGGACAAAATCGACTGGCCCATTATCCAGGCCCGGGACTTCAAGCGAGACCCGGATGACCCGGCCAAGTTTGAGCGCTATCAGGCCGAGGCCCTGATTCACCAGCACTGCCCGGTCGCTGCTCTGGAAGGGATGATTTGTTACACTGCCAAGACTCAGGCTCAACTGGATAACTGGCTGCAAGCCCGCCAGATACGCATGCCGGTTTACGCACGCTCAGGGTGGTACTTCTGATGATCACATACCTACAAGGCAATTTGCTGGATGCCGAGGTGGAAGCCTTGGTGAATACCGTCAATACCGTCGGGGTGATGGGCAAGGGTATTGCACTGATGTTTAAAGAGCGCTTTCCTCAGAATATGCAGGAATATGCCCAGGCCTGTAAGGCGGGAGAGGTGCAAACCGGGCGTATGTTTGTCACCAAAACCGGTGAGCTGATGGGTCCCAAGTGGGTGGTGAATTTCCCCACCAAGCAGCACTGGAAGGCCAAGTCCAAAATGGAATGGATTGAAAGTGGCCTGGAGGACTTGCGCCGCTTTATTGAGGAAAACCGCCTGCAGTCCATTGCCATTCCGCCCTTGGGCGCGGGTAACGGCGGCCTGAATTGGCAGGAGGTCAAGCCTCTGGTTGAGCGAGCTTTGGGCGATCTGGAGGGCGTGAATATCTTGGTGTTTGAGCCTACCGCCAAATATCAGAATGTCAGCAAAAAATCCGGTGTAAACACCTTAACTCCTGCTCGGGCTCTGGTGGCCGAGCTGGTGCGCCGCTATTGGATATTGGGCATGGAGTGCAGCCTGCTTGAGATTCAAAAACTCGCCTGGTTCCTGCAGCGGGTGATTGATGCCAAAGGGCTGGATAATCAGCTGAAGCTGGATTTTGAAGCCAATTATTACGGGCCCTATGCCAATAATCTTACCCATTTGCTGAATGCCCTGGATGGCAGCTACCTGAAGGCCGACAAACGGATACCCGACAGTCAGCCGCTGGATGTGATCGCCTTTAACGATAATAAGAAAGACTTTGTGGAAGCCTATTTGGCGACTGAGGCCAAGGCTTACCTGCCCACGCTTGAACAAACCAGTCAGCTTATCGATGGATTTGAATCGCCCTTCGGGATGGAATTACTGTCCACGGTGGATTGGTTAGTGGTGAAGGACAATTGTGAGTTGGCGCTGGGGTCGATCAAAGAAGGCATGGCCCGCTGGCCAGCGGGCAAACAGTGGGCGGAGCGTAAGCTGAATCTGTTTGATGACAAGAGCCTGCAGATTGCGATTGATCGTTTGAAGGCTGTGCCGCTGTGATTGCTCGGCCGGTAACAGGACGTTGGTGTAGAGGGAGTTTGAATGACACAGGTCGGGCAGCGCGAACGGGTGACGCAGGATCGGGTAGTGCAATTCCTGCAGAAGGAGCTTGGCTACCGCTATCTCGGCAATTGGCAGGATCGACCCGACAACCGCAATATTGATGTTGCCATTCTTACTGCCTGGCTGCGAAATCGTGGTGTTAGCGAGGCGCTGATCAGCCGCGCTCTGCGCCAGCTGGATGGTGCCGCCGCTCTGGGTGAAGGGAAGAAACTCTACTACGCCAACAAGGATGTTTACGGGCTGCTGCGCTATGGCGTGAAAGACAAGGTAGGTGCGGGCGAGTTAAATCAGACCGTATGGTTGATTGACTGGCAACACCCTGAAGAGAATGATTTTGCCTTCGCCGAAGAAGTCTCCATCAAGGGCGAAAACAAGAAACGCCCGGATATTGTTTTCTATGTAAACGGCATTGCCTTGGGCGTGTTGGAACTAAAGCGCTCGTCGGTGTCGGTTTCCGAGGGGATTCGCCAAAACCTGGATAATCAAAAAAAGGATTTCATTCGCAATTTTTTTACCACCATACAACTGGTGATGGCGGGTAACGATACTCAGGGCCTGCGCTACGGCACCATTGAAACCCCGGAAAAATACTACCTCGAGTGGAAGGAGCCATCTGCTGTTGATCTTGAGCATAAGCTGGATGGCCATCTGAAATGCCTCTGTAGCAAACCGCGATTTCTGCAAATTATCCACGACTTTATCGTCTATGACGCCGGGGTGAAAAAGACCTGTCGGCACAACCAGTTTTTTGGTGTAGAAGCAGCCAAGCGCCATATTGCCAAACGGGAAGGCGGCATTATCTGGCATACCCAGGGTTCGGGTAAAAGCCTGACCATGGTCTGGTTGGCCAAGTGGATACGGGAGAATGTCGGTGGCAGCCGGGTATTGGTGGTTACCGACCGCACCGAGCTGGATGAGCAGATTGAAAAAGTGTTTACCGGGGTTGATGAGGCCATTTACCGCACCAAGAGCGGCGCGGATTTGGTGGCGACCCTAAATCAGCCTGATCCCTGGTTGGTGTGTTCCCTGGTGCATAAATTTGGTCGGCAGTCGGATGCGGAAAGTGATGCCGCCACCGACGAATTTATCGCTGAATTGAAGCAGTCCCTCCCCAAGGATTTTAAGGCCAAGGGCCTATTGTTTGTGTTTGTGGACGAGTGTCATCGCACCCAGTCAGGCAAATTACATGACGCGATGAAGGCGATTTTGCCCGAGGCAATGTTCATCGGTTTTACCGGCACGCCGTTGATGAAAAAAGACAAGAAAAAATCCGTGGAGGTATTTGGGCCTTATATCCACACCTATAAGTTTGATGAGGCGGTGGCCGATGGCGTGGTGTTGGATCTGCGCTACGAGGCCCGGGACATCGATCAGAATATCACCTCTCAGAAGAAGGTGGACGAATGGTTTGAGGCCAAAACCCGTGGTCTGTCCCGGCTCGCCAAAACCCAGCTCAAGCAGAAATGGGGCACCATGCAGAAGGTGCTGTCCAGTAAGTCGCGCTTGCAGCAAATCGTCAATGACATCCTGCTGGATATGGATACTAGGCCCCGGCTGATGGATGGCCATGGCAACGCCATGCTGGTTTGCTCTAGTGTCTATCAAGCCTGCAAGGCCTACGACATGTTCAGTCAGACCGACTTGGCGGGCAAATTGGCCATTGTTACCAGCTTTCAGCCTGCCGCATCCACCATCAAGGGCGAAGAAGCTGGCGAGGGGCTGACCGAAAAGCTGTTCAAGTACGACACCTACCGCAAGATGCTGGCGGAGCATTTTGAACAGCCGGAAGATCAGGCTGCAGGCCGGGTGGAGGAGTTCGAAAAGGAGGTCAAAAAACGCTTTATCGATGAGCCCGGCCAAATGCGCCTGCTGATTGTGGTAGACAAACTGCTCACGGGATTTGACGCCCCCTCCGCGACTTATCTTTATATCGATAAACAGATGGCCGATCACAATCTGTTTCAGGCCATTTGCCGTGTTAATCGCCTGGATGGTGATGACAAGGAATACGGCTACATTATCGACTACAAAGATCTGTTCCGTTCGCTGGATAAGGCGATTTCTGATTACACCCAGGGCGCTTTTGAGGGCTATGACAAGGACGATGTAGCGGGCTTGCTCAAGAACCGGCTGGAGCAGGCCTCGTTGGATTTGGATAATGCCTTGGAGATGGTGCGGGCGCTGTGCGAACCGGTGAAGGCGCCCCGCGCCACCGAGGATTTTATCCATTATTTTTGTGGTGAGTCTGGCGTCAATCAGGACGAAATCACCGAAAAAGAAGCTCTTCGACTGACGCTTTACCAGAATGTGGCCAAGTTGCTGCGGGCCTTTGCCAATATCGCCAACGAAATGCCCGATGCCGGTTATTCGGGTGCGGACATTGAAAAGGTGCGGGCGGAAGTCGCGCACTATGAAAAGGTGCGGGATGAGGTCAAGCTGGCCAGCGGCGATTTACTGGATATGAAGCGCTACGAACCTGCCATGCGGCATCTGCTTGATATGTATATTCGTGCCGACGACAGCGAAGTACTGATGGATTTTGAAGAGCTGGGCCTGATCGAATTGATTGTGGACAAGGGCGATTTGGGCGATGCGCTGCCTGACAACATTCGCAATAACCCTGAGGCCATGGCCGAAACCATAGAAAACAATGTGCGCAAAACCATTGTCGACGAGAACCCGGTTAACCCGAAATACTACGAGCAAATGTCGGTATTGTTAGATGAGCTGATCCTGCTTCGCCGCCAAAAGGCCATTGAGTATCAGGAATACCTGGAGCGAATTCGGGAGCTTTCCAGGAAAGTGATACGGCCTTCCGTGTCATCGGCTGAATATCCTCCGTCTATGGATACCGGCGCCAAGCGAGCGTTCTACGATAATTTTGGCAAGGACGAGCTGTTGGCGACGAAGATCGATACGGCGATCCGATACACCAAGAAGGCAGAATGGGTTGGCGACCGCTTTAAGGAGCGGGAGATTGCCAATGCCGTGCGGGAGGAAACCGTCGGCTATGAAGTGGATGTGGGAAGCGTGATGGAGCTGGCCCGAGCCCAGAAAGAGTACCACTGATGGCGATGATTCAGATTGGATCAATCGCCATGCAGCTCAATCGCAAGGCCATCAAGAATCTGCATATCAGTGTGCTGCCGCCCGATGGCCGGGTGCGAATTTCTGCTCCCGCGTCGATGACGGATACCGCGATCCGTATGGCGGTGATCAGTCGCATTCCCTGGATTAGAAAACAGCAAAGTGACTTCGCCAGGCAGCCTCGGCAATCTGATCGGGAGATGGTCAGCGGTGAATGTCACTACCTTTGGGGTAGGCGCTACCGCCTGAATTTGGTGGAGCGCAAGGGTCGTCATGAGCTCAGTGTGGGGGGCGGGAAGATCCATCTGTACGTCAATCCCGGAACGTCCCTAGACAAAAAGGGCTTGGTATTAAGCGAGTTTTATCGCGACGCTCTTAAAGCTCGAATTGCGGAGCTAATGGCTGCCTGGCAGCAACATATCGGAGTTGCAGACGTGTGCTGGGGCGTAAAAAAAATGAAGACCAAGTGGGGCAGCTGTAACGCTGATGCGAAGCGGATCTGGCTGAATCTGGAACTCGCCAAAAAGCCTCCCGAGTGCTTGGAATTCATTTTAGTACACGAGCTGGTTCATCTTCTGGAGCGCAGGCACAACGACCGTTTTAAAGCGCACATGGATCGCTTTTTACCTGATTGGCGGGAACGGCGTACGTTACTTAATCAGTCACCGTTGGCCAATGAGCGCTGGATTTATTGATTTTTGATCAATGTTTGATCAGGAAGTGATGGCCCGAGTCTTAGGTGGGGTAGAGCCCGGTGACCAACTTGTGCTTACAAGAACAAACAAGCGTGTGGAGATGGTGGGCCCAGCAGGACTTGAACCTGCGACCTGCCGATTATGAGTCGGATGCTCTAACCAACTGAGCTATAGGCCCCTAGCGCTGACGAGCCGGGGCCCGTCGAAAGGAGGCCGCATTATAATGGCGGCGAAGCCCCATTGCCAGCGCTGTCCGGTGGCCGGCCAGGCGCGAACTGCGGTAGCAATTTCACGCTGAAATGCCATAATCGGGGACCTAATTTGCCGATGATGGAGCGCTGTCCTTGTCTGACAAAGACCGCATTTTCAAAGCTTATCTCGACGATCTCAACCAGTCGTTGCAGGCCCCCTTGCAGTCGATGGCTGCCTATACTGAAGCCTTGCTGGAGCACCCGGTGGTGGCCGTGCGTGAGCCATTGCGGGCAGATGCCAGCCGCATCTCTCAGGCGTTGGAAGAAATGATCCAGACCCTGGCGACATTGTATGAACTTACCCCGGGCGATGAGGTGGGCATATCCCGAATGCGTCACGATCTGCGCAACGCCATCGGCGTGGTGGATGGCTTTGGCGAGATGCTGCGGGAGGATTGCGATGAGGATGAGGTCCAGCATTTTTTGGGGCTGATCCAGCGTCAATCCAAGCTCTTTCAGGAGCGGCTGGAGAAATTCTCGCTGCGCAACGATACCCCCAACCGCAAGGACCCGATTGCCGGGATTTTTCGCAGTTTCAAGCGGGGCGTGATTCGCGAAAATGGCCAGCAACATACCGGCACCATTCTGGTGGTGGATGATAACGATAGCAGTCGGGAGTTAATGGGCCATCAACTCCAGCGTCAGGGCCACCTGGTGATCGAAGCCAGCAGCGGCGCGCGCTGCCTGGAGGTGATGCGCAGTGCGGGGCCTGATCTGGTGTTGCTGGATCTGGTGATGCCCGACATGAACGGTTACGAGGTGCTGCAGGCAATTCGGGGCGACGACAGTTTGCGTCACATCCCGGTGCTGATTATTAGTGGCATGCAGGATGAGGCCGGGGCAGTGCACTGCATTGACGCGGGGGCGAGTGATTATCTGCTCAAGCCAGTGAATGCAACGCTGTTAAAGGCGCGGTTGGATGCGCTGCTGGAGACCAAACGCTGGCGAGATCGGGAGCGGGAGTATCTGGCCGAGCTGGAAAAGAGCCAGCGCTTTGTGCGCAAGGTTTTTGGTCGCTATCTGTCCGACGAAATTGTGCAGCGCTTACTGGATGATCAGGATGGGCTGCGCTTGGGCGGGGAACGCCGCTCGGTAACGATCTTGATGGCCGATATTCGCGGCTTTTCGGCGATCAGTCAGCAGCTCAAGCCAGAGCAGTGTGTACAGCTGCTAAATAATTATCTGGCCGTGATGACCAAGGTCATTCAGCGCTTTCGGGGTACGGTGGATGAGTTTGTCGGCGATGCCATACTCGCCATTTTCGGGGCGCCGGTGAGCGAGGAGGACGATTGCGATCGCGCCCTGGCCTGTGCGGTGGCCATGCAACTTGGTATGGACGAGGTCAATCAGCGCAACCGGGCCGATGGTTTGCCCGAACTGCAAATGGGCATTGGTCTGAATACCGGCGACGTGGTGGCGGGGAATATTGGTTCAGAACTGCGCTCCAAGTACGGGGTGGTGGGCCATAACGTCAATCTGACCGCCCGGATTGAATCGTGTACCGTTGGGGGCCAAATTCTGGCGGCGCCGAGCACCCTCGAGAAAACGGCCCTGCAGGTGCTGCGTGGCAAGACGCTGTCGGTGGCGGTGAAAGGGGCCGAGGAGCCGTTGCCGCTCTCGGAAATTCTCGGCGTCGGTCTGCCATATGACCTTCTGCTGCCACGCTCACAACCTGATTGGCTGCCCCTCGCCCAACCGCTTGCGCTGCAGATTACCGAAATGAGTGGTAAACAGCTGGGAGCCGAGACAGTGGCTGCTGAATTGCTGGCGCAGGCGGGGGAGGTGCTGCAGATTCGCTGTACCCGGCAATTTGCGCTGTTCACTGACCTGCAAATTACCGGGCTGGCCGCGGGCGAGGTGGCCTATGGCAAGCTTACCGAGCGCCGGGAGGGCAATTGGCTGGTGACCCTGACGTCTGCCAGCGACTCCTTGCGCAGTGCACTGGCTGCGCTATCTGCCGAAGGCCGCTCCGCCAATGGTCGACCCCGCGAGAAGTAATGAAAATATGAAGACGCTGCTGCTGGTTGAAGATAACGAAATGAACCGGGACATGCTGAGTCGCCGGTTGGGGCGTAAGGGCTACACGGTGACACTGGCGGTGGACGGGGAAGCCGGCTTGCAAAGCTGCCGCCGGGAAAAGCCGGATTTGATGCTGCTGGATATGAGTTTGCCGGTGAAGGACGGTTGGCAGGTGGCGGCGGAGATGAAGGCGGACGACGAACTGAAATCGGTGCCGATTATTGCCCTTACCGCCCATGCCATGGCCGACGACCGTCAGCGGGCTTTGTCTGCTGGCTGCGATGATTATGATACCAAGCCGGTAGACCTGCCCCGTCTGCTGGCCAAAATTGAGGCATTGCTGGATCGCGCTGAATGAGTTTTACCCGCCGACTGACCCTTTCCTTCGTTGCTATCCTGATGCTGTCGCTGGTCAGTGTGATGATTCAGGTATGGAGTAATGACACCCGACGCCGCAATGTCTGGTTGCTGCAACACGTGATCAGGGCCCAGTCCCAGGTTAATAATTTTGGTCAGCGCCTCTACACCACCCACCGCAAAATTCTGGTGATCGACGCTCTCAGTCAATCGGTGGCGGGCAACCAGATCAGCGACGAGGAACGGAAGGAAATACTGGCGTCGGTTGCCGAGCTGCGCGAGCTGGAGAAATCTCTCAATAATGATTTGCAGGAGTACCTGGAGGAAGGGCGCTACCAATTGTTGGAAGCAGAGCCCTTGTTAGCCGCCTGGGAGCGCTATTTAGAGCGGGGCTGGGGCATCGACAGCGACAAAATGATCGCCCTCTATGAAGACTTAAGCAGCCGGCTCAGTGCCGACGAGTGGTTTCTGTTGAGCCGCTCAGATGAAATAAATGCGCGTCTTAAAGAGGTGGTTAGCTTAACCAACAAGATCGCTTTGGCGGTGTTCCTGTTTACCTTGGTGATGACCTTCGTGCTTGGCTACTACATCACCCGCTATACCCGGCGGTCCATTCGCCAGCTCCAGCGTGGCACGGCAGAGTGGGGTAACGGCAATCTGGATTACAGCATCCCGCCGATGGGGCACGATGAGTTTGGCCAATTGGCGGAGTCCTTTAACGACATGGCGGAAAATCTTCGGGGCGCCATGGGCCGGGTGCGTGAGGCGGTGCGGCGGGCGGATGCGGCGAACCAGGCCAAGAGCGGCTTTCTGGCCAACATGAGTCACGAGCTGCGCACACCGATGAACGCCATTATTGGCTACTCTGAGATGCTGCTCGAAGAAATTGAAGAGGAGCAAGACCTGCCTGCCGAGGCCCTTCAGCCTGATCTGGAAAAGGTGCAGCGGGCTGCCAAGCATCTGCTCACGCTGATCAATGATGTGCTGGATATCTCCAAAATTGAATCCGGACGCATGGCGGTGTACTGGGAGGATGTTGATCTGCGCAGTGTGCTGGATGACATTGAGGGCACGGCCGGTGCGCTGATGGAGAAAAACCAGAATCGCCTTACCTGCCATTACGATTTGCCCGAGTCTGTTGTGCGCACCGACGTAACCCGCCTGCGGCAGATACTGCTCAATTTGTTAAGCAATTCCGCCAAATTCACCCGTGAGGGCGAGGTGGTGCTGACTGTACAACAGGTTAGCGAACACCATCAGCCGTGGCTGGTGGTCGAGGTGCGCGATACCGGAATCGGCATGACGGCGGCGCAGCTGGATCGGGTGTTTGACGCCTTTGTGCAGGCCGACCTCTCCACCACCAAGCAGTACGGTGGCTCGGGTTTGGGGCTGACCATCTCCCGGAAATTTGCTGAATTGATGGGCGGGACCATTGAAGCTGAGAGCACCGAAGGCGCGGGCTCGGTGTTTACCCTGCGCCTGCCACTGCATCAGCATGCGCTGGGCCTGCAGGAAGAGCAGGAGGGTGGTGATGCCGATCGTGGCGATGTGCTGGTCATTGACGATGATCCTGCCGCCCTGGACCTGGCGCGACGGGTGCTGGGCAAAGATGGCTATCGGGTGCGCACTGCCGAATCGGGGCCGGCGGGGTTGGCATTGGCCCGGTCGGCCAAACCAGACTTGGTGGTGCTGGACGTGATGATGCCGGGCATGGATGGCTGGCAGGTGTTGCACGCTCTGCGTGGCGACCCGGAGCTGGCCGCAGTTCCCGTGCTGATGCAATCCATGCTTAATGAGCGTGACCTGGGTCTGCTTTTGGGGGCGAATGAGTATCTGGTCAAGCCGGTGGAGCGCTCGGACCTGAGCAATGCGGTTCGGGACCTGCTGCCGGCCGCGGCGGTAGGCAATTTGCTGCTGATAGAAGACGAGCCGGTACTGGCCAAGGCCATTGCCTCGCTGCCGGGTGCCGAGCACTGGGCGGTTTACAGTCGCCATGATTTGGGTGAGGTACAAGACTTGCTCGATCAGCTGCCCTGGCAGCTGATTGTGATCGGCCGCCATCAGGATGAGGCGGGCATTACCAGGCTGCTGGAGGTGCTGCGTCAGGAGCAGTGGCGCAGGGTGCCGGTGATGCTGGCAAGGTCAGAGTCTGACAGGGAGAGTCTGAATGAGCAGCTGGCCCATTACCTCAGAAGTTTCTAGCTTGCGCAGGTATCGCTACTGAAGCGAGATGCGGCGCAGGCGTTCGAGGGCGGTTTCCAGGCCTTCGATTCGTTCTTTCAATCGGCGAATTTCTGCGACCTGAGTCACCCCGAGTTGCTGCTGGCGGGTGAGGGTGACGGTGTTTTCCAGCAATTGCTTAAGCGTGGCAAACAGCAATTGCTGATCTCGTTCTTGGTCGAGAAGCGCGTTGAGCTGATCCATCACGTCGATAGCAATATTGACGTTAAAGTCGGGATTCTCAGGTGACAGGTACAACAAGGTCAGTCCGGTCAGGGCCTGGCGACGCAGTATTGTGTCACCTTGCTGGCTGAGCGGTGTGTACAGGGCTTCGGCCTCGGCGTAGCGACCCTTCATCAACGCATCGTTGGCGGTCTCGATGTCGCCGGGGGTGGTGGATGTGGCCGCTGCGGGGGGCGGGTCGACCTCGTTGTCGGCAGGTGGCTTGGGCGCGTGTAGCGCGCAGCCTGTCAGGCCCAGCGCCATCACAAAAACAGCTGAAAGGAAGGGATTGGCCACGGGGCTCCTCAACGTTGGTAGTACAGCGGAAGCGCCCGTTGTGGAACGGACGCTTCCAAACGCGGCTTACTCGTCCAGGAAGCTACGCAAATGATCGGAGCGGGTGGGGTGGCGCAGTTTGCGCAGCGCTTTGGCTTCAATCTGGCGAATACGCTCCCGGGTAACATCAAACTGCTTGCCCACTTCTTCAAGGGTGTGGTCCGTGTTCATGTCGATACCGAAACGCATCCGCAGTACCTTGGCTTCCCGGGCCGTCAGGCCGGCCAGCACTTCGCGGGTCGCCTCACGCAGGCCTTCGCCGGTGGCGGAATCCACAGGTGAAGAAATGGTGTTGTCTTCAATGAAGTCGCCCAGGTGGGAGTCTTCATCATCGCCGATGGGGGTCTCCATGGAGATCGGCTCTTTGGCGATCTTCAGCACCTTGCGGACTTTGTCCTCGGGCATTTCCATGCGCTCGCCCAATTCCTCAGGGGTGGGTTCACGACCCATCTCCTGGAGCATCTGCCGGGAAATTCGGTTGAGCTTGTTGATGGTCTCAATCATGTGCACCGGAATACGAATGGTGCGGGCCTGGTCGGCGATGGAGCGGGTGATTGCCTGACGAATCCACCAGGTTGCATAGGTTGAGAACTTGTAGCCGCGACGGTATTCGAATTTGTCTACCGCTTTCATCAGACCGATGTTGCCTTCCTGAATCAAATCGAGGAACTGCAAGCCGCGGTTGGTGTATTTCTTGGCAATGGAGATAACCAGGCGCAGGTTGGCCTCGACCATTTCTTTCTTGGCGCGACGGGCACGGGCCTCGCCAATGGAGATGCGGCGGTTGATTTCTTTAATGTCGGAAATCGTCAGGTCCTGACGCTCTTCAATCTGGGCAATCTTGCTTTGGGTGCGAATGATCAGATCTCTGAAGTCCGCCAGACGGGGCGTCTTTTTAACCTGTTCGTCGACCCATTTCAGGTTGGCCTCGCTGCCCTGGAAGCTGCGAATGAAATCCTTGCGATCCATGCCGACATTTTTGACGGCGATAATCATGATTTCACGCTCCAGCGCGCGAATAGAGCTGAGGGTGGTGCGCACTTCCTCAACCAGCGGCTCAAACAGGGCGGGGGTCAGCTTGAAGAACTTGAAGATTTCAGCCAGCTCGGTCAGCTCTTTTGCGGTCTGCTTGCTGTAGCGACCGTGTTTGGCAATGCTCTTTTCGACCTTGTCGGCCTGCTTTTGCAGGGCGCCAAAACGCTTGGCGGCTTCCTCGGGGTCGGGGCCAGAGGTGGTCTCTTCGTCGTCGTTGTTCTCCGCCGCGGCAGCAGCCTGGGCCTGGGGCGAGGGAACATTGTCTTCGGGGTTTAGGTAACCGCTGATGATGTCGCCCAGGCGGCGCTCTTCGGTGGCGACCTTGTTGTACTCGCCGAGAATGCCATTGACCACGCCGGGGTAGAAGGCCAGGGCCGCCATCACTTCGCGGATGCCTTCTTCGATGCGCTTGGCGATCACAATCTCGCCTTCGCGGGTCAACAGTTCAACGGTGCCCATTTCCCGCATGTACATCCGTACGGGGTCGGTGGTGCGGCCGGTCTCGGTCTCAACCGCGGCCAGGGCGGCGGCGGCCTCGGCGGCGGCGATATCGTCAGGCGAATCGCTGCCAGCCATGATCAGGGTGTCTTCATCCGGTGCGTGTTCAAACACCTGGATGCCCATGTCATTGATCATCTGAATGATTTCTTCCACCTGATCCGGATCAGAAATGTCCTCCGGAAGGTGGTCGTTCACCTCAGAATAGGTCAGATAACCTTGCTCTTTGCCCTTGGCAATGAGTTGTTTGAGGCGAGATTGATGATTGAAGTCACTCATTCTGGCAATGTACTCGTGGGCTGCGCGTTGAAAAAATAGCCGCGAATTATACTGCATCGGCTAGGGCTACGACCAGCAAAATACCGGCTTGTTTCGCTAGGTGCTTACTGCTTGTGGCGCTGGCGCAACATTTCCTGAATGGCGGCCAAGCGTTTTTTCTGCTCGTCGTCCAATTGAGCGTAGTTCTGCTGAGGGGCTTTGTCGACTTTCTGACCCATTTCTTTAGCGGGGTCTGGCGCCTTCGCAGGGCGCGACAATGCCTGTAATTTTTCCAATTCCTCCTGCAGATATTGGGCCATTTTCTGCTTTTCCAAGTGCTTGAGGACGTCGACAAAGGCGGCGGTGGCCAGCTCGTCGTTTAATGACGCGCCCAACAGCTCGATGGTTTTGAGTGCCTGGGTCAATTCCTGGTATTGCGGCTGACCCTGCCAGTAGCCGAGCAGGGCGGCGGTGTTGGTGTCGGGGCGTCGTCGCAGCAAGCTGATCAGCTCCTGCAGCAGCGCCGCGGTGGCTGAGCCCTCTAGGGTAGGCAGGCTCATGGCGGCGCCGGTGTTTACGCACCGGGGGTTGAACAGCAGCATGGCGAGGGCGAAGCGCAGCGGGTCCTGCTGGCCCTTGGGCAGCTTGGCGACCAGGGGGCGGTCGGCCCGGCGGGTGACAGGGCCGGGGCTGGCGGCAGCGGGATGTGCCTCGTCACCTTGCGCTGTGCTCTGGACTGGTGCCGCTTCTGGCTGAGCGGCGAGCAGTTGGTCGAGGGCGCTGCGGCTCAGCCCGGTGCGCTGGGCGAGGGCGTCAAGCATCAGTTGCTTGAACACGCCATCGGGTAGCTGATTCAGCATCGGTGCTGCCAATTTTGCCAGTCGCGCTTTGCCCTCCAGGGTGTTTGGGTCGGCCTGGCTGTAAAAGCTCTCGAAGAAAAAGCTTTCCAGCGGGCTGGCTTTGGCCAGCAACTGGCGAAAGCCAGCGCTGCCTTTGGTTCGCACCAGTGAATCCGGGTCCTCGCCCTCGGGCAAAAACAGGAAGCGAATCTGACGGCCGTCTTCCATGGCGGGCAGGGCATTCTCAAGGGCGCGCTGGGCGGCGCGGCGACCCGCCTCGTCACCATCGAAGCAAATGACAACCTCGCTGCAGTAGCGAAAGGCGGTGCGCAGGTGGTCGGTGTTGCTGGCGGTGCCGAGGGTGGCAATGCCGATGTTAATGTCGTTCTGGGCCAGGGCAACCACGTCCATGTAGCCCTCAACCACGAGTAATTGCTCAATTTGGCGGTTGCGCTGGCGGGCCTGGTAAAGGCCATACAGCTCTTTGCTTTTATGAAAGATGTCGGTTTCGGGGGAGTTGAGGTACTTGGGTTTTTCGTCACCGAGCACCCGGCCACCAAAGGCCACCACCCGGCCGCGGTTGTCCCGAATAGGGAACATGATGCGGTCGCGAAAGCGGTCGTAGATCTTGCCGTCTTCCCGCTCGACCAGCATGCCGGCATCCATTAACTGTTGGCGCTGGCTATCGCTTTGGCCGAATTCGCGCAACAGATTATCCCAGCCGGGCGGGGCATAACCGAGCTCGAAATCCCGGGCGATGCGGCCACTGAGGCCGCGTTTTTTCAGGTAGTCGACGGCACGCTTGCCCTGGGGGTGGTCGCGCAGCTGTTGCTGGTAGTGCTTGCTGATCTGTTCCATCAGATCGTATATCGTTTTGCGGCGTTCCTGCTGTTGGGCCTGGCGGGGGCTGAGCTCCTCCCGGGGCACGTCAACACCGGCGCTGGTGGCCAGGGTTTCCACCGCCTGGGGGAAGTCCTGGCGCTCGTAATCCATCAAAAAGCCGATGGCGTTGCCGCTGGCACCGCAACCAAAGCAGTAATAGAACTGTTTGTCAGGGTTAACGCTGAAAGAGGGGGTTTTCTCTTCGTGAAAGGGGCAGCGGGCGGTGTAATTGCGACCGGCTTTTTTCAGGGCCACCCGGCGGTTGATGACGTCGACAATATCCACCCGGGACAGCAGGTCATCAATGAAATATTGCGGGATGAGTCCTTTGGCGGCCACGTCAGGATTCCGTTATCGGCGAGACGAAAGAGCGTAACAGTGCCGATGGGTGTCGGCAATTACCGACTTACTGAAGGCCAGCCTTGATTTTTTTGCTGACGGCGGCCATGTCGGCGCGGCCCTGCAATTGCGGCTTGAGGATCGCCATGACCTGACCCATATCTTTCATGCTGGTGGCGCCGGTTTGGCTGATGGCGTCTGCAATCAGGGTGTCGAGCTCGGCATCGGTCAGAGGGGTGGGCATGAAGGTTTGGATCACCTCCATCTCAAAACGCTCCTGGCTTGCCAGGTCGTCACGGCCAGCTTGCTCGTACTGGCTGATGGAGTCGCGACGCTGCTTGCACATTTTGTCCAGGACAACGAGCATGCGCTCATCGTCAACGTCGATGCGCTCGTCAACTTCGATGCGTTTAACTTCGGAGAGGATAAGACGAATGGCAGCCAGGCGCTCTTTTTCTTTGGCTCGCATCGCGGATTTCATTTCCGCGGTGAGCTGCTGTTTTAGCGTCTGATCTGCCATGGTCAACAAGCCCCGGCCGGCTTAGTAGAGGCGGGTTTGTTTTTTCAGGTCACGAGAAACTTTTTTGGCGTGACGCTTTACGGCAGCCGCTGCCTGGCGCTTACGCACAGAAGTGGGCTTCTCGTAAAACTCGCGGCGACGTACTTCTGCCAGTACACCGGCCTTTTCACAAGAGCGCTTGAAACGGCGCAGGGCAATATCAAACGGCTCGTTCTCTTTGATTTTCACTGAAGGCATTCGTAAAACCTGTCCTGAAATTGTGGGCAAATTGCAGTCTAACAACGGAAATTTGCAGTTTTCTGGCAAATGATGCCGCACGTTTTGTTAGCGACATCTCCAAGGGCGCAGAATTCTAAACCCAAGCGGGCGAAAAAGCAAAGCCCGAAAGGAGATATTAACCGCCTAAACAGTGCTTTGGCGCGTCGGCGCTCGGCGGGCCGCAAGTTGTGCAGAGGCGTCTGAACTCAGTATCATTGCGGCCCCTCCTTATACGGCGGCAAATTGAGTTGATGGTGTTGTGCGGGTTTTAGGTCTGGAAACATCCTGTGATGAAACCGGCGTTGCTATTTTTGATAGTGATGCGGGTTTGCTCGCCCATGCTTTGTACAGCCAGGTGGCGCTCCATGCCGAGTTTGGTGGTGTGGTGCCCGAGCTCGCTTCCCGGGACCACGTGCGCAAAATGTTGCCGCTGGTGCGTCAGGTGTTTGACGAGGCGGGCCTCAGTGCTGCCGATATTGATGCGGTGGCTTTTACTCAGGGGCCGGGCCTGGCCGGTGCCTTGATGGTCGGTGCCTGCGGCGGCCGGGCGCTAGCCTATGGCTGGGGGGTGCCTGCAATCGGCGTACATCATATGGAAGGCCACCTGCTGGCCCCGATGCTTGAGGCGGACCGCCCCGAGTTCCCCTTTATTGCCCTGCTGGTCTCCGGCGGTCATACCCAGTTGGTGCGGGTAGAGGGCATCGGCCAATACAAGATGCTGGGCGAGTCACTGGATGATGCCGCCGGCGAGGCCTTTGACAAAGCCGCAAAGATGCTGGAGTTGGGGTACCCCGGCGGCCCCGCCCTGGCCCGGCTCGCCGATCGCGGTAACCTCGACCGATTCACCTTTCCCCGGCCAATGGTGAACCGCCCCGGTCTGGATTTCAGTTTCAGCGGGCTCAAGACCTTCACCCTTAATACGATTGCTGACTGCCGTGGTGACGGTGAGCTCAGTGAAACCGATCGCGCCGATATCGCCGCTGCTTTCCAGCGGGCGGTGGTGGAGACCCTGGTGATTAAATGCACCCGGGCCCTGGAGCAGGAGGGGCTCAACCGCCTGGTGATTGCCGGTGGCGTGAGTGCCAATAGCATGTTGCGCGCACAGCTCGCGACTCGTCTGGAAAAACTGGGCGGCCGGGTGTTCTATCCGCGGCCTGCCTTTTGCACTGATAACGGG
This sequence comes from Spongiibacter taiwanensis, assembly GCF_023702635.1. NCBI lineage: Bacteria > Pseudomonadati > Pseudomonadota > Gammaproteobacteria > Cellvibrionales > Spongiibacteraceae > Spongiibacter > Spongiibacter taiwanensis. Next base: position 3,303,883 of record NZ_CP098455.1, read on the forward strand.
GCCATGATCGCCTACGCCGGATGCTGTCGTCTGCTGGCAGGTGAGTTCGAACCGCTGGGCGTCAAAGTGCGCCCGCGCTGGCCGATGGATCAATTGGCGGCGGTTGGCAACGCTCAGGAGTAAGTTATGGATATTGTGTATCTGCGCGGCCTGCGCATAGACACTATTATTGGCATTTTTGATTGGGAGCGGCAGCACCGTCAGCCGGTGGTGTTGGATGTGGAAATGGCGACCGATATTCGTCCAGCCGCGGCCGATGACGATATCGCCCTGACTTTGAATTACAAAGCGGTGTCGGAGGCGCTCATCGATTTTGTCGAGGCCAGCCGCTATGAGCTGGTGGAAACCCTGGCCGAAGAGTGCGCTGCGCTGCTGCGGCGCGAGTTCGGCATTCCCTGGTTGCGCCTGACCTTGAGCAAACCCCAGGCGGTCGGCCGGGCTCAGGATGTTGGCATTGTCATTGAGCGGGGCAGTCGCACGGGTGGTTGAGGTTTATCTCGGCCTGGGCAGCAACCGCCAGCGCTACACCCACCTGGCCAGGGCGCTGGACGAGCTGAGTGAGCGCTTCGGCAAGCTGGGTCTGTCCCGGGTGTTTGAGAGCGAATCAGTTGGTTTTCAGGGCAGCCTGTTCCTGAATATGGTGGTTTCGTTGACCACCGACTTGTCGGTGGCGGCGCTGGCCGAGACCTTAAGGGCCATCGAATATCGCCACGGCCGCCAGCCGAATGCGCCCAAATATGGCCCGCGCACCCTCGATATTGATCTGTTGCTGTATGGCGATGCCACCGGGGTCATCGATGGTGTGGAGCTGCCGCGGGGCGAGGTGCTGACCAATGCTTTTGTGTTGTGGCCGCTGAGCGAGCTGGCGCCGAATTTGGTGCACCCGGTGGCACAACGCAGTTACCAGCAACTCTGGCGCCATTATCCCGGGCAGCAAGTGTTGCAGCCCGTACCTTTCCGGTGGCGCGATCAGCACATTTCCACCAGCGATTAATTCGGTTTCATCAGCTTGGCGATGACGTCGCAGCGTTTCTGACGCAGGGCGGTACCGAGGGCCTTGCCGTTGTATCCCTCCGCCATTAATTCTGCCGCATTCACCTCGGCAGCGCTGCGGGCTGCCTTTTCGATCAGTTGCAGAATCGCATCATGGCTGCCGCTGATTGCCCGGACCCCATCGCAAAAGTCTTTGAGCAACTCGGGGCGGCGCAAATAGTCAAATTGCTCAATCAAGGTCAGGATGTTCTCCGGGTTGTCCAGGGCGGGCAGCGGGATATGGGCGGCAAACAGGGTAGCCAGTCGCTGGGCGCTGGCGCTGCAGCGCAGGGTCTGGCACAGCTGGTTGGCCTGCTGGGTATCCAGTGCCGCCGCACTGATGGCAAAGCGCACTGGCGTGGCGAGCTGTAGGGTAGCCGCCCGGCTAACGGCTTTGAGAATGCGGTCGGTGAGGGCCTCAGCCCAAGCGGGGTGCAGGCTGGCGATTGCCCGGCAATCCAGTAGCACTTTGAAAAACACCGCCGGGCTGCGTTCCCCCAGGGCCCGTGTGAATTCGGTCCACAGGCGCTCGGGGGAGAGGGTGCGCAATTCACCGCTGTCGCTCATTTCCGTCATCAGCGCCAGGGTGTCCTCGGCAACTCGAAAACCCAGATGGGCATAGCGGGCTGCATAGCGGGCCACCCGGATCACCCGCAGGGGGTCTTCCCGAAAGGCGGGGGCGATGTGTCGCAGCAGGCGGTCGGCAATATCTTGCTGGCCGCCGTAGGGATCGATGATCGTGCCCTCGCTGTCCATTGCCATCGCGTTGATACGCAGGTCACGGCGACTGAGATCCTCCTCCAGGCTGATCTCCGGGCCGAAGTCGCAGACAAAACCGTGATATCCGCTGCCTTGTTTGCGCTCCCGACGGGCCAGTGCGTATTCCTCTTTGGTTTCAGGGTGGAGAAACACCGGGAAATCCTTGCCGACCTGCTGATAACCAAGCGCGATCAGCTCATCGGGGGTGGCACCGACCACCACCCAGTCCTTGTCTTGATAGGGGTAGTTCAGCAATTGGTCGCGGACTGCGCCGCCCACAAGATAGGTCTGCATCTGCGTCGAAATGTCCTGATTACCGCAAAGTAGGGGCAGTATAGTGCCATCCCCCCGAGCGTTTGCAATGGTGCGTGGGCAACACGGCAACGTCTGCCCGCGGTGATGTGCTGACTGCGCTGTGCCGGGGGCCGCTTCGTCTGTCCTGGAGCTTCGCGTATCATGGGGCCAATTGATAATAAGAGTTGTCACTTCATGAGTTCGTTTGACCTTTTTTTTACCGTGATTATTCCCGCTACCCTGATTTTGATTATGGTGGGGATGGGCATGAGTTTAACGCCATCGTCCTTTGCGGTGCTGGCCAGACGGCCCAAACCAGTGTTGCTCGGCCTGCTTGGCCAAATGCTGTTGCTGCCACTAATCGCTCTTGCCATTTTAAGCTTGGTGACCGTGCCTGATCACGTCGCGTTGGGCTTGCTGTTGTTGTCGGCCTGCCCGGGCGGGGTGACCTCAAACGCGGTGTCCTTTGCGGCGAAGGCCGATGTTGCGCTGTCGGTGGGGCTAACGGCGATGAATAGCCTGCTGATTGTGGTTACCATGCCGCTGATCCTGGGGCTGGCGCCCAGTTTGTTGTCTCTGCAGGAGCTGGCCGCCTTTTCGCTTCCGGTGGGCTTACTGATCAAACAGCTGATGATGCTGTGTGTTGTGCCGGTCGCTGTAGGAATGCTAGTGCGGGGCTATTTTCCCGCCTTTGCCATTGGCATGGAAGGTAAAATGCGGATTGCAGCAGCGGTGGCAATGGCCTTCGTGTTAACGGGTTATCTGGTGAGCGAGCGAGCATTGTTGCTGCAGAATTTGACGAGCATGGGTGTGCTGGTCATTGGCTTTATGTTGACGGTGATGGCGGCGGGTTGGCTGTTAGGCACCCTCGGACGATTGGGGAGGCAGCAGCGTACTACCATCATTATAGAAGTCGGCTTGCAGAATACTTCGGTTGCCGTGTTTGTGGCAACGGTCGTGCTTGAGAATCAAGCCATTGGGATGTTGCCAGCAACCTACGGCGCATTAATGATGTTTGTAGTCGGTGCGTTTGCCCTGGTGAATGCCAAGCTGGGTAAGAAGGTGGCTGGGGCACAGGTTTCAGCGTAGCCCCATTTTTTCGGCAGCTCGATTGCTTTCGCGCAGGGGTGGCTTCTGCTGCGAAGAAAAATAGCAAAAAGTAATAACGACTAAATTAAGCTGTATTTCTGGAATTAAATTTTATCGGTTGATTCTTCTCCTGCCCATTTTCGTTGTGCGTCTTATGCAGGGCGCATTCCGTCGTGTTAGCCATTTTGATCTCTGCCGTGTTGCCTGTTGGTGGATCGTGATCTACCCGTCATTGCGTCCTACTCACCCCGTTGGTGATCCTTTGTCTCTTCTGTTGGATGATGGCTGACACCTTAGGGCAGCAGCTCGAGCGACTTTCATCAATGAGCCCTATCAAGGGGCTATTTGCTTAATTGCTGATTAACAAAATTCGTGCGATAAAAGCCAAATCCGGGTGAGTCACGATGGTGGACCGGAGCAAAAGCGCGGCAGAAATCTGCGACGTTAATAATCATAAATAGCGCTCAAGGAGTTGGCATTGGCGGTAACCTTTGTATTTGATCGGGACTTGCCCGAGGTGGCGGCGCTTTTTCTAAGCCCGGACTTCAGGCGCTTCAGGAGTGAACGTCTTGGCGAGAGCCAGGTAAGCTGCAAAGTGAAGAAGACGGCCAGTCAGGGTCACGAGTTTCTCATGTCGCGTCGGGTAACTCGGTCCTTGCCCGCGATGTTCAGCAAATTCTTTGAGCCGAGTCAGCTATTCCATTTGCGAGAAAATTGGCAAAACACAGTGAAGGGCTGGAACGGCGAGTTTGAGGTCGCGATTGAAGGTCAAAGCATTGATATTTATGGCGACTTTGCCCTTGAACCCCATCGTGCGGGTTGCCGTTATACGATCAATCATCAGTGTGCTGCCCGCGTCCCCCTTATTGGCCGACGCCTGGAGAAATTTGTGATCAGCCAGGCCGACAAGGGGGTGGAGCAGGAATTGACGTTTCTACAGGCGTATCTGCGCGGGGATATCGACGGCGCAGTTTAGCGCAGCTGGCGGCGACCGATGTGGCGTGAATAACAACATTAATCAATAAGTGGGCGGGATGCGATGCTACAGCTAACAGGTCAAGATGCGGCGATGTTTCAATTGGAGACGGCTGCCGTGAAAACCCATTTCACTGTGGTGACCATTTATGATCAGTCCACGGTGAAGGGCGGCAAGCTGGGTTTTCAGGAAATTCTCAGTTACTTCGACAAAGTGATGGCAGGGCTGCCAATCTTTCGGCGTAAAGTCTGCGGTGTGCCCTTCAATCTGGATGCCCCTTACTTGGTGGATGATCCGGATTTTCATATTGAATCGCATATCAAACACATTGCCCTGCCAGCCCCCAAGGATTGGCGGCAGTTCTGCATTCTATGCGCCCAAATTCAGGCGACCCCAATCGATAACTCCAAGCCAATGTGGGATATGCACGTGATTGAGGGGCTGGATAACTGTGACGATCTTCCCAAGGGCTGCTTCGCCATACTCACCCGCATGCAGCACTCCCTTGCCGACGGCGATACGGTTCGCGGTTTGTTGGCGGCACTGCATCAGCCGGCCGGTGTGAGCTATGAACCACCGGCAAACTATGAAGCGCAGCCGGAACCATCGCTGCTGACCATGTCCCGTCGGGCGATGGTCAATAATTTCAAGCAAGGGTGGAAGACAGAAGCCTCCTTCCTGCGCAAAGTGCCCATGCTTGGGAAGTCCCTCGGCAAACTGGCGGTGAATCGTATTGAGTCACTGTTTGAGGATGCTGAAATTGACGAGCAAGTGGCAGTGCCGAAGACATTGTTTAACGGTCCGATGGAGTACCGACGCGTGTTCCAGGCCAGGGCCTTTGACCTGGATGCGATCAAGGGCATGCGCGTGCTGGCCGAGAATTCGACCGTCAATGATGTGGTGCTGACCCTAGTGGGGGGCGCGCTTCGTCGCTACCTGGAAAGCCAGAATGCGCCGCCAAGCGACCATCTGTTTGCGATGTGCCCGGTGAACATGCGCGAGGATAAATTTAGTAATAGCAGCAGTTTTGGCAACAACATTTCGTTGATGCGGGCGTGTATGTTCACTGAGGAGAGCGACCCCGCTGTGCGCATGAAGCTGGTGGCTGAGGAGACCCGAGAGTCCAAGAAAATTCAGCGCGCGAATTCAACCAAAGAAATGCTGGCGATCAGTGAAAATATTCCCAATGTCTTGGTGGCTGCCGGTGCGCGTGCGCTGCTGCCCTTCGCCTTGAGCAAGTTTGAATCGAGGCCGATTGCCAATGCGGTGGTGAGCAATGTGCCAGGTCCGCAACAGCCGCTCTACTTCCTGGGTGCCGAGATGCTGATTTTTACGGGTGTGGGTCCTCTGGTTCCCGGTATGGGATTGCTGGTGGCCAGCACAAGTTATAACGGTCGATTGACCATTGGGGTGTCGGCCTGCCCGAGTTGGGTTAGCGATCCTCAGCAACTGGCGCAGTGCCTGCAAGAAAGTTTTGACGAACTTTGCGCGGCCTCCCTTGCCCGGCGCCAGCAGGCAACCACAGGACGCGCTAAGGCGAAGTCCTGATGGCAGGCAAAGCAAGTCGGCGTTTGGTTGTGCTGCTGGTTATTGTCATCGTCGTCATGGGTGTTTGGCTGCTAAGTCGAAGGCCTGCGGGCGATGATGTGCACCTGGCGATAGCCGCGGGGACCTTGATCGGCAAGCAACGCGATGGTGTCCAGCGCTTCCTGGGCATTCCCTATGCGCAACCGCCAGTGGGTGAACTTCGTTGGCGGGCGCCCCAGCGCCCGGTCACCCCCTGGCAAGGTCCGCGTGACGCCGCTTCCTTCTCCGATGCCTGTGTGCAGGGGGCCAAGCCTGAAATGGCATCGGGCTCCAATGAGGACTGTTTGTATCTGAACGTGTGGGCGCCGGCTGCACCGGGCGAGTACCCGGTCATGGTCTGGATTCATGGCGGCGGATTAATGTTGGGCTCCGCCAATGAGCCGCAGTACGACGGCGAAGTACTCAGCGGCCGCCAGGACGTGGTTGTGGTGTCCCTCAACTATCGCTTGAGTTACCTCGGATTTTTACAAACTGACGATCTTGAAGGGAGTGGGGTCCCCGGCAACCAGGGCTTGCTGGATATGGTCGCTGCCCTGCAATGGGTGCAGGAAAATATCCGCGCATTTGGCGGCGATCCGCAACGGGTAACCGTGTTTGGTGAATCCGGCGGCGGCGTCGCGACCTGCCTGCTGTTGGCCTCGCCCCTGACCGAGGGGCTGATGCATCGCGTTATTTTGCAAAGTGGGGTGTGCGAGGCCCTGGGTGCCCTCAGTGCCGAAGAGGCCAAAGCCCAGCAGCAAAAATTCCTGTCGACTATCGGCTGCAGTGACGCTGCGTCGCCGATCGACTGTGCTCGATCCCTGAGCCCCGAGGAGATTGAAGATCGCGGTATTACCCCGAGTAATCTGCTGACCTCCAGCTCTGAGTCGTTTTCCTACTTTCCCAAACCTGTTATCGACCAGCACTTTCTGCACGACACGGCGATGTCGAGTTTGGCGGCGCAGCCTAAAGCTGGCGTACCCATGGTGGTGGGGATCAATCGAGATGAGGGGAGTTTGTTCACCGGCAACCTGGAATTTCCCCAAAGCGAGGCGGAATATCTGCAGCGGTTGGAGGAAATGGTGCCTGGCAGTGGCCAGGAATTGGCGACGTTATATCCCTATGACGATTACCAGCCAATCGGGAGCGCGTTCTCGCAACTGTTTAACGACGTGATGCAGGTGTGTCCCAGTCGTGAATTGGCTGACCTGTGGTCAACGCAAAATGCGGTGTTTTTCTATCACTTTGAAGAGGAAGCGAGTGCGCCGTTGCTGTCGATCATGACCTGGTTTTTCAACGATGGCGCCGCTGAGCTGGGCACGTATCACGGGGCAGAGATGCCCTATGTTTTTGGATATAACAGCTTTGCCGGTCGCGTGGGGAATGAGCAACAGCGGCGTACCCGGTCTCTGGTGATGGATTACTGGTCTGCCTTCGCCCGCTCCGGGACACCCAGCGCGGCGGAGCTACCGCAGTGGCCGCGCTACAGCGAGGCCGAGCCCCGCTACCTGAAGCTGCGCGCTGGTCCTGAGGTGGGTAGTGCCCTGCGTCAGGAACAGTGTCAGTTTTGGGCGCGCCACCCCGAGTTTTCATTTTGGTAATGGCGCCGATAAGTTCTCGCCTGATCTTGCTTGTTAGGTCAGGCGCTGTTTGCCTTTTTCGAAGGTATCAATAAATCGCGCCAGGCCGTGGCTGCCGCCGTTGATCAGTCTGCGGGCGCTGGCAAGGTCATTGCCGATCAGAGCGTATTTGATACGTGCCTGCTTGCTCTGGATGTAGGCGACCAGCAGCCGTGCTGCCAGGCGTGGATGATTGGCCCATTCTGGGTGCGCCAGCAGGCGATCCTCAAGACCCTGCTGCAGGGAGAAGTGTTGATAATTTGCCCGGCCGGTCAGCTGAATAAAGCCTCTGCCACGATAGTTGGCGCCGTCCGGTGGGCCGATGTTGCCCAGGTCACTGCGATAGTCGTAAAGATCAAAGGGGCGGCCATTGGGGGAGGTGTTGTACTTCGATACCGCCTCCGAGACGGGCTCAAAGGTTTCGCTTTCGGCCCGGATGGTGGCCAGGGCCATCAGCACCAGGTCCCGGTCGTCCATGGCGCCGTATTTAATGGCCAGCAAGATTTCCGGCAAATTGGCTTCGATGTTTTTTCGCGGGGTGCTTTCAGGGAAAATAGCGGCCACGAAATCCACGTCGATCTGGTGGCAGATGGGGTGGAATTGACAGCTCAGGTCTGGGCCCGTCACGCCAATCTGAGTGAGCAATTCGTCGCTGGCCTCGCCGTTGGGCAACAGTCCGAAAAAACGCTGGCAGGCGATCAGGGCGGCCTCAGTGGTCGGGCCAAAATGGCCGTCAATGGGATGCGCATCAAATCCCGCCAGGCACAGATGGGCTTGAAGTCGGGCGACCTCGTCCCCTCTGCAGCCAAGTTTGAGATCTGCGCTCATGGTTCCCTTTCGCCCATTACTAGCATTACAAATGTATGGCTCAGTGTAGACGTCAGCGGATAAATCGACAAATGCACACCGGGTATTGCCCGGTGTGCGGTCTGTGAATTTATTTACCGCGCCACTTCATCTGGTACAAATCGTGGCGGCGGTCGCGCAGGTTCTGCACGGTCCCGCTGTTGCGGGCAATACGCAGGGCCTCTGGGCGAAGATCGGCAATGGCCACGGTCTCGACATTGGGGGTGGTGTCGGCCGCAATGCCGTCCCGGGCAAAGTGGAAGTCACAGGGTGTAAGAATACAGCTTTGCGCGTACTGGATATCCATGTTGGCAACGTTGGGCAGGTTGCCCACGTTGCCCGACATGACCACGTAAATCTGGTTCTCCACCGCGCGGGCCTGACAGCAGTAGCGCACTCGCAAATAGCTCTGGCGCTCGTCGGTACAGAAGGGCACAAACAAAATTTCAGCGCCCTGGTTTACCAGGTGACGGGACAGTTCGGGAAATTCCGAGTCGTAACAGACCAGCACTCCGATGGGGCCGCAGTCGGTGTCGATCACGTTCAGATCGCTGCCGCCTTCGATATTCCACCAGAATACCTCATTGGGTGTGGGATGGATTTTGGCCTGCTCGTCGATGCGGCCGTCCCGGTGAAACACATAGGAAATGTTTTCCACGCGACCGTTTGGTACCCGGGTCGGGTGACTGCCGCCGATGATATTGATGTTGTAGCGCACGGCCAGGTCTTGCATGGCCTCTTTGAACCGGGGGGTGTACTTGGTGAGTGCCTCGATCGATTCAATCGGGGTCAGCTCCTGGTCTTCGATCGACAGTAGCTGGAGGGTAATCAGTTCGGGAAACACCACGAAGTCGGCCTTGTAGTCGGCGACCACGTCAACAAAGTACTCCACAAAGGACATGAATTCGCTGAAGGAGTGAACCCGTCGCTGCATGTACTGCACGGTGCCCACCCGAACCGTATCAGGTTGACGACCACCATAACGCTTGATGTGGGCATCGCTGGCGGCGCTGTCGATTTTGGGGTTGCGCCATACCAGGTGAACACCGTAGCCCATCGAGTCCAGATCGGTGACCAGATAGCCGGGCACCAAAGACAGGACTTCAAAGCCGTTATGTAACTGGAACGACAGCACGGGGTCTCTGGCGGTCTTGTTAACCACGGCATCAAGGTAGGCGTCTGCGCTGCCGTAGCGTCGTATCCGCCGGGACAATCCCGGCAGGCGGCCCACAAATACAATGCCCTTCAGACCCAGGGACTCGCACAGCTTTTTGCGGGCATTGTAGAGGCGCTGGCCAATTCGATAGCCGCGTACTTCTTTATCGACACAGACCTCCATGCCGTAGAGCCATTCGCCTTGAGGGTCGTGGCGGGAGCCAAAACCATCTGCCGTGATTGACTCCCAGGTATGGGGTTTAAGCCCTATTTCACTGCTGATGCGGAAGGTCGCGCAGTAGCCGACTACGTCATCATCGAGAGTGACAACGAACTTGCCCTCGGGAAAATAATTCAGCTGGCCGCGCAGTTCGGCGCGGGTGTAGGGGTCGATGCCAGTGCCCTTGTAAACCCGTTTGGAGAGGGCCTCGATGGACGGAATATCGCCGAGCGCCGCATTTCGTACTCGCAACACTTTGCCAGAGGCAGTCAGATTCTTACTGCCGGAGGAGGTTTTGGATTTCATGATTTACAACTCAATGGATTGGCTTAGATGACGCCTATTTGCTGGCCGCTTTTTTTCGGGGGGCGCGCCGGCGCGGCTTGTCTTCCTCCGCTTCTTCGGGCTCTTCCGTATTGCGGCGGGTGGCATAGGCGCTGAGGGATTTGAGAATGCGCGCTGACAGGTCCACCGTTTTCATGCCTTCGGTGAAGGCGGTTTTGGCGATCTGTTGGACCATTTCTGAATCGCCATCGGAGATGCGTTTGGAGATAGCGTCCCAGAATGGCTGTACGTCAGGCAGGCCGATAAAGCGGCGCAGCTCTTCCGGGGTGATATCGACTTCCAGGTTTATTTTCATGCCGCCTTGCTCCACAAAAAGTGTACCCGTCTTCGGGGGTGAGTATGCCACTGGCGACGGCCGCGGCAAAGCCTCGGCCGTCATTCAAGTCAGCGATCGAGCTTGGCCAGTACGTATTGCAGGATGCCGCCGTGGCGGAAGTACTCCACCTCCTGGGCGGTATCGATTCGGGAACGGGCGAGCACCTCGTGGCGGCTGCCTCCCTGGCGGGAGAAAATCACCCGCAGGTTCTGCTTGGGGCTAAGCTCGGGGTCGCAGGGCAGCACGTCAATTTGCTCATCGCCCTGCAAATCGAGCATCGACAGCGGCACCTCGGGGTCGAGCTCCACCGGGGCGATGCCCATGCCGACTAAATTGGAGCGGTGGATTCTCTCGAAGCTTTCCGCAATGACCACTTTGACACCCTGCAGCAGCGGTCCCTTGGCCGCCCAGTCGCGACTCGAGCCGGTACCGTATTGACTGCCGGCGACGATCGCCAGCGGGGTTCCTTGTTTGGCGAACTTCATCGCTGCATCAAAGAAACTCAAAACTTCGTCGGCTTTGGGCCCCCGAGTGTAGCCGCCGACCTTATCGACCAGCAGGTTGTTCAGCCGGGTGTTGGCAAAGGTGCCGCGCATCATCACTTCGTGATTACCTCGGCGGGAGCCGTAGGAGTTAAAGTCCTCCGGTTTGATGCCGAGACTCTGCAAGTAGTGGCTGGCGGGACTGTCCAGGGCGATCTTGCCGGCGGGGGAAATGTGGTCGGTGGTGATACTGTCGCCGAACAGGCCGAGCATGCGCGCGCCGCGAATTTCCGGAAAAACGGGCTCGCGAATGTCCAGCTGATCAAAAAACGTTGGGCAGCGAATATAGCTGGAGTCTTCCTGCCAGGGGTAGGTATCGCTGGCCTCCACGCTGAGCGCGCGCCACTCTTCGGTGCCGTGATAGACATCGCTGTAAGCCTGGCGGTACATGTCGCCGCTGACCAGTTTACGGATCTGTTGGATCTCATCACCGGTGGGCCAGATGTCCTTCAGGAAGACGTCCTTGCCGTCTTTGTCCTGACCCAGCGGGTCAGACTGGATATCGGTCATGGTGGTGCCGGCAAGGGCAAAGGCCACCACCAGTGGCGGCGATGCCAGCCAGCTGGCCTTCACCTGGGGGTGAATTCGTCCTTCAAAATTCCGGTTTCCGGAAAGCAGGGCTGATACAGTGAGGTTGTTATTTTCGAGCGCCTTGGCGATGGGCTCGGGCAGGGGGCCTGAGTTGCCGATGCAGGTGGTGCAGCCGTAGCCCACGACGTCGAAGCCCAGCGCGTCGAGGTCTTCCTGGAGGCCGCTCTCGCTCAAGTATTGGCTGACAACTTTTGAGCCGGGGGCCAGCGAGGTCTTGACCCAGGGCTTGACGCGTAGGCCGCGCTGGCGAGCCTTTTGGGCGACCAGCCCGGCGGCGATCATCACATCGGGATTGGAGGTGTTGGTGCAGCTGGTAATAGCAGCAATGGCGACGGCGCCCTGGTGCAGCTCCAGGTCCATTTCCTCGATGGCTAGGCGGTCGTCGACACTGGCGCCACCGAGCTCGATAAACTCCTGCATGGCGTTTTGCAGGCCGCTCAGCCCCACCCGGTCCTGGGGGCGTTTGGGCCCGGCCAGACTGGGTTCTACGGTATCGAGCTGGAGTTTGACGGTGCTGCTGAATACCGGGCTGTCACCGGGCGCCCGCCACAGCCCCTGAGCTTGGCAGTAGGCTTTGGTCAGGGCGACGGTCTCCTCCGGCCTGCCACTGAGTTGAAGATAATCGAGGGTTGCATCATCCACAGGAAAGAAACCGCAGGTGGCGCCGTACTCGGGTGCCATATTGGCGATGGTGGCCCGGTCGGCCACGGTCAGCTGGGCCAGGCCGTCGCCGAAGAATTCGACAAACTTACCGACTACTCCTTCCTTGCGCAGGATTTCGACCACGGTCAACACCAGGTCGGTGGCGGTGACGCCTTCCTGCAGTTTGCCCTGTAATTCAAAGCCGACCACCTCGGGCAGGATCATGGAGTAAGGCTGGCCCAGCAGGGCTGCTTCGGCCTCAATGCCGCCGACCCCCCAGCCTAGGACACCCAGGCCGTTGACCATAGGGGTGTGGCTGTCGGTGCCCACACAGGTGTCGGGGTAGGCCAGTGCGCCGTCGTCGGTGTTCTCATGCCACACTACCCGGGCCAGGTACTCGAGATTGACCTGGTGGCAGATGCCGGTGCCAGGGGGCACCACATTGAAATTCTTGAAGGCCGATTGCCCCCACTTCAGAAAGCGATAGCGTTCCACGTTGCGGCTCATCTCCAGGGCCACGTTCTCGGCGAAGGCCTGGGCGGAGCCAAACTGGTCAACGGTAACGGAGTGATCGATGACCAGATCCACGGGAATTTGCGGGTTGATAGCGCGAACGTCGCCACCCCGTTTGGCCACCGCATCGCGCATCGCTGCCAGATCGACGATGGCGGGTACACCGGTAAAGTCCTGCATCAGCACCCGGGCGGGGGAGAAGTTCAGGTCGTCGCCCCCGGTGGGCGAGTCGACCCAATCGAGAAAGGCCTCGATGATGTCGTCGGTAATGGTGCTGCCATCGAAATGGCGCAGCTGGTTTTCCAGCAGCACCTTGAGGGATTTGGGCAGCTTCGCCACCCGGGGGTCGTTGAGTTTGGTCAGATCAAAGTAGCGGTACTGCTGGTTGTTGCACGTCAGCTCCGTCAACAGATGTTGGGTAGACTGCATGGCAAGCTCCTCTGGCTTCTCCGTAATCCACAGCAGTTACCCTAGCACAGGCCCACAAAATAGACAGGTCGTAGTGGCCCATGCGCTAAACAATGTCTCGTCCAGCTTCGGCACAAGGGCTTTTGGCAAGGCGTAGCCCGCGGAATACCCAAAGCACTCGCTGCGCTCATGGGGCAGGCTCTGGCCCGGCCCATTGCAAGGGCCACTAGCTCGCCTGCCGTTCGAGGCTTTGAATCAGGTTTGAGAAGGCCTCGGCGGTCATGGGCGAATTGCGGTAGAAGCCTTCCAGGCAACGCGTGGAGTTGGCCTTGAGGTATTGCATCTGGCTGTCTGTCTCCACGCCGTCGGCGATCAGCGTCATGCCGAGGCTTTTGCCCAAAGTGCAAATTGCCTCTGCCCGTTCGCGGTCCTCGTTGTCCGGGCTGAGATTGCTGACAAAGCTGCGGTCGAGTTTGATCACATCCACAGGAAGGCTGCGCAAATTGCCCATGCAGGAATAGCCAACGCCAAAGTTGCCCAGGGCGATGCGCACACCGAGGGCTTTGAGGTTGCTGAGTATTTTGATGCTTTTGTCGATGTCTTCCATCAACACGCTTTCGCTGATTTCGACCTCCAGGCACTCGGGTGGCAGGCCGGCATCCTTGAGTGCTGATTGAATGTCGGCAAGCAGGTGGCTGGCGTAAAACATTGGCCGCCACAGCTCCACAGCGATGCACAGGGTTTGGCCCGAGGCCGCCAACCATTGCTGATGCAGGCGGCAGGCCTGGTTGAGCATCCATCGGCCAATCGGGACCAACAGGCCCATCTCTTCAGCCGCTTTCAGGAAGCGAGAGGGTGTCACAAGGCCCATATGGGGGTGTTGCCAGCGCAGCACCGCCTGCACGCCGGAAATGCCGTCCCGTTTGAGGTTCTGTTTGACTTGAAACATCAGCGTGAACTGGTCGCGCTCCAGTGCCTGTCGCAAGTTGCTCTCGAGGGCCAGGCGCTCAATGGATTCGGCGTGCAAATTAGAGGAGTAAAGCTGGAAGGTGTTTTTGCCCTCTTGCTTGGCCTTGTACATGGCGATATCGGCGTGCTTGGTAAGGGTTTCTTCATCGCGGCCGTCTTCGGGGAACATACTGATGCCGATACTGGCGGTGACGCTGAAGTTTTGACCGGCGAGCTGGTAGGGTTTTGCAACGGTCTGAATAATTTTGCGGGCGACGGTCACGCATTCTTCCGCGGTTTTCACCACGGGCAAAATAACCACAAACTCGTCGCCGCCCAGGCGGGCGACGATATCGCTTTCTCGCAGGGCATCGCGCAAGCGCTGGGACACCTCCTTGAGCAAATCATCCCCGGCGTCGTGGCCAAGAGTGTCGTTGATGTATTTAAAGTGATCCAGGTCCAGAAACATCAAGGCCAACTGGGTGTTGGCGCGTACCCCCTGGGCGATATTCTGGCTCAGCAGTTTGCTGAACAGACTGCGGTTGGGCAGGCCAGTGAGACCGTCGTGGTAGGCCAGGTATTCGATCTGCTCTGCATGGGCGATCTTGTTTTCCACCTCGAGTCGGCGACTGCGGGCGAGCTGGGCGCTGAGCCGCCACAGCAAGCCAATGACCAGCAATAACAAAAGGTTGATAAGGGCTCCGCGCGCGATATAGGTGTCAGCTCGCGCTTGCATTGGGGCGTGTTGCTCTGCCTCCGACAGCCCCACTGCGACCGCCAGCGGAAAACCAAACAGCGCGCGGGCGGAGATGTAGCGCAGCTCGCCATCCAGTGGGGAGCGGCGCAACAGCGATACGGTTTCCATGTCGCTGGCCAGGCCCTCCATGAACTCGCCATAGTTCATCGGTTCGCCCGCGATGACCTGCTGTCCCAAGCGGCGCACTTTGACCTGCCCCTCGGTGCCGATCAGCGCCAGCATGCCGTTTTCACCCATTCGGCTCTCGTCATAGCTGCTGGTGAAAAAGGCCGCGTCTGCTTCGATAACCGCCACGCCAACGAAGTCGCCCTGTTGATTGCTCAGGCGGCGGCGGAACTGCAAATACTCGCTTGAGCTTGTCGTGGCTGCCGGTGCATCGATAATCAGGTTATCGCTCTGGGCGTGAGTCGCCAGGGTGTCTTCGTCCACGGGGTAGGCCAATGTGGCAGAGCCGGGCAAGGGCCGGCCGCCTGGGCCCAAGATGGCGATGTTGAACAACAGGGTTGGGGGCAGCAGTTCTCGCACTGACAGTTCGGCGAGAATTTGATCACGTGGCTGCTGATCAAAGGCGTATTGAATGATTTTGAAGTTCTGCTCAATTTCCCGCAGTACTCTGAGTACCTGGGCCTCATAGGTTTCTGTCAGTTCCCGGGTCATGGCAAGGGCGCTGTCGCGGGTGGCTTGAGTATCGACCCGGATCAGCAAGACCGTGCCCATCCATAGCACGGCACTGACGATCAGGGCCAAGGCCGGAAACAGAATTTGTGTTTCGGTGACGCGCTGAGCCATGCGTTTGAAGGGTTTTGTTTTCATCATATCGGCCATTGAGATAGCGCCCGGCTATTGGGCGAGCTTTAGCACTTTGACGGAGCTGTCGACACTGGCAGCATCAATGTAGCCGATCGCACCCGGGCTGCTGGCCACCAGTGCTTTCACAGCGGTGTCGCTGGCAACCTGGCGTGGCGGCTTGCCCCGGCCGGTAAAGATCATTTTTGACCAATGCGCCTTAACACTGGCGGGATTCCAGTTGACCACGTTTTCATAAAATTCCTGTCTGGCCTGACTGCCTTCGGGCTGGTCGACGGGGGTGACCCTGATGCGCCCATCCAGGTAGTTGTTGCGGCCCAAGAAGATATTGGCGATGTGGCTTTTGCTGAGCGAATTTACTGGGCTGTCGGCGGCGACGACCACAACGACCTCGGCACTGGCCGAATGCACCATCTGAGACAGCATGACCGAGGCCGCCAGGCAGCTAATCAGTTTCATTGCGTATCTCATTAGAAAACAAAGTCCATGCTGAGGCTGATGACATTGGCTGAATTACCCGCTGAAAAGTCCCCTGTCGGGTTTACAAACCGGCCGATGTTGCGGGCACCGTCCTTCGACTCCACGTGGTCGAACTGAAGTTTGAGGGCGAGGCCGGGCGCGTAGTCCCAGCGCAGGCCGACCCCGAAACTGCGTTGATCAAAGGTGAAGGAGTCGATGGTCAGCGCCACACCCTGATTGAGTTGATTGACCTGCTCGGCCTCCTCGGGGCTCAAGCCTTCGGTGCTCAGTTGCGCCTCATCTCGCCGGTCTGCTTTGACCTGGGCAACACTGAGGTAGGGAGTGAAGGCGCCCAGCCGGCGGCCGACGGTCAGATACCAGGCGTGGGTATCAGAGATAAAGGTGCGGTCGTCGGTGCGAACCACGGCAAGTTCGCTGCGCAACAGCCAGTTGTTGGGTTGATGCTGAAGGCCAGCGGCAAAAATCTCGTAGGTGCCGCCGCGGTTGCGGATCAAGCGAATATTGTCTCGGGCGGCGGCGCCGTTGCTGCCGGGATCATCCTTGAACGCAGACAAACCGGTGGCCAGAGCGCTGAGCTCGGTGGAGTTCAGGTCAAAATTAATATTGGAGTAGGCCAGCCGGAAGGTGGTGGCGGCGATGTCGAGACGATACTCGAATTCCCACAGGTCGCGAGCTTTGACGTTGGCGCCGTTGGCAAAGTTTTCCTTGGTGGTGCCCCAGGATGCGCTGACGGTATGGGTCAGATGGCCCTGGGGGATCTGGTAGCGCGCATCAAACCCCTGTTTGTGGGTGATGGGGTTGAGGCTGTACAGCTCATTGGGCAGACGTACCCACGTCTGGCTGTAACTCACCAGTCGTGTCTGGGATTCCATAAAGGGCGCGGTCACAATGCGTCCTGCGCGCAGGCTCAGCTCGGGCAAGGGGTGGTATTGAACGAAGGCCCACTCGACTTCCGGCGAGTAGCTGCCATCGTACTGGTATTCCGAGACCACCTGGGCGATGACGGTGATGTCATTGGCGAAGTCGGCGTCAAGCTGCAGCCCGACTTTACTGTCGACGCTGGTGCTAATGTCCCGGGTTTTTCCGGCGCCGTTAGGCTGGAACAGGTTGCCGCTAAAATCGGCGTCATCCTGGGTGGAGTGCACGGCACCGAGGGTGCCGAAACCGTGCAAGGTGTAGTCCGGTGACCAGGGCTGGGCCGCGATCACGGGTGACAGCAGCAAGCACGCCAGGCCGGTAGCGGCGCGCGTCCAGAAACAGGGAGCGAGCGGGTGCCGGCTGAATTTACGATTGGGGTGGTAACGCATAGTGATGGTAGTTAGGCCTTTCCTGGTTAACGTGTTGGCTGCGTATTTCCATGTTGCGCCCGTCGTTTTCTTTGATGTTCTTATTAGGTTTGCGCTCACCGTGGTCGGAGTTTCCCGGTCGGCGCTAATTCTCACAGCAATAACACTAGAGCAAAGCGAAACTGCCGCCTATCCGTAGTTATGCAGAGGGTCCCTGGTTGGGGTTTGAGGGGATGGCCTCCGGGGGAGGGGCTATGGAAGTAAGGCGCCGAGCGGCGCAATCAGATTGCGCCAGTGCCATGCTGCTGGTTGAAGGTCAGTAGTAGAGGGCGCCGATCAGGGCGGGGACGGCGGTTTCCACTCGCAGAATGCGTGGGCCGAGACTGATCCCGGTCATGCCCGCGCTGAGCAATTTGTCCACTTCGTAAGGAATAAATCCGCCCTCGGGGCCAATCGCCAGCAGGCAGGGCTTCTGGGGAGCCCCATCACAGGCAACCTCGGCGTAGGGGTGGGCAAGTAAACCGGTGCGCTGCGACAACCACTCGGGCAGGTGGTCTTCCACGAAGGGTTTGAACAAGGTAGCCCGGGTCAGGCTCGGCAGGTGGGTGTCGCCGCTTTGGACCAGGCCCTCGAGCATGGCATTGCGAAGGTGGTCATCGTCTACCAGCGGGCTCTGCCAATAGCTCTTTTCGACCCGGTAGCTGTTGATCAAAATGATGTTCTCGACCCCCAGCTCGGTGGCGGCGGCCAGAACGCGGCGGGCCACCTTGGGGCGAGGTAAGGCCAGTAACAGGGTTAAAGGCAGTTTTGCGGGCGGTGGGGTATCGAGGGTCACTTCCAGGGTGACGCTATTATTGCTCAACTCGATAATCGTACCACTACCCCGGAGGCCGTCCAGCTGGCCAACCTTGAGTGAGTCACCCACGGCGCTGCCCAGTACCTGGATGATGTGACGAGCCCGCTGATCGGTGAGTTGTACCCGCCCGGGGCGGGTGAAATCTGCCTCCGTGAGCAGAAGTAAATTCACGCCGGCTCGGCCCACAAATCGTATTCGTCGGCGCCGATAATATTCACGACCAGGGCGTCGCCGGGTTGCACATCGGTCACTCCGTCGAGGTAAACCTTGCCGTCAATTTCTGGGGCGTCGGCAATGCTGCGGCCCACTGCGCCTTCTTCGTCGACATAGTCGATCAGCACTTCCTGTTGACTGCCAATTTTGGCCTGCAGGCGAGCGCTGGAGATTTCCTGGGCAACAGCCATAAAGCGCTCCCAGCGATCTTTCTTGATCTCGTCGGGCACCTGGTCGGGCAGTTCATTGGCACTGGCGCCCTCCACCGGGGAGTACTCGAAGCAGCCGACCCGATCGAGTTGGGCTTCTTTGAGCCAGTCCAGCAGCATCTGGAAGTCTTCCTCGGTTTCGCCGGGAAAGCCGACGATGAAGGTAGAGCGGATGACCAGGTCGGGGCAGATTTCCCGCCAGGCCTTGATTCGCTCCAGGGTCTTTTCCTGATGAGCCGGGCGCTTCATGGCCTTGAGAATTTTCGGGCTGGCATGCTGAAAGGGGATGTCCAGGTAGGGCAGGATCTTGCCCTCGGCCATCAGCGGAATCACGTTGTCCACGTGGGGGTAGGGGTAGACATAATGCAGCCGTACCCACACCCCCATCTCGCCAAGGGCTTCGCACAGCTCCAACATTCGGCTCTTGACCGGGCGGCCGTTCCAGAAGCCGGTGCGGTATTTAATGTCCACACCGTAAGCGCTGGTGTCCTGGGAAATGACCAGCAGTTCGCGAACACCCGCTTTGACCAGGCGCTGGGCTTCTTCAAGCACATCGCCAATGGGGCGGCTGACCAGATCGCCGCGCATGGAGGGAATAATGCAAAAGCTGCAGCGGTGGTTACAGCCCTCAGAAATTTTCAGGTAGGCGTAGTGCCGGGGGGTCAACTTGATGCCCTGGGGCGGCACCAGGTCGGTAAAGGGGTCGTGGGCTTTCACCGGCGGTGCCCATTCATGTACCGCGGTGACCACTTCCTCGTAGGCGGCAGGCCCGCTGACCGCCAGCACGTCGGGGTGAACGGCGCGAATTTTTGCATCATCGCCCATGCAGCCGGTCACGATGACTTTGCCATTTTCCTTGAGCGCCTCGCCGATAGCGTCGAGGGATTCCTGTTTGGCACTGTCTATGAACCCACAGGTATTGACTACCACCACGTCGGCGTCGTTGTAGCTAGGCACCAGATCGTAGCCTTCCATACGCAATTGGGTAAGGATGCGCTCAGAATCCACTAGCGCTTTGGGGCAGCCCAGACTGACAAAGCCGACTTTAGGGGGCGTGGCCATAATTGGAACCTCGGGGAAGAATGCTCAGGAGAAAACCGCGCATTCTAGCCGATCGCGGTGCTCTCGCCTATGCCGGCTCGCAGGGTCGGAATATCGGTATTGCATCCCCCTAGGTTGGTGGCGTATAGATAGCGAAAATAGTGTCGGAAGTTCGTCGGGCTTAAGTTCATGCCAGCCTTTGGGATCTGCCAGGCGCTGTCGGCAAGTGCAAAGAGGGTGATTGAGCGGCGGCGCTGTCAGTGCCCGCCGGGATTTGTGTTGAGGGAGACAATTGATGGCCCAGCCAGAGAGTTTTATTTCGGCGTCACTGCCCAACGAGGAGGAGCAGGACGAATACATTGAAGTGGTGATTGACAACGGCCCCGACATGCGTGATCGCTTCGCGGTGGTCTTTGTTGATGATGCCGGTCGGGCGCACACGGTGGCTGCCGGGGTTGATCGTAAGGGCAATGTTGGTGTGGTGGATGTCTTTGAGGGGCGGCCAAAGCCCGGTGTGGGTCGGCGCATTGAATGGCACGATCTGCCGGGGCAATACCAGGGCCTGATCTGGTCTCAATTTGAGGAGCTCAACGGCAGTAGCTGATCTTGCCTCAGTGGGTTGGGATCTCGTCAATATTTATCACAGGGAGTGCCGACATTGCCTGGCAAGCAAATGCCCAGCAGACCGGATTTTCCGTCGGGCGATGAAGATAAGGTGTATCTGCCCCGGCTTGGCGATGGGCCCCTGAGGCCGGTTTTTATTATGGGGCTGCACCGGTCGGGCACGACCTTTTTGTATGACTGTCTCGCCCGCAGTTTCTCTTTCAGTCATCTTAATCTCTATCGACTCCTCTACTTTTTCAGGTTGCTGAAAAATCACTATGAGGGCGGTGAGGGCCATGACAAGCAGGCCCTCAACCGCTATCTGGGCCAGTTGGGGATTGTTGACCGTGGATTAGACAGCACAGCGATAACGGCGGAGGCGGTCGAGGAATACGGCTTTTTACTGCGCCGCTGTGGCGGCGGTTTCAGGGTGAGTGCGCACAACCAAGCGGTATTGGTGCGCCTCTGTCGGACATTGCTGGAGATCAGCCCGGGTGCAGAGGCGGTGTTGCTGAAAAATCCCTGGGATACCGGCAACGCTGATGCACTGATCCGCGCGTTTCCCGATGCTCGCTTTATTTATCTGCGGCGGGATGCCCGGGAGGTGCTCAGCAGTTCGCTGAACGCCTTGCTGAGCTACCTGCGTGGACCGCAACCTTACCTGGAATTGTTGCTAAGCCCCCGGGGAGACCGGCGAAGCTATCGCAATGGGTATCGCCTGTGGTGGGTGCTTTCTAAACTGCACTCACTGGTGGGTGAAGCGGTGCTGGCGCGGTTGGCGTTGCCGCGGTTGGTGCGGCAGGTTCGGGCACAGAACCACGCGCTGGCGCAAGAACTACAGTTGCTTCCTTCCCACCAGGTCACCGAGGTCGCTTATGCTGACTTAATGGCCGACCCGGGCGCGGTGATGGCCAGTCTGTCGTCCTTTCTCGAGCAGGATTACGTGCCCCCAAGCCAGTTTTCCGCAGCGTCCCCCCGGCCATTGCACCCGCTGGTCGCCGCACTGTCTGCCGAGATGTTTTTATAAATTAGCGCATAAATTTTAATGTGTCATAGCTGCATCTGATGTGAGATGGCTGCGTGGGCGCTGTTTTGCTGCTCGTCTGTGTGTCGATAATAAAATCATTATAAATTTAAGGCTCTGCTTTAATTTTGTTCGGTAGCTTTGTATAAGTGTGGCATGGGTGGAGTTGAGATCCAGTCGCAGCACTGAATTTTGTTTATGTGTCATAGTATGGGTTGTGACTGGCGTTGGGGCTCGTCCTATGCGTTAGAGGTAATGGGGTCCTCAGTTTTACTCATTGATCACCATGGCAATATTTGCGTCAGCCAGGTGCGGCTGTTGTTTGCGTGGTGTGGGGGAGATTCCCCTCTCAGGGACCGAGTCTTCAAATGTCGTACGGATCGGACAGCTTTTTATGCAAGTTCAGTTAAAAGAGGCGCGCTATCGCGAGGTGCCGCTCTCCATCGCCCAGCGCAGCATGTGGGTAAGTGACAAGATCAGTGCCGACGACGTGGTCTTCAACCTGGCGGAATACGTCGAGTTTTTTGCCTCGGTTGACCCGCAGTTGTTTGTCGCTGTGATCAAACAGGTGGCCGAGGAAGCGGATCCCTGGCGAACCCAGATTGTTGAGACCGGCGGCGGCCCTGTGCAGCGAATTTCTGCCGAGGGTTACCGGGAGGTGCCGTACTTCGATTATTCGGATCGCGCTTGTGCCGCAGAGGATGCGGTGGCCTGGATGCGTGCCGAGTTGCACCGGCCGGTTGACCCAAGTGTTGATCCACTGTGGTGTTGTGCGCTGTTCAAAATCGGGCCAGAGCGGTTTTTTTGGTATCACCGCAGCCATCACGCTATTTTGGATGGCTTCGGCGCCAGCTTGATTAGCCGCCGCGTTGCTCAGCTTTACAATGCCATCAGTGAAGGGCGGGTTCCGCCCGCGTCGCCCTTTCTTTCCGCTGAAACTCAGCTTGACGCGGAACGGGATTACCAGGCGTCATCGCGACGGCAGCGGGACCAGGCATACTGGCTTGAGCGCATGACAGACCTGGCGGATTCGCCGTCACTGGCCGTGGGAGGTGGGTTGCCCAGCGGTGGCCTGCGCCGCAGCAGTCTGGTGCTGAGCAGAGAGTGTTATGGCGCGCTTAAGGCTAACGCAACCCACAGGGGTCACAGTTTGCCGCAATTAATGATTGCCCTGCTGGCCTCTTATATTTACCGCCTTACTGGTGTCGACGATCTGGTGATTGTGATGCCAGTGTCTGCCCGGCTCGGCGCCAGCCAGCGCGCGACACCCGGCATGTTTGCCAATGCCGTGGCACTGCGCCTGCAAATGTCGGCTGACATGAGCATGACAGCACTGCTGCAGCAAGTGGCCAAAGTGGTGCGCAGCGCCTTGCGGCATCAGCAGTATCGCTACGAAACGCTGCGTAGGGAGTTGGGGTTGCTGGGGCAAGGTAAACAAATTGCCTGGCTGGGAATCAACATTGAGCCCTTCGATTACCGGATTGGCTTGGGTGGCCGAGGCTGTGCGATTCATAACCTGTCCAATGGCACTGTGGATGACCTGACATTCTTCGTGTATGACCGGGGCGATGAGGGCGGGCTGCGTGTTGATTTAGACGCCAACCCCGGGCTCTATTCCCAGTCGGCACTTGACGGTCACCGTGACCGGCTGGACCTGATGATCAATCACTTTTGGTCCGAGCCGGAGATTAGGGTAAGCGACCTGCATTTGATTCCGCCGGAGGAATACCGGCGTTTGTTAGTGGAATGGAACGGTCCGTCGGTACCGCCGACCTTGTCCCTGATAAAGGCCTTTGAAAACCACGCCCAATTCCAGGCCGCGGCGCCGGCCCTGCACTGGCGGGGTGGCTCCCTGAGTTATGGGGCACTGAATGGCCTGGCCAATCAGTTCGCTCACGCTCTGGCAGACGAGGATGTGGGTGAGGGCGATTTGGTTGCCGTCTTGTTACCGCGGGAGCCGATTTTACTCGTCGCCCTGTTGGGAATATTGAAGTCGGGTGCGGCCTATCTGCCCCTCGATCTGACCGCCCCCGCCCTGCGTCAGCAGCACATTCTGGAAGACGCAGAGCCGGCGGTGCTGATCAGTCACAGCAGTATCGATCTGCCCCAGTGCCGGGCGCGGGTCGTGCTGACAGATTTGATGGACCTGGCCCTTTACGCCGATACCAACCCGCCCCATTGGGATGGCTTCGACGCGCCGGCGTATGTGATCTACACCTCTGGCTCGACTGGGCGCCCCAAGGGCGTGATTGTCAGCCACGACAATGTGGCCAATTTTCTGTTCGGCATTGGTCAGGTGGTGCCCTTGTCGAGCAAAGACCGGTTGTTGGCGATGACCACGGTTGCCTTCGATATCGCTGGCCTGGAATTGTTTCTGCCCCTGATGAAGGGGGGGCAGGTCGTGCTGTGTGACCGGGACAGCGCGCGGGACCCGGCGGCGGTGGCCGCCCTGGTGAAAGACCAGGGAGTCAGCGTGATTCAGGCAACCCCGTCCCATTGGCGGGTGCTGCTGCCCGAGATGGACGGGGAGATGGGTCATATCCGCGCGCTGGTCGGTGGCGAAGCCTTACCGGGTGAGCTGGCAACTCAACTGCACCGGAGCGCCGCGGCCGTGGTGAATTTGTATGGGCCGACAGAGACCACCATCTGGTCAACCGCTATGCCTATCGGCCCCGCTGACCTGGCCAATCCGCCTATAGGTCGGCCGCTGGCCAATACCCAAGTTTATGTGTTGGACTCGACGCTTCGCCTGGCGCCCACGGGGGCGGTTGGCGAGTTATATATTGGCGGTTACGGAGTGGCGGTGGGTTATCTTCGCCGGGCTGAGTTGACCGCCCAGCGTTTTATTGCCAATCCATTTGGTCCCGGCAGGTTATATCGCACCGGTGACCAGGCGCGCTGGCGCAGCGATGGTGTGCTGGAGTACCTGGGGCGCAATGATTTTCAGATCAAAGTGCGGGGCTACCGGGTTGAGGCCGAGGAGGTCGCCCGGCAACTTGAGATGTGCCCGGGTGTTCGTCAGGCGGTAGTGGTGCTGCGGGAAGACGGTCGGTTACATTCGCGGCTGGTGGCCTACTACCAGCGTGATGAGTCGAATGGGGCGCAACCTTCAGCGGAAGCTCTGCGCCGTACGCTGGCGGCCAGATTGCCGGATTATATGGTGCCAGCACATTTCGAGCCCCTTGCCTCGCTGCCATTGAATGTAAACGGCAAACTGGACCGCAATGCACTGCCGGAACCCCGCTGGCAAACGGCCGATCCCGAGCAGCCCCCGCGCACCCCCCTGGAGCAGACCATCGCAGAAATTTGGCAGGAGACTTTTGCCCGGCCCATTCTCTCGGTGAACACCAGTTTTTTTGATCTGGGCGGCGATTCGCTGATGGCGGCGAAAGTCGTTGGCCAGCTACGTACGACCCTACGCCGGGAGATTCCGCTGGTGGTGATGTTCGAAGCCGACACCATCGCCAAGCTGGCGCAGCGCCTGTTGACCGTCGACGGGCTGGACCCATTGGCCAGTCTGATTACCTTGCGGGAAGTCCCGGGCGCACCAGCGCTGTTCTGCGCTCACCCGGTGGTTGGGTTGGGCTGGGCCTTCGGTGCGCTGTTACCGCACTTGCCCGATGAGCTATCCGTTTACGCCCTGCAATCACCAGGGCTGTCACCCAGCCTTACCGATGTCTCGCCACCCATTACCGACCTGCCGGGGCTGGCAGGCTTTTACCTAGACAGCTTGCGCGCTAAGCAGAGCGAGGGACCCTATCGCTTGCTCGGTTGGTCGATGGGCGGCGCGATTGTTTACGAGATGGCGCGCCAGCTGCGCCTGGCAGGTGACCAGGTGGAACTGGTGGCGATGCTGGACGCTTACCCTTTTACTCAGCGGGATCGGGCCGAAGACTGGTCGTCAGCGCACCTGGTCTCGAGTGCGCTGGCCTTTCTAAACATTGCGCCAGCGTCGGGGGAACTGTGGCCACAGACCCTCGATCAACTCGCCGACTGGCTGAGTGAGATATACGATATTCACGACACCCCGGTGGTTGCCGAGCTGCTGCGCAGCGACCCGGGGTTTCTGCAGCGCTTGCGTAGCGTCGTCGAGAAAAACCTGGGGTTGTTACGGGCCTATTCGCCGGGGGAGCTCGACAGCGATCTCCTGTTCTTTGAGGCGCTGGAAGGCGCCGAGGATACTAGCGGTGTGGTGGATCATCACCCAGAGGTGTGGGCGCGTCAGCTGAAGGGGAAGTTAGAGCGTGTCGGCATCGCCTGTCATCATCAGGCTATGCTAGACCCGGAGCCGGCCCGGCAAATCGGACGCGAACTGGGTCAGCGGCTGTCGACCGCTGGCAAGTCAGCAGCAAACTACGGTGAATAGTCGGCAGTCATATCCATGCGTATAACGCTTTTCTCTATTGGTACCCAGGGTGATGTCAGGCCCTTTGTTGCGCTGGGGTTGGGGTTGGCGGCCCAGGGCCATCAGGTGCGTATTGCCAGCGGGGCGGCCTGCCGGGAATTGGTTGTGCGCTGCGGTCTGGAATTTGCGCCGTTGACGGCAGATTTTCTCGAAGCCATGGCCAAGGACCCCGGCGTCTTGCAGCGGGGCAAGCATCCGCTCACCTTCCTGCGCACCGCCCGGCAGCTGCTGGCCGAGATGTCGGTAAGCTGGCCTGAGCAGGGCTTGGCAGCGGCCGAGGGGCAGGAGCTGCTGATTGGCAATGGCATGGTGTCGATGCTGGCTGGGTCGCTGGCTGAAAAGCTGGGAATTGGTTTTCTGGAAACCCAATTACAGCCGGTGACACCCTGCCCGGATATTCCACCCATGGTGGTGACCCCAAAGGGGGAGCGTCCCTGGGGGCCGATGAATCTGGCCCTTGCACATTTCTACCGTCTGATTGTCTGGCAGATGCTGCGGGCAGCCATTGATCCTCTGCGTCGGGCTTTGGCCTTGCCGGCGATTTCCTGGCGGGGACCCTACCGCGGGCGGGACCCGGATCATTACCCACTCTTGTATGGCTTCAGTCCCACCTTGCTGCCACCGTCCCCCCACTGGCCCGCCGGCGTTCACGTTGCCGGTAACTGGTTTCTTGATGACGCAGATTGGCAGCCGCCGCCCGCGCTGCAGGCCTTCCTGGCGGCTGGGGAAAAGCCGGTTTACATCGGTTTTGGCAGCATGGTCAGCGGTACTTCGGCGGCCTTGACCGACTCCTTGCTGGCGGCGCTACGCCGTAGCGGGCATCGGGCAATTTTGGCCACAGGATGGGGCGGCTTGGCAGAATCGGATGGTCTGGGCGAGCAAATTTTTCAGCTCAAAGAAGCCCCTCATCACTGGCTGTTTCCCAGGGTGAGCGCGGCGATTCATCACGGTGGCGTGGGCACCACCGCGGCCACCCTGCGGGCAGGTATTCCTTCGGTGGTGATTCCCTTCTTCGGCGACCAGCCATTTTGGGCCTGGCGTCTGCAACGGCTGGGTGTGGCGCCTCCCGCGCTGCCAGCAACTCAACTTGATGTTGACGCGATTGCACGGGCCTTGGAGACAGCGCTCCTGCCTGCGACCCGGCAGCGGGCGGCGGCCCTTGGCGAAGTGGTGGCTGGGGAGCAGGGCATCGCCTCGGCGATTACGCAGATGCAGCGCTGGGGGTTACTGGCCTGAGCGCCTCAGGCGGCGCCCATCATGACCTCGCAAATGACCTGGCGAAACCAGCGATTTGCGGGATCGCTATCCACGCTTTTGTGCCAGAACAATAACAATTCCAGTCGAGGTGTTTCAAAGGGCAGTGGTGCCTGGGCGAGGGGCCAGGTGTCGGCCAGGCTTTTGGGCGCGGCGGCAATCAAGTCGCTGCGCTGAAGTAGCTCTGGCAGGGCCGTGTAGTGTTGTAGGCGGAGTGCAACGCGGCGGCGCTGACCGATAGAACGCAAGGCCAGATCAATATGGCCGCCGCCCCGGGTTCGGCTGGAAATATGGATTTGCGGGCAAGCCAAAAAGCCATCCAGGTCGAGCCGATCGAGGAGGGGGTGAGCGCGACGCATCACGCAGACATAGTGATCATCGCGCAGCGGCGTGCTCATCAGGTCGCGCTGGTTGAGCAGGGGAGTATCAACGGCGGCATGCAGGTCACCGCTGGCCAGGGCCAAGGGCACTTCCTTGCGACTGCCGCTGAAAACCTCCAGGTTCGATTCAGGCGAGGTGCCCTGCAGCGCTTCGGCCAGCGAAGGCAGCAACGTCACTTCGGCGACCTCGGTGGCGTGCAGGCGAAATGTCTGGTGGGCGCTGGCGGGGTCAAAGTCCAGCCGCGCACTGATACAGTCGTCGAGGGTGCCCAGCGCGGCGCGAACGGGTTCAATGAGTGACCGCGCCAGTGGCGTGGGGCTCATGCCGGCGGGGGTGCGAACAAATAAGGGGTCGTCAAACCGCTCACGTAATCTTGCCAGGGCGCTGCTAATAGCGGGCTGGGTAACGTGGAGCACTTCTGCCGCTTTGGTCAGGCTTTGCTGGCTGTAGATGGTGTCGAATACCACAAACAGATTGAGATCGAATCGCGAAATGGGCAAGGCGCTGGCGTTCCTAGTGTTTCAAAATAAATAAATTTTATGGTTAAAAATAAAAAAAATAAATTTAAATAATAAATGTGAGCGGCGTACAGTGACAGCTCATTGTTGAAAGCGCATTGCCGCGACTACTGTCGGCCAATACGCAAGCGGGCGGAAAACATGGCAGAAATCCTTATCGTTCGACACGGTCAAGCCGCATTCGGTACCGACGATTACGACCGTTTAACCGAGCAGGGTTGGCGCCAGGCCCAATTGCTGGGCCGTTATTTTCGCAGCGTTGGCGTGACACTTGGTTCAGTGTTTATGGGGAGCTTGCGCCGTCACCGAGAGACCCTTGCCGGCATCGCCGATGCCTTTGACACCCTGCCGGATGTCGCGGTCTTGCCGGGGCTGAATGAATACGACTTCCACGGCCTGGTAGCCGAGTATGGGCGACTTCAGCAGCAAACCATCGACCACACCAATACCAAGGCGTTTTACAGTTCGCTGCGCGCTGCCCTGCTGGCCTGGGAGCGGCGCGAGTTGCAGGGCAGCGAGACCTTTGCTGAATTTCATCAGCGGGTGCTGGCAACCCGCGATACCCTGGCCGCGGCAACGGGGCCGGTGCTGGTCGTGACCTCGGGGGGTGCCGCCAGTGCCCTTGCTGCCGAGGTCTTGGGCGCCGATGTGGCCACCCTGGTGAATCTCAATCTTCAGTCCCGCAACACCGGAGTGAGCCGCTATTTCTGCAAAAACGGGCGGTGGTCTATGAATCAGTTCAACAGCGTGCCCCACTTGGACAACGCTGAACTTCAGCACTTGATCAGCTATACCTGAGGGACGGCTTGTTACGTCAAGGCAGTCAAAAAAATGATAATTCGTATCGGAGAAACACCATGGATTTGAGCCCTTCGCCCAAGGCAGAGCAACTGTTGGTCCAGCTCAAGCAGTTTATGGCCGAGCATATTTACCCCAACGAAAAGGCCTATGCCGAGCAGGTACACAACGCCAGCAATCGCTGGCAGGCGATGCCGCTGATGGATGAGCTGAAAGCCAAGGCCAAGGCCGCTGGCTTGTGGAACCTGTTTATTCCCGAGGAACACGCCGAACTCAGCCCCCACGGTGGGCTGAGTTTTCTCGATTACGCGCCGCTGTGCGAGGAGATGGGGCGAGTGCTGTGGTCGCCGGAGGTGTTTAACTGCAATGCCCCCGACACCGGCAACATGGAAGTCTTCATGAACTACGCCACCGATGCCCAGCGGGAGCAGTGGTTGACGCCTTTGCTGAACGGCGACATCCGGTCGTCCTACGCTATGACCGAGCCCCAGGTAGCCTCAAGTGATGCCACCAATATTGAGCTGCGCATTGAGAAAGATGGCGGTGAGTGGGTTCTTAACGGTCGTAAATGGTTCATCACTGGCGCCATGAATGAGCGTACCCAGATATTTATCGTGATGGGCAAATCGGACCCCGAAAACCCGAGTCGGCACAAGCAGCAAACCCAGGTGCTGGTGCCCAAAAACACGCCTGGGCTTAATATTATTCGGCCGTTGACCACCTTGGGCTACGACGACGCACCTATCGGTCATGCCGAGCTGGTATTCGATAATGTGCGGGTGCCGCTGGAAAATGTATTGCTCGGTGAAGGGCGTGGTTTTGAAATCGCCCAGGGCCGCTTGGCGCCCGGCCGAATGCACCATTGCATGCGCTTGATTGGCACCGCCCAACGGGCCCTGGAGCTGGCCTGCAAGCGTGCGGTCTCGCGTACCACCTTTGGCCGTCCACTCAGTAAACACCAGTCGGTGCGGGAGGAAATTTCCCGGTCCTTTTCCGAAATTGAAATGGCGCGCTTGCTGGTATTAAAAACCTGCAAATTGATTGATGAGCAGGGGCCCATGCAGACCACCGACATGATTGCCGCGACCAAAACCACCGTGCCGCTGCTGGTGCAAACCGTGATCGACCGCTGCATGCAGATGCACGGCGCAGGGGGGCTGACTGAGGACTATATGATGGCCGAGGGCTTTAATTATGCCCGCTGGTGCCGTCAGGCCGATGGCCCGGATCAAGTGCACCAGATGGCCCTGGGTAAACAGATTATCGACCGGTTTGCAGCGGAGTGAATGATGTCGAACTTTGATTTGGATCTTGCCACGTTGGGTCGGTACCTCAACGCCAATATCGAGGGCTTCAGGGCCTTGCACGCCGCGGAGAAATTTGCCGGCGGCCAGTCCAACCCCACTTATCTGCTGGAGGCCGAGAGCGGCCGCTATGTGCTGCGGCGCAAGCCGCCGGGCAATCTGCTCAAGTCTGCCCACGCCGTCGACCGGGAATACCGGGTGATGAAAGCCCTGGCGCCGACGCCGGTGCCCGTGCCGACAATGCGCCTGTTATGCGAAGACGAGAGTGTTATTGGCTCGATGTTCTATGTGATGGATTTTCTCGACGGGCGCATTTTTTGGGATGCCTCCCTGCCCGAGCAGAGCCGCGCTGAACGGGCTGAAATCTACGATGCGATGAACCGGGTGTTAGCCGACCTGCACAATGTGGATGTCTACGCGGCGGGACTGGAAAACTACGGTAAACCCGGCAATTATTTTGAGCGCCAACTCAGCCGCTGGACCAAACAATACCGGGCCAGTGAAACCGAAACCGTGGACGCCATGGAGGCGCTGATTATTTGGCTCGAGGCCAACCTGCCACCGGACGATGGCCAGGTGTGCCTGGCCCATGGCGATTTCCGTCTGGACAACATGATGTTCGCCAAAGACAGCACTCAGGTGATTGGGTTGCTGGATTGGGAGTTATCGACGCTGGGTCACCCCTATGCCGATCTGGCCTACCAATGTATGCAGTGGCGCATACCGGGTGATGCGGCCATTCCGGGGCTGGGCAGTGTTGACCGCAGTGCTCTGGGGATACCCACTGAAGAAGAATATGTTGAGCAGTATTGTCAGCGTCGGGGCATCGGTCAGATTGAGAATTGGACATTCTATGTCGCGTTTTCCTTTTTCCGTCTCAGCGCCATCCTGCAAGGGGTCTACAAACGTGCCCTCGACGGCAATGCATCCAGCCAAAAAGCAATGGATTACGGCGCCCTGGCCAAACCGCTGGCGCAAATGGGGATCGATTTGGCTGAGCGAGGCGCCTAGGGCGCCGCAGTAACTGACAGCCGCAATGTTTAATAAAGATGGATAGCGTATGGACTCTTCCCTTGTTCAAAGTCTCGACCTGAGCGGCCGCGTGGCCCTGGTCACCGGCGCCTCCAGCGGATTTGGTGCGCACTTCGCCAGGGTTCTGGCACGGGCGGGTGCCAAGGTCGTTGCCGGCGCCCGGCGCACTGACCGACTGACTGCGCTGGTAGCAGACATTGCCGCCGAGGGTGGCACGGCAATGGCGGTAACCCTGGATGTGACGGAGAGTGGCTCGGTTGTTGCCGCCTTTGATGAGATTGAGCATCGCTTCGGGGTGGTGGATATTGTCGTTAACAACGCCGGGGTGGCCGCGCCGAGCAAGTTTGTGCGCAGCACGGAGGAGCAATGGAGCTTTGTAGTCGACACCAATCTGCGGGCGGTATGGCGTGTCTCCCGGGAGGCCTCGGCACGCATGGTGGCGGCGAAAAGGTCAGGCAGTATCGTCAATATTGCCTCCA
This sequence comes from Spongiibacter taiwanensis, assembly GCF_023702635.1. Lineage (NCBI taxonomy): Bacteria > Pseudomonadati > Pseudomonadota > Gammaproteobacteria > Cellvibrionales > Spongiibacteraceae > Spongiibacter > Spongiibacter taiwanensis. Next base: position 3,335,191 of record NZ_CP098455.1, read on the forward strand.
TCCTCGGTCTGCAACCCGGGCTGGATAACAGCTTGTACGCCACGGCCAAAGCGGGAGTGGTGCAGTTGACCCGCAACAGCGCCCTCGAACTGTGGCGGCAGAATATCCGGGTGAATGCGCTGTGCCCGGGCTATTTCGAGACTGAATTAAACAGTGACTTTTTTCAGTCAGATAAAGGCTCGCAGTACCTGAAAAAAATTCCGCCGCAACGCTTGGGGCAGCTCGATGAGCTCAATATTCCCCTGCTGATGTTGTGCAGTGATGCGGGGGCTTTTATCAGTGGCATCGCTCTGCCGGTAGATGGCGGCCACCTGACCCAATCCCTTTGATGTGGTGTGGCTTTTAATTTGCAATTAATAAAACTATCAGCTATAGATAAATATCGTTGTTGGCCGGTAATATCTCGCCTGTTCGGGAAAACGGAGAGAAGGGCCAGCTCGGAAATAGGGTGGTGGACCCGCTGAGCGTCAGTGGGGTAGCTATTTTAGAATAACAAACAATAGCCTGGCGGTTAGATTAGTCGCGCCGGGTCGGCGTCGAGAACGCCGGAGAAATAAAATTCCGCACCAGAGCGCGCAGTTTTTGCTCGCTCCAGGCGGACTCAATAACAATGATGACGAGATAGGATTGGACGATCAGTAGCCAGTCGACTATGTCGTCTGGGGGGAGTGAATGAACCTTTGCATCGGTGGCGCAAAGTTTTTTCACCAGGGGCACCCATAATTCGCGAAGCCCTGATTTGAGAGGGGAGTCGTCATCGTTCAACGCGGATTGAAAAATTTGATGAACGATGACCAGTTCTCGAATGCTGGTGTCGGTTGCGGCAATAAGGGCGGCATCAACAAGGTAACACTCAAGGGCGTCGTCAATCGTCTTGCACGCATCGAGTTTGCTTTTGATGCGGGAATTAAAATTAGCCGAGCGGAAGGCGAGAAAGGCGTTGATCAGGCTATCGCGGTTGCCGTACTCCCGATAAAGGGTAATGCGGCTGAGATTGGCCTCGGCAGCGATGTCGTCCATCCGGGTTTTTTTAAGGCCTTGGCGCTCAATACAACGGGTGATGGCACGCATGATAGCGACGGTCTTGTCATCAACTGGGTTGGAGGCGCTCTCGTGACGGGTGGAATGTTGTTTTGCCATTGAGAATGAACTCTATTTTAGAGGCTTACGGCGTCGCTATCTTTGGGCGAAGGTGGCAATCGAGGATTGCCAAAGCAGATAGAATTCGGCGCAAGTCACAAATTTTATTAATCGGTTAGTTAAATGTTGACCGTCGCGGTGATACGTATTATAAATTATGTATCATTTGGGGCGAGAAGTCCTGAACAATAATTAAATAAAACGGTGAAGGTGTGAATCGATAATGACCGCTCATAATCTCTTTGATGGAGGCCAGACCTCCTTTCGTTCATCGAAAAAAATTCTCGCGGCCAGCATTGCTCTGGCGCTTTGTCCCGCCGTTAGTGTTGCCCAGTCGGAGGGCGCGGAGGCCAAGCCTGAGCGCCAGCGGGGTGCCAACCGGCTTATTGAAGAAGTTGTTGTTATGGCGCAGAAGCGCACTGAAAACGCCCAGGATGTACCCATCGCTTTGGCTGCCTTTTCGGCCGATGCGCTGGATGCCAAAGGCATTGACGATCCCAAGGCCCTGGCTCAGTTCACGCCCGGGATGTACTACGGTCAAACGGTTAACTTTGCGGTGATTTATATTCGTGGGGTGGGTAGCGACGCTTTTCTGCCGGATTCCGATCCCAGTGTTGCCACCTACATCGACGGCATTTATTACCCCTTTGCCAATGGCCAGTCCCAGTCATTTGGCGCCGTTGAGCGGGTAGAGGTACTAAAGGGTCCACAGGGGACCTTGTTTGGCCGGAACTCCACCGGCGGTGCCATTAACATCATCACCAAGGATCCTGGCGAAGAAGTGGAGGCCTCGTTTCAAGGTATTTACGCGCCCCGCTTTGAAGATGCCAAGGTGCGTGGTTATCTCAGTGTCCCAATCACTGAGTGGGGGGCGGCAAGCGTCTCCTATACCAAGCAAGAAGCGGATAACTATTACGACGGTGTCCGTGGTGATGGAGAAGGTGGCTTTGAACCCTTTCCCAAAGAAGAAGCGGAGGGCATCCGTTACAAGGCGCGGATATCTCCTCTAGAAAGCGTTGATGTCAACCTGGCCTACATCAAGTACGAACAGTATGGCGTGAGTTCTACGGCGATGCCCAATGTGGCGCCGAGTGCCATCTCCCAAAGCCTGGGTATTACCGCCGAAAAACGCGATCATGAAGTTGCCGTAGATGTGCCGAGTTACTTCTCCCTGGATAATGAAGTGTTGTACGGCAACATCGAGTGGCGCACCGAATGGTTTGATATGAAGGTGCTGGCCAGCAAACAGGACATCGTTACCGACAATGTTTATGACTTTGACGGCTCTGCTACCCCTTTTATCACCTTCGATGCAAGGGGCCAGTTTGCCGATGTGAAAACCCAGGAAATCCAGTTTCTGTCCAACGAAAGTGCACCGTCCTGGATAGAGTGGATTGTGGGTGCCTTTCATTTGAATCAGGAATCCGGCTTCCCGCTTAACCGCCTGTCTGCTCTGGGTCTTGACCTTAATGATGGCGCATTTCTTGGTATTCCTCTACCCCAGAGTATTCTCGACCTGTACAACAACGTCGGCGACCTGATCTCAATCCCCGATGGGGTTTCGCTGGGTTTGGTGTCGAAATTGGGTACAGAGTCGACGGCCTATTTCGCGCAAACGACCTTTCATATTAATGACTGGCTGGATTTGACTCTAGGCGGCCGCTACCAGGAAGAAGATCGTTATGTGGTGGAGTCGAGTATTTCGGCAGCCAATACTGACGGTTCAACCACAGAAGCGATTCAATTTGACCGACCCCGCGCGGAAGACAATAACTTTTCTCCGAAGGTCACTATTGGTATAAACCCGTCGGACGATGTATTGCTTTATGCAACTTATACTCAGGGTTATAAGAGCGGTACCTTCAACACTGTAAACGTGTATGACCAGCCTGAGTACGTCGAACCCGAGGTCGTCACTACCTATGAACTGGGGATTAAATCCCAATGGTTTGATCGCGCCCTGACTTTTAATGCGGCGATTTTCCAAAATGAAATCGAAGACCTGCAAGTGCAGTTCATCTCCCTGTTGAGTGGTGGCGCGGTTTCTCTGGAGAACGCTGGCGGTGCTGAAATCCAGGGGCTGGATTTCGATATTCAGTGGGTGCCAATGCCTGAGTTGAACCCTGGCCTGGTGTTGGCGCTGACCGGCTCCTTCCTGGATTCTGAGTACACTTCCTACGTCAACGGTTCTGGCTATAACGAAGGCGACGGCTTGTACAACTTCCGCAATGGTGACTTTACGGGCAATCGGGTGACGAGAACACCAGAGTTTAGTGGTAGCTTTGGCCTCAACCAGGTGTGGGCTCCCTTTGAATTCGGTGAGTTTGAGTTGAATGCCAGTGTTTACTATAACGATGGTTTTTACTATCTGGCGCAAAACTCAGATGTGTCTTATGAAGAGGATTACTATGTGGTCGATGCGGCCTTGAGCTTCCTCCACTACGATACTAATTTGCGCGTAACGGCGTTCGGCAAGAATATCAACGACGCCCGATATACCTACTCCCAGTTCCACACGGATGCGGGGCGGCAGGATTATCTCGCTCCGCCAGCAACGGTGGGCTTGCGGGTAAACTGGGATTACTAAGGTCTAGTTGAGCTGGCAATGTGAAGCCCCGGCTAAGGAGCCGGGGCTTTTTTATTTGAGCGCGTTGTTTATTTATCGGCACTGTGTGTTTATCACACCAGGCCTTTAAACGTCAGGATGAGTACCAAGGGCGAAAAAAAAGGACGCATAAAGCGTCCTTTTCGTGCCGATTTTATTGCAGCGATTTTACATTGGCAGGCTGTCCAGGCCGGGCAGAGAGCCACCGGGCGAGCCGCTGGTCAAATCAACAACCGGGCCAAGCAAGGCGTCGAGTGGCCCGTAAAACTCGCTGAACCCCTTGGTGGTATCGCCACCTAAAACGATATCGGTCAGCGGCGCAGCCTGACCAAAATTATCAAACACAATTTCGGCAACGGGGTTGCCCGCCAACTGGCTTCCAATAATCGGCAGACCCTGTTCCACCCCCAACTGGGTGACGGTAGTCACCAGGTCAGCAGGAACAAACGCCGAAAGATTTGGCACCTGTGCTTGGGCGATTGCGGTGAAGCCAATGCTGGCGGTAGCGAGCACCAGCGGCGCGAGAGCAGAGCGATTTTTTATCATTAGAATTCTCCTGGTTATGTTTGAAATTAATTAGAGATACCTTATTCTAACATCATAAGATTTAGCGACAAATGATTTTGCGTTATAACGAAAGCGATAAGTCGAATTTTCTGGAATTTGTAATCCCGCCGTTCTCTCTGGTCGCGGTGCAACGCCAACGCCTTTCTCGCTCTTCCCTGACGCATAAATCGAGATTTGATCTAGGGAGCCAAAAACATGATTGAGTTTAACTTTTCTGGGCGCACCGCGTTGGTTACCGGCGGCAGTCAAGGGATTGGTCTGGCCATTGCCCGGCGCTTAGCCCAGGCTGGCGCTGAGGTACACATCACTGGCACCCGCGAGTCTTCTGAGGACTACGAGGGTGACCTTAGTGGGCTGCACTATCACCGACTGCGCTTGCAGAGTGAGGAGGAGCGCCGGGAGGTGTGTGAGCGATTCGCTGCACTCGATATCCTTATCAACAATGCGGGGATGGCGTCGGATGATGAGTACACCATGTCGGGTTTTCATCGGGTGATGGACGTCAATCTCAATGCGGTGGCAGATATTTGTTTTCAGTTAAAGCCTTTGCTGGCGAGTACCAAGGGCGCCATCGTCAATATTGGCTCCTGTGCCAGCTTCCTCGGCATTCGCCGGCAACCCGCCTATACCGCGAGTAAAGCGGCCCTGTTGGGTTTTACCCGCGCCATCGCTGATGAATGGATTGGCGATGGGGTGCGGGTCAATATGTTGGCGCCGGGCTTTGTGGAAACCCGTATCATTCAGAGTGTGGCTGACAATCCTGCAGCCAGTGACGGCGCCAAGCGGGCGATTCCCGCCCGGCGATTTGGTCGTCCTGACGAAATTGCTACCGCGGTGCTGTTTTTAGCCAGTGAGAATGCCAGCTACATTGTTGGGCAAAGCCTGGTGGTAGATGGCGGGTTGATGCTGCGCTAACCGCCGTCGGGTGGGGGTGATTACTTCGGGTCCAGCATTTTCAAAACCATCTCCGAGACAAACTCAATGTAGTTATCTCGGACGGCCGGGGTGAGGTTGGTGGCGCCAGTCAGTAACTTGCGGGAGTGGCGGGCATAAAAAATATAATCGCAGGCGCCGACCACTGAGTAGTAGAACAGGGTTGGATCCACCTCCCGAAAATCCCCTTTGGCAACGCCCTCTTTTAAAATCTGTGTTTCGGCATCCATCAATGGTTTGACAAAAAACTCGACCATTTCCTGGGACACGCTGCTGCTTTTGCTATCCATCAGGGTGTGAATCAGGCGATTCAAGTACGGGTGTTTGGCGTAGGTGTTGATCACCCCGGCAATGTGCAGGCGAATCTTTTCCCTTGGTGAAATATCCATTGCGACCAGTTGTTCCATGGTGGCCATGGTTTTTGCCGCGTCGCGTTCGACCAGTGCAAGGAGCAAGCCGTCTTTGTTGCCAAAGTGGTATTTGATCAGGGCTGAATTCAAGCCCGATGCCTCGGCAATTTCACTGAAGGAAATATCGATAGCGTGGCGCGCCTTTAACAAGTCACTGGCAGCCTGAAGCAATACCTCTTTGGCATTTTTTCGTCGCTTTCGCGGCGCAGGGTCCCGGTCACTTTCCGGCGTTGGCAATGTTGTCATAGTTTGGCAAACACTTCTTACGGTCGTGGCTTGCTCAAAGGTTGGAGCTTAAGCCGGTCTAATTCGATCTTATTTATTGCGGAATAGTAGCATAAGCCCGATAAGGGCAGAGTCCTCGTTCTTTGAGAAAATATGGGTGCTTCCCTTATCGCTTCGTCCAACAAAAAAGGCCCCTAGGGGCCTTTTACTGTGACAATGATGCTTAGTACTGCGATTCGGGCAGGCGTACCACCAGGCCGTCCAGCTCATCAGTGACTTTCACTTGGCAGCTCAGGCGGCTGTTGTCCTGAGGGTCCAGCACGCAGGACAACATGTCCTTTTCGATATCTTCGGCAGCACCGACTTTGTCGGTCCAGTTTTCATCGATGTAGCAATGGCAGGTTGCGCAGCTACAGGCGCCGCCGCACTCTGCCAGTACTGCGTCGATGCCGTTGTCCAGCGCCGCCTGCATGACGCTGGTACCGGATTCAGCTTCTACATCGTACTCGTTGCCATCATGAGTAATAAATTTAATCGAGGGCATAGTGTTTCCTATCAAACCTAATCAAGCGGTAAAGATGTCTTTCACATCGACGGATTCATCCCGAACCAGTGCCGGGTCAGCATTTTTTCCCTCGGTGAGGGCGCGCTTGGTCATCATAAACTCTTTCGGACGATTGACTGCATCGACGGCAATTAACCGACCAGCTTTGTAATAGAACGCGGCAAAGCTGCGCCCCGATTCGGTATCGCCTCTGACAACGACCTGATCGAAGCCCTGAGAGAGACCGGCGATCTGTAACTTCAGATCGTACTGGTCTGACCAAAACCAAGGCAGCGCATTATATACCAGCGGCTTGCCACAGAGGGATTTTGCAGCGATTTTCGCTTGATCAGTGGCATTTTGAACCGACTCTAGACGCAGGTGGGTTTGGTAAATCGGGTTGTAATGCTGGGTGCAGTCACCGGCGGCAACAATGTCGGGGTTACTGGTTACCGCGTGTTCATTGACGACAATGCCGTTGTCGATTTTTAGCCCCGCTTTTTCGGCCAGCTCGGTTTCGGGAATCACACCGACGCCAATCACCACCAGATTGCAGTCGATCTCGGTGCCGTCGGCCAACTTCACGGCGCCCACTTTGCCGTCGCCAACGATACCTTCAATGGCAACTTCTGTGCGCAGGTCGACACCTTCTTCTCGGTGGACCCGGGTATAAAACGCTGAGACTTCTGGGGCCGTGACCCGCTGAAGGACCCGTGGCAGCGCTTCGAGGACGGTGACTTCCATGCCCAGCTTGCGCAGCGATGCGGCAGTTTCCAGGCCGATATAACCGCCGCCGACAATCACAGCGCGTTTACCGGTGACCACGTATTTTTTGATTTGATCCACATCACCGAGGTCACGCAGGTAATAGACCCCTTTTAAATCGCTACCAGGAATCGGAATTTTGCGCACTTTGGCACCGGTGGTCAGGGCAAGCTTGGTGTAGCTGATGGTGGCACCGTCGTGGAGAGTGACGGTTTTGGCCTCGGTATCAATATCTTCAACCCGGGAACCCAGCACCAGATCGATATTGTTTTGTTGGTAGAAGGTTTCCGGCCGAATCAGAATTTCAGCGTCGGATTTTTCGCCGCAAAAATAGGCCTTTGACAGTGGCGGCCGGTGATAGGGCAGGTGGGGCTCGTCACCAATGATGGAAATAGCACCTTCCCAGCCTTCACTGCGCAGCGCTGCAGCCAGGGAGGCTGCGGCATGACTGCCACCAACAATTACGCAATGTTCATTACTCATGATTTCCTGTCTCTTTTCTAATAGTAATAGTTAATTTTTGTGCTGAATTCAGGACTGGGGAATAATATACCTTGCTAAAACAGATGGCCAACCGTCGGAATCAACGATATTTGGGTTCCTCCCACCAGGGGAAGAAATCGGGCAGGTCTTTGCTGACCCGATCTTTGAATTCGGCCGGTCGTTTTTCAAGAAACGCATTGACTCCCTCCTGGGCATCACTGCTCATACCGCGGCTGAGTACGGTCCGGCTGTCGACAATGTGAGCTTCCATCGGATGGGACATATCCAGGCCGCGCCAGAGCATCTGTCGGGTCAGGGCGATCGACACGGGGGCGGTGTTTTCGACTATCTCCCGGGCAATTTCATAGGCTTCCGGCAATAGGGCATCGCTGCTCACCACTTTGCGAAACAGGCCTGAGTCGGCCAGCTCGGTGGCGGGATACACCCGACCGCTGTAGCACATTTCTAGGGCCCGGGAGATGCCAACCACGCGGGGCAGAAAATAGCTCGACGCCGCTTCGGGGACGATGCCGCGGCGCGTGAATACAAAGCCAACCTTGGCCTTGTCGCTGGCCAGGCGAATATCCATGGCCAGGGTCATGGTGATGCCTACCCCGACGGCAGCGCCATTGATCGCTGCGATCAGTGGCTTCTTACACTGGTACATCCGCAAGGTAAGGCGCCCGCCGAGGTCGCGAATGGAGTCGGCGCTGTAATTGATAGAGCCGTCTTCGTTGTGGGCGTCGTCACCACCACTCACGTCAAAGGTATCGCCGCCGCCGGCGAGATCGGCGCCAGCGCAAAATGCCCGCCCGCTGCCGGTGAAGACGACGGCGCGAACCTCGTCGTCCTCGTCGATGAGGTCGAGCAGTGCCAGGAGCTCCCGGTTCATCTCGGCGTTGAAGGCATTCAATGCCTCCGGCCGATTGAAGGTGATGGTGGCGATATGATTTTCGACGGAGTAAAGCAGGGTGTTCGACATGGTTATCTCGCAGGCTCGCGGCATTATTCGCCTTTAAATTGGGCTTTGCGCTTTTCGACAAAGGCGCTGACGCCTTCTTCAAAATCGAGGGTTCTGCCAGCGATGAGTTGCTGTTTCCGTTCCCGCGCCAGGCTGTCAGCGAAGCTCTCGTCAACGGCTTCCCAGGCGGCCTTTCGAATTAAGCCCAGGGCGATCGTGGGGCCGGCGGCAAGCCGCTTGGCCAGGGTGACCGCGGTGGAGAGGGTTTCATGCTCAGGGGTAACCCGGTTGATCAGGCCATATTGCAATGCCTGCTCTGCTGGTAAGCGATCGCCAAGCAGCATCAGTTCCATGGCTCTGACTCGGCCGATATTACGCACCAGTAGGTGGGTTGAACCGCCATCCGGGATCAGGCCGATCAGCGCGAATACCTGGGCGAAATAGGATTTCTCGGCAGCGATAACCAGGTCGGCGGCCAGTGCCAGCGAGGCGCCAAAGCCGGCGGCGCCGCCTTTTACTGCCGATATCCACGGAATATCAAAATCGCGCAGAGTGAGCATCAGCGGGTTGAGGGTGTGCTCCAATACTTGGCCGATATCCCGGATGCTGCGATCGGGTTGGTGAGGGGCGAGAGGGTTGTCTGGGTCGAGTGACGCGCCAGAGCAGAAAAATCGTCCTTCGCCGGTAATGACCATCGCCCGACAGTTCTTTTCGAGATAGCCTACGGCCTCACTGATTTCGGCAACCATGTTGGCGGTGAGAGCGTTGAGGGTGTCCGGCGCATTGAGTTTCAGAATGCCCACGCCATCTTCGATGTCGATGGCGATGTCAGTAAAGTTCATCGGGTCGTCCTGCGGTTGTGGCGCCGCGCCGAAGCGCGGGCGAGGCGGATTTCAATTTATCAGTGTAGTGCATAGGATGCGGTTAGCGCGCTCGTGGCGCGTTACAGTGAATCGACCGCGAACAGTGCTGAGCTTACGGTGGGCGCCCCTGGTCCACCCGCCAGCAAGCAGGTTTTTGCGCCGGGTACAGGGTTGGCCGACTCACCACGCAGCACCCGGATTGATTCAACGGCGGTGCCGATACCGTGGATAAATCCCTGAGCAAAGTTGCCTCCGGAGGTGTTGACCGGCAGTTTGCCCGAGGGGGCAATCAAATTTTCAAATTTTACTACCTCAGCGACATTCTCATAGTTGCAAAAGCCGTGATCGATTAATGAGGCAATGCCCTGAGCGCTGAAGTTCTCGTACAACTGGACCACGTCGATGTCTGCCGGGGTCAGGCCGGTTTGCTGCCACAGTCGGCGGGCCACCGGCGCAAAGCCGGCCGTGGCGTAGGTCACGTCGTTCTCGAGCAGGTCGCCCCAGCCCTTTTCGGTGCCGTTGGCGACGCCGAGAATTTGCACTGGCGGCTTTTTCAAATCTCGAGCGCGCTCCCTTGAGACCAATAACAACGCACCGGCGCCGTCGTTTTCTCGGCTGCAGTCGAACAGGCGGAAGGGCTCGGCGACCCAGCGACTGGTCCGAAAGGCTTCAAGGTCCAGTTCCGAGCCGTAGGACACGGCCTCGGGGTTGCGGCTACCGTGGTAATAAGAGGCTTTCACCAGCTCCTCTGTGACCGAGCGGGGCACACCGTGGTACTCGAACATGCGCTGTGCCCGCAAGGCGCAGATTTGTGCTGGTGCGACCAGACCGGCGCCGATGATGTGGTCGTTCAGGTGGTGGCGCATTACCGCGGCTGACATGCGGCCGCTATTACTTTGCACTAATGCCCGAAAGACGATCACCGCGCTGGCTTGTCCGGTGGCAATGGCCGAGGCAGCGTGGCCGAAGGCAGCGGCAATGCCGCCGCCGCCACCACCGAAAACCTGGGAATTAAAGTAGAGATTCTTCAAGCCGAGGTCGGACATCAGCCGCACGGGCTCATTCTTGTCGTCGCCGTAGGAGACAAAGCCGTCGATGTCTTTCGGATCAAAACCCGCGTCCTCGCAGGCGTCTACAATCGCCCGCACCAGGACACCTTGCTCCTGCATGGGCGCAGTGCCGCGTTTATATTGCTGCAGGCCGACGCCGGCCACGGATACCTGGCCTTTGAGTGTTGCTGTCATAATGATTCTCCCGCACCGTTACCGACACAACGCTGCCAACGCAGGGCGGGAACCGATTCGCCGTCCACCGTCACGGTGTAAACGCTGCCACTGACTCGATCACCAATGGCAACCGGGGTTTGCGCATCGCCATCAAGCACGCCCATCATGCGCCGACCCCCGGCATTGTCGATTTCTACCACCACAGACAGGTAGGGCAGTTCGATTTCTGCTGGTGCGCCAAAGTTGTGCCAGGTCCGTGTCCAGCTGTAGATCACACCGGCAATGGCCTTTTGCTGCCACTGCAAATCCCAGTTGCCGCACTCGCCGCAGCGCCAGACCGCGGGCACGTGCCAGGTTTCGCATTGGGGGCATTGCTGAATATGAAGTTCGCCTTTTTCGAGGCCTTGCCAGTAGGGTTGATCGGCACCCAATCCTTTCATGTCAACCTCCGGGTTGAGAGGGCATTTTTATTCAGTGGCGCCTTCGCCGAGGGCGGTGAACCTCCCCCCCCCAGTTGTCTGCAGTGGGGCGAGTCAGTTGAGCGCGCTTGAGCACGCTCGATATCAAAGCCGGTGGCGTTCGACGAAGAGGTAAGTCAACAGAACAGCCACTCCGGCTCGGCGGCGTGGCTGTTACCGGTGTTATCGCTTTGTCAGCCTTAGGGGCAGGGCGTTGTAGGCCAGGGCAAATCCGGCACGGAAGTTCAGCTCGGTGCCCGGCACCAGCTCGAAGGATTTGACCCGCTTGAACCACTCCTCGGTCAGCACCCGAATTTCGGTCCGGGCCAAGAAGTGACCGATGCACAAATGGGGGCCTTTGGAGAAGGTCAGCGTCTGGGCGTCTTCTTTGGGCCGGTCGATATCAAAGTCGGCGGCATTTTTGTTAACGCTCTCATCGCGCCCGGAGATGGGCAGCAGGCACAATACCATGTCGTCTTTTTTGAACTGGATGCCGAACATCTCGCAGTCTTTGGCGACGATGCGTGGGTTGCTGATCACGCCGAAGCAGCGAACCCCTTCGTCGGTGAACTTGCTGATATCCTCCGGGTTTTCCGCCAGGCGTTGTTGCAGCTCGGGCATGCTGGCAAGCTGGCGGAAGCTGAAGCCAGTGACATTGGTTACGGTATCCATGCCGCCGAGGAAGAGCAGGAAACACATATTCTGCATTTCTTCCAGGCTGATGGGCTCACCTTTAATTTTGATGTTGAGAATGTGGCTCATCAGATCATCTTGTGGATGCTCCTTTTTCTCCATCAATATCTCAGTCATGATGCCGATGATCTGTGCACTCAATTCGTGAATGCGGTTTTGGTCATTGGTTGAGAAGAAAGCATCTGACAAGCCTCTGAATTCCCGCAGGCGCTCCATGGGCATGCCCATCAATTCCATAAACACGCTCACTGGAAAGATCGACGAAATCTCCGCCATAAAATCGACGTCGTCACCTTTTGCCAGCGCATCATCAATAATCTTTGCGGCCCAGAAGCGGATTTTCTCTTCCAGATCGCGAATCGCCCGGGGCGAGAACGCCGGCATCAGCGCTTGGCGGTAGGGCAGGTTGTTTGGCGGATCGACATTAAGCGGAATGAAGTAAGGGGGATTCTCGATCCGCGGAATCTGCATTTCCTTAGCTGAGAAGTGCTCTGGATCTTGAACCACATCGGCGATGCGGTTGAAACTGCGCACCACCCAGTGGCCGCCGTTTTTTGGGGTGTAGAAAATTTCCGGTGCGTCGTTGTGCAAACGCTGCAAGCTATCATGGACGCGAGCCTCAGCGCCGCCTTCGCCGTGGTAGCGGTCGCCGTGGTAGTCGTAGTCAAACACAAGGTTGGATGGCACGTGTGCCGGGACGTGGTCTGGTAATGAAACGGATTGCATGTGTCTTCTCCCGTGCGGCCCGTAGGCGAGATGCTTGAGCAAATTTTATTTTCCGAGGATGACCTGAATGCGGGACAGGGAAGCCTGCAGTCGTCGTCCTTCGGCTGTTTTTCGAAATAATATCTAGCGACATTAGTTTTGTAAACACGCATCTCAAAACTCTCGAGATTGTAATGTTCGGACAATAAACCTATTGCAATTAGATTATTGCTTTTCTACCCTACTAGCTGAGTTGGAGCGCAGAAAATGCGGTTTCTGCAGCGGCGCTCCCACAAGCTGAATAGTGAGGCTAGAGAATAAGATGGCGATGCAAGAACCCCAAAGCCAGGCGGCACCTGCCGGGCTGACAGACTCACAATGGCAGGCGATCACTGAGTTGACCTGCCATGAGGAAACCCGAATCCCGACTGACGAAGCGAATCGGCCGAGTGACGTCTATCTGAGCCAGGCGCGCTTTGATGAGGAAATGAAGGATATTTTCACCTCGTTGCCGATGGTGGCGACGATGTCTTCCTATCTGCCGGAGCCGGGTATGGCATTGGCGATAGAGTGTAGTGGTGTACCGGTGTTGGTCACCCGGGATCGCGAGGGGCAAGCCCGTTGTTTTATCAACGCCTGTCGTCACCGAGGCTCGAAATTGGTGGAGAGTGATGAGCCGGTGAAATCTGCCCGTTTGTCTTGTCCTTACCATGCCTGGACTTATGGGATGAACGGAGATTTGATCGGGGTGCCGCGGCAGGAAACCTTTCCGTCGTTAAAAAAATGCGACCTGGGCTTGGTCGCCCTGTCTACCCATGAATCCGGCGGTTATATTTGGGTGTGCCTTGACCCGGAAAAATCACCGTCGATGGTGGAGGGCAGTGCGCAGATTTGTGCGGATCTGGAGGCCTTTGGTCTGCACAAGATGCATGTTTATGGCCGTCGCCGATACGATCTCAAGGCGAACTGGAAATTGGTGGTAGAACCCTTTCTGGAGCCGTACCACATCCAGCGACTGCACGCGAATTCCATTGCCAAGATGTTTGTCGACGCCCCCAATGTTATTCGCATGCTTGGCCCGCATCAGCGCCAGTGTTCGGGCAAGGCCAATTTCGATCCGGCGATACTGCAGGGCAATATCGATAACCTGCACAAATACATCACCCATGCTTACCTGGTGTTTCCCAATACGGTGGTGGTAACGAGCCCCTACTATATCAGTGTGATGGTGTTACTACCGACGGCGACAGATCGGACGGTGGTGGATTACTACATGATGGTTAAATCCGCGCCGGATAATCCCAAGGCAGACGACCTGTATGCGCGCTCTTACCAGTTGATTGACGAGGTCTTTGGTGGCGAGGATTTTCGTGCAGCTCAACTGCAGCAAGAGGGGTTATCCAGCGGTGCGATTGAGCGGGTGTTCTTCGGCGGACTGGAGGAAATGATTGGGCCCTTTCATGAGGCCGTGGAGTCCTTTCTAACTGCCGACCCGGTGCCCTGCTAGCAAGTAAAGAGAGGGGCAGTGCGCCCCTCGTTTTCGGCGAATGACGGCAAATACGGCCGGGAGATTTAGTGCTGATGCTCGGGCAGCTGCAACACAATTCCCTCAAGTTCGGCGGTCACCGGAATCTGGCAGGTGAGTCGACTGCTGGGCTGGGGTTCTGGTACGTAGGAGAGGATGTCTTTCTCCATTTCGCTTTGTTCCGGCAGTTTTTCCTGCCACTCGGGCGCGACCATCACGTGGCAGGTGCCGCACACCATGGAGCCACCGCAATCGGCGGCGATACCGGAAATATTATTCGCTACCGCAGCCTCCATTAGGTTGCCCTCTTCGGGAATGTCGACGGCGGTTTCTTCGCCGGAATGGGTTCTGAAAACAACATTGACCATGGATTGATTTCTCGCTTTTTTATCTCGGCGTCAGCCTTGACTGCGCCCTTAAATCTAAATACATTAGATTAAATGTCGGGCTCACTGTCAATGTTAATACGAGCAGTTTGTGCTGCTATTTGCGAGCTTCTCAACGACTAAAAATAACAGCGGCAATGACCGCGAAAGGAAAACAGGCTGTGGAAGAATTCGATTACATTATTGCCGGAGCGGGGGCTGCGGGCTGTGTGCTTGCCCACCGTCTCTCCGAGAACCCCGCGCTGTCAGTGCTGCTGTTGGAGGCGGGTGGCGAGGATAAGCATCCCTTGATCCACATGCCAAAGGGGCTTGGCAAACTGATCAGCGACCCGAAGTATATGTGGTTGTATCCTGCTGATGCCGAAGCCGGCAATGGCTTTGCTGACAATGAAGTGTGGGCGCGGGGCAGGGTGATGGGCGGATCAAGTTCCACCAACGGCCTGATGTATGTGCGTGGTCAGCCTTCCGACTTCAATGAGATTGCTGCTCAATCGAGTGAAGACTGGTCCTGGGAACACATAGGAAAAGCCTATCAGGCGCTGGAAAACCATGAACTTGGTGCTGGCGAAACACGTGGTGCTCAGGGCCCGCTCCGAGTGACGGTGGCAAATCGTCGCAATGCCCTGACCGATGCCTTTGTCGCCGCCGGTGTTGAAATGGGTCTCCCCGAGTATGAAGACGTGAACGCGCCCCACGATGGTGAGTGTGTTGGCTATGCCTCCCGGACCATCTACAAGGGGCGGCGGATGAGCGCTTCCAAGGCCTTTATTGACCCCATCCGCTCGCGCAGTAACCTGACCATTGTGACCGAGGCGCTGGTCGATAAAGTAGTGTTTGATGGCCAGCGCGCCACTGGTGTTCAGGTGCAAATGGGTGGCAAGCAGCCGCGCTCCCGGCGCTTTACTGCGCGAAAGGAAGTCATTATCTGTGGCGGGGCAATGGCCTCGCCCGGCATCCTTCAACGTTCCGGTATTGGCCCCGCCGATTTACTTAGCCGTCTGGGGATTCCCTTGATCGCGGACAGCGCGGAAGTTGGCTGTAATTTGTTGGAGCACCGGGCATTGATCGCTCAGTGGCGCCTGAACGTGGATTTGTCAGATAACAAGGAATATGTCGGTTGGCGCCTGATCAAGAATGTACTCAAATACTTTGTGAATGGGTCGGGGCCGATGGCCTCGGGCGCCTACGAAGTGGGGGCGTGGTTTAAATCCTCTGCGGAGGTAGCCCGGCCAGATGTGCAATTCCTGGTGGCCCCGTTTAGCTTTGATCTTGCGTCTAACCGCGAGAAACTGGAGACTTGGCCGGGTATGACCGTGGTGGCCTACCCCCTGCGGCCAACCTCTCCTGGTCAAATCCATATCAATACTACCGATCCGGCGGCGTACCCCACGCTCGAGCCTAACTACCGGACGACTGACCATGATATTAATTTGATGGTCAAGACGGTTGAGATTGCCCGTCGCTATGCCGCTCAGTCACCGCTGAAGCAAATGATCGACGCTGAGACGTACCCCGGGCCAGAGTGCCAATCCGCTGAAGATATCCTCGCTGCCTATGATAAGTACGGTGTCTGCGGCTATCACGCGGTGGGTTCCTGTCGCATGGGCGCTGACGAAAAGTCCGTGGTGGACCCGGCGCTTCGAGTGCGCGGGGTGAGCGGGCTGCGGGTGATGGATACCTCCGTCATTCCCCAGATTCCCTCGGGCAATACCAATGGCCCCACCATGGCCATGGCCTGGCGTGCTGCGGATATTATTCTGCGGGACGCGGATCGCGCTTCATCGTGAGCCGCGTGGCAGCCGGCTTTTTGACGTCAGTTAACATTTCTTAACGGTATAGGTGTTTATCCCTATATGGGCGGAGCGGAGACTCCTTCAACATAAAACTACTGTCGTTAGTTAAATTAACTCCCAGTTAAATAAGAAACGCTAAATAGCAAAGTCCACAAATATAAAAGCAACAGCACGGAGTATTATCATGACAAACACCCCGAGGCAGACCCGCATTGCCCGCACGGTCGCATCTTTTCGGCTTCCATCACTGGGATATACCTTGGCGTTGGCCGCTTTATCGCAACCCTTGTTAGCCGCCGAGGTTGTTATTGAAGAAGTCGTCGTGACTGCCCAAAAGCGGGCGGAGCGTAACGTGGATGTACCGATCTCAATTGACTCCTCAACCGGTGAGGAGCTGGCAAACGCGGGGATCACCAACACCCAGGACCTGGCCCAGACGGTACCGGGTTTGCGCCTCGACTTGTCAGGTGGCTTCTCTCAGCCCACCCTGCGCGGGGTGGGTAGCTCGGTGGCCGGACCGGGCTTGAGTGCTTCGGTTGCGACTTATGTGGATGGGATTTATCGGTCTAGTGCGCTAACTGGCGCCTTTGAAATGTCTGATATTGCCTCTGTACAGGTCTTGAAGGGCCCCCAGGGCACCCTCTTTGGTCGCAACGCTACCGGCGGCGCGATCATCGTAACCACCGAAACCCCGACCTATGAGCCGGACGCGGAGCTGAAATACGCCTACGGCCGCTACAACGACAGCCGATTGCAGGTGCGCGGCTCGACCGGCCTGAGCGACACGGTAGCGGTAGGCATGGCGGCATACCTGCATGAAAATGACGGCTTTGTCACCAATACCGCCAATGGTGAAAAGGTCGACAGCATGAATAACTGGGGCGGCCGATTAAAGGGGCTATACGAACCCACCGACGCGTTGAGTGTACTGCTGACCTATGCCCACAGTGAGCGGGACGACGGCTCACCGAACGGCTTGAATGCATACGAAGGCAGAGCGGTTGCGAATGATCCAAGCCACCCGTCAGTCGATCCGGTGCACAACGATGGCGACCCGATTACTATTCATACACGTCGCGGCAAAATTTCGTCGGACGCGCCCCTGGGGTTCACTTCCGAAAGCGACGACATTGCCTTGAAGGTGGAATGGGATTTAGGCGACCTTGTTTTCACATCCTACACCGGCTATCACGATGAAGTGGTGGTTTACGAGCAGGACTACGATGTCACCACCTTGCCGATTTTCCACGGTAAGTTTCAGGTGGATGATGACTCCTTCTCCCAGGAGTTTAACTTGACCTCCACGGGCCCCGGTCCATTGCAGTGGGTAGCGGGCTTGTATTACTTCGAGAACGACAACCAGTTTCCGTTTTTTAATCTGGTCGCCACCGGTTTCGAAGTGGCGCCGGCCTTTGCCAATGGGCAGAAGACCAAGAGCTGGGCAGCCTTTCTTGACGGAAGTTACGACCTGACTGATCGCTTGACACTTACCTTGGGCGGTCGCTACAGCGTGGATAAAATGACCGTTAATTTTGAAAGCGCGGCCAACGGTGTTCCCTACACCGAGGCAGACGAGCAGTTTGAGGACTTTTCGCCCCGTGCGGTGCTTCGTTACAGCCTGGATGAAAACAGTTCGGTGTATGCCTCGGTCACCCGAGGCTACAAGTCGGGTGTCTTCAATGCCGCCGGTTTTAGCACTGTGCCCGTGGAACCCGAGGAAATCACCGCCTACGAGATTGGCTATAAAACCCAGACCGGGCAGTGGAGTGCTGATGTTGCCGGCTTTTACTATGACTATGCCGAGCTACAGGTGAATCGCTTTGTTGATGCAGGGTCCATCCTGGTCAACGCGGCAGAAGCGACGATTTACGGCCTGGATACCCAAATAGGTTATGCGGCCACGGCTGACCTGCGCTTTGACCTCGGCTTGGCCTATACCCATTCTGAATACGACGATTTTGAAAACGCGCCTGCCTATGTTGGTACAGGGTTTCCTGGCGATCCCTATGTGACGGCTGATGTGGATGCGACAGGTAATGAGCTGCTGAGAACTCCAGAGGTGACCGCCAATGTATCGATGCAGTACCAGCATCCCGTCGCCAGTGGCATGGCGCGCTTCAACGCCAGTTATTACTACTCATCAAAGTTCTATTTTGATGCCGCCAATGACACCCATCAGGATGCCTACGGCTTGCTGAATGTGCGGCTTAGCTGGGCGCCTCAGGATGAGCGTTACGAGATTGCTGTCTATGCCAACAATGTGACTGATGAGGAATACCTGGTCCAGGTATTGGCCCAGAGCGCAGCAATGCTACAGCAATACGGCACGCCGGCTACCTATGGTGTGGAGTTCACCTTGCGTTTTTAGCCAATCCGATTTGCCGGCGGCATTTGCCGCCGGGTAAAGAATATCACCCGCCTGGCCCACAACCCTGTGGGCCTTTTTTTATTTGATAAGCACGTTGACGAGAGCAAAAGGGCTGCTCTGGTGGTCCCTGCGGCAAATAAGGTCACACTCAGAGCGTCGGTGTGGGTACGAACCAAGGCGGGTTTTCACCGCTAATGGCCAGCCCTTTCGGGCACAAAAAAGCCCGCTGAAGCGGGCTTATTGGTATTGCTGAGGGCCGGATTGCCTTAGTTGACGATCTCGATATCAAAGAAGGCGGTGGTGCCGCTCACTTCGTTGCCCACAATCAGCATGGGACGGCTGGTGGGGCTGTCTTCGGCGCTGACAAACTTGATGGACTCGGGGCCGAGATCGCCAACCAGGTCCAGATCGTCTTCGACATCAGCCAGAGTGAAGTCCCGTGGGTTGATGTACTGAACGAAACGGGGCGATTCGGGGTTGCTGATGTTGTACACCATGACGCCACCGACCCGCTCCAGACCGATAAAGGCGTAGGTCTTACCGGCAACCACACCCACTTCAATGGCCTCAGGCTCGGGACCTTTGTCGTCGGAGCGATCGTCACCTTCGTTGTCATCGTTGCTGGCATTGAAGCCGAACAAGCCCAGACGGTTGGCAGTAATGACTTCAAAGTCGCTGCCAGAGTCATACACCCGCTGCATGGTGCTCGCATCCCAGATTGAGAAGGAGCGGGCACCGTAGCTGTACAGACCTTCGTAGCTGCAATCGGCCTCAGGTAAACCGGTTGTCGCCAGTGATGCACAGGCGCCGGTGGTACCAAGGTTGGCAACCACTTTCAGACGACCCAATTGTTCGTCCTCGTCAAAGCCGGCAGGCAGACGGGCCAACAGGTCAGCGGAGAACGTGGCGCCATCATCTTCGATATCTTTGATGCGCACTTCATCCAGGTAGTGGAAGCAGTCGCCGTCGTCAAAGTCGAATCCGCCCTGAGCGGTACAATCGGCTTCATCAGCCGCGCCAGTCAGGTATTCGCGACCATCGCCTTCGTTGGCGGTCAGCAGGTAGGTTTTGCCGGCGACTTCAATGATTTCGGCGCTGTCAGGCATGTACACACCAAACACCGGCCAGTTGCGAATATTGATCGCACCGTCGTCGTTGCTCGCGTCGAGTTCGTTGCCGGGAATCGAGAAGTCCTTGAAGCCCAGGCCAGTAATGCTGGCCACGGTATTATCGGCCAGATTGATTTCGGCCACGGCGTTGTTTTCTTGCAGCATTACGTAGGCGGTTTGGCTATCGGCGCTGACCACCACGTATTCCGGCTCCAGGTCGGCGCCCTGAGAGGCCGATTTGGACGAGATGCGCACCGGGCCCGTTAGCGCAGCAGTGCCAAGGCTAATCTGAGTCACGTTGGCGGCCGTTACATTGGTGATACCACCAGAGACATCGATCACGGTCACGGTGCCTTCCGGGTCGATAGAGTAATCGCCATTGGGCTCGCCTTCGTTGGCGACAACCACTTTGCTGCCATCGGGGGTGAAGGTCAGCATATCGGGCAGTGCACCGGCCTGAAGGGCGGTGACGAAGGTGCCGTCAGTCTGATAAAAGGCAACGTAACCGGGCTGGGTTTTCGGGCTGGCTTCAATGGCCACAGCCAGAAAGCCATCGTAGACAGACACACTGTTAGCGGCGCCTAGATCGTCGGTGTCGATGCCTTCAACGGCGCCAGCCACATCCGCGGCCACATTCAGCGAGCTGATCAGCGCGGGCGCTGCCGGATCGGTGGCGTTGAGTACATCGACCTTGCCAGACTGGGCATTGACCACAAAGGCGCGGTCAGTAGCGGGATCGAAATCAACAATCTCCGCCGCTGACTCGTCAAATTGACCCGTTTCAAAGCGGCCCATGAAAGACAGCACGATATTGGTGTCGGTCGCGTTTTCACCGGCCGGGCCCTGGGGACCCTGGCTGCCGGGTGTACCCGGTGTGCCCTGTTGACCCTGCTCACCTTGAGGGCCCTGGGCGCCGGTTGCACCCCGATCTCCATCATCCCCGTCGCAGCCGGCCATCGCCAGCAAGGCGGCGGTGATACCGGCTGCGATGGTGGTTTTTCTAATAATCATAACGATCTCCTACAGTTTGCAAAATGCTGCCAGCAGCTTCCGCGTGTTCTATTGCAGGCTCGTTATGTTTTGATGGCGGTTTTATGAAAATCGGGTGAAAGCCAGGCGGTTGGGTTGGGGAGGCGGGATGATCAGTCACGGGCACACTGAAACACCGAGTGTCAGTAGAATTCCGAATAAAGCTAATGTCGGTGCCACCGTATGGTGAGTTTTGGGCCGGTGCTGCCATCCGGTGGGCGCGTCATCCGGCCATTTACTGATGCGCTTACCTTATGACAAAAATAAAACAGTGGTATGAGGTGATTAACCTGTGAGGCTGACAGCGGGTTTGACGGTAAGCGCGACTCTTGCAGTGGGATTGTTTGCGACAGACCGGCTAAGCGCCCAGCAATGCCAGGGCTTTATCTGTCTGGAAGAGATGATCGTGACGGCCAGTGTAGAGGGGCGTCAGCGCTTCCAGGCCAGTATCGCCACCAGTGACGTATTACCCAGCCAAATCGACTTGAACGGTTCCGCCAATTTTGCCGAATTGCTGCGTTTCGTGCCCGGTGTGCGTGCAGAGGCCAGCGGTGGCGAGGGCAATGCCAATTTGACCCTGAGGGGCTTACCCATTTCTGCTGGTGGCGCCCGCTACCTCCAGATTCAGGAAAATGGTCTGCCGGTGCTCCAGTTTGGCGATATTGCCTTTGCCACCGCCGACCAGTTTGTGCGTTTTGATGAGGGTGTTGAGCGCATTGAGGTGGTGCGCGGCGGTTCTGCGGCAACCTTGGCCAGTAATGCGCCCGGGGGGGTAATCAACATTATCGACCGTATCGGTGCCGGCAATGATGGGACGGCTGGCGGCGCGCTGAAACTGAGTCAGGGTTTGGGGCATGACCACCAGCGCCTGGATTTAAATCAGTACAGCGGAGAATTGCTGCCGGGCCTGAGTGCATCGCTTGCAGGATTCTATCGGCGCAGCGACGGCCCGCGGGCTGAAGGGGACAGCCCGGCCCAGGGCGGGCAGCTTCGCTTTGGGGTGAACTACTTTTGGGAGCAGGGCGAGGCCCAGCTCTATGGCCGGTATCTGGATGATCAGGTGCCGATGGACATGCCGGTGCCGGTTAAGGTGTCCGGTGGCCGAATTGAGACCCTGCCGGGAATCGATCCGCGCCAGGCCAATTTCTACTCGCGCAACTGGGGAAGTGACGCCACCTTTGATCGAAATAACACCAATCGCCGCCACGAGGTGAGCGATGGCTTGACGGTGACGTCTGCGGTGCTGGGTGGCAGTTTCAGTGTATCGCCGACACCGACCCTGACGCTGCGCAATCGCAGCCGTATTGCTGATACCGATGGTCGATTTATTGCCGTGTTTCCTGCCGATAATGGCTATGATGCCGGCCCCTTCGTTGAGGCGTCCGGCCCGAATTCAGGGGCGGACTACGCCGGCGAGGTGTTCACCGCCACCGTCTTCAACGTCAGTATCGACGATGTGTCGAATAGGGCGAATGACCTCAGCCTGGAAAAGCACTGGACCTTGGGTAATGGTGACGAAGTCAGTGCCACGCTGGGGTACTTTTACGGTGTTCAGGATGTGGCGCTTACCTGGCAGTTTAATCAGTATTTGCTGGGCCTGGTGGAGCGACATGCACCGTTGATTGGCAGCCATGATACCTCTGCAGAGGTATCATGGCTGCTGGCCAGTGGCACCGATGTATGGGGTGGATGTTGCAACCGGGCCTTTGATATTCGCTATCGCACCCAGGCGCCCTATCTTGCCTTGGCCTGGTCCCGGCAGGATACCAGCGTTGATATTGGCGTTCGTCGAGAATCCCAGGAGGCTGATGGGTTTGCCGCCATGGCGCAGGCCCAGCGCTATGACAAAAACGACTTCGAAAGAGTGGATTATGCGGTTGATGAGACCGGGCTCTCCCTCGGTGTGGCCCACCAACTGACAGAGCAACTGGCGGTGTACGGTGGTCTCAGCGACGCCTATGGTTTCAATGCTGATCGAAATTTGTTTGGTGGTTTCCCGCTGGATGGCAGCGGGGCAATTCCGGTGAACCGGGTTCGTCAGCGGGAGCTGGGACTGCGGTGGCGAGAGGGCCCCTGGCGCGGTGTGCTGACGGCCTTTGGCGCGGTGACCAATGAGTCAAATTATGAGGCGACCACCCAGCGTTTTACCCAGCGTCGTTACCGGGCTGAAGGCCTGGAGTTGGAGGCGGGGATCACCTGGGGGCAGTTTGACCTCATGTTGGGGGCGACCTACATCAATGCGGAAATCGAGCGAGCGGAAGATCCCAGCTTAGAGGGAAACAGACCCCGGCGTCAGTCGCGTTGGACCTACCTGCTTCAGCCCGTTTATCGTTTGCCCTGGGGTGAAATCGGTTTGTCGGTTCTGGGTAGCAGTGGCGCCTGGGGGGATGATCACAACGCTATCAAGCTGGCGGGCTACCAACTGGCCAGTGGCTTTGCAAAATGGCAATTCGACGACAATTGGAGTGTGACCCTGTCAGTGAATAATATCGGCAATGTTCTGGCCTACACGGAAGTTGAAGGAAGCGGGCACGCGGCCCGGGCGTTGCCTGGCCGCACCGCTCAGCTTTCGCTGCGCTATCGCTGGTAGGCATCTGAACATGCACAGGATTCTTAGGAGGCTGCTCCTGCTGGGTATTCTGGCGGGTGGCGTGCTGTCTCCTGTCCTATCCCATGCCGGGCAGCGGGTTTTCTACCCCGGCGCGGAGTCTTCCGCCGACGCCCGGCGCAGTTATCCATTGGCGGTCTTGAATATGTGTCAGGATTACTTGCACGGGGACTACGAATTTCGTGCCAGTGGCCTACTGGCGCAACAGCAGCGCAATCTGTTGCTGCTTGAGCAGGGCGAGCTGGATATTTTGTGGACGGTGTCGACGGTGGCACGGGAACAAAAATTGTTACCGGTCAGAATCCCCATTGATCGTGGCTTGATTGGCTGGCGCTTGCTGTTGGTTCGGCAAGGTGAGCAGGAACAGTTTGCTTCGCTGGGGCAGGCCGGGCTGTCTGAAAAGATTGCCGGTCAGGGCCATGATTGGCCCGACCTGGCGGTGCTGCGAGCCAATGGGTTTGCTGCTCAAGGTAGCAGTACCTACGAGGGGCTTTTTGCCATGTTGGCCAGAGGGCACATCGACTATTTTCCCCGATCGGTATCCGAAATTTGGCCGGAGCTGTCCACTCGCCCCGGCTTGGGGTTGGCGGTGGCAAGCGGGGTGGCGCTTCATTACCCTGAGCAATTGTATTTTTTTGTTAACCGCCGCAACACCGCACTGGCCGCCGCGTTGACGTCCTGTCTCCGCAAGGCCACTGAGGACGGCGCTTTAAAACGCCTGTTTTATCAGTATTTTGGTGAGGACATCGCGCTGGCAGGCCTGCTTCGTCGGCGGATCGTGCAACTGCAGTTGCCTGAACAAATTCCGCCGCCACCTGAATTGGCCGACGACTTTTGGTTTCGACCTGGGGAGGCGCGATGACGGAAGGCGCGCCTCACCGTAGCAGTTTGCACGCTGGCCTTGCGCTGAGGTTGGCCACGGCCTCGATCGCGGTCACCCTGCTGGTTGCGCTGGTACTCGGGCTGATTCAGCTTGGTGTGGTGAAGAGCCAGGATCGGGAGGCGGCCCAATCCCGCTTTGATGACATTCGTCACAGCCACCTCCCTGAATTAAAGAACCGCCTCTGGGAGGTAAATCCCCAGGCTATCGCCAGCAGTCTTGAATCGATCGCCAGTCTTAGTCACGTTGGCCGGGTTTCCCTGGTGGATGATCAGGGGCATCGTTTTGAGGCGGGGAAAACCCGGGGCGAGATACTGGCAACCGAGCGCTTTCCACTGATCCACTCGGTGGGCGATCGCCGCTTCGAGCTTGGTGAGCTGCAGGTAGAGCTTGGCGATGGAGAAATTCTGCTCGCAGCGCGCAACCGGGCGACTCAACTGGCCATCACGGTGGGGCTGGCGCTGTTGGCGAACCTACTGATACTGATGCTGATGCTACACCGGAGCATCGTTTACCCCTTGGCGAAAATTGCCCAGCAGCTTGCCACCCATGAGGGGCGTCCGGAGCTGCCCGTGATATTGCGCCGGTCCGGTCGCAGTCCGGGGCGGGGTGATGAAATTGATCAGGTTGTCGCGGCGATAAACCACTCCAAAGAACTAGTGTTGCAAGAGCTGGCTCGGCGGCGACGCTCTGAGGCCGCTTTACAGGAATATAAGGAAAATCTGGAAGACATCGTCGATTCGCGGACCCTGCAATTGGAGCACAGCAAGGTACAGTTGGAGGTGGCAGCGGAGGTGGCCGAGCTGGGTATTTGGCGGCTGGCGATCGGCGAGACCAATGCCAGCTGGAATACGCGAATGTTTGCGATTCACCAATTGCCCGGTGGTTTGTCCGATCAGGTGGGCCTGTCCGAATGGTTTGCGCAGATGGATCCGGAGGACGCCGCGCGAATTGCCAACTTACTGCAAACCCCTGGGTCTCATCACGCTATTATTGAGGAGCGCTACCGGATCGTTTCTGATCTGGCCGCACCCCGTCATATAAAAATGCGCATTCTGGTGAATCGCAGCGATGCGACTACCTTTATAGGGGTCTGTCAGGATGTGAGCGCGCAGATCAATCTGGAAAGCGAGTTGCGCCGGGCCAAAGACGAGGCCGATGCAATGAGCGCCGCCAAGTCGCATTTTCTCGCCAATATGAGTCATGAGATTCGCACGCCGATGAACGGCTTCTTCGGCATGCTGGCCTTGCTGAAGCGCGATGCTCTTACTGAGCGTCAACGATATTATCTGGAGATGGCGGAATCCAGTGCGTCGACATTGACCAGCTTGATCAATGACATCCTCGACTTTTCCAAGGTTGAGGCTGGCAAGCTTGAGCTGGATGAGCGTGACATCGATCTGATCAAACTGGCGCACAGTTGCGTGGCGCCCCATATCATTGCCCGGCCCGGCACTGAGGTGGAGTTGATCGTCGACCTGGCTGCGGTTACCCACCCCTTTTGTCGTGGTGATGAAACCCGGATTCGCCAGATTCTGGTTAACCTGCTGTCCAATGCCCTCAAATTTACCGAAAAGGGTTATATAGAAATTGCCTTGGCGACTCGGCGTGTCGGGAGTGCCGTCGAGTTGACGGTGACCGTTAGCGATACCGGAATTGGTATTGCAGAGGATGCCTTGGCGCGCCTGTTCCAGGCCTTCGAGCAGGGCAGTGCGGCGATTCACAGCGAGTACGGCGGCACCGGGCTGGGGTTAAGTATTTGCAGCCAGCTTTGCCGATTGATGGGAGGTGAAATTCAGGTTGAGAGCCAAGAGGGGGAGGGCAGCGCTTTTCGCGCCTGTGTGCAATTAGCGCCGAGTGCTACACCGGGTGCCCAGTATGACCTGACTGCCATTGATGCGTGCGCGGTGGTGGTTATGCCCGAATCGCGCGGCAATCGACCATTGCTTGGGTTGTTGCAGCGCCGTTTCTCGCGGATTGAGACCCTCTCGCTGGACGCGTTGCTGGCGGCCGGTTCGGCTGGCTCGATCCAGGTGCCCCACACCCTGGTGGTGTGGGCTGACTATGCTGAGCAACACCCCAAGCAACTTCTCGATTTGGTTGAGCGATGGAGTGGCACACACCTGTTGATTATTTTGGGCAATGTCACTAGTAGAGGTTTGGGCGAGCTGCTGGCCATGCCCAATGTCAGCACGGTGGAGCGTCCGGTGACACCCTATTCCCTTTATCCCGTGCTGACATCGGATGGTACGGGCTCTCCGGTGTCAAAACTCCCTACCGTGGAAACACAAGCCTTGGGTCTTGACGGGGTGAAAGTGCTTGTCGTCGACGACCAGCAGGTGAATGTTGAGGTGGCTCGCTGCCTGCTGCAAGAATCGGGTGCGGAAGTGACGGCGGTGTTCGACGGCGAGTCGGCGCTTCACGCGCTGCGAGAGGGATTGTTGCCCGATGTGGTGTTGATGGATCGGCATATGCCGCAGATGGATGGCTTGGCTTGCGCGAAGGCGATTCGCAGTGGGCAGGCGGGTAATAGCGTGGCAGCGGTGCCCATTATCGCGATTACCGCCGCCGTATTGCAGGGCGATCGGGAGCAATGTCTGGCGGCAGGGATGAACGACTTTTTGACAAAGCCGGTGAATCCTGACGAGCTGATTGAGAAAGTTGGTCAGTGGAGCGCGAGCATTTCCCCTTCGCCTCAGGTTCGGTCAATCGAGTTGACATCAACCCGCGCTGCCGAGGCGCCAGCCGCGCGGGCTGAGATTTCGGGGGGCTGGCAGGCCGATACGTTACTTGCGCAAATTGGGGGAAACGAACTGCTGTTACGCAAGCTGTTGCGCCTCGCTCTTGATACCCTACCCCAGCAAGTCGCGGAGTTACACAGTGCCGCCGAAGCGGGTGACTTGACCAGCGTTATGTCCTTCGCGCACCGCTTGAAGGGAACCAGTGCCCAACTGGGAGCCAGCCACCTCAGCGCTTTGGCCCGGGATGCAGAACAGTCCCACTCCGCGGAAGCGTATGTGCAGCAGCTGATGCCGGCGATAGAGCGAGCCGCAGCAGATTTTCTTACCGGGGCAGCCTCCTATTTGCAAGAAAAGGATTCAACGGTTTAGATCGCGTGCGCCTACCCTCCTCAACGGGTAGCCAGGTTGACCCAGCCCGGTCCGGCGGTGGGCGCGGTCATGGCCGATCGGTCTGGCCGAGTGCCAATCCCGCCAGAATAGGGCAGTCGGGCCGCTGGTCCCCGTGGCAGCTAGCGGCGAGCTGCATGAGTAAATTCCGCATTGCCTGCAAATCCTGAATCTTTTTGTCCAGTTCATCGATGTGCGTCAATGCCAGTGATTTGACGTCGGCGCTGGTTCGCTGGCGATCGCGCCACAGTGATAGAAGCTGGTCGATCTGATCGAGGGAAAAGCCCAGCGACCGGGCCTGCTTGATAAAACGCAGGCTGTGCAGGTCCTCTTTGTTGTAGAGCCGGTATCCCGTGGGGCTGCGCTCACAGGGTGGCAGCAGCCCTCTGGATTCGTAGTGCCGAATCATTTTTGCCGAGATGCCGCTACGTTTGGCGGCCTGACCAATAGTGATCATTTTGGTGTCTCCCTTGAAGGGTGCCAGCGTCGCAATAAGAGCGCATTTCCAAGCACGCTGACGCTACTGAGAGCCATCGCGGTGGCGGCTAGTACCGGGTTAAGAAGTCCGGCGGCGGCCAGGGGAATGCCGACGATATTATAGATAAACGCCCAAAAGAGATTTTGGCGGATTTTACGGTAACAGCGTCGGGCGATATCGATCGCATCGACGACCCGGGCCGGTTGATTGTTCATCAGGGTAATGCCGGCGCTGTGCATGGCAACATCACTGCCCGAGGCCATGGCGATACCGATATCTGCTGCGGCGAGGGCGGGCGCATCATTGATGCCGTCGCCGACCATGGCTACCCGTTGTCCTCGCTGGCGAAATTCGGCCACCGCATCGGCTTTGTGCGCGGGCAACACGTTGGCGCGAATTTGGTCGATGCCTAACCGCTGTGCCACATGCCGGGCGCTGCCCTCGTTGTCGCCGGTAATCATCACAGTGGTGATGCCTCGGCGGTGAAGACGGGTGATGGTGTTGCCGGCGTCGGCTTTGACGGTGTCGCCAAAGCTGAACATCGCCAGCGCGGCGGGCTGATCGTCCCGGCGAGCGAGAAAGCAGAGGGTTTTGCCTTG
Organism: Spongiibacter taiwanensis; assembly: GCF_023702635.1. Lineage (NCBI taxonomy): Bacteria > Pseudomonadati > Pseudomonadota > Gammaproteobacteria > Cellvibrionales > Spongiibacteraceae > Spongiibacter > Spongiibacter taiwanensis. The sequence goes on from NZ_CP098455.1 coordinate 3,363,672, forward strand.
GGCCTCCAGGATGTCGGCGCGCTCGCGCAGCGCGCTCAGATCGATGTGGTACTCCGTCATTAATTGTCGATTGCCCAGCGCGAAATTCTCGCCGTTGACCTTGCCTTCAATTCCTAGGCCGGGGAGGGTGCGCGCCTCGCTCACTTCGGGAATGGCGAGTTGTCGTTGCCGGGCGGCAGCAAGGGTGGCGATAGCTAGAGGGTGGTTGCTGCTGGTCTGCAGACTTGCCGCCAAGGTCAATGCGCGCTCCTGACTGATAGCCACCGCCGACGTGTCTTGAAGCTGAGGTTTGCCCTGGGTGAGGGTGCCAGTTTTGTCGAAAATAACCGTGCTGATCCCTTCGGCCTGCTCCAGGGTATGGGCGTCGCGAATCAAAATGCCCTGCCGTGCGGCGACCCCGGTGCCAACCATAATTGCGGCGGGGGTCGCCAGACCGAGGGCGCAGGGACAGGCGATAACCAATACCGCAATGGCATTGAGAATCGCGGTTTCCGGGCTCGCACCCAGGGCGAGCCAGGCGCCAAGGGTTGCCAGCGACACGACCACAACTATTGGCACGAACACCGCGCTGACACGGTCCACCAGGCGTTGGATTTCGGCCTTGGCGGCCTGGGCGGATTCCACCATGGCGATAATTTTTGCCAGTGTGGATTCACTGCCGATGGCGGTGACGTCTAATGCTATCATTCCGTCGCCGTTGAGGGTGCCGCCGATCACCGGATCTCCCTGGCCCTTACTCACTGGCAGACTTTCGCCGCTGATCATTGCCTCGTCGATGTGGCTGGCGCCGTGGATAATTTTGCCGTCCACCGGGATCTGCTCGCCTGGCAGCACTTTTACCCGGTCGCCGACCTGAACCTCGGCCAGGGGAACGCGAGTTTCCTTGCCGTCGCGCAGCAGGCGCGCTGTATCGGGCCGCAACGACTGCAAGGCGCGGATGGCGTCGTTGGTCTGGGATTTAGCCCGGTTTTCCAGCCACTTGCCTAAGCGAACAAGGGTAATGACGACCGCGGCCGCCTCAAAATAGACGTGCCCGGCAGCGCCGCCCGCCATCGGTCGCAATAACTCAAACACGCTTAAACCGTAGGCGGTGCTGGTGCCGAGGGCGACCAGTAAATCCATATTGCCGGTTTTGGCTCTCAATGCGGACAGGGCGCCGCGATAAAAGCCGAGGCCCACATAGAACTGCACTGGGGTAGCCAGCAGCCATTGCACCCAGCCGGGCAGCATCCAATGGATGCCAAAGGGCCAGAGCAGCATGGGCACCATCAGAGGCGCCGACAGCAAGCCGGCCAGCAGGAGTGTTTGCGCTTCGGTTAAGCCCGGCATGCTGGCGGATGCCCCGGCGGTGTCAGCATGAAAGGCGCCAGTTGCGACGTGTCCTGGGTAACCCGCTTGCGTTAATTGTTGAAGTAGGTCATCGGCGGTGATCGCGCCCCGCAATACCGTGACGGTGGCGCGACTGCTGGCCAGGTTGACGTCAGCCGAGATGACCCCCGCCAGCCCGCGCAGGGTGTTTTCGATGCGGCCAACACAGGACGCACAGCGCATGCCGGATATTTGCAGGGTGATGGTTTGTCGTGCTGGGTGATAGCCGACTTGGGCTAAGGCTTGATCAACGGCGGGCCAGGAAGCGTTCTCGTCGAAGTCGATAGAGGCCTGCTCGCTGGCCAGATTGACATTGGCCCGCCTGACGCCAGGCACGGCATTCAGCGCCCGCTCCACTCGACTGACGCAGGAGCCGCAGCGCATCCCGGAGACGAAAATTTGAGCTTGCTTGGTTGATGACATTGATGGGACTCCCCCCTTTTGCTCCCCGCAAAATACGGTGAGTAAAGCCAGTGTCGAGCTTCCCATCATGGTAAGGTCAATAGGTTTTTAAGTTTTGACGACGTGGCCTATTGACGGATTTCTTCGAACACACTGGCCGTACCGTCTTCCATCAGCAGCAATACGTTGTAGTCCTGGTGGCGATCGCCCATTTCCATTCCGGGGCTGCCCACGGGCATACCCGGTACTGCTAAGCCAATGGCTCCTTCCGGCGGTGCGGCAAGAAAGCGTTTCATTGCCGAGGCGGGAATGTGCCCCTCGAAAACGTATTTACCGTCAGTGGCGGTATGGCAAGACTGGTACTGATTGCCAACCCCAAGCTCTGACTTCAGTTGGCTCAAATCATCCCGGTCAGTGACCTTGGTGTCGAAGCCTGCTGCTTGGATGTGGTCAACCCATTTTCCGCAGCAGCCGCACTGGGGGTTTTTATATACCTGGAGAGCGGTCAGGGCCGATTCGCCATAGCTTGGCAATGACATGCAGAGCAAGGTGAGCAGCAAAGTAAAAACAGGCAGCGTTGACAGAGGACGTATCGCTTGATGCATAAAAAACGCTCCGAAACAGGGGGTTGGTGTGGCGCTATTGTGACACAGCTTGCCTATCGGCGGTTGATCCCGGTGTGGGGTTTGTTCGCCGGAGCAGCTACAATAAGCGTCCTTTCTTTGTTGTTTGTTTCATGACCGATCTGGCCCTCTACCAATATCTTCTGATTGCCCTCTGCTTTGTCTGGAGCGGCTTTGTGCGCTCGGGTCTGGGCTTTGGCGGATCGGTGTTGTCGTTACCCTTCCTGCTGCTGATTTATAACGCGCCGCTGGTGTATCTGCCCATCATTTCAGTGCATCTTCTGTTCTTCTCGACCCTCACCATCGTGATGAACAATCGGGGGCGTGCTTCGGAGAATGAGGCAGGCGGTCAGGGTGGGGCCCGGCAAAGCACCGTTGACTGGCAGTATCTGTGGCGGATTCTGCCGATCATGATTGTGCCAAAGTTGATTGGGGTATTTGGGCTGATCACGCTGCCAAGCCATATTCTCAGCGTGATTATTTTTGCGATTATTTCGGTCTACTCGCTGAGCTATTTGCTCAACCGTCCCTTTCGCAGCAACAGCAAAACCGTCGATGTTATTTTTCTGATGTTAGGCGGCTATATTAGTGGCACCTCACTGATCGGCGCACCGCTGATCATTGCGGTGGCAGCCCAGTATGTGGCGAAGGAGCGCCTGCGCGACACGCTGCTGGCGCTCTGGTTTATTCTGGTGTCGATCAAAATGGCCGCGTTCATCTACGCCGGTGTTGATCTGCAGTTGATCCACAATCTCTGGCTGTTACCTTGCGCGGCAGTGGGCCACGTGCTGGGTCTGAGGTTCCACGACTATATGCTCAAGGCAGAAACGCCCCGCTTTTTTCAGATTATGGGCGGGGCGCTGCTCAGCATCAGCGTCATCGGCCTGGTGAGCAGTTTTCTTCACTAGCCCAGGGCATGTTGTGGGGGCTTATCCAGCTGCCTCTGCCGCTTGGGCGCGCTGCAGTGCGGGGCGCTGAGCAATGCGATCCAGATAGGCTTGCAGGTTGGCTTGTTCTAGGGGCTGTTTGAAGGCGATGCCCCACATCAGGGTGTGGCCCAGAAGAATGTCGGCGCCGCTGAATTGGTCGCCAAGAATGTAGGGTTTGTCGTCCAAGCCCTGGCTGAAGAGGTTTAGTGCTTTTTGGTGCTCCCAGGTGGCGGTGGGCATGATCGCGGCCACCCGCTGCTCTGCCGGAAGGGCAAAGCGGTGTTTGCCCATGGTCCACAGCGGCTGCTCCAGCTCGGTCAGTGCAAAATAACACCAGCGGTCATAATGGGCCCGGTCGGCTGGGGTTGAGGGAGCGAGATGATCGCCATAACGGTTAGCAACGTAGTTAACGATAGCGCCAGATTCGGTCAGCACCAGGTCGCCGTCAACAAGGGTTGGCACCTTTGCCCCCGGGTTCAAGCTTAAATAATGATCGGTGCGCTGCTGCCCCTCGGCAAAGTTAAGCGGCATGAAGGTGTAGGCTTGGTTACATTCTTCCAGTGCCCAAAGCACTCGCGTTGAACGTGATCTGGGCAGGCCGTATACCGTTATCATTTTTTCTTCTCCGTTTTGAATGTAGCGGGCTAGTGGCAGGCAATAATAAATGATCTTGGTCGACATCATCCTCCAGATTCTCGCCGGAATCAAAAGCCCTCGGTGTATCGTTCGGACGAGGCGATTCGTGTGTGGTGGACTTTTGTTACTGGCGCAAACGGGCTTGGCCGAGCCCGAGGTTGAAACGCAGTTTCGCTACTATCCCGTGGTGGTTCACCGCCTCGAAGGTATGCAGGCGGCCGTGGAAGCGGCCTCTCCGATGCGTCGTGGCGACAGGGTGTACCACGGCTTTACCGAAAGCCAGGTGAATTGGAAATGGTGGTGGATTCGGGAGGACGGCCGCTGCCGCATTAGTCGGGTCGATTCTCAGGTGCAAATTGTATATACCCTTCCCAGATTGCAGACAGACAGTCGCAATTTTCGAATTCGCGGCGTGTGGAGCGAATGGTTCTGGGCGCTAAAGCAGCATGAGTTGAATCATGGTGACAATGCCATCGCCGTTGCGAGGGAGGGGGAGGTTCAGATCATGGCGATTCCTGCTGCGGTTAACTGCGCGGAGGTGGACGCCGAGGCCAGCCGAATCGCTGCGGCGCTGATTGAGGAGTTGAAGTACCGGGATGCCGAGTATGATCGGCTGACCGATCACGGCGCCCGGGAAACTGGCGACATTCGCGATCACTATTAGCGTTGAGTGAGCAGGCAGAATGTGAATTTCTGCCTTGCTATGAGCGACGGTTTACGGGAATATAGATCGCGCACGATTTAATCTTGGTCGACATTTTGGAGGGTAGAGATGACCACGGTTTACGATTTTAAGCTGCACAATTTGCAAGGTAAGGATCTGGATTTGGCTGACTACAAAGGTAAAGTCGTCCTGGTGGTTAATACAGCCAGCAAATGCGGTTTTACGCCTCAATATGAAGGGTTGCAGGACCTGTACTCCCGATACAAAGACAAGGGCCTGGTGATTCTCGGCGCGCCCTGTAACCAGTTTGGCAATCAGGAGCCCGGTGACGGTGAAACCATTCAGAGCACCTGCCTGATTAACTACGGGGTGGACTTTCCGATTACCGAAAAGCTCGAAGTGAATGGCAAGAACACGCACCCTCTGTTTGCTTATTTGAAGGCGCAGGCGCCGGGAATGCTGGGTCAGCGTATCAAGTGGAATTTCACCAAGTTTCTGGTCGGTAAAGACGGTAAAACGGTGAAGCGCTTTGCGCCCACAACCAAACCTGAAAGCCTGGCCAAGGATATTGAGGCGGCCCTGAATGCCTGAGGTGAACAGGCCTGATTCAGGGGAAGTGCTGCGCCTGGACCAGCAGTTGTGTTTTCCGCTCTACGCTGCCTCGCGGCTGGTCACGCGTCTCTACCACGATAAGTTAGCGCCGCTCGGGATAACCTACCCCCAGTATGTTGCGCTCATGATTTTGTGGGAAGAGGCGCCCTGCTCGGTGTCTCGGCTGGGCGAGCGGGCGATGCTCAATAGCAATACCCTGACGCCGCTGCTAAAGCGCCTGGAGCAGCAGGGTTTGATTAGCCGTCAACGGGATGCCGCGGATGAGCGTCAGGTGAATATCAACCTGACGGCGGCGGGCAGGGCTCTGGAGAATCAGTGTCAGTGTATTCCCGGTGAGCTGATTGGCCGCATCGGAGGGCAGGAGGCTGAGGAGTTCGCCCAGCTGAAAGTGCTGCTGGACAAATTGCTGCCGAAGTTACGGGACGCGCTGTGAGGGCTAGATGCTAGACATTGTTTGATGCGTATCGAGGGTATCAAGCTCTTTGCGTCTCCCGTCTCCCGTCTCCCGTCTCCCGTCTCCCGTCTCCCAAAATAAAAAAAGGGCGCCAATGGCGCCCTTTTTTGCAGTGCTGCAGCGAGGCAGTTATCAGGCAAAGGCTTTGATAATGTTGCTCAGCATTTCTTTGGCGTCGCCAAACAGCATGCGGGTGTTGTCCTTGAAGAACAGCGGGTTGTCGATGCCGGCAAACCCCGAGGCCATAGAACGCTTCAATACGAAGACGTTGCGGGCCATGTCCACGTTGATAACCGGCATGCCGTAGATCGGGCTGCCTTCCATCTCTCGGGCGGCGGGGTTAACCACGTCGTTGGCGCCGATAACAATGGCCACGTCGAAGGTGTCCATGCGCGGGTTAACGGCGTCCATTTCTAGCAGCAGGTCATAGGACACGTCAGCTTCGGCCAGCAGTACGTTCATGTGGCCAGGCATCCGACCGGCAACCGGGTGAATGGCGTAAACCACTTCGGCGCCGTTTTTCTCCAGGATTTCCTGCAGTTCTTTGACCACGTGCTGGGCCTGGGCAACCGCCATACCGTAACCGGGCACAATCACTACGCTGGTGGCAGCTTCCAATACATAGTAGGCATCATCAGCAGACATGGCCTTGGCTTCGCCTTCGATCTTGGCAGCCGCGCCGCCACCGGCAACCGCAGAGAAACCGCTGAACAGTACGTTGCTCAGGGAGCGGTTCATGGCCTTACACATAATCTGGGTCAGGATGATACCGCTGGCACCAACCAGCGAACCAGCCACGATCAGAATGATGTTGTTGATCGCGAAACCGGCGGCACAGGCGGCCAGACCGGAGTAGCTGTTCAGCAGGGAGATGACCACCGGCATGTCGGCGCCGCCAATGGGGATGACCAGCATCACGCCCAGCAGCAGCGACAGGGCAACAATAATGTACAGGTACATTTGCGTGGCGGGGTTAAGGGCGAACAGCACCGAGAACACCACAATGCCGATGATCAGGGCAATATTGAAAAAGCGTTGACCACCAAATACCAGCGGGCGCCCCGGAATTTTTTCGCTCAGTTTGCCGTAGGCAATCAGCGACCCAGTGAAGGTCACACCACCGATCAGAATCGACAGGATGATGGTGATCATCTCAAAGGTGTTGGCTTCAAAGCCGTACAGCGCGGCCCAGCCAACCAGCAAGCTGGCGATACCGCCGGTGCCGTTGAACAGGGCGACCATCTCCGGCATGGAGGTCATGGCCACGGAGCGGGCGACTACCGCACCGATGACGGCGCCCAGAACGACCCCGAGGGCAATCCACTTGTAGTCGATAATGCTGTGGTGGAGCAGGGTGATGACCACGGCGATAAACATACCCAGTGCAGACACCAGGTTGCCTTTACGCGCTGTTGCCGGGGAGCCCAGCATTTTGAGGCCAAAAATAAACAGTACGGCCGCTGCCACATAGGACAGATTGACCAGAAGATCGATACCCATTACTTAGACGCTCCCTCTTTCTTCTTGAACATGGCCAGCATGCGGTCGGTCACCATATAGCCGCCGATCACGTTGATGGTAGCCATGGTGACGGCGATGGTGCCCAGCACGGTAGCCAGCACAGTGTGCTCGGCGCCAGCGGAGGTGAGTGCACCTACCAGGGTGATGCCGGAGATCGCGTTGGAGCCGGACATCAGGGGAGTGTGCAGGGTTGCCGGTACCTTGTTGATCAGCTCAAAGCCAAGGAAGATCGACAACATCAGGATGAAGGCCAGGAATACAATTTCCATCTTCGTCTCCTAGTTGATCAGGTTTTTAATGGTTTCGTTAACGATCTCGCCGCCGTGGGTAATCACACAGCCCTGTAGAATATCGTTTTCGAAATCGATGACCATGGCTTTTTTCTCGCCGTCCCAGCCTTCGTCTACCAAGTTAAACAGGTTGGACGAGTACATTTGGCTGGCGTCACGAGAAACATAGTTGGCCCAGTTGCCGTTGCCGATGATGGTGACGCCATCGACCACGACGGTCTCGCCGGCAACAGAGCCTTCGACGTTGCCGCCGGTTTCTGCTGCCATGTCTACAATCACGCTGCCCGGCTTCATGCCAGCAACCATGTCCTTGGTAACCAGAACCGGCGGTTTGCGACCGAATACCTGGGCGGTAGTGATCACAATGTCGGATTCAGCAATTTGCTTTTTCTGACCTTCCAGCTGCAGCTGACGCTGCTCTTCGGTCAGTTCAACGGCGTAGCCGTCTTTGGTCTGACCGGTTTCACCCAGATCGATTTCCAGGAACTTGCCGCCCAGAGAGCGAACCTGCTCGGCCACTACGGTGCGGGTGTCAAAGGCAACCACTTTGGCGCCCAGACGTTTGGCGGTGGCGATCGCCTGCAGACCGGCCACACCGGCACCGATAATGAACACTGTGGCGGGCTTCAGCGTACCGGCCGGGGTCATCATCATGGGCAGAATGCGGGGCAACTTGGTGGTGGCCAGCAGCACCATCACGTAACCGGCCAGCGAAGCCTGTGAACTCAAGGCATCCATTTTCTGGCTGCGGGTCGAGCGGGGGATCATTTCCATGCTGATAGCAGTCACGCCCTGGTCGCGAAAGGCTTTGATCAGGCCGTGCTCATTGAAGGGGTCTAGGTAGCTAACGTGAATAGCGCCCTTCTTCAATCTGCCGATTTCGTTAGGGGTGGGTTTGCTGATGCGCAACACGATATCAGCGGCGCCGAGCACGTTGTCACGGCTGTCCGCAATTGTTGCACCCGCTTCCTTGTACTCCTCGTCACTGAAACCCGAGCCCAGCCCAAGGCCAGCTTCAATCTGAATCTCGGCACCGGCCCGGATGAGCTTCTTGGCATCTGCTGGGATAATCGCAACGCGATTTTCCCCCGCAGCGAGTTCTTTGGGAATTCCTATGAGCATTTGTAATGATCCGTGGTTGTTAAAATTAGCAGCAATAACAATCAATTAATTCGGGCAAGTTACTTCGCGGGTGGCTTGTGAACACCACTCAGCTGCTCTGCTCCGAATCAGTCAATTGGAACCGCTGACCCTCCAGTCAAAGCGGCGTAGGATATTACATCGGGCTCAAATAAGCGACATTTGAGGTCTTTTAATAGATGTCGGGAGTAAAAAAAACTGTATATAAATTAGGCTGATACGAGCTATTTTTTTAGATGATAGTGGTGGGTGGATTCTGCTGCAGGCCGCTGAGAGATAGGGGGTTTAGGCAAATTTACTTATGGCTCGGGGGCGCTAGTGCACACTAGACTCAGCGGGTTTCGTCCCCAGCCTGCGGGTGTCTTCGAGCCCTGGGTCGGTGTCGCGACAAAGTGACTTTCACTGCTCAGGAACAACAATGAGAAAACGGTATTGGCAGTGGGCGGGACTCACGGTGGCCCTGTACTGGCTAACCGGTGCCTTGTCGCTGCAGTTGGCCGTGCCGCCCGGATATGCCGTGGGTATCTGGTTGCCCGCCGGCTTTTCTCTCGCCGCACTGCTGATGGGGGGGCGTGGTCTGTGGCCTGCGGTGGCCATTGGCTCGTTTCTGGTCAATAGCCGCGCCATCGATTTTCTCGGCCCGATAGATCAAGTGTTGGTCGAGGCGTCGATTCCTGCCCTGATTGGTTTAGGGGCGGCGGCGCAGGCGGCCTTAAGCGTCACCCTGGTACGCCGCTTTATCGCTTACCCCTTGCGTTTGGACGATGTGCGCAGCGTCGGGTTGTTTATCGCGCTCGCCTGCGGGGTGGGGTGCCTGATCAATGCAAGCCTTGCCACCGGCATACTGATTTATGCTGGCAAACTGTCCCTGGAAAACGCGCTCTTTCACTGGTTTACCTGGTGGGTGGGTGATGGGTTGGGGGTGATGATCGGCAGTATTCTCGGCTTTGTCTTTTTAGGGCGCCCTGCCGAGCTTTGGTGTAGCCGTCGCAGCACGGTACTGCCGCTCATGGGGCTGACATGCTGCCTTATCGTGTTTGGCTACCTGATGGTCAGCCGGTGGGAGATCTCACGTCAGCGCGCGGATTTTGATCGCCATAGCGATCGCTTGCACCAGCAGATTCAGGCGGAGATTGATCGCTATATTGATAGCATTTATAGCCTGCGCGCCTTCTTTCAATCATCAAACCACGTTTCCTTCGACGACTTCCAGACCTACGCGGCGGTCATTCGCCGACGCTTGCCCGGGTTTAAAGCCGTTGCGTGGAATATTTGGGTCCCACCGTCCCAGCGGGGGGAGTATGAGCGGGTGGTGGGAATAGAGACCGGTCTTCCGGTGACGATTTTCAGGCGTGGGCCCCAGGGTGAAAAGTTGCCCTTGAGTAGTGATCGGCCTGAGGTGGTGATCCGTTTTATTTCGCCTATGGCGGGCAATACCGCTGCGCTGGGCTACGCGATCAGCTCGGCGGCAGCACCTGAGGATGCGTTGCATCGAGCCCGCCAGCAGGGCGGGGCCGCGGCGACCGATCCGGTCAAGCTGATTCAGGAGCCGGAGGATGAGCTTGGAGCGGTGATCTACCTGCCGGTGGGACACAGTGCGGGTGAGCAGAACGGCAATTGGGGGTTTGTTGCCGGGGTGTTTCGCTTGGGAGATTTGATCAACGAAGTGTATGCGCCCCTGGCCTTGCCTGGGGTTGCTGCCAGCGTGTTTAACGGCGCGAGTCAAGCACCAAATGAGGGAGGGCAGTTGCTGTTTTCGTCGATGGCGGCGGCAGATAAAGCGACGGAAGTGCTGTTTCAGAGTCGCCGAGTGGTCGACTTTGCCGATAAACAGTGGGACCTGTTTATCACTGCGGACCAGCGATTTCTCGCGGGGGCTCGCTCGGTCATGCCTTGGGCGGTAATGGCATCGGGCATGCTGTTTACCGGATTGCTCGGCATGTTCGTGCTTGTCGTCACCGGGCAAAAGCACCGCTCTGACGAAGCGGGTGAGGAGCTGCGGATGATGCTGGGCCGGCTTAACGACGCTCAGTCACAACTGGTCGAGTCGGAAAAGATGGCCTCATTGGGCGGCATGGTGGCCGGCTTTGCCCATGAGTTGAATACCCCTTTAGGAGTTGTCATCACTGGGGAATCGACTTTGCAGCGGGATCTGGAGGAGTTGCAGGAAAGCTTTCAGGGTAACGCGGACCCCGATCGCGTTCGTTTGCTATTGGCGCGAGTCCGTGAGGCTTCGGCCATTGTGCTGGCCAATGCCCAGCGGGCGGGCAGCATGATCAGTAGCTTTAAGACGGTGTCGGTGGATCAGTCCACCGGAGAGGAGCGAAACATCTCGCTGGCCAGCTATCTCGATGAGATATTGACCAACTTTTCTCCGGTCTACCGCGGGACTCCGCATCAGGTGAAGCTGGATTGCCCGGCGGATTTGCAGATTTGTACCGTGCCGGGCGGACTGACCCAGGTGGTCATTAATATCATTGGTAACAGCCTGGTGCATGCCTTCCCCGAGGGGCAGGTTGGCGAAGTCTGGATTCGCGTTCGGCCCAGCGGGGAAGGGGTGCAGCTGCTGATTTCTGATAACGGGGTGGGGATTGCTCCTGAGGCCGTCAAGCGGATATTTGACCCTTTCTACACGACCCGCCGCGGTGCCGGCGGGACCGGTTTGGGCCTGCATCTGGTCTACAACATTGTCCGCCAGCAGTTGAAGGGCAGCATTTCGGTGATCAGTAAAGAGGGCGAGGGTGCCACCTTCGATTTGCGCCTGCCACTGGATGTGCGAGCGGTTGGCCGGGAGGCAACCGCTCCCCCTGTTGGTTAGCGCAATTTGCGCCGGATGCCGCCGCTTTCAATGGCGATTTCACCTTGCTTGTACAGGCGGCCGATGGCTTGTTTAAAGGCCTTTTTACTTTGACCAAACAGGCGGTAAATGACTTCTGGAGGGCTTTTGTCACCCAGGGCCAGAAAGCCATCATTATCGTCGAGCATGGCCAAGATCTGCTGGCTCAAGTCGGGTACTGCGATGCGTTTTGGTGGTGTGAGGGTCAGGTCAATACGCTGGTCAGGTCGGGTTTTCTTTACATAGGCTTGGACCGTGTCGCCCCGGCGCAGAGGTTTCAGCAGGTCGCTGTCGTAGAGTAGGCCCCAGCGGCGATGATCAATAACGGCTTTGTAGCCCAGCTCGGTTTTGTTGCCGACAATCACCGTGACGGGGGTGCCCGCTGGCATTTCTGGACCGATATCGTCGATGAACTCGTCCAGCTTCATTGAGGCGACGAGACGCCCCCGGGGATCCTGGTAAATCATCACCAGGACCGATTGGCCCGCTTTTAATGTGCCCACGTGCTCTGCGTAGGGCAGCAGCAGGTCTTTTTCCAGCCCCCAGTCCAGAAAAGCGCCTGTGTCGTTAACATCAGCGACCCGTAACAGGGCGACCTGGCCAAGCTCCGCGCGGGGCAGCGTGGTGCTGGCGGCGATGCTGCCGTCGGCGTCCGGGAAGAGGAATACATCCAGGGTCGTGCCGGTTTCCGGTTCCTGGGTCAATTGGCGCCGGGAAATAAAAATTTCACCTAGCGGGCCGCCATCCAGGAGCGCGCCGGCGCTGGTGATCCGGGTGATGGTCAGGGTGTTACAACGACCGACCTCTGGCATGGCGGCGACTCCTCAAGATTGGGTTGCGGCGCACTCTACCTGATGCTGGCCCCTAGTGGCGACCCTTGACCGCAAACAATTTGCGCCGAACCGATTTACGATAGGCCGCCGGTTGCGTGGCGGCATGTTCCTTAAATAATTTGCCAAAGTAACTGCTGTCCTGATAGCCGCACTGTTGGCTGATTTCTTCAATGCTCAAGTTGCTGTTTTTCAACAAGTCCTCGGCCAGATCCATTCTCAGTCGTTGCAGGTAACTCAGCGGGCTTTGGCCGGTGGCCTGACGAAACCGGCGCAGCAGGCTGCGTTCAGTGAGGCCGCTCTGGTCGGTCAGGTCTTTGAGGCGCAGGCTTTTATTCATGTTGCGTACCAGCCACTCCTGAAGCAGCGCGATGGTTTCATCGCCATGAAGATCGGCGCGGTCAATCCGGTAGGCATTTCTGGCAAAGGGGCGGCGACTTTCGGGGGAGAACTGCTGGGATACCCGCCTTGCTGTCATTGCACCCCAGTAGCGGTCAATCAGGTGGATTATCAAATCCGCGGCGGCATTCACGCTGCCGGTGCAATAGAGATTATCAGCTTGGGTGATCAAATAGTCCCGCTGCAGCTGTGCGTCGGGGTAGCGTTGGGCGAAATCCTCAAAGTAATGCCAGTGGGTTGTGGCTGCTCGCCGGTCGAGCAGGCCGGCTTCACCGAGTAGGTAGCTGCCATTACCTACCGCGCAGAGGTCGCTGCCGGCGGCCGCCAGGTTGCGCAACCATTGCTGCACGTCTGCATTGGTGGCGGCGCCCAGGTGTGGGTGGCGCCAGCGACTGGGAATGATCACCACATCAAAGTGCATGCTCGGATCGAACTGGCGGCTCGGTTGTACCGGCAGCCCGCCAGACAGGGTCAAGGGCCCGGGCTCCAGTCCGATAAGCTCGATGCTCAGGCAGGGTTTGCGGGACATCAATCGGGAGACGCTGTTGACCGCGTTAAACAGCTCCATCGGCAGGCTGATGCTGGTGGCCAGTGCGTCGTGAAATGCCAAAAGTGAAATTTTTTTCATGTGGCGATAATGCCATATAAATTGGCGGTTATGTAATATCTTTATGAAAAGCCGAGGGCTAGACTCTGCCAGCATAAAGTCAGTGCTTTTAAGGAGTTGCCGTGAGTCGTTTGCCAGTGATTGTCGGGTTTGGTGGAGTTAATTCTGCGGGGCGCAGTTCGTTCCATCATGGCTACCGGCGGCTCGTGATTGATGCCCTCGATTCCGCAACGGCGGAGCGAACCTACCGCAGTCTGGCGGCATTGATGGGGATCAAGTGCGGAGACGGCGCACTGAGCCAGGAGCAGCGCCAATACATTCTCGATCACACCCTGATCCGTCGAATTGAACCGGGTCTGTTTGATGTGGAGAAGGTGGCCTGGAACAAGAAGATGTCCATATCCGGTCAGGAAGGCGAGTTGTCTTTTGTGACGCGCGCTCGTCAGTTGCCCGATGTGATTCCTGATAACTGGGCGGTGACCGACTTGGGCGGCGGCAAGGTCAAGGTCAGCATTGCCGAAGGCTGCGATATTCTACTACCGACCCACAAGCACAACGATATCTCCAGCGCAGGCCAGCTGCCGACCGGCTTTGATCCTGGTGCCTGTTATCCGTCGCGCAGCCACCCTAAAGGCTTGCAAATGGCGATTTACGGCGCCTCCGATGCCCTGCGCTCAATGGGGATCGAGTGGCAGACGGTGATGGATACAGTGCGTCCTGACCAGATCGGCGTGTATGCCAGTTCGGCGATGGCCCAGCTCGATGAGAACGGGTTTGGCGGATTGCTAGGGGCTCGTAATGATGGCCGTCGAGTCAGTTCCAAAAACCTGGCTCTGGGCCTGGCCGATATGCCGGGAGATTTTGTCAGCGCCTACGTGCTGGGTAACGTTGGCACCACGGCCCCCAGTCTGGGCGCCTGTGCCACCTTTTTTTACAACCTGCGCCTGGCAATCAACGATATTAAATCCGGCCACGTTCGCGTCGCCGTGGTGGGGGTGGCCGAGGCCGGTGTTGAGCCCCGGGTGATGGATGGTTACGGCACGATGGGGGCATTGGCCTCGGATGCCGAGCTATTGAAGCTCGATGCGGCCAAGGGGCTGACCGAGCCGGATTACCGCCGGGCAAGTCGGCCGTTCAGCAGCAATTGCGGGTTTACTATTGCCGACTCCTCCCAGTTTATCGTGCTGTTTGATGATGCGCTTGCGCTGGAGCTGGGTGCCCAGGTGCACGGCTCGGTGCCCGAGGTGTTTGTGAATGCCGACGGCTTTAAAAAGTCGATTTCCGGCCCCGGTGTGGGCAACTACTTGACCGTGGCCAAGGCGCTGGCCTCGGCTGAAGCAATTCTCGGCACGCAGGCGATCCGCCAGCGCAGTTTCGTGCAGGCCCACGGCACCAGTACCCCGCAGAACCGGGTAACCGAATCGCATATTCTCAATGAGGCGGCCAAGCTGTTCGGAATCGAGAAATGGCCGGTTGGCGCGATTAAGGCCTACCTCGGGCACAGTATTGGCGCGGCGTCGGGAGACCAGCTGATTGCTAGCCTTGGGGTATGGAAGACCAATATTTTGGCCGGTATTGCGACCATTGATCACATCGCCGATGACGTTCACGACAGCAACTTGCAGTTGCAGGCGGCCCATTTGCAACTGGACGGCGATGCTATGGATTTGGCCATTCTCAACTCCAAAGGCTTTGGCGGCAATAACGCGTCAGCGGCGGTGCTCTCGCCAAATATCAGCGAAAAAATGTTGCGCGGTCGGCACGGCAAGGCGGTCTGGCAGGCCTATTTGGAAAAGCGTGAGGCCGCGATTGCCAAGGCCGAAGCCTACGACGAGGCCGCCTGTGCCGGGCAGCCCGACGCTATTTACCATTTTGACAACAACGTGATGGGCGGCGACGACGTCAGTATGAATCGGGATGAAATTCAGCTGAGCAGCTGGCAGACCCGGGTCGAGCTACCCAAGACATCCCCCTATACCTCCTGGCTAGAGGAGTAAGCGCGACCGGCGCCTGCCGGTTGCTCGGTGTTGCGCACTGACGCGGAAATTACGGATGTGCCAACGGGTGGGGCTGTGGCCTACTGAGGGTGAAGTCACGCGGTTCACGAGGCAGGTATGCGGGAGTTTTTACGTCATCCCAGCGATATTCCCGTCGATGTCAAGATCCTTCGGGAGTCCGAGCTGCGCCTTGCCCAACTGAAAGATGTTGGTGCGGGCGGGGTTTGTTGTCGTGTCGCCAGACCGATCCGGGAAGGTAGTCAGGTTGAGTTTGCCGTGCCCTCCCTGTGCAGCGGTTTTACAGGCCGCGGCGTGGTGGTGTGGTGTGAGCCCGCGTCGGAGAATTTCCAGGTGGGTATACAGTTTTTGAGTCGTCGTGACCGTTTTCAGGCCCGGCTCGTGGAACAGCTGAGCCAGATTGAGCATTTTCGCCGCGAGATGGAGTTGTCTGAAGGACGGTTTATGGATGGCGAGCAGGCCGCCAAAGAATGGATCGCCCGACATGCGGAGGAATTCGATCGGCAGTTTCCTCTAGGCTGATTCCCGGCCATCAATCGTTTGTTCCGCTTCTTCCTTGTTGAGGCCCTCGTCGGTCTCCTTCGTTATGTGACCGCTGGACCGGTTAACCTTTCTTGAATTCATTCTGCGCTTCGTATTTTGCTGGGGTGCAAGTATCGACGCTTGCCGATGGCCTGGTGCGGTGGCGGGGCCAAGACACACTGCGGCTTTCGTGTTTGAATGTGGCCCGAAAAGCACAAACGCCTTTGATACCCTGACTGCTCGAATGACTTGCTGGTGGGTTCCGCCGCAAGATATAGGAATCTAGTGAAATGAATGCCATTGAATTACTGTTGCAGCGTAATTCTGCGCCAAAACTTTGTGATCCCGCTCCCTCTGATGCCCAATTGCAAACCATGTTTGCGGCGGCCTGCCGCGCGCCGGATCACGCCTGGTTACGCCCGTATCGCTTTCTGGTGGTCAACGGCGATGCCCGACATAAATTGGGTGAGCTCTTTGCTGCGGCTGCCCTCCGTCGTCAGCCCGGTCTGGACGACGCTGCGTTGGAAAAATTTCGGCGCCAGCCGCTTCGCGCCCCTGTGGTCATCGTGGTCTATGCTCAAGTCGTGCCCCACGACAAGGTCCCTGCCATCGAACAAAAGCTCACGGTGGGCTGTGCGGCACAAGGCATTTTACTTGCGGCGGAGGCAATGGGCTTTGCCGGTATCTGGCGTACTGGCGACAACGCTTACGACGAGATGGTGAAGGGCGGTTTGGGCCTGGCGGCGACGGAGGAGATTATCGGCTTCCTGTATCTGGGCACTCGAGAGGGTGGCAGAAAATTGTTACCTGAGATAAAAACAACTCACTTTGTAAAGCACTGGGGAACTGGCGAATGAAAACGATAACAACACCAAGCTATGAGACCATGGCGCTGCGTATGGAGGGGCATGTGGCCTGGTTGGCGCTCAATCGTCCCGACAAAGCGAATGCGCTGAATCCGACGATGTGGCGAGAGATGCAAGAGGCCTTTGAATGGCTGGATGCGGAGCCCCAGGTGCGGGTCGTGGTGCTGTGTGGTGAAGGTAAGCATTTCTGTGCGGGGATTGACCTGGCGATGTTCGCCGAGTTGCTGCCCGAGAACCCCGATAGTGAGCTTGACGACGCTCGGGTGGCCGAGCGCTTTCGTCAGATTGTGCTGCGTTTGCAGGGCAATATCACCGCGATAGAGCGCTGCCGCAAGCCCGTTATCGCCGCAATTCACGGCAGTTGCATCGGTGGCGGGGTTGATCTGATTTCCGCCTGTGACATGCGTTATTGCAGCGACGGCGCGGTGTTTTCGGTGAAAGAAATCGATTTGGCCATTGTCGCGGATGTGGGCACATTGCAGCGCCTTCCCAAGCTGATTCCCGAGGGCATCATGCGGGAGCTGGCGTTTACCGGGCGGATGGTAAGTCCTGTCGAGGCCGAGAAAATCGGTCTGGTGAATCGTCGCTTTGACAGTTATCAGGCGTTGATCGAACACGTGAGTGATGTGGCGCAGGACATTGCCCGCAAGTCCCCGCTTGCGATGCGGGGCTGTAAGCAGGCGCTGCTGTTTGTTCGCGATCACGGTATCGATGCGGCGTTGGATCACGTTGCCACCTGGAACGCGGCGATGCTGAGTCGGGAAGATCTTCACACGGCAATGGGGGCGATGCGCAGCGGCGAACCGCCCTGTTATAAGGACTGAACGCCTTTTCGGGTGGAGTAGCAGTACCGACATGCAAAACAGAACAATCTTTAAAACGCCGGTCGTCAGTGGCTTCTTTCGGCTGCTGTTTATGGCAACGACCCGGCTGATAGGCTGGCGGATTGTCGGCATGCGGCCGGAACACAAAAAATGCGTTCTTATCGCGGCGCCGCATACCAGCAACTGGGATTTTCCCACCATGATGGTGGCGGCGTTTGTGTTGCGCCTGGATATTCACTGGATGGGCAAGGACTCCCTTTTTCCCAAGGGGCCTCTCGGCGCCGTGATGCGCTGGTTTGGTGGTATTTCCATTGATCGTAGCAAGACCAACAACACGGTCGATCAGATGGTCGAGCAGTATCAGCAGCGTGACGAGCTGTTGGTATTGATTACCCCCGAAGGTACCCGCAGCCGAGTGGCCCAATGGAAGGCGGGCTTTTATCACATTGCGGTGGGCGCGGGTGTGCCTATCTATCTGGGGTTTGTCGACACCTCTCGACGTGAGGCGGGTGTCGGCGGCATCTTCCACCCCTCGGGTGATTTTGAGGCTGATATCCAGGAAATCTACCGCTTCTATAACCAGAAAACCGGCTTCAAAGACCGAGATCGGCGCTACAGCTGACGGGCGCCTGCGCCTCTCGGCTAACTGCTTTCGATACCCTGAACTTTGCCCAGGCGGCGTTTGATAATGTCGCGGATGTCCGCTGCAATACGTCGATAAAATACCCTGTTGGGTGCGGCCGAGCGCCAAACCAGGCCATGCTGGCGAGTGATCGGGTTGTTTTGTAGCTCGCAAACATGTAGCGCTTTGGGGTGGTGTAATTCTGAATGCACATACAGTGCTGGCAGAAACGCCACTCCCATTCCCATCACGACCATCTGCCGCAAAGTGTCCAAACTCGTACCGGCGTAGTCCGGCTGGATGATCGCCCCGGACTTCTCGCAAATTTCCTGAATTTGCTGGTGAAAATGGTGCTGTTCTTCCAGGGTCAGCACCTTTTCCCCGCGTAGTTTGGCTGGTGTTATCCGCTCTGTGCCGGCAAAGCGATGATCGCTGGGCACCACAAATTTCAACGATTCGGTGAACAGGGGCTCGATGGAAAAGTGGGACAATGAGACGGGCAATGGGAGTGGGACTAACACTAGGTCATAGCTGCCTTTTTCAAGCTCATTGAGCAGGATGCGGTGAGCGGCCTCGCGCACGTGGAGTTTCAAATCCTGATGCTTTTGGTGTAAGTCGGGCAGCACATGCGGCAGCAGGTAGGGGCCCACTGTGGGCGGGATGCCGAGCTTATAGGTTGCCTGATGGCCACTTGAAAGCATATTGGCCTGCTCCTGAAATCCTTGCATGGACAGCAGGATTTGCCGGGCCGCCGGCAGCAGTTCCCGGCCCGCCGGCGACAGCTGTGTGCCCGCCCTTGAACGCTCGAATAGCGCGACACCAAGGGTGGTTTCCATGGCGCTGATTTGGGTGGTTAACGCCGGTTGACTGATGCCCAGTTCGTCAGCGGCTTTTCGATAATTGGCGAGATCCGCGACCGAGACGAAATAGCGGATTTGGGCAATGCTGGGCATTTTTCTAGCCATGAAAGGCAGATCTCCTGATAACTAAAACTAATTAGCAGCTATTGTATGCTTCTATAAAACTATCAATTGATAATCTGTTCCACATTTCACTCACAGTCAATACGAGGATGTTATCGTGGAACAGCTTATTTCCGGCGTCGCTAAATTTCAGAAAGAAATTTACCCTGAGCGAGAAGCAGATTTTCAAAAACTGGCCGGCGGGCAGAGCCCGGAAGTATTGTTCATCACCTGTTCTGACTCCCGGGTGGATCCAAGCCTGGTGACCCAGACCCAGCCCGGCGAGCTGTTTATCTGTCGCAACGCCGGCAACGTAGTGCCACCCCGGACCAATCAAACCGGTGGGATGACGGCGTCGATCGAATTTGCCGTTGCCGGTTTGGGTGTCAGCCACATTGTGGTGTGTGGGCACACCGATTGCGGTGCGATCAAAGGCGCAATCGCGCCGGAAAAGCTCACTGAGATGCCCCATGTTCGGGAATGGCTCGGGCACTGCAGTGCTGCCACTGCGGTGGTCAAAGAGCGGCACGGTTGTATCGGCGCAGAGCACTTGGATGAACTGACCCAGGAAAACGTCCTGCTGCAGCTGCAGCACCTGCGCACTCACCCTGCGGTCGCGGCCAAGCTGGCCAACGGCCGGGTCACCCTGCACGGTTGGGTGTACAACATCGGCAGCGGCGAGGTGCTGTGCTACAACGATGCGTCGGGCGAGTTCGAAGTCATGGACGAGCGTTACAGCAGCCTGTTGAACGAGGCGGGATTGCATAACTGTGGAGGCGCAGCGGGATGAAGCTGGATTTCTCTCATTTGAGAGGGGACATTACCGGCGGGATTACCGCCGGTGTGGTGGCGTTACCCCTCGCGCTGGCCCTGGGCGTGGCTTCGGGGCTGGGTCCGATGGCTGGGCTGTACGGCGCGATCTGCGTTGGCTTTTTTGCGGCCCTGTTTGGCGGTACCGAATCGCAAATCTCTGGTCCGACCGGACCCATGGTGGTGGTCCTGGCGGGGCTGTTTGCCAGTCTCTCCGGGGATGCCGCGCTGATCTTCACCGCGGTGGTGCTCGCCGGGCTGTTGCAGATTGTCTTTGGTGTGCTGGGGCTGGGAGCCTATATTCGCTTGGTGCCCTATCCGGTGATATCGGGGTTTATGACCGGTATCGGTGTCATCATTATTATTCTCCAGCTGAGCCCCCTGCTTGGGCATGAGGCACCTAGCGGAACTCTGGGGGCACTGGGACACTTGCCCACAGCGTTAGCTGATATTCATGTCGCCAACCTGGCATTGGGCCTGGGTACCCTGGCGCTGGTGTACAGCTGGCCCGCCAAGGTCGGTAAGTACCTGCCGGCACCCTTGGCGGCGCTGATCATCGGCGGGGTGCTTGCCTATCTGCTGCTCGACGTGCCTGTGCTTGGCGACATTCCGACCGGCTTGCCGACGTTTAACCTGCCGGTAATTCCCGATCAGAGCCTGTGGTTATTGGTGATTGAGGCGGCCTTTATTTTGGCCCTGCTGGGCTCCATCGACAGCCTGTTGACCTCATTGGTTGCCGACAATATGACCCGCAGTCGCCACGACAGTAATCGGGAGCTGGTCGGTCAGGGGCTGGGCAACACGGTGTCTGGGTTGCTCGGCGGTATCGCTGGCGCAGGCGCGACCATGCGGACAGTGGTTAACATCCGCTCAGGCGGCAAGACTCGTATCTCGGGTGCGGTCCATGCTCTGGTGTTGTTGGCGATTGTTCTCGGCATGGGGCCACTGGCATCGAATATTCCGTTGGCAGTGCTGGCGGGTATCCTTGTAAAGGTCGGTCTGGATATTGTCGACTGGAGCTATATCAAGCGCGCCCACCAGGGCCCCCGTTGGGACTTGGCGCTGATGGGGCTGGTTCTCGGGTTAACGGTATTTGTGGATTTGATCACTGCCGTAGCGGCTGGGGTGGTGCTCGCGGCGCTGAGCTTTGTGCGCCAGATCGCCAAGCTGCAGATCGAAAACCTGCGCTATTTGCCAGAGCACTTGGATTCCGAGGAAGAGCGTGGTCTGTTGGAACGCCTCGGTCACCGGACCTTGCTGTTCGAATTTTCTGGCCCGCTGAGCTTCGGTGCTGCCGCCGATTTGGGCCACCATGTGCGGGAACACTGTGAACCGGGCAGCCAAGTGCTTTTACTCGATTTCTCCCGGGTCCCCTCGCTGGATGTCTCGGCAGTGGTAGCCGTGGAAAATATCGCGACTGACGCCAGTATTAGTGGCAAATCGCTCTACTTGATCGGTCTTAATGGCACCGTTCGGCAGACGCTCGAAAAGATGAACGGCGGTTTGCCGGGTGATGGTGTTTTCAATGCTCGCATTGATGCGCTGCGAGCGGCCGCGATAGCCCTAGACCGGGCCGAGGCAGGGGAAGCAGGAAGCTTGTCCGCGATGGCAGCGGGTTGAGGAACTGAAAAGCCGCCCGCGGTGCAACCCGCGGGCGGCTTGTTAATTTCCGTATATCTTAAAAGGCAAACTGGGTGCGCAGCTGGATGGTATCCAGGTCGTCTGCGTCGCTGCCATCAGTATGGGTTACTGGCCCATCAGTCACGTCGAAGGCGCGGCTGTAGTCGAGCATGATTCTCAGGTTTTCATTGAGGTACCAGTTAAGTGCAAGCGTGAAGCGCTGCTGCTCGCCGCCGCCAATATCCTCATCAGTCAGGTTTAACTCGTCCAGACGCAGTGCCAGTTCCCATGCGCCCCACGTCCCCTGATTGAGGTCAAAGTTCGCTGCTGGTTTCAAGCGCTTGAATTCGCCGTCAGAGCCCTTATAGCTGCGGGATTCGCCGGTCAGTGTCCAGGCGGCCTGAACATAGTATGCATCGAACTCAAGCTCGGCGCCGTTGGCGCGGTTGATATAGGCTTTACCCATCTCGCTCTGGATGGAAAAGGGGCCGGCCATATAGGCCGCTTCCAACCCGGCGAAGGTAATATCCTCAAAGTCGGCGATCACACCGGTGTCGCTCAGATACAAATCGGAGATATGGGTGGTTTCATAGCGGAACCGCGGGCTCTTGTTGTTTGACAAGGTATTGTCGTCGGTGGCCTTGCGCTGACCGGCACTCGCGCCGAAGTGCAATACCTCGGTCGCTGTCATCAGCGGTGTGTAGGTACCGCGAATCGCCACACCGTGTCCCTCGTCGTTATTCTTGCTATCGGACGCCACCGCATCACCATATAGGCCGCCCTGCAAAGACCAGTTGTCCCCCTTAGCTTTCAGGTTGACGCCGATGGCCCGATCAAAGTGGGGTGTGGTCAAGGCGCTGAGCAATGAGCGCTCGACAAACATAATATCGTTTGAGCTCTCTTCCATTTCCATGCTGATAGCGTGCTTCTGGTTGCCGACAGTCAGCTCAATACCGTCAATGCCAGTGAAGGTCACCATCGCATCTTTCATGGCAACGGCATCGTCAGCAAAGTCCATTTCTAAGTGAAATTTGTAGTCGTTATAAACCTTTCCTTTCAAGGCGAGCCGGCTGCGACGAATTTCGGTGCCGGCAGTGGCGTCTTTTGTCAGGTTATCGTCGCCGCTTTGGGTACTGGCATCGATATGCAATCTGCCGCCCAGGCTAATTTCAAAATTGCCGTCGCTGGAGCTTACGCCGAGACCTTTCTTATCCATTGATAGGGTGGGGGTGGTTGCTGTGCTGCCTGCGCCAACCGCCTGAAAATTCCCCAGTTTGGTCCGGCCGGGACCGGGCTCGGTAAACACCTGTTTGGTGGTGGTGTCGACATAGAGCTCCAGGCTGGTAGGACCTTCAGCAACCGCGATACCACTTGTGCCAAGCGCGAGTGTTGATGTCATGGCGAGAAGTAGTGATTTTGGTCTGGTCAGTTTCGTAAGCGGCATACAGTTCCCCTCGTTATCAGTAAATCAAGCCGGTGGCGCTTTCTCGCCCTCTGCGTGCGGCCATTCTGTGACAGAAATGTGACATAAATATGACAATATGAAGATTAGATGACAAATGTGGGGCGGCCGCTTGAAATTGCCGCATATTTGCTCATTTGAAAGCGTGTGTAACGTAATGAGCGCATTAGCCAATGCGTTATGGCCAGTGCCTATGGGGAAAATGGTTATAACGATATTTATTAGGTGACAAGTTGTTTTCCACAGTATCTGTGGATAAGTTGGTGGACAAGTTGTCAGTTTGGCCTGCTAAATGAGAGTTTATCGGGGGTGTAACAAATTGTTCAAAATTTAGTCACTTGTGTTATTTTCAATATAAACAACAAGTTAGCTATTTTTCATAATGTTTGTTGTTACTTTTTGTTGCTAAGCGAAGAAACTTGAGGTGGGTGGCCTTATCTGTGAATAAGTGTTACGTCAAGTCCTTCGTGGTGTAACCTGTTACCAAATTGCACGGATGATTTATCCTGGGGCGGGACTTGCTCGGTGGTGGTGCGATTCACTCATCCGCAACGCCGCGGAATATGCAGCCGCTGGTACAAGTCTCTCGGATTTCGACCCCTGATAGGGCAGGCAAGCGAGGTTTTGTTGCTTTCCAGATCCACTTCGTTAACACCTCGCTAGTGGGGTTCTCGAGTCCCGGGATGTCATTCAGGTAGTGGTGGTCTAATTGCTCGTAAATCGGCGCGAAGGCTCGCTTGATGTCAGAGAAGTCCATCAGCCAACCGGTGTGGGGATCAATTTCGCCACTCACGTACAGCCGTACCATAAAGCTGTGGCCATGAAGGCGTCGACACTTGTGATTTTCAGGCAGGTTGGGAAGACGATGGGCTGCCTCGAAGGTGAACTCTTTATAGATTTCCAATGCTTTGATCTCTCGCACCGCCAAAGAGGGGCCTCCTTGGCAAATTTGGCGCTAATGGTAATCAGCTGTCATTGCCCTGTACAGGCCTGATAGGAGGCGACGGGAGCCGTTGGGGGAGGCTGGGCAACCTGAGTTAGATTGCTGGTTAAAAATTGAGCAAAATCAGCAAGATAGCAATTTAAC
Organism: Spongiibacter taiwanensis; assembly: GCF_023702635.1. Taxonomy (NCBI): domain Bacteria; kingdom Pseudomonadati; phylum Pseudomonadota; class Gammaproteobacteria; order Cellvibrionales; family Spongiibacteraceae; genus Spongiibacter; species Spongiibacter taiwanensis. Next base: position 3,387,773 of record NZ_CP098455.1, read on the forward strand.
AAAAAATTCAAAAAAATGCGGCCCAGGGTTTGACAAGCATTCGGTTTACTGTAGAATGCGCCTCACTTGAACGCAGGGTGGTTAGCTCAGCTGGGAGAGCATCTGCCTTACAAGCAGAGGGTCGGCGGTTCGATCCCGTCACCACCCACCATTCAAGTGCACACTTAGGTGTGGTTTTACGTGAACACGTAAGTGTATGAAAGTATGCGGACCGGTAGTTCAGTTGGTTAGAATGCCGGCCTGTCACGCCGGAGGTCGCGGGTTCGAGTCCCGTCCGGTCCGCCAACTTTCCCCTTCTATGGGCCTATATGGCCTCATGATCGCAAGTTTTTCCTGTGTAAAGCGCCTTCCTTTTCGGCTTGGCTACTGGTGCCAGTCTGTCTCAGTCATTGCTTAGCTAACAGGGATTCTCTGTCCCAAAAACCAAATTTTGTCAGTTAGTAGCGTCTTGCGTCGCTACCGATCGGCGCGCTGGCGCTGGCAATGTGACTCAAACCATTGGCGAGCAGCTGCACAAACAGCGTCAGCACGGCAAGGGCGAGGAGGGTGAGTGTCGCGATGGCGACGCTATCGATAATTTGGGCATAGATGCCGTAGGTGAGTCCTGCGAGTATGGCGCTATGGCCGGCCCAGCGAAGCAGGGTCGCCAAGAGAGTGAAAAATGCGGCAATGATCAACATGCGAAAACCTCAAAAGCGTGTTCGAAACCTCCCTTTCCAACGTTGTTAGTGGGCCTAGTAATCCTAACTGACCTAAATATTTCCCGATTCTCAAGCTCATCGGGAGCGGGCAAGTCACTTGCCGCGGCCTGAGTCTTCATCCTGTCGCAATCTCAAGCGCATTTGGTGCGTGCAATGGTATGCACACATTGTGCCTGAAATGTTTTAGCCGCCATCGTCAGGTTAATCCGCTTTCTAACGATTTGTAATAGTGGTTGGCGGCTGAATGTTAGTGTTGAGACATATGTCTCATTGCGGGCGGATGTGAGCTGGGTTTTTCGGCCTGTAAGAAGGTGGCGATTGTGTGTACCGAGGGGCTAAGCAAATTTGGCATGGGAGGGAAAGTGGTGCCCCGGGCAGGATTCGAACCTGCGACCTGCCCCTTAGGAGGGGGCTGCGCTATCCAGCTGTGCCACCGGGGCATGATGGCGATTGGCGTAGTAGCCAAGTTTTGCGGGCTGCAATTGTAGTAGTTACAAGCAGTTAGGCACAAGTAGTTGAAATGAGCGGGCTTTGTCGCAGGGCTTAGCTAATCAGCGGTTTGCTGTAGCTGTGTTGGATATCCCAAGGGAAGTGAATCCAGGTATCTTGAGAAAACTCCCGGATAAAGATATCGGCCAAGGCCATGGCCTTGGGTTTGGCGTAGACGGTTACAAACCGAGCTTTGGGCAGCAGCTCTCGGGCAATCTCTGCGGTTTTGCCGGTATCGACCAGATCGTCGACCAAGATATAGCCATCGCCATCCCCGGCGACACTTTTCAGAACATTGATTTGCCCTTGCTGGTCGTGGTCGTAGCTGGCGATACACAGGGTGTCGACCACACGCAGGTTAAGCTCTCGAGCGAGAATGCCACCGGGAATCAGGCCACCGCGGGCGATACAGATGATGCCCTTCCAGTTGCCGCCCACCAGTTGCCTCGCAAGAGTTCTGCTGTCGCGATGAAATTCATCCCAGGTGAGGTAGTAGACAGGTGTGGCTTCTGACATGGCATTTTCCGGTAGCAAGCATTTCGAAGGGCGGATTGTGAATCATGGCGGGGGGGGCGGGCAAGGCGCAAGGTGGTTCATGGCGGGTATCTCGGCGTCGAAATATTGACAGTTAGCCTCTGCGCGCTAACAATTCGGTATTTCGAGTCAAAAATACGTCAGTCAGATTGCCAGGCGATCCCTCGAGAGGAAGCATAACCGGGTGCAGATTTTAGTGATAGCCAGTCCCGAATGGGCACCGCGGGTTGCGGCGGTGTTGGGTTCGCTGGGGGAGGAGGCGATGTTTCCTGTTGATCTGCCCGTCGCAGAAAGTACCGGCGGGCCCGATGCGATTTTGCTTGCCGGGCCAGGGGAGCATCATGAACATTTGGTCAAATCATTCTCCCACCTTCCCCTTATTCGTGTGGTGACGGACCATGACTCAGCGGACCTGAGTGGTGAGGGCGGGGCGGTGACGGAGTACACCCTCCCGGCGTCGCTGGATTATCAGAAACTGCTAGACATTCTGTATGGCATCGCGTCCCGGCGCACGGACAACACGGCCGTTGAACGTCGCTCAGGAGTCGCTGGCGCAGGTGCCGGGGAATTGGCCTTGCCGGGGCGCAGTCAGGCGATGCGAACCTTGTCCCATCTGCTAGAGCGGGTTGCCGGAAAGGATGTCACCGTGCTGGTCACCGGCCCTTCGGGGTCGGGAAAAGAACTGATCGCCCGTCGCTTACATGCCCTGTCTCCGCGCGCTGATGGGCCTTTTGTTCCAGTAAATTGCGGGGCTATTCCCAGAGAGCTCCTGGAAAGTGAGTTGTTTGGCCATGAAAAAGGAGCCTTTACTGGGGCGATATCGGCCCGGTCGGGCCGCTTTGAACTCGCCGAAGGAGGCACCTTATTCCTCGATGAAATTGGCGATATGCCCCTGGAGATGCAGGTCAAAATTCTACGTGTGCTGCAGGAGCGCCAGTTTGAACGGGTGGGCTCCAGCCAGACCCGGCAGGCCGATGTTCGGGTGGTGGCGGCTACTCACCGGGACCTTGAGGGAATGATTGCCAGAGGTGAGTTTAGAGAAGACCTGTATTATCGGCTGAATGTTTTCCCCCTTGAGGTGCCGCCGCTGGCGCAGCGACGTGAGGATATCCCCCTGCTAATCAATCAGCTTGCTATTGAGTTGGAGCGCGATGGCCTGGGGAAACTGCGCCTGACTCAGGCTGCTGTTGCGGCGCTATGCAGTGCGCCCTGGCCGGGTAATATTCGCGAGCTGGGGAATCTGCTGGAGCGGCTCGCCATTCTTCATGGTGGCGAGCTGATCGGGGTGGCGGAATTGCCGGCGCGGTATCGACCGGAAGACGATACCCCGGAACTGGTGCCAGAGGCAGAGGACGGGCAGGGGGTAGATTTAAAGGGGAGTCTCCAGGCGATGGAGCGTGCCTTGATTGAAGAGGCGCTTGCCTTGCATGAGGGGGTGGTGAGCCGGGCGGCGCCCCATCTGGGACTGCGGCGCACCACCCTGATTGAAAAGATGCGCAAGCTGGGCATCGAATCGCGCTGATTCATTCAGGCCCTAGCCCCCTGCGAGTTTTACCGTGAATCCCTTCGCTTCGAGCAGGGTTTTCAGGGCCGTTCGCTGATCACCCTGAAACTCAATTTCCCCCGCTTTTACGCTGCCACCAATACTGAGCTTTTTCTTGAGGTCTTTGGCCAGGGTCTTGAGCTCGTCCTCGGGAAGCTGAATGCCAGCAACAATGCTGACACCTTTGCCTTTGCGGCCCTTGGTTTCCCGCCGTATGCGAACGATGCCATCACCGCTGGGGGTAAACGCCTGTTGTTTGCACTGGCAATGATCCTGCGGTTGACTGCAGTCCGGGCACAGCCTGCCCTTGTCGGTGGAATACACTAATCTGGTCATTTAGGTCTCCTATTTGGGTTCGAGTCATTATAATTGCGCCCCGTGGTTCCGGCGATGCCGGTGGTGTGGAGAAATCGGAGATGAAAAGTGAGTGACGACGTGCAACATCAATTGATGGAGCTGCAAACCCAGTTCGCGTTTCAGGAGGATTTGCTGTCGGCGTTGAATGAGCGAGTGGTGGAGCAAGATAAAGAGCTGGACCGCCTCAAGCGGATGCTGCTGGCGCTGCAGGAAAACTACGTCAAGTTGGCTGACAGTCTTCCCCAGTCAGGCGGCGAACAGGAGCGCCCGCCGCATTACTGAGGCGGGCAGAACCGATAATCATCAAGAGATGATATAGACGTTTTCGGCCTGGGGACCTTTTTCGCCCTGGGACAGAACGAACTCGACCTGTTGCCCCTCTGCAAGGCTCTTTCGCTCCTTGCCCTGGCCACGAATAGAGCGAAAGTGAACAAAGACATCGCCGCCGGCATCCCGCGTGATGAAGCCGTAGCCTTTTGTCACGTTAAACCACTTCACCACGCCGCGTTCTTTTTGTTTGCGCATTTTTTCCAGTGCGAAGGGCAGGAATGGCGCAATGATTACGGCGACCAGGGTCAGCAATACCACCGTAATCACCGGGGCGGGGGCGAGAACTTGGAATCCCAATCCCCATTGGAAGACGGCGAGGTGTGCGGCGCTAATCAGCGCAATAAACAGAAGTCGAATAGCAAGTAACATATCAATCCAAAAGCAAAAGTAGCGATATTCAAACAGCGCTGCCAGTCACAAAACAACGGCTCTCAGCCGTGTCATCCTAATGACATAAAGCGTCTAATTTATTGATTTTCCGAGAGGGAAATCGGTCGAGGCCGATTGTAGCACTAGTCGTTGCCGAGGTCGCGGCGTAAGGCGTGAAGATCGAATTGCCGGCTCAGCAAGGGATCCTTGATTCGCCGGGGCAGGTGGCTGAACAGTGCCAGCAGCCGGTTGCCCTTGGCTACCCCCAGCTCCCTGGGGCAGCGAGTAGACTCGGCGGCATCAATAATCTGGTGAGCTACCTTATCGGGGGCAGCGGCGCGAGTTTGCGAAAGACTGGCTCGGCGGCGCATTGCTCCGGCGATGCTAGCGTAGCGGGAATCGGGTCGTGCCAGGGCCCCAAGTTCGCGGCTTGCCCGTTGGCCGAATTTTGACTTGATTGCGCCGGCGCGGATCAATAGTACCCGAACGCCAAAGGGCGCCAACTCCATTCGCATTGCCTCGTTCAGGGCGTGCAGGGCGGCTTTGCTGGCGCAATAGCTTCCAGCAAACGGGGTAACCAGCCGCGCTGAGACACTGCCAATGTTGACCACCGTGGCGCCGGGGTTGAGCATCGACATGGTGGCGCGCAGTAAGGTGACCGGAGCGATGCAATTGGTTTGAAATTGCTCCTGCAGCGCGCTGGCATTCAGGTCGAGCAGCGGGGCCATGAGCCCGTAGCCGGCGTTATTGATGAGCAAATCGCAGTGGGGGAACTCTTCCTTAATTGTTGCCGCGAACTCGGTAATGCGGGGCTCGCAGCCGAGGTCTAGCGCCCGGGGATGCAGGCGGGGATGGTTCAGGGTTATGTCCTGGGGATCGCGGGCGGTGGCGATCACGTGAAAGCCGCGATCAAGGGCCTCCTTCGCCAGCGCATAGCCAAGCCCGCTGGAGCATCCGGTGATTAGCGCGATTTTTTCATCAATCATGGCATTCGGCTCTTTTCGGTGTTGTGGGAATTGAACGAACGCAGTCGGGGTACTGAATGTGGTCCACCACTGGCTCGTTTGCGGCATATTGCCCGTACCCTGAGGGTCTCTGCTACGGGGAAATACGCATATGCTCGTTTCCCCCGGTCGATCAAAATGTTCATCAAAGCCCTACTATGGAGAGTAGCTGGTGTTTTTGCCGGAGGGAATGTAAACGGCGCTTCCCGCTTTACCCGGCTCCCAATCGCTCATTTTCCCCAAACTCCCTACCCCATTGCCTGGGAAGTGGTTCATGCCGACACTAAGGTCTGAGATATTTCAGGAATCGCCCTATGGGCCCGAAAGCGGCAGGGGCCTCCTGTATTTCGCGTATGTGTTTCTGGTCTCATTGCTGTTTTTAGCCTTGTTTGGGTATTGGCAGTTTGCCGAGCGCCGTGATTTTCTCGTCGATAAATTCAATACCCAAACCAACCAGTTTCTCTCCCGCAGTGACCTCCTGCTTGAGCTCGACAAGCTATTGCAGCGGGGAGTTGTGCTCAGTAATTCAGCCGTGTCGGAAAGTCTGGTCACCGGCTTTGGTGAGAAGGCCCGCTCAGGCCAGGCGGCGCTGTTTGAGCGTCGCCTGCGCGAAGCCCAGCGCCTGCTCGCGAGATCGGAACTGAGGAATTGGCGTGCGCCGGAAGTGGCAGAGCTGATCGATAAGCTCCACCGCTTATTGGAGCTGTATCTCACGATGGATCCGATCTCGGCCAGCGTGGCCATTTCGCCCGCGTCCGACAGCCAGATTATGCTCAGTTTGCTGCAAGACCTCCATCGGGCCCATGTGGCTACCGGTCGCCAGATCGAGCTGATCGTGTACAGCGTGCAGGAATTGGAACACTATTTTTATCGGGTCAACCTGTTCCTATTGGTACTTGGGCTGGTGCCTTTGGCCATTGTTATTTTCTATGCCACCAGTACTCAGTCTGCGCTGGTGCGCACCAGACGCCATCTTCTTCAAGGGCGCCTGGTATTTAATGCCATTCCGGAAATGGCCGTTGTGCTGGACGGCAGTGGACGAATTGTCCGCGCCAATCGCGGTGTGATGACGCTGTTGGACTACGCGCCCTCATCCCTCGAGGGGCAGCTTTTCAGTACCTTGTTGCCGGCCCAATTCCTCCCGCATTTTGCCGATTTTTTCCAGGCTGTTTTGAGTGGTACGGATCGCGGTGGGATGGCCCGGGAATTGGTATTGATTTGCCGCACAGGCAGTGAGGTTCCGGTTGAGGTCAGTGGTAGCTCGGTGGCCATCAGTGGGCGGTCTTATCTGGTGTTGACGGTGCGAGACTTGCGTGAGCAGCAGTATCTGCAAAATCAGCTTCGCAGCAGCCAGCGTCGCTTTGAATTGGCGGTGGCGGCGACCCGGGACGGCATGTGGGATTGGGATCTAACCAAGAGGCGAGTCTTCTTCAGTCAAAGTTGGCGCGCGATGTTGGGTTTATCCGCCAGGGAGCTGACTAATGACGATCGCGCTGTGCTGGAGCTAGTCATCCCCAAAGAGGATTTGCCGAGCTTTCGCCGCAAGGTCCGCCGATTTGTGCGCAGCGATGGCATGCAATTTCGCTTTGAGCATCGTTTGCTGCATCGCGATGGGCGGATTCTCACTGTGATCTGTCGGGCCAGTGTTGAACGGGACAGCAAAGGTCATATCGTGAGAGTAGTTGGCACCCACTCAGATATCACCGATATCAAGCGTCGTGAGCAGGATGCCTTCGCCATCAACCGCCAGTTGGAGAATCTGCTTCAGAATCAGGCGGACCAATCCGGCCAGTCGTCCCCATCTGGAGATACTCAGTTTCTGAGTGTGCTTGGGCATGAGATACGCACGCCCATGAATGGCCTGCTTGGCATGACGGATATGTTGATAAAAACACCGCTGAACGCTGAGCAGCGGATGATGGCCGACATCATTCACGAGTCTTCTGGCAACCTGCTATCGGTTTTGGATGACCTGATCGACTTTGGCGCTCTGCACAGCAACACCCTGACGCTTGACTGGCAGCGCGTCGACCTGGTGGCGCTTATCGACGATATTCTGGCGCGCTATTGCCGGCAATCGGGGAACCAGCATATCTTCTTCTATCCCGCAAAGAACCTGCCCGCTGTGGTGATTGGTGATCCGGCCCGAATGTCCCAGATATTTGGCAAGCTGATCGATAATGCCTTGAAGTTTTCCCGGGCCAGCAAGCCCCGTGGTGTGGTTAAAATCTGGCTTGAGGCAGAGGACATCGAGCAGGTTGGCAATGCCTGCAATTTGCGTTTTCGGGTGTGGGACAATGGGATCGGCATTCCCGCCGAGATACGCCGGAATCTGTTTAAACCTTTTGCCCAGGGCGAGAGTGGCCGTGGGCGGCGTTTCGGTGGCAGCGGCCTGGGCCTGGCGATTTGTGAACGTCTGGTGAAGCTGCTCGATGGTGATATTTCAATTGATAGCGAAATGGGGCGGTTTACTGAGGCCCGGGTAAGTTTGCCCCTACAGTGGGTGCCAGGAGTGCAGGCGGCGAATCAGCGGCCGGTGCTGCTGCAAATTACCAATGAATCCCTGCGGGATTCGGTCGAGGCTATCCTTGCCCACGGCGGATATGATGTGACCGTCGCCCAGGGGGAGAGCTGCCAGTGGAGCAGGGCCGCGCCAGAAGTACTACTGGTGACGGATACGGTGGGCCAGGGAAGTCCGACTGCGCGCTTGTTACTGGTGCCACGCCCCCGTGGCGAGCAAAAGGGTGCCGTCGGAAATCAGGTGTTCACCAACCCCTTGCTGCCATCGGCATTATTGGGCGGACTAGCGGCGCTGAAAACACAACTGGTGGAAGGGCAGTGAGGCACCACACCAGGGACTCATTGAGACTGGTGTGGAGGGGCGCGTCTTAGAGTTTGAGTACGTCTTCCGCCTGCAGGCCCTTGGGGCCCTCTACCAGGTTAAACTCCACAGCCTGGCCTTCATCGAGTGTACGGTAGCCGTCCCCTCTTATTGAACGGAAGTGGACGAAGACGTCCTCTCCCTCGGTGCGGGTGATAAATCCAAATCCTTTCGCGTTGTTGAACCACTTTACGGTCCCGGTGACACGCTCACTCATTGCTCATCCTCTCTAGCATCGAGATCCATGGGTAAATCCTTGGCAATTAAGCATCCGGCATGCAACCAACGGGCCGGACTCGGGCATGTTGGCTGAAAAACATGACAAAAAATGGGGGCGGCGGGACCTGGGATGGGAGAAAAATGGGGACCAGGGGGCAGAAACATCCATTTAACAGTCACTGAGGGCGGTGCTCGTTAGGCCTTCGTGGCTCCGAATATAGCCTCTGGGACAGGCATTGCGCCATGCCCCAGTGTGGGTTTCATCAAAAAATAATGAAAAGCGAGGCCCTAGAGGGCCTTTATGGTCTCGATTTGCTCACGGAGCTTGTCGATTGCACTGACTTGGGCCGCCAGCTTTTCCTGCTCTTTGGCCACCACAGCGGCGGGCGCCTTGGCAATAAAACCTTCATTGCCGAGCTTGCCTTGCAAACGCTTCACTTCGCCTTCGAGTTTCTGTTGCTCTTTCTGCAGGCGCTTGAGTTCGACCTCTTTATCGATGAGGCCTGCCATTGGCACCAGTATTTCCAGATTGCCTAGCAGTTGAGTGGCCGACAGCGGAGCGGTGTCCCCGTCGGCGAGGGCTTCGACGCTATCCAGTTTTGCGAGCTTGATTAGGAAGGTGCGGTTGGCCTCGAGGCGCCGATGGTCATCCGGGCTGGCATTGCGCAGCAGTACAGACAGGGCTTTGCCGGGGGGAACATTCATTTCACCGCGAATATTGCGCACTGCAACAATAAGGCCTTTCAGCCATTCGACATCCGCAATGGCACTGGCGTCGATATCTTGCTCACTCGCCTCCGGCAAAGCTGACAACATAATGGTGTCGCCGCTGACACCCGCGATGGGGGCAATGCGTTGCCAGATTTCCTCTGTGATAAAGGGCATAAACGGGTGGGCAAGGCGCAGGACGGTTTCCAAAACCTGAATCAGCGTTTGGCGAGTCCCGCGTTTGGCCTCTGCGCTGGCCTGCTCATCCCAGAGGACCGGTTTGGACAGCTCAAGGTACCAATCGCAATACTCATTCCAGATGAATTCGTACAGCGCCTGGGAGGCGTGGTCGAAGCGATAGGCCGCCATTGCTTTGTCGACGCTGAGGATGGTTTCGGTGAGGCGAGTCCGAATCCAGCGATCTGCCAGGCTGAGGCTAACTTCACCCTCACCGCAATCTTCGCCCTCGGTGTTCATCAGCACATAGCGGGCAGCGTTCCAGATTTTGTTACAGAAGTTGCGGTAGCCCTCAAGGCGCTTCATGTCCCAGTTGATGTCTCTGCCGGTGGAGGCGAGCGAATACAGGGTGAAACGCAGCGCGTCGGTGCCGTGGGCGTTGATCCCTTCGGGGAACGCTTTGCGGGTGGCCTTACCGATTTTCTCCGCCAGTTGCGGCTGCATCATGTTGCCGGTGCGCTTTTCCAGCAATGCCTCTAGCGAAATGCCGTCAATCATGTCGAGGGGGTCGAGCACGTTGCCCTTCGACTTGGACATTTTCTGCCCCTGCTCGTCGCGGATCAGGCCAGTGACATAGACCGTCTTGAAAGGCACCTGGGCGTCGCCATTCTCATCCTTGATCAGGTGCATGGTCATCATGATCATCCGGGCAACCCAGAAAAAGATGATGTCAAAGCCGGTGACCAGCACATCGGTGGGGTGGAAATCCTTCAGGCGCTCGGTGGACTCGGGCCAGCCGAGGGTGCCGAAGGTCCACAGTGCCGAGCTGAACCAGGTGTCTAGCACATCTTCATCCTGGTGCAGGGTGATGTCGCTGCCGAGCTGATATTTGCTGCGCACTTCTTCTTCGTTGCGGGCGACATAGATGTTGCCCTCGTCGTCGTACCAGGCGGGAATACGGTGGCCCCACCACAGCTGTCGGGAAATACACCAATCCTGGATATCGCGCATCCAGCTGAAATACATGTTCTCGTATTGCTGGGGGACAAATTTGATGCGGCCATCTTCCACCGCCTCGATGGCGGGCTTGGCCAGGGCCTGGGTGGCGACAAACCATTGGTCGGTTAGCATGGGTTCAATCACCAGGCCGGAGCGATCGCCACGGGGAACCTTCAAGGCATGGGGATCAATTTTTTCCAGCAAGCCCAGTTGCTCAAATTCGGCAACGATGGCCTTGCGGGCCTCATAGCGATCGAGGCCGGCCAAGTCTTCGGGCAGCCTTGGGTCAATGTCTGTGTTGGCAGAGCTGTCACTGTTGAACACTTCGGCGGTGGCGCGAATGGCCGCGTTCTGGTCCATCACGTTGATCATGGGGAGCTTGTGACGCTGGCCCACGGCGTAGTCATTAAAATCGTGGGCCGGGGTGATCTTCACGCACCCGGTGCCAAATTCCCGGTCGACATAGTCATCCGCCACGATCGGAATACGGCGATTTACCAGGGGCAGCTCGACGAACTTGCCAATCAGGGAGGTGTAGCGCTCATCCTTGGGGTTTACCGCGACGGCGGTGTCGCCCAGCATGGTTTCCGGACGGGTGGTGGCCACCACCAGGTAGCTGTTGCCCTCAGTGGTGGTTGCGCCGTCGGCCAATGGATAGCGGAAGTGCCACATGCTGCCCTGTTCGTCTTTGTTTTCTACTTCCAGGTCAGAGATTGCGGTGTGCAGTTTTGGGTCCCAGTTGACCAGACGCTTGCCACGATAAATGAGCCGCTCGTCATACAGGCGAACAAAGACTTCCTGGACCGCTTTGTAGAAGCCGTCGTCCATGGTGAAGCGTTCATGATCCCAGTCTACCGAGGCGCCCAAGCGGCGTAGTTGACGAGTAATAGTGCCGCCGGATTCTTCTTTCCACTGCCAGACTTTTTCCAGGAACGCGTCGCGGCCGAGGTCGTGACGGCTTTGGCCGGATTCCGCCGCGAGTTTGCGCTCGACCACCATCTGGGTCGCGATACCCGCGTGATCGGTACCGACTTGCCAGAGGGTTTTATGGCCTTTCATCCGCTGGTAGCGGATCAGGGCGTCCATGATGGAGTCCTGGAAGGCGTGCCCCATGTGCAGGCTGCCGGTCACGTTGGGCGGTGGGATCATAATGCTATAGGGGGCGGCGTTCCCCCGGGGGGAGAAATAGCCATTCTGCTCCCACTTCTGATACCACTTTTGCTCCAGCTCAGCTGGTTGATACGTTTTGTCCATGGATTTCCAATCTATCGAGTGCGGATCTGACCAACCGGGCGGGAAGGGCGCCGGTGGGCAACGGTGCGATGCCCAGCGGGAGGTCGAAAAAAGGCGTCAAGTATACTGAGTTTTGCCGGGGCAGGGCAAAGCGGGATGACGGCTTGGGTTTAGCTGTCGCCGAGGTGTTGTTGATACCAGCGGTACAGGATTTCCTCGTCCAGGGCGAGCATCCGTCGGCGCAGTTCAGCCTCGATTTCGGGCATCATTGCGTCGATCACCTGTTGCAGAAAAATCTCGCGATCAAAGTTGTCGGATTCGCGGTAGGGTTGGCCTGAAGCCGTTGCCGAGTGCGACGGCGGGGAGTTTGGGGCGGCGTCTTGCGGTGCTGACACCGGCGCGATGTCTGCGATGGTTTCGACCTCTTCCTCAATCACTTCCTCCAGCAACGGAATTTTGCTGGGGTCCAGACGGTTCTCCAGGTGCAAGGTGGCCTGCAGGGCTTTCAATTCGTCGAGCAGTTCAGCGCGTTTGCGCATCGATTCGGGAGTGTTGAAGTCGGACATGGTCGTCAGGCCGCTATCGGGTGGGTGTGAAGGGGATAGCCCCGGTGCTTGTAGTAGCTGTAGCGCTCTCGGGAGGCGGCAAGTCGCTGGGCCTCCTGACAGACAATTTCTGCCAGACGCTCGAATCGGCTAAATGTGGCCGGGACACCGGGGGTGAGGTTGATCAATACATCACAGTGATCACCCACCTGGTCGCCGAGACACAGTGTGACCTGATCGCCGGTATCCTCACTGTGGGGCAGGAAGGATTCCGGGCGAACCATCCACAGCATGTCGTCCAGCCGTTTCAGCTGCGGTTCATCTGAGGCAACAATGCAGATGCGATGACCCTGACGGTAGGCCTTGTCGACCAGTCGGCAACAGTAGCGCAGCACCTCATCGGGGTCGCTACTGTCCAGAATGTAAAAGTCGACCCGGGTCATCGCTATTGACCGGCTTTGCTCAGCAGATACTGGCTTAACAAGGCAACCGGCCGACCGGTGGCGCCTTTTGCCGCGCCGCCATCCCAGGCCGCCCCGGCGATATCCAGGTGCGCCCAGCGCTGATCTTTGGTGAAGCGGGACAGGAAGCAAGCGGCGGTAACACTGCCGGCCTCTGGTCCACCAATGTTCGCCATGTCGGCAAAATTGCTGTCCAACTGGGTTTGGTAATCATCCCACAGCGGCATATGCCACGCCCGGTCCTGGGCAGCCTGACCCGCGCTGAGCAGCTCCTGCGCAAAGTCATCGCTATTGCTGAACAGGCCCGCTGCATGCTTGCCCAGGGCGACAACGCAGGCCCCGGTCAGAGTGGCAATGTCGATGATCGATGCAGGCTTGAATTTGGCAGCAAAGGTCAGCGCATCACACAGCACCAGGCGGCCCTCGGCGTCGGTGTTGAGAATTTCAATGGTTTGGCCCGACATGCTCGTTACCACATCGCCGGGTTTGGTGGCCCGGCCCGAGGGCATGTTCTCTGACGCGGCGACGATGCCAACCACGTTGACCTTTGGGCCCAACTGGCAGATGGTTTCCATGGTGCCAAACACGCTGGCGGCACCACACATGTCAAATTTCATTTCGTCCATTTTTGCACCGGGCTTGAGGCTGATACCCCCGGTGTCGAAGGTGATGCCTTTGCCCACCAGCACATGGGGCGCGGTTGATTTCGTGGTGCCGGTGTATTCCATCACAATGAGCTTGGCGGGTTGATCACTACCCGCCGAGACCGACAGCAGCGCACCCATTCCCAGTTGTTGCATTTTCTTCTCTTCCAGCACAGTCACCTTCAGTGCCGGGTATTTCTTGTTCAATGCCTGCGCTTGTTCAGCCAGGTAGGTGGGGGTGCAGATATTCGCTGGCAGGTTGCCCAGCTCCCGGGCCAGGTTGGTACCTTCGCCAATGGCACTGCCCGCTGCGATCGCGGCTTTGTTAGCGGCAGTCACCGGCGCCGCCACCGACAACCGCTGCAGCGACATGCCCGGCTTGGGATTGCTGAGCGTCTTGCGGTATTGGTAGCTGGCCAGAGTCATTTGCTGTGCCAGGCGCTGGAGTACCCAGGTATCGGCCCGGTCGCTGATCGCGAGATTCTCTGCGCACCACAAGGCACTTTTGCAGCGGGTCCGGTTCAAAGCGGTTACGGTCGCTTTGATGATTTTGTCGTAGTCACTGACGGTCAACGGGGCGTCGCCCGTACCGACCAGCATGATGCGCGTGGCCTTCACTCCGTCGCAGATGGGGAGCATGACGGTTTCGGCAAGCTTGCCTTGAAAGTCGCCGACCTTGAGGATTTTGCCAATCGCCCCGCCACAGGCGCTATCGAGTTGCTGGGCCAACGGGCCGCTGAGTGAGGGATTCACCGTCATGATCAAGCAGTCGCTGGCGGTGGTGGCAATGTTTTTTACGTTTTTTAAGCTGATTTGCATCGGGACTCTCGCGGTCTATGGGCGCTTTATTGATAATACGGCGTTTTCTTGAATTGAGCGGGGCTGGCGCGGCACGACCAAGGCGCGGCGGCGGACAGTGACCCGCAACTAGTGTAAAGGGTATCATTCGGCCTTTAAACTCCCAGAGAATGGCCGCGAGGGGCGCTTTTGATTCTTTTCAGATACTTGGCAGGCGAGATGCTGAAAACCGTGGTAGCGGTGACGGTAACCCTGCTGCTGATCATTATGAGCGGTCGCTTTGTTAAGTATCTGGCGCAGGTTGCCTCGGGTGATTTTGCGCCCGATGTACTGTTTATGGTCATGCTTTATCGCCTACCCAACTTCCTCGAGGTGGTGCTGCCATTGGGGGTGTTTATCGGCATCCTGCTGTCATACGGGCGGCTATACGTTGACAGCGAAATGACGGTAATGAGTGCTTGTGGCATGAGTCGGCGCCGGCTGATGATCTATACCCTGGTGCCGGCGACCGCCGTGGCGGCAGTGGTTGCCTGGGTCAGTTTGTGGGTGACCCCAACCGGCATTCAGGCCTATGTTGACCTGCTGGCAAAGAGTCGCGCCGATATTGGTGTGAAGGCCGCGGTGGAAGGCCGTTTTCGGGTTGATAAATCCAGCGGTCGGGTCACGTATATCGAGAGTGCAGACCGGGAAGACCAAACCATGCAAGGGGTTTTTGTTGCCCAGCCGGAAGTGTCCGGTGACGATGACCGGGCCCTGATCTCGGTGGTGACCGCAGACCGAGGGCGTTTTCAGGTGGACGACGCCACGGGGCAGCGCTATCTGGTGCTGGACAAGGGGGTACGCTACATCGGCGAGCCCGGCCACATGGACTATCAAGTCACTCGCTTTGATCTGCTGCGCCAGCTGCTCAGCGATCCGGAGGTGAAAACCTACCGGCAGGAGCTGGATGGCATGGATACCGTCGCCCTGCTGGGCTCGCCAAATTCCGAGGATATCGCCGCACTGCAATGGCGATTCTCCCTGGCCTTACTTGTGCCCATCGCTGCGTTAATTGCGGTATCGCTGAGCAAAACCAATCATCGGCGAGGCCGCTACAGCAAAATGTTTCCCGCCTTTTTGCTCTACATGATCTACCTGGTCAGCTTGAACGCAGCTCGTGATGCGATCGCCAAGGGTCAGTGGCCGACATTGCCCGGGATGTGGATTATTCACGCCGTATTTTTGGTACTCGGTCTATTGCTGTTGTACTGGGACAGTATGACCCGCCACTGGTGGCTGGCCTGGAGGCGAGGTCGTGCATAGGATTGATCGTTACATTGGCAGCACGGTGGCGTCGGCCATCGTTTTAGTACTGGTGGTGATTGTCGGTATCGACCTGCTGTCGGTGCTGATCGAAGAAATCAAAGAGATTCGCGGCGACTACCAATTTATCTCGGTGCTGACCTACATCGCCCTGGTCGCCCCCGGCAGCCTCTATGAATATCTTCCCTTTGCTGCCCTGGTGGGGTGTCTGGCGGGCTTGGGAATGCTGGCTAGTAGCAGTGAGCTTGTTGCCATGCGGGCGGCGGGGGTATCTACCGGCAGGCTGATTTGGGCAATCATGCGGCCCACCTTGCTCATCACACTGATCGGGTTGGCGGTGGCCGAATTTGTGGCGCCGGTGTCCCAGCAAATTGCCGAGAGTCAGCGGGCGGTGGCCCTGCAAAAGTCCACCAGTCTGAACTCCAAGTACGGCATGTGGCACCGCGAGGGAAACAGCTTCATGCACTTCAACGCGGTGCAGGCCAATGGTGTGCTCTACGGCGTCAGCGTGTTTGAGTTTGATGACGACCGGCGTTTGACGGCGAGCACCTTTGCCGAGCGAGCCAGTTATCTCGGTGATGGCTGGTTGCTTGAGGATACCCGCAAGATCACCCTGACCGATGAAGGCGCGTTGCGTACCGTTCACGCTACCGAAGCCTGGGACTCCGGGCTCACCCCAACCCTGTTGAACATTCTCGTGCTCGACCCCGATGACCTGTCCATCTCCGGTTTGTGGCAATACGCAAATTACCTGCAACGGCAGGGCTTGAATGCCGGTGAATACCGCCTTGCCTTCTGGAATAAGCTGCTGCAGCCACTGACGATTGTCGGCATGGTGTTAGTGGCCATCTCCTTTATCTTTGGGCCACTGCGTGATGTGACGATGGGTTTTCGCGTGTTTGTGGGGGTGATGGTTGGCGTGGTGTTTCGCACCCTGCAGGATATTCTGGGCCCCTCGAGCCTGGTCTATGGCTTTGATCCGATCTACGCCAGTTTGATGCCGATCCTGATTTGTTTTGTGGTTGGCAGCGCGCTGCTGATGCGACGGGTGTAGCGCCGTCACCGTTTCTTATTCTTCTCTGTTTTCGGCAGTTGCAGCACCTGAGTGTTGGACAGGCGGTCGTGCCAGGTTAGGCTGCGTTTGTCGATCCAGGCCCAGAAATACCCCAGACCGCCGCAAGCCAGCGAGACCATGCTGGCCAGCACTCTGATAGCGCACTGGCCCCAGGACGGCGTGCCACCGCTTTGGGAAACCAGCTTCAGTCGCCAGGCCTGCATTCCCAGGGTCTGGCCCTGTCGGCGCCAGAACATGCCATTAAATAAAATGATCACCAATACCAGGTAAATCCTGAATAGCCAGCCATCCAGCGGCTGATTGAGCTCGTGAACCACCGCATTGGTCTGAGGAGAATTCTCGATGTGCTCGGGACTGAAAATCAGGGCAGGGATTAAGGTGGCAATGAACAGGACGGCAAACAACAGCAGGCCGTCGTAGACCATCGCAACCAAGCGCCGTATCACGCCTGCATTGGTGGGCTCGGCGGGCTGGGCTGTGGTTGATTCAGTGTCGGGTTGAGTAGCGGCCTTGGGCTTGGCGGGCATGTTGTGGCTCTGCGAAAAAGGCCGATTGTAGCAGAGCACAAACCAATAGCGGAAAAGGTAGGGTTAGAAGTTCATCTCGAAGCCAACCATCACCTCGTTGCTGCTCAGGTGCAGGCGATAATCCAGGTCCATTCCGTCGTCGCCCCGCAGAGAAATTCGGCCCTCTTCATTGGGCAGGTAAAAGCGGTCGGCGCCGCCGCGTTGATAGGCTAGGCGATACAGATGCTTAACGGCCATTTTCAGCAGCGCTTTCACGGCGTCGTTGCCAACTCTGGCGCGATCCTGATCCATCCACACCCGATTAAAGCGAGCGTGTTCGGCATTGATTGCATGGAATTGCCCTGAGGCATCCTGCTCGACAAAGACCTGGATGCTCGGTTGATAGCCAGCATAGGAGGCCTGTGGCAAAGTATGTCCCTGGTAGCGCGAGTCAGCTTCAAAGGTTTGGGCGAGGGCTGGCGAAATAAAAAGACCGCACGCAACGGCGATGGCGATCTGTTTAAGCAAAATTTTCCAAGCTGATTTTGTTGTTATGTCGCTCATTTCCGCTGCCCTCTAGGAAAAACTGTTTGGCTGAAAGCCAGTGTTTACAGGCTATCCCGGGGTGCAGCAGGCTAAAATAAGTACATCTACCCCAGCGCGATGTGAGTTACCACGAGCTCGCGTGCTGTGGTTCACACTTTTGATTCGGAATCGAAAATGTCTGAGAAATTGCGGGTTTTACTGATTGAAGATGACCAGGAGGTCGCCGACTTCATCGTGAAGGGCTTACGTGACAGTCATTATGAGGTCACCCATGTCGCTGACGGTAGCGAGGGACTTGCTCTCGCTCGCGAGGGCAGCTTTGACATGATGGTGGTCGACCGCATGCTGCCCACCCTGGACGGATTAAGTATTGTTAAGGCATTGCGCGACCAGGCTAACGATATGCCCGTGCTGATACTGAGCGCATTGGGTGAGGTTGACGACCGGGTCAAGGGCCTGAAGGCGGGCGGTGACGACTACCTGGTCAAGCCCTTTGCCTTTGCCGAACTATTGGCGCGGATGGAAGTGCTGCTGCGACGGCGCGAATCCAGTGCTGCCGTGACCAAATTGCGCGTCGCTGATCTGGAGCTGGATTTGCTGGCTCATAAAGCGACTCGGGGTGGCGAGCCGCTGAACTTACAGCCGCGAGAATACAAGCTGCTGGAATACCTGATGCGCAACGCCGGGCAGGTTGTTACCCGGACCATGCTGCTGGAAAACGTCTGGGACTATCATTTTGACCCCCAAACCAACGTTATCGATGTGCATATCAGCCGGCTTCGCCAGAAGATCGATAAAGGCTTCGACAAACAGCTGTTGAACACCGTGCGCGGCACAGGATACCTGTTGGATGATACTGAGTAAGATTTTTACCAGTTTCACCTTCCGCTTTTTGGTCGCCTATGTGGCCTGGCTCGGTATATCCGTTTTTCTGGTGTTGTCGTTGATCTACGCCTTCATCGCCTACGGCTTCTTTAATGATGTACAGCAGTCTCTAGAGCAGGAAGTGCAGCACCTAAGCGAGGCTTATCAGGGGAGTCGTGCCGCTGGCGTTGATCGTCTGATCCGGCATCACAGTAGCCCCGATCGGGCGATCCGCTTTTTCTACCTGGTCACTGATGCCAACAAACAGAAAGTGGCTGGCAATTTGGAAACCTGGCCGGGGGATGCCAGTCAGGGGCGAAGCTGGCAGGATTTTAAACTTGAGTCGCTGACGGATTTCCTCAAGCCGGTTGGCGACGAGTTTATTGTGCGCTCCAAGCAGCTTGCCGGGGGCGAGTATGTCGTGGTGGCGCGTCATTATGGCGATGTGATCAATAGCACCAAGCTGGTGGCGGGGGCATTGACCCGCAGCATGCTGGCCACGATTGTGCTTGGGACGCTCGGTGGTGCGGTGGTTTCGGCGCTGACATTGCGGCGGGTGGAGCTGGTTAACCGCAGTTTGCGAAAAATAATGCAGGGTGATTTCAGCGAGCGGATCGATTTGATGGATAAGGCCGGGGATTTGCGTCGGCTTTGTGAGAACGTCAACAAGATGCTCGACCGAATCGAAGTCCTAATGAATGGGGTCAGACAGGTGTCGGACAATATCGCCCACGATCTGCGTACCCCGCTGACCCGATTGCGCGGTCGCTTGAGTGACTTGCAAGCGGACCTTGATCCCGCGTCGGGGGAACGGGTACAGGAAATGTTGGACGAGGCCGACGAGCTGCTCGGCACCTTCAATGCGCTGCTCCGTATAGCTCAAGTGGAATCCGGCAATCGGCGCTCGGGCTATGCCGAGGTGGACCTGGCGATGCTGCTTGCCGATGTTGCCGAGCTGTATGAGCCTTTGGCGGCGGATAAGGGGCTGCAGTTCAATGTCGAAATTGGCTCGCTGGGCAGCTACTTTGGCGATCGCAATCTGTTGTTTCAGGCCTTTGCGAATCTGTGTGACAACGCCATTAAATACACCCCCGATGGTGGCGAGATCACCGTGCTGGCGCGCTCTGTCAGCGACATTGTTGAAATTGATATTGCCGACTCGGGCGTGGGAATTCCCGTCGAGGAGTACGAGCGCGTCTTTCAGCGATTTTACCGGGTGGAGGGCAGTCGCAGTCGCCAGCCCGGCAACGGTCTGGGGCTGAGCCTGGTCAAGGCGGTGGTGAATTTGCACGGCGGTGATATCGCCCTGCTCGACAACCATCCCGGGCTCCGAGTGCGAGTGACATTGCCGCTGGAGCCGCCACAGTAATTCACCTGAGTTGCCTGTCGCGCCGGCGGCATCTTAACTGGACCGATGACCCAGATGCGTCAGGGTTAGGGTGCAAGGTTTAGATGGCTGGTGTCCGGTGAGGGTGGTGGTGCAGGCCGCTCAGTGGTGGTCAGTGAGGCGCCGGGATCTGCCAAGGTTACGCCTTTGCCGGGATCGATCAGGTGGGGTGGCACTGTCGCTTGGGTTGGCTGGCCAATCGTGCTGCCAACCGCAGCCAGGGTGAGGTGGTCTACATCGGGTTGGATGGCGGGCGGCGGGGCATCCATTGGGTTCAGGGGCTCCCCTGGGGCTGCCAGCAACATATTGCCGGTATCAACCTCGGGGATGGGCGGCTTCTCCCGCTCCTTATCGCTTAGCACCGGTGTACCTGGCGGGGTCAGGTGCAGGCCTGCACTGGAGCCGGAATCGGTAGTGTCTGTTTTGGTGGGGGGCTCTGGTTTAGTGAGGGGCTCTGGCTTGCTGCTTGGCGCGGCTGGCTGGGCTGATGCCGGCAGCAGGCGAGTTTCCACGCCGATGCCGGTCAAGGCCTGTTGGTAACGCTGACTTTGCGCCAAGGTCAGCCCGCGTTTCACGCAATAGGCCTTGCCGCACAGCAGGGGGCGAACTTTTGCCAAAGGTTGCTTGAACAGGCGCGCCAGCCCCTCGGTGGCGCTGTCACTATTCTGGCCGGCGACCAATCCGCCGGTCAGGTACAAGTCGTACAAAGGCTCATGTTGTTCCACGGCGATTTCCCTAGCCTTTTAGTGGGTCGTTAGCACGGCTTTCCAGAATATAGGTTGCCCCGCGATAAATATAAGCTTGGTTGCAATACCGGTGTGGGTCAAGGCCCTTGCGGCCACTAGAGGGCCCTAGGTTATCTTACTGATGGCACTGGAAAACTGATGTGGGACAATAGCCTATAATTTTGAATGACAGGATTCACTGGTTTGTCACTTGGATTGGCTATGCGCCCCTCGCTTGAGCAACAGTTTTTTCCCTACTTTCAGCCCATTATTGATGTTGGTCGCAAATCAATCGTGGGCTACGAAGCCTTGGGACGAACCCGTTCGTCCGCCGGAACCATCAGTTCAATCGGGCCGCTGTTCAGCGACGCGTCGGTAGATCGGCAGTACTTGCTGGATATTGATCGTTGCATCCGCCGTCAGGCGATGGCGCGATTTGCCGGTGTATCTGACGATGTATTTCTGTCGCTAAACCTGCTCCCGGAATGGATGAGCGATTTGCCCGAAGATGCTCAGGTGCCTACCATTGCCATGGCCCAGGAGTGCGGTCTGGCGCCGGAGCGAATTCTTATCGAATTTATCGAAGCAGTGGGTGAGACACCGAAAATGCAGGAGCTGGTAGGGCGGTACCGGGATGCCGGCATGCGCATTGCCATAGATGATTTTGGTGCGGGCCACTCCCATATTGACCGTCTGATCACCCTTGAGCCCGATTTCATCAAAATGGACATGAGCTTTTTCAAACGAGGGATGGCGGGAGGCTTGTCCCAGGAGGTGGTGAAATCGCTGGGTGAGCTCGCCCGCCGCTCAGGCTGTCACTTGTTGTGCGAAGGGGTGGAAACAAAAGAAGAATTCTTCTTTGCCCTGGACTGCAATGCGCGGTTTGTTCAGGGCTACTTTTTTTATCCCCCCTCGGCAGAGTTGATTACACCCGATTACCCGCAGGCGATGCTGACGGCGTTGCTGGCTGAGTATGTCCAGCGCAAAATCGGGCATTTGCAGGCCCGGGAATCCTACCATGCGGGGATGTCGGCGTTTTTCAGCGAAATCGAATCGGCCCTGCGAGCGCCCGCTGTCGACCTGGTAAACCTGCCGGTTCCTCCGGAGGGATTTTTGCGTGCGTACCTTTGCCATCGCAGCGGAGACCAGCTGTCGCCCAATTATGAAAGCTTCCATCGTGACGGCGGTGGTTGGGCTTGCATGCCGGAAAATCGGGGCTTGAACTGGTCCATGCGGCCGTATTTCCACCAAATTCTGGCTGCGGGTGAAATTCAGCACCGCCGCCATTCCATATCATCGCCATATCGGGATTTGCGCACCGGACAGCTTTGTCAGACATTGGGTACTTTGCTCGACGACGGGTGTATTCTGCTTGCAGATATTGCCTTTCGCGAGGACAGAGACAGCAGTGGAGACGATCTTTACCTACGGTAGTCTGATGTGCGCCGATATCATGTCGGCAGTGACCGGCTTGACGGTGGTTGGGGTGTCAGCAACGCTACATGGTTACCGCCGCTATGCTGTTGTTGGAGAGCACTACCCGGGCGCGGTGGTTGAGAATGACCGTTCAGTAGAAGGGGTTCTCTATACCGGTGTGAGTAGTGCCGCACTAAACCGTCTCGACGCCTTCGAGGGAGACTGCTACCTGAGAAAGCCCGTGACGGTGGTCTCAGCGTCGGGGCGCCTCATCGAAGCACAGTGCTATGTGTGGCACGATGCGTTCATCGCTCAGCTCGCGCCCTGGGATTGGAGCTTTAGCCATTTTCTCAGCCGTGGCAAAGACGAGTTCTTGGCCCGCTACATTGGTTGTGCACGAGACTGACCCGGCGCGGTGAAATCAACAAAGGTCTCGCAAATAATCTGACTGCTGGGGGCGCCCGCCAAAAAACAGCAGCGCTTCATTGCCGACACAAACTCCTCGCTGCCGCAGACATAGATATTGTGTCCCCGCAGGGACGCAAAGCGCTGACGTATGCCCTGAGTGATTTCCTCGTAAGGGGCTTCATCATTGCCACTGCGATAACTTTCATACTGCCAATGGCTAAAGCGTTCGCGGGCCTGGGCCAACACCGGTTGACCGTAGTAGTTGTGTGACCGGCTGGTACACAAGAAATCCACCTGACTGCCGGGGAGCCCCCCTTCAATTTCCCTGGCAATCGCAAGGAGAGGGGCAAGCCCCGTTCCCTCGGCGAGCATCAGGAATTTATCGTCCAGGAGTTCACTGCGATGGCCGAACTCGCCCAAAGGTCCCTGGATTTGCAGGCTGTCGCCAAGGTTAATCTCTTGGGTCAGGGCTTCGCTGAGATAGCCGCCGGGGTGACGCCGTACATGAAGCTCGGCATACAGATCCTCACTGGCGAGATTCGCAATGGAGTAGCTGCGGGTTTGCTCTTTTCCCGGCAGCCAGAGATTAATGTACTGACCAGCTTTCCAGGTGATACGACTGCTGAGTTTCAAAACATAGACGGATTCACTCAGCTGCTCTCGGCTGATGAGGGTGGCGTTGGTGCGCAGTGCTGACGCCGCAATGGGGCTGACCTCGAGTGTCTCGGTGGGATAACACTGGCAGGCCAATAGCAGGCCCCGGTTGCGATCGGGGATACTCAGACCCGTTTGCGCAGATTTATCGATGTTTCCTGATTTCAACTGCAATAGACAGGATTGGCAGGCGCCCGCCCGGCAACCATGGGGAAGGGCGTATCCGCTGTCGAGCAGGCAGTCGAGCAAGTTCTGGTCTGCACCACAGTCTAGGCTGGCCCCCTTAAAAAGTATCTTTGTCATCCCGCTGCACTTTCATTTCTACGACTAGTCCTAGATGATCCGGTTTTGCGCCTCTATTAGCAATGCGGCGGTACAGTTCCCTTGTGCAGTCGAGACGAATTCGGCGCGTGTCGACGGTTTTGAAGGAGGGTGGCGGAAAGTGGATGACCAGATATTGCGCTCGTGGCAGAAAAACGTAGATCCTTGGTGTACCGCCGTGCGAGAGGAGCAAATCGCCAGCCGCCGCGAGGTCACCAATCGGGCGATTGTCGATGCAGTTCGGGCACTCAGCCCGGCCACTGTCCTTGATGTGGGATGTGGCGAGGGGTGGTTGTTGCGCGCCCTCGCCGCTGACGGTATTCGAGGCTTTGGGATCGATGGCGTTCCCGCCTTGGTCGAGCGCGCTGCAGCGCTTGGCGGCGGCGAGTTTTCCACTATGACCTATGCCGAGTTTGGCGCTGGTGGCTGGCGCCAACCGGTGGACCTGGCGGTGTTTAATTTTTCGCTGTTAGGTGAAGGCGAGTGTGAAGCCGCGCTGGCGGCGGTTGCCAAGGTGTTAACGGCGCAAGGTCGCTGTCTGATTCAGACACTTCATCCGGCCTTCTGCGGGTATGGCGAGGATTATCAGTCCGGTTGGCGAGAAGGATCTTGGGCGGGCTTTGATCTGGCATTTACCGATCCGCATCCCTGGTATTACCGCACGTTAAGTGACTGGTTCGCGTTGTTCTTGCGGGTGGGCCTCCGCCTCGGAGGGGTGCGCGAGCCTGCCAGATCAGCCGGGAGCCGGCCGGCATCCATTATTTTTGAATTGGAAAGGGCATGGACTAATGGGTAACACACACAACAAGGTCGTGGGCTATTTACTGTGGGTATTTGGCTTTATGGGCGCCCATCGCTTTTACTTCGGGCGCCCCATTAGCGGGACGATTTACTTTTTTACGCTGGGTCTGTTTTTGATCGGCTGGCTGGTTGACCTGTTTCTGATACCCGGGATGGATGCTGAGGCCGACAAGCGCTGGACCTCGGGTAGCACCAGTTACACGGTGGCCTGGGTGTTACTCACCTTTCTCGGCATCTTCGGCCTGCACCGTTTCTATCTGGGTAAATGGCTCACAGGCATTCTCTACCTGCTCACAGGCGGGGTCTTTCTGCTGGGAATCATCTACGACTACTGGACCCTTAACCGTCAGGTGAGCGATATCAACACTAGTCTTTTCCGTGGTTAGCGCGCTCAGCGGCTTCCCGGGTAGGGAGACCAGCGCCGACCGCCATCGAGGGATACATGGTAAATGCCCTTGAAGCGCATCACTGTGCTGCCCTCATTTTGCGCTACGGGCTGGGTAGTGGGCAGGCCATCAATTAACTGGGCTGGCGAATAGCCGCTGCTGTTAAACGCGTCACGCTCAGTAATCCGCTGAATGAGAGACGACAGGGCAAAATAGCTGCTGTCGGCCGTCACGCGCGCCTCGTTACCCTGGCGATTGGCGCCGATAAGTTTCACCGCCACCGGAATGTGGGTGATGGAGGGGGAGGGGATTTCGCGCATCCCGGAGAGCTGCATTTTATCGCCCTGGAGCCCCGCGCCGTGTTCGGGAATCAATACCAACAGCGTCTTGCGTTGGCTTGCCTCGAGCTTGGCGATAAACACTTGCAGTTGATCGAGCAGATGACGGGCGCGGAACTCATAACCTTCTAAACCGACGACGTTCTTCTGATTTAACAAGCGGTTGCCGTCGTGGAGGGTAACGGTGTTGTAGAGCACCAATTGGGGCGTGTCGGGCGCGCGACTGCGTTGAGACAGCCAGTGGTCCAGCGCGGCGCCATCGTCATAGATTGGCGTGCCGTCAAAGGACTTTTGCGCCACCTTCAAATTTTGCTGGGCAGTCAACGGGGCATCAATGCCGCCATTTTCTCGCAGCTGGCGCAGAAAGCCGCCGAACTCACCGTCGTGATTCATGACCAGCTTCTCGTCAAAGCCCAGACTGCTCAGATTGCGAAACATCTCGCAGCGGGCCAGACCGCTTCCCGCGCCGGCGGTATTGAACAGCGACTCGTGGGGCTGCTGCCCGCAGTCGGCACGCAGCAGGCGGATAAGCGCCGGGCCGCTGTAAGAGGTAGCTGAATTGAAATGATCAAAATAAATGTCGAAGCGTTCGAGCAGCGGGTGGCGGTCTAGGCCGGTCACTTCCAGGTCGCGCCAGGCCATTGAGCAGATACTGAGAAATACAATATCAAAGTCTGGCTTGGCGGGCGGATTGTATCCATGGTGGCGGCTGGCGGCGGTTTTAAAAAACTGGTCCAGGGTGGTTTGCAATGTTTCGTCGAGACTTTTCCCAGCATCGACGGCCACTTGCTGTTTTGCCAGCTGGGTGTTCATGCCTGGCCATAATGGGACCCCGGCTTGTTTAAGGCCGACCAACAAAAAGCCACACAACACGAAGATGCTGGTCTCGATAAAACGGCGGCTGTAGTAGTACACAAAACTGATCAGGGCAGTGGTCAGGCTGGCCGAGTAAAGGAGCTCGCCGTTGAGCAGGCTGTCGCCATGGACGGCCTGGGCGTCAAGATACAGCAGACCTGCTGCGAGCAGCACCGCACTGGCATGGCGAAGCCGATGGAAGGTATTGGATTCCAGGCGCAGCAGTAGGATCAGCACCAGACCAAGATTGGCGAGCAGGTGAAAGCCGAGCAGGCCCTGGACGAACAGCAGCAGCTTTACAATGAAGTAAATGCTCCAGCTCTTGATATCTCGCAGTTGCTTAAATTCCATGTCCCGCCGCCGGTGTCGCCCTTCGGTTACTGATTCTGGGTGGGGTACTGGGTCCATTCGCCGCCATCGAGGCGAATGAAGTAATCCCCCTTGGAGGCCATCACGGTGCTGCCCTCATTCTGGGACACCATCCGCGTGTCGGGGATATTTGCCGCCAGACTGGCGGCAGAAAATTGGCCTTTGCCCCCATAGATGTCTGCGACAACAATGTTGCGCAGCACTTGGGTCAGTGCTAAATGACTGGTCGGTGTGGCCACCCGGGCGGTGTTGCCGGTGCGTTGCACCTCCTTGCCGAGCAGCTTGACCGCCATGGGCACGTGGGTAATTGCAGGTGAAGGGATTTCACGCATGCCAGCGATCTGCATTTTGTCACCGCGAAGCCCGGCGCCGTGCTCGGGTATCAGCACCATGACCACGGGTCTACCCGAGTCGCGCAGTGTTTGTTTGAATGCCTGTAGGTCGTCGAGCAATTCCCGCGCCCGCGTTTTGTAACTGGTCAGGCCCTTCAACCCCGGATTATCGATCAGGCGGTTGCCGTCGTGAAGGGTGGCAGAGTTGTACAGGGCGATCACCGGTTTGCTGTTGTCCAGGCGCTGGCTCCACCAGCGTTGTAACATGGCCAGATCACCGAAAACTGGCGAGCCGGCAAAGGCTTTTTGGCGGGGTTCAAGCCCGCCCTGGGACACCAAATCGACATCTACGCCGCCAAAACGGCGGGTTCGCTCCAGCATATTGTCGAACTTGCCGTCGTGGTTCATCACCAGGGCTTCGTCGTAGCCCCGTGCCTTGAGTTGCTCAAACAGCAGGCAGCGGCTGTCGACCTGCTGGTACAGGGCGTTGTGGGCGGGTTGGCCGCAATTTGCCCGGGTTAACCTCAGCAGGGCGGGCCCGCTGTAGGAGGTGGCCGAGTTGAATTGCTCAAAAACCAGATCGAAATCCTGGAAGAATGGGTGATCAGCCAGGTCGGCTACCTGCATGTCATCCCAGGACAAGGAGCAAATGCTTAGCAGGAGAATGTCGAACTGCTGGCGACTGCCCAGCTCCGATGGCAACTCAACGTGGCGGGCCGTTTCTGCGGCAAAGAACTGATCGAGTTGATCTGTCAGGCTCTCGGGGCCGGCGTTGTCGCGACTCACTCGCGCGGTATTTTGGGGCGCATCGGTGATGCCGGTCCGGGGCGCTGACTCCGGCGGTAGCTTGCTGATACCGGTGATCAGTATCAACACCAGCACAATGCTGGTGATGCGGAAAATACGTGACAAAAAGTAGTAGCCAACAATAAGCACGGCCAATGGCAATAAGGCATTGGTAGGAATAAAGCGCAGCAGCAGCTCGAAGATATAGCCGATCTCGAAGGTCAGTAGTTGGTCCAGCTGCGAGGTCAGGCGGCTGAGTGGCGGCAGGTAGGAATCAAAATGCAGTAGCCAAAGCGCGATCGGCACCGCGACGATGCCCCTGATGATGCGAAATGCGCTTTTTTCGAGGGGGATGAGCAGTAGGCACAGAAAACACAGATTCTCCAGCAAGTGAAAATCGATAGTGCCTTGATAATAGAGTCCGAGTTTGATCAGAAAATACAGGTTCCACCAGCCTAAGGTCATCTGGCGGGTCTGAACCGGTGGGGGCGTGGGGGTGGACTCAGTGACCAAGTTACTACTCCGCGGCAGAGGAATCAGTGGCAGTGGTAGTGATCTTCGATGGCTCGAAGGGGCGGAGGTGTTTTGGCGTTGCGTAAACCCGGAACAATAGCTCCCGGACTTTGCGATACGCCAGCCGGCTGTATAGCCCGAGTAAAAACCCGATCAGTAGGCCAGCGCTTAGTGTGGTGGCAAAACTTTCTATATCCATGATTCACACCCTAATCTGCAGGGGAGCGGGCTTGGCCAGAGACAGGGAATCTTCGAATAGATTGCTAGCATCCTCTGGCTGTGTGTTGGGCGCCTCTCGTAACATCCGGCGGCCCCAATCAGCCGGTACAAAATGCTGCGCTGCCATCAAACTGACAAACTGTGCCTCGATGTCGTTACGCGTGTGGTACACCTGTTGCGAGGCAAAAATTTCTTCCGCCGGCAAGGCAAAGCAGCTGTGCAGCGCTGCCTTTACATCATTGAGACGACAGGCAGGGAGCAGCATAAACAAATCGTCATCGGCAGTGGTAATCAGGTCGCCGTCGCGACGAATGGTGCACAAACTGAGGCAATGTTCGGCGGGAATGCCCTTGGCCGGCCGCAACTGGACCAGAAGATCATCAATATCATTCTGCGAGCTGTCATCGATGATCTCCATGCCGTGACGAGCAAAATCGGCGGGCTCGAAGTATCCCTGCAGTCCTCGGTAGGGCCAGTTATCCATGAGCGCTTCGAGGGTGGCGGGTAACTGGCGGCCGAAATACTGCCCCTGCAGGGCCTCCAGTTGATTCATGAAGACCGAAAAAACCAGGTTATAGGGGATAACCAGGTTGGCACCGGCCCGGCATAAAAACTGCTCATCAGAGTAGCGCAGGCAATCTCGCGTTTCCCGAACCAGCAGTTTTACACCGCCACCGAAGCGTTTGCGTAACACATAGATGGCGCCGGCCAGGTCGCGCACTTCGTCGGTCGTGCCACAGGAAAACACGAAAGTCGCCGCATCGGCGATCTCGATTTGCTCAATCAGTGCCGCATTGCTGGGCACAATTCGGGCAAAGTCTTTCTCAATGGAGTCGACGGAGCCCGCGTCATAGAGCGCCTCGCGGCAGGCATATATGCATTGCTCGTCGCCATAATTTTTGGGCTGGGTCAGTTCAGGGGCGCCAGTTTTGGTCTCGACGTGGTTGTTGACACCGAGTCGCCCATCCTCGCCGATAATCAGGCTGTACTCCTCGCTGGCAACCACCGACTGCGGACCGCGCCAATACTGGATGGTGTAGTGGTAGTGACATTCGCTGAGGCGTTGGAGGCTGCTGACTCCGGCAAACAGGTCGTTATGTTGCATTACTGCTGGCCGCAACAGCGCAGCATCACCGTGGATCAGTACCTGTAGGCGCAGCGCTTCCTCGCTGGCCCAGCGCTGCCAGGCGCTGAGTTTTCGGCGTAAGTTCTGGCTTGAGGCACGTCCAATAGTGTTGTCCTGCAACGACACGGTGACGCGAGTGCCCCTGGGGAGATGGAGTCGCTTGGCATCGACCAGGATGCGGTTCAAGTTGGCTCGCATCGGGCGACTTTTCTTGGGTCGCCAGAAGTGGACGTGGTGGGGCGCCTTGCTCAGCTGTCCGTGTAAACGGTTATGGAGGCCTGGGGACAATGATTGAAACAGAAACTCCTGCGTGTACGAGCAGATCAACACACCCGGGTTGTCATCGTGCCAGATATTCTGAAGCAGCAGGGCGATGTCGCTGGTGGATTGGGCAAAACAGAGATACATTTCGCCCTGACGCAGTTTCGCAGACTCTTTCGGCAGTGCTAGTATTCCTGACATTGCGCGGCTGATCTTCCCTGGAAGGCTGTTTAGGGTGCTGCCGAGAACCTTACCCAATAGTGTCTGAATACGCCTGATGGTACTTGGGGCTGGCCTACAACAGCAGCGATGTTACGATGATACGGCGTTGCGCGGATCATTTGAGCTCAGCAGCATAGTAGTCGATTCGGCTTCAGTCGACTAGGTGCAACCTATTCTTCGTGTTTCAAAGAGCAGCAGGACGACAGATGAGTGACATCAGTGAAGATGTGCGGGCAGTGTATCGCTCCTTTGGGCACAGCGATTTGCCTTACCACGAGGTTGTTGAGCAGGTGCGCTATCGCCAGGCTCAGCAGCATTGGCCGTTCCTGCGACTGATGACAACGCGGGAGACGACAGCAATGTCGACTGCCGGTGAGCAACCTGCCACTGACGCTGAAAAGGAATCCAAGGCTTGAAGTGTGTTTTGGTCAGCGGGTTGTCTGGGGGCGCTGGGGCGACAACGGTAGCGGCCAATCTGGCAGCGGCTTTGCAGTCGATGGGGCAGCCCTCTTTCTCGGTGGATCTTGATCCGGCCAATATTCTCGGTCTGCACTATGGCCTGGAGCCCCTGGCAGAGGATGGCTGGGCAGCCCGAATGGCAGCGGGTGAGGCTGTTGGGGAAGGGGTGTTCCGTTCCGCTGATGGCCGTTTGGTATTGCCCTACGGATATGCTGAAAAGCCCTTCGACTCCAGCGCGGTTCTTACCCTGGCCAAGAACCTGGTGCGTTCGGAAGCCGTTACCTCCCAGTGCGATTGGCTGATTATCGACTTGCCCTTTCGCAATGCGTCGAATAACCCGACCCTGTTGGAAGGCTTACGGGCCCTCGCCGATTTCGAATTGCGAGTTGCGGATACTAACCCTGCAACCTATATCCGCCTGCGTCGGCGAGAAAGCAGTCCTTTCCTGGCCGAGCCAGCTGCGTTATTGATCAATAATTTTGCGCCGGAGCGCAAGCTGTGTAACGACATGCTGCTCACCTACAAGCATGAGTACGGGGAGCAGCTTGCCCCCCTGCATATTCATCGTGACCCGGCATTACCCGAGAGCTTGGCATGTTTGAAAGCGGTCATGGCGTATTCACCCTTCACTCAGGCAGCAGCCGATTTTCGCAGCCTGGCAATCTGGGTGAGCGCTGAGTTGGCGGAGGCGGAGTAGTGGAGCGGCGGCAACGTCTGATTGGTTGGCGGCTGGTGTTAAAGCCGGAACAATTGGGCCGGTATGAGCGCCGTTTTCGCTATTTCGAGAAAGAGGGGGTGGTGCCTAATCTGTTTGGCCGATTGTTGGTCGGTTATTGGCTGGTGCTGGCGGATATATTTCTGCAGCCGACCATTAAGAGTGTTGAGTCCTGGCAATGGTTGCCGCGGCTGTTCCCACAGATCAATTTCAGTCGTCCGGTACCGGGCGACCTGCTGCGCTTTGCCATCCAGACCCTGTGGCTGCTGTTTGTCCAAGACCGGGCAGATCGGGCGCACCGGGTAAAGCAGGTGTATCGGATTGCCGATCTGCGGTCCAAAAAAGTGTTATTCAAATTTATCGCGCTGCTGCGCCTGCAGGTAATACGTCTGGAGCGCAGGGCGCGTAAAATTCAGGATGGCCCGCCTGAGGCGGCAGGGCCTCGTATTCTTGGCCTGCTTCGTTGGCGAGATGTGTTGTTAGTGATTCTGGTTGCCGCCTTGGCCGGCCTGTGTATCACCGTTCCCTTTAGTCTGGAGGCGCAGGCAGCCTTTGTTGCGGCGCTGGCGATCACCACATTGGTGCTGCGCCAAATCCCGGGTCGCTTTCCGTCAATGCTGATGATCATTCTGTCTCTTGTGGTTTCCTGTCGGTATATCTGGTGGCGAACTACCTCGACGTTGAACTGGGATGATGGCCTTGGCCTGTTTCTTGGGTTGATCCTGCTAATGGCTGAGGCCTTTGCCTGGCTGGTGCTGGTGCTCGGTTATTTTCAGAATATCTGGCCGCTTAATCGCCGGCCCACCGCGCTGCCGGACAATCGCGACGCCTGGCCGAGTGTTGATCTATTTGTGCCGTCTTACAACGAAGACCTGAGCGTGGTGCAAGCGACGGTGTATGCCTGTCTGGGGCTGGACTGGCC
Organism: Spongiibacter taiwanensis; assembly: GCF_023702635.1. Taxonomy (NCBI): domain Bacteria; kingdom Pseudomonadati; phylum Pseudomonadota; class Gammaproteobacteria; order Cellvibrionales; family Spongiibacteraceae; genus Spongiibacter; species Spongiibacter taiwanensis. The sequence continues at coordinate 3,419,273 of NZ_CP098455.1, forward strand.
AGCGGATAAGCTCAATATCTACATTCTGGATGACGGCAAGCGCGACAGTTTTAAGGATTTTGCCGCCTCAGTGGGGGTGCATTACATCCGCCGGCCCACCAATGAACATGCCAAGGCGGGCAATATCAACTATGCCTTGAAACACACCCACGGCGAATATGTTGCTATTTTTGACTGCGACCATATCCCAGTGCGGGCCTTCCTGCAGGTGTGTATGGGGTCCTTCCTGACCGACCCGAAGTTAGCCCTGGTGCAGACGCCCCACCATTTTTATTCCCCTGACCCCTTCGAGCGAAACCTGTCGAACTTCCGCAAAATTCCCAATGAAGGCAACCTGTTTTACGGCTTGATTCAGGACGGCAATGACCTGTGGAACGCGACCTTCTTCTGTGGTTCCTGCGCGGTCATTCGGCGGACAGCACTGTTGGAGGTGGGCGGTATTGCTGTGGAAACCGTCACCGAGGACGCCCACACCTCCCTGCGTCTCCACCGGCTGGGGTATCGCTCAGCCTATCTGCGGGCGCCGATCTCTGCCGGTCTGGCAACAGAAACCCTGTCGGCCCACGTTGGTCAGCGCATACGTTGGGCTCGGGGGATGGCGCAGATATTGCGACTGGATAACCCGCTCACGGGCTCGGGTCTGAAGTGGCAGCAGCGGTTGTGCTACTTCAATGCCATGCTGCACTTTCTTTCGGGCATTCCGAGGATGGTATTTCTCACCGCGCCCTTGGTCTTTTTATTGCTGCATACGTACATTATTTATGCGCCGGCCGCGATGTTATTGCTGTATGTCATACCGCACATGTTTCATGCCTCGGTGGTGAACTCGATTTTGCAGGGCAAGTATCGCTACTCATTCTGGGGCGAGGTTTATGAGTCGGTGCTGTCCTGGTATGTGGCGCGCCCGACCACCGTTGCCTTGTTTGCACCACACAAGGGCAAATTTAATGTCACCGCCAAAGGTGGCAAGGTGGACAGTTTCTATTTTGACTGGGTGATCTCAAAGCCCTATGTGCTGCTGGTGAGCCTCAACGTACTGGGTATCATCTGGGGGTGTGCACGGCTGGTTTCCGGGCCCCAGGAAGAATTTTGGGCGGTCGTGATCAACATGGCCTGGACAGGATACAACCTGCTGATTCTCGGCGCGGCGGTGGCGGTTGCCGGTGAAATGAAGCAACAGCGGTCTGCGCCCCGGGTGGAGGTGGACATCCCGGTGAGCCTGCGTCTGTCGTCGGGGCGGATTTACCAGGCCAGCCTGCGCGATTTCTCTCTGGGAGGGATGCGCATCGAGCTGCCTGAAGCCGGTATGATTGGTGATGAAACGTCCCTGCAGGTAATGCTGCAGCGGGCGAACCACTCCTTCCTCTTCAAGACCTCGGTGGTGTTTAGAAGCGGAAAAATTGTGGGCCTGCGTCTGCAGGAGCAATCCAAACAAGCCCTGGTGGACTATGTACAGTGTACCTTCGCCAGAGCAGACAACTGGGTGACCTGGCAGCGCGGCTACGAAGAAGATCGGCCCGGTGTGAGTTTTGGCCAGGTGTCTGAAGCGGGGATCAATGGTTTCAAGCGGCTGCTGAACTTGGGGCCTTGGCCGCTTCCCCAGTTGACGAATCTAATAGTGAAGACTTTGGCATGGTTTGGCAGCCTGCGCCCACACAAGGTGGCGCAGGGTGTCCTGGTTCAACGATAAGGAGTTGGTTTTGCACAACGGATTAAAGCTAACGATAGCATCCTGTCTGACGGCAGCCCTTTGGTGCTTCGCCGCGCCGCTGGTGGCCGCTCCTTCCCAGGACAATGCCATACCGGGCAGCAAACTCCTGCCGGAACCTGAGTTTGAGACCCGGGACAGCCTCGCCGACCTGGGCTTCAATCGCTCACTGGAGTTGCAGGGTAGCGAAAGTAGTATCTTCCTTGGGTTTGGCTCCCGGCTGGACGAAGAAGTCGTCGGCGCAACCCTGATCTTGCGCTACACCGCTTCGCCGGCGCTGGTGGAGAAATTGTCGCAGCTGAAAATCTCGCTGAACAACGAGCTGCAGCGTGTGATTGCCGTCAGGGACGATGAAGTGGGCGAGTTGCGTGAGGTGAGGGTTAACCTCGACCCCCGTTATCTCAGCGACTATAACCAGCTTCGGGTCGAGCTGATTGGCTATCTGGATCGGGAGTGCTGGAATCCCGACGAGCCCAGTATCTGGGCGGAGATCAGTCAGAACAGCGAACTGGTGTTGCGCAAGCGCTCGCTTCGCCTGAGTAACGACCTGAGTTTGCTGCCCGCGCCGTTCTATGATGAGCGGGATTTTTCTACGCTAACCCTGCCTGTGGTCTTTGGTCCTCAATATGCGCTGGGTACCGCCAAGGCGGCAGCCCTTGCCGCGTCTTACTTTGGCTCCCTGGCAGACTGGCGCTCGGCGTCCTTTCCGCTGCTGGTCAATCGCCTGCCAGAGCGCCACGCATTGGTGATGGTGACCAACGATAACCGCCCAAACTTTTTGGAAGATTTTCCCCTGGTGGAAAAGCCCACCCTGCAGATTATCAGTCATCCAGAAAAGCCAGCGGTTAAACTGCTGTTGATTCAGGGTAAAGACGAGGCACAGTTGTTCACCGCCGTTGAAGGTCTCGCCCTGGGCAATGCGCTATTGAGCGGACAGATCGCGGTCATTAACGAGGTCAGTCAGCGGCGGCCGCGCAAGCCCTACGACGCCCCAAACTGGGTGCGTACCGATCGGCCCATGCGCCTGGGAGAAATGGTCGACGATCTGAACCAGCTGGAAGTGCGCGGTCGTCTTGCCGCGCCGATCAATGTGTCCATGCAGTTACCGCCGGATTTGTTCACCTGGCAGAGTCGAGGTATCCCCCTGGACCTGCGCTATCGCTATACCCCGCCCACTGACGATAATTCCGGTTCCAAGATGAGCTTTGCCATCAACGATCAGTTCGTTGAGGCCTTTAGCCTGACTACCAGCGGGGAGAATGGCGAACTCAAAAGAGTGAGGGTGCCGCTGCTTGATGGTGGCTTGCTCGACTCCAGCAACCGGGTGCGTATTCCCGCCTTCCGGGTGGGTGCGAAGAACCAGATGTCCTTCCAGTTTGCCTTTGCGGCGACCAGCGAGGGCGCTTGCCGGACCATTCCTGCCAATGACTATCGGGCGGTGGTGGAGGCCGACTCCACCGTCGATTTCACCGGTTTCCCCCATTACCTGGAAATGCCCAACCTGCATGCCTTTGTTACGGCCGGGTATCCCTTTACCCGCATGGCCGACCTGTCGGAAACCACCTTTGTTCTGTCGCCCTCTCCAGGAACAGCCGAAGTCGAGACCTTGCTGAATCTGGCTGGGTTTATGGGGGCGAGCAGCGGTTACCCCGGCTTTGCCCTGAGCGTGACTGACCAGTGGGACAAGGCGAAACTGCGCGATCGCGATGTGGTGGTGATTGCAGTGGATGATGCCCTGTCCAAATCCATGCCGGACGGCGACAAACTCGCGCTGATCCTCGATCGCTCCGAACGAATTCTGGATCGGCCAGTGCGCTCGCCGAAGCGGGCGGGTAATTTTGGTGACTGGAGTGCCGCAAAATCCCGGGCGGTGGCGGAAACCGTCAATATCAGTGCTGGCGGCGGGTTTGCTGCTCTGCTGGGGGCAGAGTCACCGCTGACCAAGGACCGCAGCGTTGTCGCGTTGCTGGGGGCGAGTACCAAAGACCTGTCATTGATTACCGCGAGCCTTCGCGACTCTGGCAAGCTTCCCTTTATGCACGGCTCGGTAATCACTTTCCGGGGCGATAAGGTGGCCAGTTATCAAGTGGGCGATTCCTATTTCGTCGGGCGCCTGCCGCTGACCCAATTGATCTGGTACCACTTTTCCCAGCATCCCTTCTTCCTTGCGTTTTGCGCCCTATTGCTGATTGTGTTGATCAGTATTGCCATCTGGCGGTTGCTCACTCGCTTTGCCGCTAAGCGGGTTCGTGTAGGAGACGAGGATAAGTGAGGCTTGCCCTGGCATTAGTGCTGTGGCTGCCACTGGCCGGTCTCGCAAATACCTGCGACTGGCCCCTGTGGCAGCACTTCAAGCGCGATTACCTGGTTGATGGTCGGGTCATCGATGACAGTGACGCTCGCCTTATTACGACATCGGAGGGGCAATCCTACGGGATGTTTTTTGCCCTCGTTGCCAATGACAAGGCCGCCTTTGCCGACATGCTCGACTGGACCGAGCAACATCTGGCTGAGGGCGACTTAACCGGCCAGTTGCCCGCCTGGCTGTGGGGGCGCGATGGCCAGGGGCAATGGCGCATTCTTGATGCCAATTCCGCCTCTGATGCCGATGTGTGGATTGCCTATTCGTTAGCTGAAGCAGGGCGCCTATGGGGCAATCATCGCTACGCGAGCCTGGGTTACCTGCTCGCCCGACGCATCATTGCTGAGGAAACCGTCATCGATAGCAAAGGGCGGCGCCATTTGCTGCCGGGTGTCACCGGTTTTCGTCAGGGTGACGACCGGTTTCGTTTGAATCCCAGTTATCTGGCTCTCCAGCTGTTCGACGCGCTGGCCAGCCATTATCCGGTGCAGCCCTGGAGTGAGTTGGGTGCCGGTGGTCTGCACGTCCTGCGCGGAGCGGCTCGCGGCGGCCTGTTGCCCGATTGGCTCGTGCTCGAAAAGGGCGCCGTTGTGGCTGGCGCGGGCGACAACACCGGCAGTTACGATGCCATCCGCACCTATTTGTGGACCGGTATGTTGGATTCACAACACCCCGCCAGGGCCGAATTGCTGGCATCACAGGGCGGTATGGTTGCTGCGCTGAAGTCTGGCCGCTCGGCTCCCCCTGAGCATGTCAATGTCGCTACCGGCGCAGTCAAAGGCAATGGCCCCTTTGGCTTTTCCGCCGCGTTATTGCCGATGCTGGCAGTGTTGGAGCAGCCTGCCTTGCTAAACAGCCAACATCAGCGGGCGCTACAGGGCGCCGCAGCGGCTGGCGGTGGCGGCGCCTACTACAATCAAATGCTGAGTTTGTTTGGTCTTGGCTGGTTGGATAAGCAGTATCGCTTTGACCGGCAGGGTCGCCTGTTACCCGCTTGGGAGGCAAGCGAGTGCGGCTAAGTTTTATGTCGCTCGTTCGGGTGCTGCCGCTCGTGCTGATTGGCGCTCTGGTCTGGTATTTTTTCCCCTCGTCGGCTCCCGAGCAATCCGAGACCGCACAGTCTATTTCCTTGCTTGAGCCCATTGAGGATACGCCGCAGGCCAGTGAGCCGTCGCCGGGCCTTGAAGAGATCATGCCCTTTCTGCGGCGCGCCCAATTGGCCGATGCCGCCTCGCGACCAGATTTAATGACGGCTAGTGTTGCGCGCTTGCGGGCGCTGGCACCCCAGGGCATTTACACCCTGTTCTATCAAACTTATCTGCATTTAATGAATGATGAGGTGGGTGCCGCTGAGGCGAGCCTGAGCACGATGCAATCGCGCTACCCCGGTGCCGCTCGAACCGTCGCCATGCAGCGTTATTTCGATGCCACTACCGCCCGGCGTAGCGAATTGCAACAAGCTCGCCTGTTTGCCACAGCCGGGCGATACGACGATGCGCTGGCGATATTCGCCGAGCTGTTCCCGGAGGGCATGCCCACTTTGCGCATGCAGCTGGATTATCTTGCCATTGCCGGCCAGCGCAATGATGGCTGGCTGCCCACTCGGCGGGCGCTGGAGACCCTGAACGAGCGCTACCCCGAGATGCCGCCAGTGCAGTTGGCATTGGCAAATCACATTGCCAGCCGCTATCCAGCCGATCCAGATGTGTTGGCGCTGTACCGACAGATGGCCAATGGCCCCGACCTGGGGCGCCAGGCAGCCGATGCCTGGCTGAGGTCGTTGGCCCGGCGTCCTTACAATGCCGCTACCCTGGCAGAATATGCGGAGCTGGCCCGGCGCTACCCCTCGGACTCGGATATTCAGGATCGCTATCGCCAGGCCCAGCGGATGATCGCTGAAGAGCGTGAGCGCATGCGCGACCCTTATTACCGGGCGATGCGCGAGGGCTTGGCCCTATTGGAGCAGGAATCAAACACCCGGGCTGAGCAGCGCCTGCGCTATGCGCTGATCGGTCGGCCAAATGACGAGGAAGTGCTTGGCGGGTTGGGGGTAATCCACCTGCGTCGCGGACAGCAGAGCCGGGCACTGCCGTATTTTCGCAAAGCATTGGCCAATAACAGCAACCCCGATCTGCGCGGCAAATGGCAGGCTTTGATCGACACCAGCAGTTACTGGGCGTGGGTAAAGGAGGCTGATGCCCTCATCGCCAAGGGCCGGTTTAACGAGGCGGAAGAGCGCCTGAACCTGGCCACCCAACTGCGGGTAGATCTGCCCCGGGCCTATGTCAGCTATGGCGATCTGGAATTGGCCCAGCGCCGCTACGCTCGGGCCGATTATTACTATCAGCAGGCGCTCAATCGTGACCCGCTGGATGCGGCAGCGCTGTGGGCACGGGTTGCCCTGCGCGAGCAGCGCTATGGCCGCCAGCAAGCACTGGCGTTTGTTGACGGTCTCAGTCCTGCCCAACAACGGCAAATTGCCAGTCGCAGCCGAGGGCTGCGGGCCGATCACAATGCCGCGTTGTTGGCCGACGCCCAGCGCAGCGGCAATCGCAACCAGCTGCGTGCAGCCCTGGAACAGGCGCTGAATCCGGAGCCCACCTCGCCCTGGCTGCGGGCTGATATTGCCGATGGTTATGTCAGTCTGGGCGAGAGCGAAAAGGCCCACTCGCTGATGGCCAGCTGGACCCGGCGCAATCCCGACCCGGAAATGCGATTCGCTTATTCGCTGTTTCTGTCTCGTCAAGGCCAAACCGATGCGGCGCAAGCGCAGTTATTGCAGGTGCCCCCATCCCAGCGTTCGGCGGCGATGGAAAGCAGCCTGTTGCGTTGGCGAATCGCCAGTGACCTGCAAGACCTTGATGCTGCAGGTGAGGGCGGTGTCGGGGCGGATACCGACGCCTTCGTTCAGCGCCTCGATCAACTGGCCAACGAATATCGGGACGATCCGGACGCAATGCTACGAGTGGCGGACCTTTACACCGAAGTCGGTGAGGAGGCTGCGGCCAAAGACGTGATCGATGCAATGTCACCCCAGCGAGACTGGCCAACCAGCCGTCGGCTCGCCTATGGCGACATTCTGATCAAGCTGGGGGAGTTTGATCGCTACGCCGAGCTGGAGGCAGGGGTGGTTCGCGAAGCGCTGAGCGAAGACGAGCAACGCCAGTTCAACCAGCAGCGGGCCCGGTATCAGCTCGCCCGGGCGGAGTCCTTTGAGGCCGACGAAAAATATGTCGTGGCCTATTCGCTCTTCCATCAGTCCGCCCAGATAGAGGGCAGCCACCAGATCACTGCCCGCCTGGGCGCCATGCGCAACAGCCGCCGAATCGGCGAGGAACAGAGTTATCAGGAGCAGGCAACGGCGTTGCTGGCCCAGGGCGATAGCCTGTGGCCATCGGCGTTGATGGACTTAGCCCAGGCCTTGCACGACAGCGGCGATGAGCCGGGTCGCGACCGGGCATTAGCCCAGTTGAAGGGCCGCGAAGACGCCTCGTCGTTGGATCTGCGTAATGCCATGGTGCTGGCCGAATCCGCCGAGCGCTGGGAAAGTGCGGAGGAGTTTGCCTATCTGGCCCTGGCCCGGGATGCCGCCGCGCCGGTGGATGGCGCCGGCACTTCAGGGCAGTCTGCAGGCGGCGGCCAGTCGGTGCTTGACCGAGTTGCCGAGCAGCCTGGATCAGAAGACGAGGCTGAACAGCAGCGACTGTACCGCCAGGCCGGAGACAACTGGCTGACTCGCAGCGTTAAAGCCAGCATTGATCGATATCGGGACCGGCGCGATGGCCACATTATTATTGGCTTTGATCACAGTGTTCGGGAAGGTCGCGAGAAAACCGGCCAGGTACCCATTGAGGCGCGGATTCCGGTGCCCGATCTGGAGGGCCACCTGCTGCTGCGGGCTGACTACGTGAGCCTGAGTTCTGGTCGGGTTGATTACCTTGACCCCGACCCGGTTGACCCCACGATTCGCAGCCGGATTCCCTTCTCGGAAAAGGCCTCTGGCTTTGCCCTTGGGATTGGCTGGCAGGCAGATACCTGGGAGGCTGATATTGGCACCACGCCCATTGGCTTGCGCGAGAGTAGTTGGGTGGGGGGCTTTAGCACCACGGGTGATGTGGGGGATGTCGGTTGGCGGTTGACCCTGTCGCGCAGACCGGAGCTTGGCACGACCCTCTCCTATGGCGGCATGGAAGTGCCGGACAGTGCGGTGACCGGTGCTGGCACTGAGTGGGGCGGTGTGCTGCGCAGCGGCGCAAAGTTGGGCCTCAGTTACGACCAGGGCGGCGCGCTGGGGTATTGGGGCAGCCTCCAGGCCCACCTGTTGCAGGGTAATCGCGTGGAGGACAATCAGCGCCTGGGGTTATTGGGCGGGGTGTATTGGCGGGTAATTGCCGAGGAGGACCGCAACCTCCGTCTCGGCGTGAACGTTACCCACCTGCAATACGATAAAAACCTGGAGGAGTTTACCCTCGGGCACGGCGGCTATTTCAGTCCCCAGAGTTATTTCTCCGTGTCTTTGCCCGTTCGCTACTACGGACGCTGGGGGCCAAACTGGTCTTATTTGCTGGGGGCGTCGGTGTCCCAGTCGGTGAGTCAGGAGGATGCGCCCTACAAGCTGGGCGGTGATGGCAGCAATGGCGGTGGCTTTGGCTATACCTTGGAAGCGGCCATTGAGCGCAGGGTTGGCCGCCACTGGTACATCGGCCTGGCGGCGGATATCCAGCGCGCCGATTTCTATGAGCCCAATCATTTTGTGCTGTATCTGCGCTATACCTTCCAGGATCGCTGGCAGCGGGTACCGTCGCCCCCAGAGCCGCCCATTCCCTACAACACCTTTGATTGACGACCGCGGGCGGGGATAATGCCGGTTTAACCAGCTGCGGGTAGGCACTCTGTTGAACACCGTTTTGTTTGTGGGCTATGTCTGGCCCGAGCCCCGTTCGTCGGCTGCCGGCCGCCGAATCCTGGATTTGATTTCTCTGTTTCAGCACATGGGTGCGCGCGTCACTTTTGCTTGCGCGGCTGAGCCCGGACAAAACCCCGCTGATCTCGCTGCGCTCGGGGTGACTTCGCTGCCGATCAAGCTCAATTGCAGCAGCTTTGATGAGCAGGTGCGCCAGCTTCAGCCCGACGCGGTGGTGTTTGATCGCTTTCTGTGCGAGGAGCAATTTGGCTGGCGAGTCGAGCGCAGTTGGCCCGCGGCCGCGCGGATTATCGATACCGAGGACCTGCACTGCCTGCGTGCGGCTCGGCAGCAAAAAATCAAATCCCTGCCAGCCGATAGGGCAGCGGATCTGGCGGCAGCGTTGCCCACCCATGCCCTTAACTTCAACAGCGATATTGCCCTGCGGGAAATCGCCGCCATCTGGCGCAGCGATCTGAGCATTATGATTTCGCCAGCGGAAATTGCTCTGCTGGTCGAGCACTTTGCGGTAGACCGGCGTTTATTGACCTACTTGCCGCTATTGAGTCAGGCCGGTCCCGTGTCTGTTAATCGCCGCAGCTATTGCCAGCGGGAGCACTGCATCATGTTGGGCAATTTTCGCCACGAACCCAACTGGGATGCCCTGACGCTGTTGCGAAATCAAATATGGCCGGCCCTGCGGCAACGCCTGGGTGGTCAGGTGCAGTGTCATATTTATGGCGCCTATCAGCCGCCAAAGGCCCAGCAATTGCACAGTGACAAGCTTGGCTTTTTGTTGAAAGGGTGGGCGGAGAATGCCGCCGAAGTGGTGGCAAAGGCGCGCCTTTGCCTCGCGCCATTACGGTTTGGCGCCGGGCAAAAAGGGAAGCTGCTGGAAGCCATGGAATGCGCTACGCCCTCGGTAACGACCTCCATCGGGGCGGAGGGCATGGCATCGGCAGCGCACTGGCCGGGGCGGGTCGCTGATACCTTGCCGGACTTTATTGACAGCGCCGTTGAGTTGTACATGAATGAGACCGCCTGGCGAGACAGCGCTGCCAAAGGGATGATACTGCTGAAATCGGCTTTTGCGATGGATGGGTTCGCAGAGGAGCTTGCTAATAAAATCAAGGCAATAAGCCAAGACGTGGAAGCCCATAGGCAACAATTTTTTTATGGCTTGATGATTCGTCAACAGCGCCTGCGCAGTGAAAAGTTTATGTCCCAATGGATTGAAGCGAAAAACTCTGCGCTACGACACACTAACGACGCCCAGCCGTAATTTAGCGTTTGCATTCATATAGCAAATCTGCGATTTTTGGTGTTCAGGTTTCAGCAAGAAAACAATAAGAAGTCTGGACTGGCCTCCTATTTCGCCCCGTTCTTGGGCGGTTGTTGTAAAGCGGGTTAGTCCACCACCCAGCACACTCGGGAGGTGGTTGTTCATGAAACACATGATTTTTGATGCCCATCTGCATATCGTGGATCCCGGTTTTCCGGTCGAGCCCAATGATGGCTATGCGCCTGATCCTTTCACCGTTGACGACTATGTGGGCCGCACCGCGGATCTGGGCATTGCCGGTGGCGCGGTGGTTGCTGGCTCCTTTCAAAGTTATGACCAGCAATATTTGCTCACGGCGCTGCGCCAGCTGGGCCCCGGTTTTGTGGGGGTTACTCAGGTTAAGCCGACCATTTCCGACAAAGAGTTATTTGAACTCGCCGATGGCGGCGTGCGTGCGGTGCGCTTCAACCTGCGTCGTGGTGGTTTCGACTGCGTGGAGTACATGGCCGATTTCGCCTGGCGGATTTTCGAGCTGCTTGGTTGGCATATCGAGATTTATGCCGACAGCAAGAGTCTGGCCGAAATTGAGGCAATGCTGCGGACCTTGCCCGCGGTCAGTATTGACCATTTGGGCCTGTCCAAAGAAGGGCTGCCCATGCTTTACCGTCTGGCCGAGAGCGGCATTCGAGTGAAGGCCACCGGCTTTGGCCGGGTGGATTTCGCTGTGAGTCAGGCCATCAAGCGCCTGTACGACATCAACCCCGACGCGCTGATGTTCGGCACCGATCTTCCTTCCACCCGGGCCCCCCGGCCGTTCCACTCGGTTGATATTGAGATTATCGGCAGTGCCCTTGGCGACAGTAGTGCCAAGCGGGTTTTGTGGGATAATGCGGCCTCGTTTTACAAGCTGGCTGTCTGATTGCAGATTGCCCGGCGCATCGCCGGGCTACCTTCCGCGAGTCAAACCATCTGTACCGGTCTGTATGCAGCGCGGTGGCCGCCTGATCTGCCCCTAGGAATGATTTCCGCATGTCTGATTTTTACCCCTTCGGTTTGCTTGCCGGTCTTTGGCTCGTGGCCTTTTGCCTGGACCAATTGCTGGGTGAGACGCCATGCTTTCACCCCCTTGCCGGATTTGGTCGGTTGGCAGGCTGGTTGGAAAAACGACTAAATTCAGGTCCGTCTAAACGGTATGTGACATTGGCTGGGATGGTGGCTGGGATAGTGGCCTGGTGCGTGATGGTACTGCCGCCGGTGTTACTCACCCACTGGATCGGCAGCTTCCTGGCAGCGCAGTCGCTGTGGCTGTTCTGGGGATTTTCGGTGTTGGTTCTCTATCTGGCGATTGCCTGGCGCAGCATGGCCGAACATGTGATTCCTATTGTGGTGGCGCTGTCAGGCCAAGACCTTGAGGAGGCTCGGCGGCGATTGGGCTACATTGTCAGCCGGGATACCCAAGAGCTGACCGCAGCCCAGATTTTGACCGCCACCCTGGAAACTACCCTGGAGAATTGCAGCGATGCGTTTTTTGCCTCCTTGTTTTGGTGCGCTGTGGCGGGGCCGGCTGGGGTGGTGCTGCATCGACTGAGCAATACACTGGATGCCATGTGGGGCTATCGCAGCGCCCGCTTCCTGCACTTTGGGCACTGGTCTGCCCGGGTCGATGATGTGTTGAATTTTATTCCCGCCCAGCTAACCGCCGGCAGCTTTGCGCTGCTGTCGGCCAAGCGGGTAGTTTGGCAATGCTGGTGGCGCCAGGGCTGGCATTGGAAGAGTATCAACGCGGGCTCGGTGATGGCCGCTGGCGCGGCTGCCCTCGGCATAGAGTTGGGTGGGGCGGCGCGCTATCATGACCAGCAGGTTATTCGTCCGGCGCTCGGCGCGGGGCGCAGCCCCGAGCCGGCCGATGTCGGGCGGGCGATGAAGTTGGTGTTTGGTGTCTTTACCCTGTGGCTTGCGGTGCTATTGGTGTTGGGCGGTTTGTATTCAGCGATAAATGGGTAACAGGACAAATGAGTGAGTCGCTTCCCCGCCCCGAGCATGGGGGCAATCCCCAGCAGGTGCCCGCCGAATCCGCATGGGGGCCCATGCTGGATCTGGCCACAGGGATAAACCCCTGGCCGTGGCCGGTGCCCGCTGATTGTCTGGGCAGCCTCGACAAGCTCCCCTATTTTGATCGTAAGCTCCAGCAGGCGGCGGCAGCGTATTACCGGGTATTGCCAACCCAGCTGTTAGCGACGTCGGGCAGTCAGACGCCGATTCAGCTGCTGCCCCAATGGGTTTCGCCGGGGAGGGTTGCGCTCCCGGGGCCAGCCTACGAAGAACATGCCTATCGCTGGCAGGGGGCCGGGCACCACTGCCGCTTTTTTGACCACGACCAGGTTGCCCAGGTAGATGACCTGATTGGCCGCGGCGAGTTGGACCACCTTGTGCTGGTTAGCCCTAACAACCCCACCGGATGTCGTTATTCCACCCGCGATATATTGCGCTGGCGTCAGCAGCTGCCGGCAAACAATATGCTGTTGGTCGACCAGGCTTACGCTGATGTGCTGGACGACAATGGCGACTGTGCCACCCTGGTGAATGCCGGAGTGACAGTGCTGCGTTCCACGGGTAAATTTTTTGGCCTGCCGGGACTGCGGTTGGGCTTTGTGCTCGGCGCGCCAACCCTGCTTGCGCAGCTCGAGGAGGCGCAGGGCCCCTGGGCAGTGAACAGTCTTGCCCAGGCGGCGGGTGCGCGGATGTTGGCCGATCAGCAGTGGCACGGCCATATGCGTACCCACCTGCAACAGGCGGCTCAGCGACAGGGGGCGCGCATCGGTCAGGTGTTTGGCGAGGTGGCCGGCACAGTGATTACGCCTTTGTTTATTTCCCAGGTGTTTTCGCTAGGTTTTGCCTTGGCGCTTCAGCAGCGCTGCTATTCCTTTGGCTTGTCGGTGAGGGTGTATCACTGGGGCGAGCAGGGGGTTGTGCGCTGGGGGCTGGCCGCCGACGAAGACGCCCTGTTTATCCGTCTGGCCGCGCTGGCCGACTCACTGGTGGTGTCCCCTCTGGCGTGGGAATCCGTTACTGACCGCCATGCCGTCAACGCCTGATTTTGTTGAATTTCTGCTCGATCAGCTCCAACTGGTGGGGCCGGTGGAGCGGCGGCGGATGTTTGGCGGTCATGGCTATTTTCTGGAGGGCTTGATGTTCGCCATCGTCTTCGACAACGTGCTGTACCTGAAAGTCGACGCGCCGCTGCAGGCAGAATTTGAAGCCATGGGGCTGGTGCCGTTTAGCTACAGTCGCGGCGAGCGTCAAATCAATCTCAGCTATTACCAGGCGCCGGAGGAGGCCATGGACGACCCCGAGGCGCTGCGCTACTGGGCCAATCGCGCCTTTGGTGCGGCCCTGTATGGCCGGGCCAAATCCTGAGTCCTTGGGGTATAATGCCGCCCCTGATTTTTGTCTTCCGGTAATTTGGTGATCTTCATGTCAGTTCAGGACACGATTCAACGCAAGCTGGAGGCGGCCCTGTCGCCACGGTATCTGGAGGTGGTAAATGAGAGCCATATGCACAATGTGCCGGCCAACTCGGAGACCCACTTCAAGGTTGCCATCGTCGCCGATGCCTTTGATGGCCAGCGCAAGGTTGCCCGGCATCAGCGGATGTATCAAATATTGGCAGACGAGCTGAAAGGCCCGGTTCATGCCCTTGCGCTGCACACCTACACCCCGGGCGAGTGGCAGGAAAAAAACGGCAGCGTGCCGGACTCCCCCAATTGCCTGGGTGGCAGCAAACACGACAAGGCCGGTCCCTGAGAGGAGTAAACACTGAGATGAGCGAGTTTGTTGTCGCTGCGCTGTACAAGTTTGTCTCCTTGCCGGACTACAAAGACCTGCGTGAAGACCTGCTGCAGACCTGCCTGGATGCCGGTGTGAAGGGTACCCTGCTCCTGGCGGCCGAAGGGATAAACGGCACCATTGCGGGTTCCCGAGAGGGGATCGACCGGGTGTTGACCTACCTGCGGCAGGACCCGCGATTGGCCGACTTGAGTCACAAAGAATCCTTCGACACTGCCCAGCCGTTTTACCGCATGAAGGTCAAGTTGAAGAAGGAAATCGTCACCATGGGGGTGGCCGGTATCGACCCCAATGAGGTGGTGGGCCAGTATGTGAAACCCGCCGACTGGAACGCCTTGATCTCTGACCCGGACGTGTTGGTGATAGACACCCGCAACGACTACGAAGTGAAAATTGGCAGCTTTAAAGGCGCGGTGAACCCGGATACCCAAAGCTTCCGCGAGTTTCCCGAGTATGTGCGCAGCCACTATAACCCGCAGCAGCACAAGAAAGTCGCCATGTTTTGTACCGGCGGTATTCGCTGCGAGAAGGCCTCCTCGTTTATGCGCCAGGAGGGTTTTGCCGAGGTGTACCACCTCGAGGGCGGTATTCTCAAATATCTGGAAGAGGTGCCCGCCGACGATAGCCTCTGGCAGGGTGAATGTTTTGTCTTCGATAACCGCGTCTCGGTCGGACACGGCTTGAACCCCGGCAGTTATGAGTTGTGTCACGGTTGCCGGGAGCCGATTGGCGAAGAAGAAAAGCGCAGCCCGCTGTATGAGGAGGGGGTAAGCTGTCCGGCCTGCCACGACAATCTTACCGACAGCCAGCGGCAGCGCTTTCGCGACCGGCAAAAACAAGTCGAGTTGGCCCGGCAGCGCAATGTTGCCCACGTGGGTGCCGAGCCCCCGGCCCGCCAGCGCAGCTAGAGCACAAATTAGAAAATTCTGAGTAATATCAAGGCCCGGTGCGAAATCGCAGCGGGCCCTCTGTTCTGTATTGCCTTCCCCTGCTTGAATAGCGTTATGCCCTGCGGTCGTCTGACAACCGGCTTAAAACCTGGAATCTGCGTAGGCGATAACATAATTTGCCACGGCGGCCGGGTATTTTTCGTCTTTGGCAAGGTTTTACTGGCGTCGTGGTGGGATTCGGCTACTATCTGGTGATTGACACTTTTATGAAAAATGTCTTTTTCCAGTTGGACCCTAATAGTCGGCGAAACGCGGGTGATAAAAAGAGGACGGGGCTAATGAAGCAGTTGGGAATTTTCGACAGTGCCTATATCAACATGGAGCACCCGGATACGCCACAGCATGTCGGCGGGTTGGGTATCTATGACCCCGCCTCTGCGCCGGGTGCAAAAGTGCGCTTTACTGGCATCATCAGTAACTTTGAGAAGCGGCTACAAAAGCACACGATTTTTCGCTCCCGTCTGCTGCGTGTGCCAGGCGACCTGGATCATCCCTACTGGTCCCTCGATCCCAATTTCGATATCGAGTTTCACCTCCGCCATGTGGCCCTGCCCAAACCGGGTGATTGGCGTCAGCTGTGTATTCTGATCGCGCGGCTTCATGCCCAGCCCTTGGATATGGCCAAACCCCTGTGGGTCAGTTACATCATTGAAGGCTTGGATAATATTCCGGGGCTGCCCAAAGGCGCCTTTGCGGTCTACACCAAGATGCACCACGCGCTGGTAGAAGGCGCTGGCAGTAATTCTATTATGGCGGTTATTCACGATCTCGAACCCAACCCCGAGTCGGTAACCCCCGCGCCGCGTCGGGCCAGACAGGTGCCGCCGTCATCGTCGAGCCTGGTAATGCGCGCGCTGACCAACTCGTTGAGCAACTCGGCCAAATTGTGGAAGGGGAGCTTTGATTTGCTTAAGGGCTTGGGCAAAACCGCCCTTGAACTTCAACAGAAAGAACTCAATCTGCCGCCGCTGTCCGCGCCGCGCACCCGCTTTAACTCCCGCGTGGGGCCTAATCGTTCGATGGTTACCGCGGACATTCCCCTGGATGAAGTCAACAAGCTGGCGCGGATCTACAGTGTGGAAGCCGATGATGTCTTACTGGCACTGGTCTCTGGCGCATTGCGGCATTATTTAACCGTGCACGAGGAGCTGCCGGATGAAAGCCTGACAACCCTGGTGCCTGCTTCATCGGCCGGGCGCCGCTTTCGCTCCCAGGGTGGCCGGGGGGGCATGGCCTTGATGGCCCTGCACACCGAAATTGGCGATCCCGCCGAGCGCCTGGCGGAAATTCATGAAAGCCACCTGGAGGCGCGTCATTTTGCGACCTCGTCGCCCTTGTCGGAAGCGCGCTATCTCCCCGGGTTATTGCCGCCGGTATTTGGCCGGCCGATCAGCCAGGGTTATGTTCGTCGCCTGAGCAATCGCTTTTCGATGGGGGTGGCTACCTATGTGTCCCATGTAACGGGACCGCAATTTCCCTTGTTCTGCGCCGGAGCCAGTCTGACGCGCTTCTATGGCCTTGGTTCATTAACACCAGGTATCGGCCTGAACCACCTGATTTACACTGCCCAGGGCAAAGCCTCGGTTACCGTGTTGGCCAACCGGGATGCCATGCCCGATCCCGAGCTGTATCAAGCCTGCCTGGATAAATCCTTCAAAGAGTTGATGAGCCTGCTGACCAAGCCGGTGCTGACCGGGGAGTCTGCCCGTCGGCGTAAAGCGGCCGCAGCGTCGGTAGTTCGCAGCAATAGCGGTGATGCCGCGGTGGATCAGGCCAGTACGGCCGACGCGAGTGTCGCCAATGTTGTGGCGATGCACAAATAGCAGGGCGAGCGGCAGTACCGGGGAAAAGGGTTAAGCGATGATGTATCCTGCACGGATAGCGCCCAGTGCTACGGGCCCCGTCAGCTGATTTCGATATAGCCCATAAACCCGGTTTTCATATGCTCAATCACATGGCAGTGAAACATCCATTTCCCCGGGTTATCCGCCACAAAAGCGATCTGCGCACGCTCATTTTTTTCCATCAATATCGTGTCGGTCTCATAGGGCGTTATGTGTCGCTTGTCTGATTGCAACACGGTAAAAATCAGCCCATGCAGGTGGATGGGGTGATGATGAGGAGTGGCGTTGTGCAGGTTGACCACATAACTCTTGCCCAGTGTCAGCCGCGCCAGCGGCTCGGGCAACGGTCCCGCGCCGTGCTCGCCTTCCCAGGCTCGGCGGTTTATCAGCCAAAAGCTGTGATCGACATCGCCATGTCGGTTGCTCGGCGACAAGGCGCCCTGCCATTCAAAAACAAAGTTTAGTGTCTCGGCGTCAGCCAGGTCGGGCTTGGCGATGGGGTTGGTGGGCAGCGCCTGTATCGAGTGGTTAGGTGTGGGCGCTGTGGCGCCGTCCACGGTGCGCAGGCGGGCGATCTCGCGGCCAAAGCGCCCCTTCATATCGAACACTGGAATCTCTTTGCCAATCTCGTTGGGGCTGTGCACCGCCAGATCCAGACGCATGCCGGCGCCGGCGGCAAACTGGTCGAAGGTTCGCGGCGCAGCCACGGGACTGCCGTCAATGGCGATGATCTGGGCGGGCTGCTTGCCGAGGCTCAAATTAAAGACCCGAGTGTTATCCATATTCAAAAAGCGCAGTCGCAGCACCTTTCCTGCAGGCACATCGATTGTCGGCTGTTGTTGGCCGTTCACCGTCGCCACGGTGCCCAGTGTGCCGGCCCGAAATGCCTCCCGGGGCAGTGAAAGGGGCAGGTAACTACCGTCTGGGTTCAGCCGCCAGTCTTTAAGACCAATGATGACATCGTGATAGGGTTGGGGCTGTTGCTCCTCGACGATCAGCGCGCCGACCAGGCCTTTGCCGAGCTGTTCAATGCTGTGAATGTGGGGGTGGTACCAAAACGTGCCGGCATCAGGCGGCGTAAACTCGTAGACAAAGCGCTCGCCGGGTTCAATGGGGGCCTGGGTCAAGCCGGGGACGCCATCCATGGCATTGGGCAAGCGGATGCCATGCCAGTGGATGGTGGTGGCCTGGGTGAGCTTGTTGTGAAACTCCACCCGCAGGACTTCGCCTTGTCGCGCGCGAATCACTGGCGCGGGAAACTGGCCGTTGTAGCCAAATATGGTGGTCTGCTGTCCCGGGACGATCTCGCCCGTGGCGAGCTCGGCGGTCAGTTTATAGTGGGTTTTGTTGCGCCCGGCCTGATCGGCAGAGCTCATGGCCAGGGTAAAGCGTGGCAGGCCGCTGCCCAGGGCTCCCACAAGGGCGGAAGTGACAAAGTCGCGACGTCGCATGATGGCTCCTAGGCTAGCCGCAGATGGTTGTCCCAGTGAACGCCGCTGGCGTAATCCAGGGCGAACAAACGGGGCGAACCGGGGCGCAGGCCCATCAGTTGGCCGCCGCCATTGCTGAGAATGAATTGTTGGTGGCGGGCATCATAAACGGTCCCGGCCACGTCGGGCAGGCGATAGCTGCTCGCCAGATGACCCTCTGCCAAATTCCACAGGCACACCACATCATCCCGGGGGCAGGTGGTGACAGCAAATTTTCCCTGGTCATCAATACTCACGCTGGCAACGTAGCTGCTGTCCAAGACCAGGGGAACGTCACCCAGCGCCAGGGCCTGGAGCTCACCGCCGCGGCGGTGTTGATACACCAACGGCAGCGGCGTCGGCAGTTCGGCCTGGAATTGGCCGCCCACTACCACGGTGCCTGTGGGGCTGACATCCAGGTGGCGCAGGCTCAGGTGTTGGTGAGGAGAGGGGACCGCCTCGAGCAGAATACCGCTGTGCCGGTCGATGTAGTGCAGCGCCGGTGCCATGGCGTCAAAATTCAGAGTGACCCGGCCGCTGTCGGGCAAGGTCTTGATGCTGCCCATTGCGACAACCAGGGTCTGCTGATCTGGCATCAGCGCAATCTGGTGAGGGCCGATGCCGGCGCAGTCCAGGTGTCTGACTAACGCGTAATCATTGACGCAGTCGTAAACGCCAATCGCACCCTGGCCGTCACCGGCGACGTGATTTTCGGTGGTATAGAGATAACGGCCATCGGCGCTCAGGCAGCCGTGACCGTAATAGTGGTAACCCTCGCTAGCCTCGACCTGCCGTTTCAACTGACCGCTGGCGCCATCAATAATGAAAATCTCCCGGCCGGGGCGGCGGGAGAAAAACAGCAGCTCATTGCGCTGGCGATGGAACTGGCTGTCGTGCCCCCGATGGCCAATATCGGCGGCAGCCGTCCAGTGATTCTGATCCCATCGGCCGATCCGGTACTCGCCTTTGCCCAGTCGGGCGGCGCTGATCACCGGCGAATAGCGCTCGCTGTTGCGGCCCCATAGGGGGGTAGGCAGGGCGAGCAGCATACCGCTGGCAAACAGAAAATCCCGGCGTTTCATCTTCATCTGTCCCACGGGGTTAGTCGCCGTCACTGGAGTTAAAGCTGAGGGTGATGCCCAGCAAGGGCGGAATCTCCTTTTTGATGCGCACTTCCAGTTCGGTAATCGTGTCGCTCAGTGCTTTTGCCTGGGCCAGCGTTTCTGGCGAGTTGGGGGCGTCAAAAAGCGGCGTCTCAATCTCGCTGGCCTGGCTGATGACGTGTCTGAAACCCTGGTCAATGGCCTTCGCCAGGTCGGTGCCATCGACAACCTGTTGTAGATAATCATCCAGGCCAAAGCCTTCGCCGGCGCTAAACAGCTGATGCAGGGCGCTGAGGTTGGCGACAATGGCGGCCCGGCTGTAACGCGCGCGCCACCATTCGAGCAGATATATTTGCGTTCCGGTCTCGGCGAGCCCCAAGGGGCGCTCCAGCTTGTCTCGTTTGATCAACTCTAAACCGTATACCAGGCTGTCGAGCAAGGTGCCGATCGCTACCTTGGCTTCGGGGTATTCCTGATTGTTGCTGCCGGGTTGGCTGAAGGTAGCCGCGTAGTTGCCGCCGTCACTTTGCCAGGCGGTGTGCAGAAAAATAGCGACCCCCTCGAGATGGGCGCTGGCGGCAATGAGCAGGTCACAGCGGCGCTGGCTGTCGGCTTGCTGATAGCGGCTTAGCTGTCCGGCGATATCGTCAAACAGTAAGTACTCCAGCGCTGACAGTCCCTGAACCACTACACTGGCTTTTTCAACCCGGGCGACATCGATGGGTTCGTCTTCCTTGATCAGGGCTTCCACTTTTCTGGCAATCAAATTTTTGCGGTCCGGCCAGAACTGGACTTTCCAGGCCTGGTTGTCGACCAGCAGCGGACCAAACTGGAGACTTTGTATGCCCGCCCAGGTGGTGGCGGTATTGCGCCATGCACTGCGCACCACGGTATAGGTATCGGTGGACTGTTCAGTTGCGCTGCAAAAGGTGGTGGTGGCTTCGCGCAGCTGGCGGCTGGCGGCCAGGAAATCCCGATAGGCTGGCAGGATGCTCAGCCGGGTGGTGTCTGCCAGCAATTGTTCCTCGGGCGGCGGCGAACAGGCGCTGAGCGCCAGCGTTAAAAACACGAGGAAGGTGACAAAACGGATATTAATTTGGGTCATTAAAGCGCCTGCAGAAATTGCTGGAGGATGTGTTGTTGGGCGTCGGTGAGCGCTTGGTAGCGCTGTCGACTGCGCTGGGCCTCACCGTCGTGCCAAAGAATGGCCTCGTGGATGGACCCGGCCCGGCCATCGTGAAGCAGGCGGGTATTGTCTGCTTCTCTGGTGCGTAGGCCAAGCCCCCACAGGGGCGCGGTACGCCACTCGGCGCCTTCGGCGGCGAAGGCGGCTATGGTGTCGGCCAGGCCCGGGCCCATGTCATGGAGTAACAGGTCGGTGAAGGCTTGAAATTCCACGCTTCCCCGACCCGGCAGGTCGGCACTGAGGTAGGGGCGATGACACTGGCCGCAACCGAGATCATCAAACTGGGCGCGACCGGCGGCCAGCGCCGGATCACCTTGGTGATCGCCGGGGGTGGGAATGGCCAGGTTGGCAATATAGTCAGACACCGCTCCCAGGAGTTTGTCGTTGATCTCCACGCCGACCTCGGCGGCGCAGTTGCCATTGTCGGGGCAGAGCGGGTGCGGGTAGAGGGAGGAGCGCACGCCGATATCTTGGGCAAAAGCCAGGGCCGACTGCTGGCGCAGGCTGGGCTGGCTGGCCTTCCAGCCAAAGCGGCCGGGCCGAAATCGCTTTTGCTGAACATCCCAGACGGTGTTGACCCGGCCGGAGATGCCGTCTTCGTCGGTGTCATCGGGGTCGCTCATTGCGATTAGCGTGTCGTCACTGACATGGTCCAGTAAGCCCATTCCCACCAGCGCCGGTGCCAGTCTGGCCGACACCGGGCGCTGAGGGTGTTGGGTAATAAAATAGTGTTTGGCCTCGAGGGATTGCTCACCCACAGTAACGCCTTGTACCCGCCAGTGGATTTCACCCTCGGTTGGCCAGCCCGGCAGTGCCCGGTCCTGCAACTGATCGCCTAGGTTGAGATTGGTGTCGGGGGTGGCGGCAGGGCTGCGCAAGACCAGGATCATCCCCGGCCCCTGCTCGGGAAGCTGACCCTGGCCATTGTGGCGATGGCAGGCGGCGCAGCTGTTGGCATTAAACAGCGGGCCCAGACCGTCGCGGGCGGTGGTGGTGCTCGGCGGAGCAACCCAGGGCTGTACAGCAAAGCTGCGGCCAACACTCCACTCCAGGCGCTGCTCCGGCGTTAAGCCGGGGCGGGGGCGACTGAGCACATTGCTATCCCGGCTGGCGATGCCATAGCCCTCGGGCAAGGGCGGGGGGGGCTTGCCACTGCAGCCGACCAACCCCACCGCCAGCGCGCTGACGAGGAGAATGTGTTTGGCGCTGGCGGGCATACGGTGGCGCAAGGGCAAAATCGCGAGCTCTAGTAACCGAGCTGATTGGGATCGATGTCGATGGCTGCGGCGGCCTGTTCCAGGCTGCGGGTCTGGGTCACCAGCGCGGCCAGAATATCCGCCAGCAGCTGATGGCCTTCTTCATTGCCCTCGGCAACCAGCATGTCGAATTTCTGGGGTTGCTGTTGTGCTTCAGCCACGTCGGTCAGTTTCTTTAGCGCCGCCATTGAGTCGGCCAATGCGGCAATGGTGGCCTTACTGGCCGCCGCATTTTTGGCAGCAACGAGGCCCTGCAGGGAGGGGCCACTGAGCACGCTGTTGTCGGCGCGCAGGTATCGGCCGAGGAAAATATTCTCAATGCCCAGGCCGTTGTAGTAGTGAGACCAGTGGGTGTTGTCGCTAAAGCAGTCGTGCTCGTCTTCAGTGGAGTTGGCCTCCAGCGCGACTTTGATCCGCTCGCCGCCCAGCTCGCCCAATGACAGGGAGCCCATGCCGTAAAAAATGCGGGCCAGGGCCTGGCTGGGGGCCAGCGACAGGAAGGTTTCCCGATAGTTGTCATTGTCGCCGGGCTGCCACTGACCGGCCATGTATTGCAAATCATCGACCAGCAACTGGGTGGCGGCGGCGAGGTATTGGCGGCGCCGGTCGCAGTTGCCGTGGGTGCAGCCGTCGCCTTCGACATAATCGGTGTAGGGTCGCTCACCCGCGCCGAGGGCGTGGCCGTGCAGGTCCTGGCCCCACAGCAAAAACTCAATGGCGTGATAGCCGGTGGCGACGTTGGCTTCCGAGCCGCCCAGCTCGTTGAGGTCGGCGATCACCGCGGGCGAAAGGGTCGTGGTATCCAGGCGGGCACCGCCGAGCTCAATCACCGGGTTGGCAATAATATTCAGCGTGGCGCCGATATTACCGAGGGCGAAGGTATAGTCGTTGCTGACGTAGTCAATCAGGCCCTCGTCCAGTGGCCACGCGTTCAGCTGGCCCTCCCAGTCGTCCACCACCGGATTACCAAAGCGAAACACCTCGGTTTGCATGTAGGGCACCCGGGCCCGGCGCCAGGCGGCCTTTGCGGTGGTCAGGGTCTCGGCGGAGGGGGTCTTCAAAAAGGCCAGCACCGCCTGTTGCAGGGAAAGTGCCTCCTGGTGGGCATCACCAAAAATGGCTGCCGCAAGATCGGCATAGTGCTCGATGACGGCGGTCTCGCTGGGCACCGCTTTGGCGGGTGAAGCGGCAAGCACCGGTCCGCCCCAGAGGATGGCCGCACAGGCGATCCCGATATAGCGAAGGTGGCGGAACAGGGATGAAGCTGACGGCATAGTGTTCTCCGAAGTGGCCGTGGCCGAGACTGGCAAAAGCGTTAGCCGCATTCTAGTTTTATTGAGAATTGTTCGCAATTAATGGGCGCATCTTTTTCCGCCGCCTCGCCAGTGATCAGCGCCGTGTTAGTATTCCGCTTTTGTCAGGAAAGCCATCATGCCCTATACACCACGTCGCTCCGTTTTGTATATGCCCGGTTCCAATGCGCGGGCGCTGGAAAAAGCCCGCTCGCTGGATGCCGACGTGTTGATTCTTGACCTGGAAGACGCCGTTGCGCCGGACCAGAAAGAGGCTGCCCGGGAGCAGGTGAAAGCCGCAGTGCTGGAGGGTGGCTATGGCAAGCGCCAATTGGTGGTGCGGGTGAATGGCTTTGATACCCCCTGGGGCCGGGCGGATATTCAGGCCTTTGCAACCCTGCCAGTGAGTGCCTTGTGTCTCCCCAAGGTGGAGAGCGCGGCGGAAGTGCATGCGGTGGTGCAGGTGCTGCAGAGCGCTGGCGCGCCCAGTGAGCTGAAATTGTGGGCCATGGCGGAAACCCCTCGGGGCATACTGCGGGTGGAAGAGGTGGCCGCCGCCCATCCGCGAATGGCCGCGTTGGTGCTCGGCACTTCTGACCTCGCCAAAGACCTGCGGGTGCCGCATACCCCAAGCCGTGAGGGACTGCTGTTTTCCCTCAGCCGCTGCGTTGCTGCGGCCCGGGCCGAAGGTCTGGATGTGTTTGATGGTGTCCATTTGGACCTGGATGACGAAGCCGGTTTTGCGCGCTCCTGCCAACAAGGCGTCGAACTGGGTTTTGACGGCAAGACCCTGATTCACCCCAAGCAGATCGCCCCGGCCAACCAGTATTTCTCACCTTCTGCTGAGCAGCTTGCCCGGGCAGAAAAAATTGTTGCCGCCTGGGATCAGGCTCGCCAAGCGGGCAAAGGGGTGGTGCTGGTGGACGGTAAACTGGTCGAGTCCCTTCACGTGGAAGAGGCCCAGCGGGTGATGGATATTGGTCGGGCCATCGGCCTGATCTGATTGCCCTGTTGCCAGTGGGTGTCAGGCCGATTGCTGATGGGGGTAACGGCAGGCGTTGGTCAGATTGACCAGGTGGTGGTCCAGCCAGCTGTCCAGCCGGTAGTTGCTCAAATAGCCGCAGTGCCCGCCAAAATCGGTGAGTTCGACAGTGAGGTGAGGGTTGCTGGCCAGACGGTTGAGATCTTCTGCCAGAATCATCGGGTCATCTTTGCTGGTGATGATATGGGCGGGGGTGTCCAGTGGCGCCAGCACCTCGCCAGTAAGGGCATAGGCGCGGAAGTAGTCTTCCTCATTGGCATAGGGGGTAAAGGCGGGCACAAAGTAGCGGTTCATTGCCTGCAATGAGTTCATTCCCAGAAGCTGTTCCCGGTAGTTGAGCTCGGGGTACAGGTCGAGTTTTTTCTGCAAAGACGCCTTCCACTTGCGCACAAAGTAGCGCTCGTAAACCCACCACCCATTCTCCAGCGCAGCCATGGTTTTGGCTGGGTCCAGCACCGGGCACACGGCCAGGGTCTGATTCAAGTGCAGGCCCGCTTCGCTGGCTTTGGCGGCAACCCGCAGGCAGAAGTTTCCCCCGAGTGAAAAGCCGGCAAGAAACTGCCAGTCGTGGGGGTAGGTGGATTGAATCGCCCTGATCGCGCCAATCACTTCCTCAAGCCGGGCTGAGTGAAACAGCTCCCGGTTAAGGTGGTGGCTGGGGCCGTGGTCACGCAGGTTTAACCGAAAAACATCGTAGCCCGCCCGGAAAAAACTCGCGCCCGCCGAGAGCATATAGCTGGACTGGGAGCTGCCCTCCCAACCGTGAATCAGGGTAATCAGGCCTTTGCTACGGCCCGCTTGCTGGGCGTACTCACCGAGCAATTGGTGGCCGTCGCCACAGTCGAGTACCACCTGCCGGCTGGCCCGGCGCAGGGCGGGCAGCATGGGCGCAATACGCAGACGGCGGGGCAGGGTAGAGGCCAGTACCGATTGGACATGGGGATTGCGAAGCCAGCCCTTGGGGGCGTATGCACTCATGTATTGCGGGGACTCCTGAGACAGCAAAGAACCTGTTTGTGTTGCAGTATGCCATGCCCACCGGACGCGCCCAACTGCCGTTCGTTGGAAGGATTGGTAGGCGGCTGTGAGATGTGGCCTAATCCTCTGAGTGTTTGGGGCGCGCCCGAATACAGCCAACAATAATCGTATAAGGAGGTGTCATGGGTTATCACAGTTTCGAGTTGACGGTAACAGCGGGAGTCGCTCGGCTTGTCTGGAACCAGCCGGATACTGGCAACACCATGGATGAGAGTTTTTGCCGTGAATTTGGTCTTGTCGCCAATGAGTTGACGACCATCAAAGACCTGCGCCTGGTGGTGATCACTGCTAGGGGAAAATATTTCAGTCTTGGCGGTGATATCAAGACCTTCAGCAAGAATCTGGCGAATCTCCCCAACAATATTCTCAGCTCGGTGACGGGGTTGCACATTGGCATTTCCCGTTTAATGCGCCTTGATGTACCCGTTATTGCTAGTGTTCACGGTGTGGCAATGGGCGGTGCGGTGGCCGTGCTGGCCAACTGTGACTTGGTGTTGAGCGGGCGCTCGGTGAAATATGGCGCCGCCTATCACCACGTGGCGTTTCCCTGTGATCTCGGCGCGACAACCGGCCTTGCCAGTCGGATGGGGGTATCGCGCGCCAAACGCTTTTTGATGTTGGGCGAGGTACTTGATGCGGATCAGGCCTTCGCCGCAGGTCTGGTGGACGAAGTGGTGGAGGACGATCAGCTGGCGACGGTGACGGAAGACTACATCAATAAACTGGCCAACGGTCCGACGGTGGCTTTCGGCATGGTGCGCAAGTTAATGGCAAGCGCCTTTTGCCAACCCTTTGATGCTCAGCTTGAAGACGAGGCCCAGGCTTTAGTACGGGCTGCCGCCAGCGAAGACGCCCGGGAGGGTGTGGAGGCATTTATCCAGCGCCGCGCGCCGGTATTTAAAGGGCGCTAGCGGCAGATGCTCAGCCAGGGCAGGTCAACTGACCAGCCCTGGTCGCGACAACCCTATTTGAGCAGCTCCCGGCCCACAATCAGCTTCATGATTTCGTTGGTGCCGGCATAAATCCGCTGCACCCGCGCGTCAGCAAAGGCCCGGGCGACCGGGTACTCCCACATATAGCCGTAGCCGCCGTGAAGCTGCAGGCACTCGTCAATCACTTTGCACTGCATGTCGGTGCACAACATTTTGGCCTGGGCGGCCATCACCGAATCGAATTTGTGCTCGATATGCAGCTCCAGACAGCGGTCCAGATAGACTCGGGCAACCTGTACCTCGGTAGCCAGCTCTGCCAGTTTGAACTGGGTATTTTGAAAGGCGGCGATGGGCGAGCCGAAGGCCTTCCGCTCTTTTACGTAGGCAATGGTCTGCTCAAGTATGGATTCGGCCGTGGCCACCCCGGTCATCGCGACGCTGAGGCGCTCCTGGGGCAGGTCTTGCATCAGGTAGATAAAGCCCTTGCCCTCTTCCCCCAACAGCTGGGACTTGGGCAGGCGCACATCCTGAAAGAACAGCTCAGAGGTGTCCTGGGCCTTCATACCCACTTTTTCGAGATTGGTGCCCTTGCTGAACCCCGGGGTGCCCGCTTCCACCAGAAAAAGGCTGGTGCCTTTGGCGCCACCCTTGGGGTCGGTCTTGGCTACTACAATCACCAGGTCGGCGTGCTGGCCATTGGTGATAAAGGTTTTGGAGCCGTTGAGAATATAGTCGTCGCCGTCTTTGGTGGCGGTGGTTTTGATGCCTTGCAGGTCTGAGCCGGCGGCGGGCTCGGTCATGGCAATGGCCATCACAATTTCGCCACTGACGCATTTTGGCAGGTACTTGTGTTTCTGCTCTTCGCTGCCGTAGCGCTGAATGTAGGGTACGGCAATATCCGAGTGCAGTCCCCAGCCAATGCCGGTGAAACCACTGCGGGCGATCTCTTCATTCACAATGCCGTGATGGCGGAAGTCGCCGCCGAAGCCGCCGTATTCTTCCTCTATGCTGGGGCACAAAAAGCCCTGCTCACCGGCCTTGTTCCACAACTGGCGATCAACCTGGCCGTCTTTCTCCCACTGTGCGTGGTAGGGGGCGGCCTCGGTCTCCAGGAATTTGCGTACCGAAGCCCGGAGCAGTTCGTGCTCCTCCTGATAAACCGTGCGGGGCATGCTGATCATAAGTGACTCCTTCGGGTTATACTTGCCGTCGTTTGGCTTATGTTAGCAGAGTAAACTTATTTTGCCAGTATCGGCAAAAATGCGAAAAACGCATTGAATAACAGTGAGTTGGAGGAAGTGTTTATGGCTATTTGGAGGCGGGAGTGCAGCGCGGAAGAGTTGAATGTGCAGATGCGCAATACCCTGGCAGAAACCCTGGATATCCGCATTGAGGAGGTCGGCGACGATTTTATCGCTGGCTCCATGGTGGTGGACAAACGCACGCATCAGCCTTACGGCATTCTCCATGGCGGTGCCTCAGTGGCGCTGGCGGAAACCTTGGGTAGTGTGGCGGCGTCGATGTGCTGTGCGCCGGGCTTTGGTTGTGTGGGCTTGGACATTAATGCCAACCATATCCGCGCGGTGACGACGGGGCGGGTTTATGGCAAAGCCACCGCGGCCCATGTTGGCCGTACCACCCAGGTGTGGGAAATCACCCTGGAGAATGAAGAAGGCAAGAAAGTGTGTGTATCGCGTCTGACCATGGCAGTGATTCCCCGCCCATGACCCCCGAACGATGCCAGCGATTGCGGGCAGTGCTCGACCGGCGCCAGCCCGATTTAAGTCTGATCACCGACAACGTCCATAAGGGGCGTAACTTGTCCGCCGTAATCCGCAATGCCGATGCGGCGGGGGTCAGTACCTTGCACTGCGTGCTGGAAGAACGGGAGTACCGCGCTTTTCGCGGCACCGCGATGGGTAGCCAGCAATGGGTGGAGGTGCGGCGGCACCCGGATATTAGCGGGGCGATAGCCCGTCTGCAGGCCGAGGGTGTGCAGGTGCTGGCGGCCCACCTGAGTGAGGTATCGGTGGATTATCGTGAAGTGGATTACACCCGGCCGACCGCCATCTTGCTGGGCGCGGAAAAGCGCGGGGTAAGCAGCGAGGCGCTGGCATTGGCCGATGCCCATATCACCATTCCCATGGTGGGCATGGTGCAGTCGTACAATGTGTCGGTGGCGTCGGGAATATTGTTGGCCGAGGCGCAGTATCAGCGGCAGAAGGCGGGCATGTATGACCAGCGACGATTGCCCGACGATGTCTATGAGCGTCTGTTCTTTGAGTGGGCTCACCCCGAACTGACCCGCTTTTGTCAGCAGCGGGGGTTGGCCTATCCCCCCTTGGGTGAGGATGGCGAGCTGCAAGACCCGCCCGGCTGGTACGCTGAGGTGAGAGCGGGCCGCGCTGCCATGGTGGCGGGCTAAGCCGGACCGGTCAGCTTTTCTCTTTCAATAGCTGTTCCGCCTCGGCCTTGCGGCACAGCTCAATCCAGAATTCGACGGCGGCTTTGGGGTGGCGCTTTTTGGGCAGGGCAATGTAAAAGCGGCGGCGCATATCCCGGCGGGCGAGTTTGAGGGGCACCAGCTCGCCATTGCGAAAATCATTCTGCAGCACCACCCGCGACAGGCAGCCGATGCCCAGGCCCGAAGTGACCGCACTTTTGATCGCCTCATTGTGTTTGAACTCCCGGTAGATATTGATCTCCGGCAGCAGGCCCGCCAGGGCCCGGTCAAAGGTGTGGCGGGCACCGGAGTCGGGCTCGCGCAATATCCATTTGGCCTCTTTGATATCCCGGTTACTTAAGGTCTGCTTTTCGGCCAGGGGGTGGTCGGCGCTGCAAAACACAATCAGCTCGTCCTCCATCCAGGGAATCATCTCCAGCTCCCGGTGCTGTACTTCCCGCTCGATCAGGCCCACATCAACCTCGTAGTTCAACACCTTGGCGACAATCTCGGGTGTGTTGGCGGTGTGCAGCTGCACATCGGCCTCGGGGTAGCGGGCCAGATAGTCGGCCAGGTAGCGCACCACCAGGTGATTGCCGATGGTAAAACTGGCGCCCACCCGCAGGTGGCCGATCTCGCCGTGGCGTTGCATGGCATCATCAAACTGCTGGCAGTGCTCCAGCAGGGTTTCCGCCTGTTTGCGCAGGGTGTGGCCAACCGGATTTAAGCTAAGCTTGTTGCCCTGACGGTGAAACAAATCCACCCCGTAGTTGCGCTCCAGGTTTTGCAGGGCGGCGCTGGCAGCCGACTGGGACATGGCGAGTTGATCCGCTGCCCGGGTCACATTTTGGTGGCGGGCCACCGCCAGAAAAACCTCAAGTTGGCGCAGGGTAAATCTCACAGCGATTCTCTTTTATTGGGGGTGAGGGGGGAGATCAAGGCATCGATAAAATCGATACTGAGTATAGTAATATCCCATTTTACTTGTAGCAAGGCGGTCGCTAAGATCACCTCCGTTTAGTGCTCCGCCTGGCTGAAACGGCCCGCCGGAGACGGATTTGCGGCAACCAGAGAATGGGGACGAAGTAATGACAGAAGTGAAAGCGACCAACGTGCATTGGCACGATGGCGAAGTGAGCCGGGAAGATCGCAACGCGCTGCTCAAGCAAAAGGGGGCCACCCTGTGGTTCACCGGTTTGTCTGGCAGCGGCAAAAGCACCGTTGCTGTTGCCCTGGAAAAGGCGCTGACTGAAAAAGGTCACCTGTGCTACCGCCTGGACGGCGACAATATTCGTCTGGGTATTAACAAAAACCTGGGCTTCAGTGCTGAGGACCGTGCAGAGAACATTCGCCGCATCGGTGAGATCGCCAAGCTGTTTGTCGACACCGGTGTGATCGTGCTGTCCAGCTTCGTTAGCCCCTATCGGGAAGACCGCGACAACGTGCGCAAACTGCACGACGAGGGTGACATGGACTTTATCGAAGTCTATGTTGACGTGCCCCTGAGTGTGGCCGAAGAGCGCGACCCCAAAGGTCTGTACAAGAAGGCCCGCGCGGGTGAGATCAAAAACTTCACCGGTATCGACGACCCCTATGAGGCGCCCACCAAGCCGGAGCTGGTTTTGAACAGCCACGAGCTGAGCCTGGAAGAAGAAGTCGATGTGCTGCTCAAAATGCTGAGTGAGCGCGGCATTATCTAAAGGTTTTTTGGCCCGCCATCATTTGCTTGGGTGGGCAGAGCGTTTCTCAAATGCAGTCGCACGCTACGGTGCGCCTCGATGCAAACATAGATGCAAACGGAGTTATCTGATGATTAAGCCCCACGGCGCCGACGAACTGAAACCGTTGTTCGTTTATGACACTGAAAAACACCACGCCCTGATCAGCGAAGCGGAAAGCCTGCCTTCTATCATGATCAGCTCTGCCGCCGCCGCCAACGCGGTAATGCTGGGCGCCGGTTACTTCACCCCCCTGAGCGGTTACATGAACCTGGCCGACGCCCTGAGCGTTGCCGAGAACCTGCACACCACCGACGGCCTGTTCTGGCCTGTACCCATACTCAACCTGTTGAGCGACCTGCAAGGCGTGAGCGCTGGCCAGCGTGTTGCCCTGCGTGACCCCAACGTTGAAGGTAACCCGGTATTGGCGATCATGGATATTGAAGCCATCGATACCGCCACTGCCGAGCAGATCGACTTTATGGCCGAGAACATCTTCGGCACCCTGGATGGAGATCACCCCGGTGTGAAAACCTTCAAGGCTCAGGGCAACTACGTGCTGTCTGGCCCCATTGAAGTGTTGAGCTTTTCCTACTTCCAGAGTGACTTTCCCGACACCTTCCGCACCGCCGTTGAAATTCGCAACGAAATGGCCGAGCGCGGCTGGGAAAAGGTTGTTGCCTTCCAAACCCGTAACCCCATGCACCGCGCCCACGAAGAGCTGTGCCGTATGGCCATGGAAGATCTGGGCACCGACGGCATTCTGATCCACATGCTGCTGGGCAAACTGAAAGCCGGTGATATTCCTGCCCACGTTCGCGATGCTGCCATCCGTAAAATGGTAGATGTGTACTTCCCCAAAAACACGGTGATGATCACCGGTTACGGCTTTGACATGCTCTACGCTGGCCCCCGTGAAGCGGTACTGCACGCGGTATTCCGTCAAAACTGTGGCTGTACTCACCTGATTGTGGGTCGCGACCATGCCGGTGTAGGTGACTACTACGGCGGCTTTGACGCGCAAACCATCTTCGACGAGAAAGTGCCCGAAGGCGCACTGGATATCGAAATCTACCGTGCCGACCACACTGCCTACTCCAAGAAACTGGACCGGGTCGTGATGATGCGCGACGCGCCCGATCATGCCAAAGAAGACTTCGTGTTGCTGTCGGGCACCAAGGTGCGCGAGATGCTGGGCCAGGGCATTGCGCCACCGCCCGAGTTCTCCCGCCCCGAAGTGGCCAAGATTCTGATGGATTACTATCAGTCTCTGGATAGCTAAGGCGAGTTGCTGCGCTGTGCTGAATAGTCCAGCGAGCGCGGCGATGCTGTCTACGTGAACAGTTGATGTGAGCGAAAGACCTGGAAAATCCGAAGTCGGTGCTGGCTTCGGATTTTTTTATGCTTCTGCAACAGCCGAGACCTCTTTAGCGTCTCAGGCTTCAGTTTCTACAACCACTCTGTCCTTCCAGCAGAGCGAGTTGTGCCAGCGCTTAAGCCGCTGTGCTCAGAGGCGCAGTGTGAGGGCGAAAGTGGGTGCCCGGTTTGGGGTGGGTAGCGATTGTCGACGAGGGTTAGCGCTGAAATTCCTTCCCCGCCAATGCGGACCAGGTGATGTGTGCCCAGGCATCGCAAGTTTCGTCGAGCTTTTCGTCGGTTAGTAATTCAGGTTGTAAAGTGCTGACACTGTCGATTGCCAGCGTCAGTAAGCTCGCGACCATGGGTCCCGCGAGGGGATTACCTCTCCCTGCCGCCTTGAGTTGTTCCGCTGCTTTCACACTACTGTGACTGAGGGATTCCCGCATGTCTCGGGAAAGTTTCGCAACCTCTGAATTGGTTTGGGCTGTTTGATGCAACGCTGAAAGCACCACATAGTGATTCCGGTACGTGCTCAGTATGCCTTTCAGCGTGTTGCGGATGTCGTGATAGGTTGTATTGGCGGCATTGATAAACCAGTCGCCGGCAGACTCGATTATTTCGATCCTCACCTGTTCAAACAGGTGGGTCACCAGATCGGCTTTGTCCTTATAGTTGAGATAAAACGTCGCTCGCGAAATTCCGGCCGTTTCAGATAGTCGGTCGATTGTGGTAGTCGAAAACTCTTCCCCGTTTTCTAGAAGCTCCTCCATCGCAAGAAGTAACTTCTTGTCTATGCTCACTTTATTCCGCCGCTTCTCCCGTTCCTTGGCTATGTTTGTTTTCGCTTTTCGGCTGGCGGCGTTAGCCATAATGGTCCCCAGAGTGGCGTGATCAAAGCGTGGGAAGTATAGCGGATTGCGGGGGTGGGGTCTAAGATCCGTATAGGTTTTAAAACAGTTTGATACAAAAATTAGACATGTCGTCTAAAGTGGTTTACAGTTTGCTTAAGTTGAGGTCGAGAGCCTCAAAGTCAAAATAACAAGGTGGGAATAATGAGCATAAACGCTGCCTTAACGACCCGTTTGTTGGAATCCGTTATCTCGACATCTATTGGATTTCTTGCCTTTTCTGACAGTCGTCGTAAGTCACGTATACCGGAAGAGGTAGTGGTTGCCGCGCAGAAAAGATCTGGGCGCGTCAACGATGCGTCTATGGCGACTGGTATTAACAGATCCTGATAATGATTACTAAAAATGTAGCTTTTACTACAAAGCGCAAAATGCTTCGTCGTTAAACAGGGGGTCTATGAGTTAACCGATACTCGGATAAGCTACATGTATACCCCTGGCAGCTTAGCGTAACCATTTTCGGTAATAACCTCGGTTTGAAAAATATATCAATTGGTAGGTTGTACGCCGAGCTCGGTGCCAATGTATCGCTTAATTCATCGGTAATCTGTGCATGAAACTAAAGTGGGATGTTTGATAGTTTGGGTAGGTGGGAAACGACATGACAACAAAGGTTAATCAGCAGTCTACGCCTCTAATGCTGGCGGAGCCGGATAATTTCAACGCGGGATTTCCCCATGCGCTGTTTCGTGAGTTGCGGGAAGCTAGCCCGGTGTGCTGGAGTGAATGGTCGGGCGGTAAGGGCTTCTGGGCTATTACAAAGTACGAAGACGTTGGCTTTGTTGGCAGCACGCCGGGCATTTTCTCGTCTGCCAGTGAGAACGGTGGCCATCGTATTTTTGAGGAGCAACTCTCAGGGCTAGCGAATACCGGTGCAAGTGGCAGTACGCCTGTGGGTGCGCCGTTTATCTCGAGAGATGCGCCTTTGCAGGCAGAGCAACGGGTTCCAGTAATGCGCTCGGTGTCGAGTAATCGGTTGCTTGATATGACAAACCGTATTCGCGAGCGGATCTCACTGCTTTTAGATAAAGCGATTGATTCTGACGAGTTAGAGCTTGTTGAGAGTGTCTCTGCGCCAATCCCCATTAAAACGCTGGTGGAGCTGCTTGATCTACCCGTTAGTATGGAAGGCAAGCTTTACGAGTGGACCAATGCGCTGATCGGTGAAGACGATCCTGAGTTTCGACAGTCGCCTGAGTATATGGGGCAAGTCATGGCGGAGCTGGCGGAATATTTCCTCGCGTTGCGGGTAGAACGCCAGGGCACTGATCGCAGTGATGTGGTGACCATGCTGGCGACGGACCGTAGTGGCAATGAGGTTCCCGTTGAGGATTTTCTGGCCAATATCATTCTTGTGTTGGTGGGTGGAAATGAAACGACCCGCAATTCTATATCGGGTGGCATGCTGGGCTTTGCGCAAAATCCTGAGCAGTGGTCGCTTCTGAAATCCAAGCCGGAACTGATCCCCAACGCGGTCAATGAAATTGTTCGCTGGGTTACACCGGTGATGCATATGCGCCGTACGCTCATGGAAGATTGCACTCTGCGCGGAGTCACCATGAAGAAAGGTGAAAAAGTCCTTATGTGGTATCCCTCTGCAAATAGGGATGAGGAAATTTGGACTGATCCGGATCGTTTTGATATTAGCCGTGACATTGTAAAACACCGTGGTTTTGGTGCGGGCGCACATATCTGTGTAGGCAGTCGTCTTGCCGAACTGCAAATTAGTATTTTCCTCGAAGAGTTGCTCAAGCGTTGCGAACATTTCGAGTTAAATGGGGATGTTGCGCGCATTCGCTCTAATTTTATTTGCGGTATTAAATCCTTGCCGCTTCGCTTCGATTGGAAAAAGTGAGAAATATGATGAATGCAACTACGCCAGTAGTTAGTGACGCGCGGGTCGAAGAAGTCCATGACGCGCTGCGGCAGTTTATGGAAGAGCATATTTATCCGAACGAAGATCGCTATCGCCTGGAACTTAAGGCGCTGAGTGATAGAAGAGGTTTTCTCCCGATTCTTTCTGAGCTTCGTGAGCTCGCTAAATCTCGGGGTTTGTGGAATCTGTTTTTCTCGAATCAAACTCTGGGCAGCGGCTTCAGCAACTATCAGTACGCACCACTCGCTGAAACGATGGGGCGGGTTATGTGGGCGTCAGAGGTATTCAATTGCCACCCGCCGGAAAGCGGCAATATGGAGCTGCTTCACCACTACGCCAGTGAACAGCAGAAGCAGCAGTGGCTGATCCCTTTGGCAGAAGGGCGTATTCGCAGCGCCGTGGCAATGACCGAACCACAAGTGGCGTCGAGTGATGCAACTAATGTTGAAACAGAAATACTCCGCGACGGCGATGACTACGTTATCAACGGCCGAAAATGGTTTATCAGTGGCGCGATGCATTATGACTGCCAGTTGCTGATCGTGATGGGCAAGACCGATCCGAATCATGTCAACGTTCATCAACAGCAGTCACAGATTCTGGTGCCCATGAATACACCGGGGGTGGAAATTGTTCGTCCACTCACAGTAATGGGTTACGACGACGCGCCTTTAGGGCGCGCCGAGTTGCGCTTCACCAATGTCAGAGTGCCGGTCAGCAACATGATTCTCGGTGAAGGTCGGGGGTTTGAAATCGCCCAGGGACGCCTCGGCCCGGGGCGACTTCACCACTGCATGCGGCTCATCGGTTGTGCCCAGCGCGCACTCGAGGAGATGGTAAAGCGCGCTGAATCGCGAGTGGCCTTTGGTAAGCCATTGTCGCAACAGGGTAGCGTGCGTGAGGATATCGCCCGTTCCGTGTGTGAGATTGAGCAGGCCCGGCAATTGACCTTGATGGCAGCGCGTCGCCTGGATGACGTTGGTGCCAAGGAGGCTCGCGATATGATTGCGATGATCAAGATCGTTGCACCCAATATGGCGCAGCAGGTTTTGGATCGCGCGATCCAGCTGCATGGTGCAGGCGGTTTAACGGAAGATTTTTTCCTCGCAGAGGCGTTTACTTATGCGCGCTGGTGTCGAATCGCCGACGGTCCGGACCAGGTGCACCTGACCTCTCTGGCGAAGCAAACGATCAAAAAATACGCATAGGTCGATTGCGATGACGGCGATTAATTTTATTAACACCAACGCTTTGGCAACCTATCTGCGCGAGCGGGATATTCTGCCGGTTAAACATCTCTCGGCAGAAAAATTTCCGGGCGGCCAATCCAATCCTACTTTTTCGGTGGCGATTGACGGCAAGCGCTATGTATTGCGGCGTAAACCACCGGGCCAGTTATTAAAGTCCGCCCATGCGATCGACCGGGAATTTCGGGTCATGGACGCATTGGGCAAAGCGGGCTTCCCGGTGCCGGCAATGCTGCATTACTGTGATGATGAATCCGTGATCGGCAGCGAGTTTTATTTGATGGAATACGTTGATGGACGCATTTTATGGGCGCCATCCCTGCCGGATTACCGACCAGCAGAGCGTGCTGAAATTTTCGATGCCATGAACAGCACGCTCGCTGCGCTGCACCGTCTTGATGTGAATAAGATTGGTCTCGGTGATTACAGCCGTCGTGGTGATGCCTATTTCGAACGGCAGCTGTCGCTTTGGATAAAGCAGTACCGTGCGGCGGAGACCAGCACACTGGGTGAGCTGGAAACGGTTATTACCTATCTACAGCAAAATCTGCCGCCCTGCGATGGTCGTGTGGTGCTCAGTCACGGTGATTATCGCCTCGATAATATGATCTTTCATCCTTCACAAGCGAAAGTGATTGCCGTCATTGACTGGGAGCTGTCGGCGTTGGGGCATCCCCTTGCTGATCTGGCTTATCAGTGTATGCAGTGGCGCTTGCCTGAGAATAGCGAGTTGGCGGGTCTGGGTTCCCTGAGTCGGCGCGAGCTGGGCATTCCGGATGAAGAGGAGTACACCAGCCGTTACTTTGAACGTACCGGTCTGAGTCGTCCGGCAAACTGGAATTATTACCTCGTGTTTTCCTACTTTCGGTTGGCGGCAATTTTTCAAGGTGTGGTGAAGCGAAGTCGAGATGGAAATTCGTCAAATAAGCGCGCTGCTGCATTGAACGACATGATTCAACCCATTGCGCACTGCGCTTTGGCACTTTGCGAATAAGAATGACAATAACAGGAGTATTGGTATGACCTGGGAATCACTGGAACTACCTCTGCTGACGCATCGCATTGGCGGTAGCGCGGTACCTTCGCCCTCGGAAGCGCGACTGGATTTGATCGATCCTTGCACCGGGAACTCCTACGGCGCAGCGCCAATTGCTTCGGCCAACACAGTGGATAATGCGGTGAATGCCGCGAGAAAGGCACTTGCCGATCCCGCCTGGGCGGATATTCCCCCTCTGGCGCGTGAAGCCCTGATGCACAAGCTTGCCGATGCCCTTGAGGCCGATATGGATTATCTGGCTTCCCTGGAAGCAATGGATACCGGTCGGCCCATTGGAATTACCAAAGCGGTTGATGTGCCGGGAGCTGTTGCCTGGCTGCGAACCTACGCCGGTTGGCCGAGCAAAATTTTCGGCTCTGAACGTAAGCTTGCTTCAACACCGGGTGAGTTCCACGCCTTTGTGCGTAAAGAGCCGGTTGGCGTGGTGGCGGCGGTGACGCCTTGGAACTTTCCGCTTATTTTGAGCATGTGGAAAATTGCACCTGCTTTAGCGGCTGGGTGTAGTGTCGTTCTCAAGCCCGCGCCAGAAACGCCGATGAGCATACTCCGCTTGGCCGATCTCGCCGCTGAAGTAGGCTTTCCTCCCGGCGTTATCAATGTGGTGCTGGGTGATGGCGCGGTTACGGGTAAGTTGCTGGTCGAGCATCCCGGTGTGGCCAAGGTTGCCTTCACGGGTTCGACCGCTACCGGTCAGCGCATTCTTGCCGCTAGCGTACCGAGTCTTAAGAAAGTCACCCTGGAACTTGGTGGTAAGTCCCCTAATATTATTTTCCCTGATGCAGACCTCCCGGCGGCGATTGCCCAGTCGGCCGCATCCTGCTTTTTCAATAGCGGACAAGTCTGTTATGCCGGCACGCGACTCTACGTGCACAAAGACCTTTATGAAGCAGTGATAATGGGCTTGCAGGAGCACGCTGAGCAGGCGGCTATCGGGCCAAGCTGGAATGCCGAGTGCAGTATGGGCCCGCTCATCAGTCAGGCGCAGTACGACAAGGTAACGGCGATGGTCGAGCGAGCGGAAGCGGTGGGTATAAAGTCGGTACCGTTAACGCATAAGCTGCCGGAGCAGGGCTTTTACTTTCCGCCTACGGTGCTTCGCGACGTGGACGGCAGTTCCGAAATCGCCAGAGAAGAAATCTTCGGTCCGGTTCTCTCGGTCATTCCCTTTGAGTCTGAGCAGGAGGTTGTCGCCATGGCAAATGATAGCGAGTACGGCCTTGCCGCCCATGTGTGGACGAAAGATCTTGGCATAGCACATCGCATGAGTAAGGCGCTGGAGGCTGGAACGGTCTTTGTGAATTGTGTGCTGCTCGCTGATCCGGCGATGCCATTCGGTGGCTATAAAAAATCGGGGCTGGGTCGGGAGAATGGCCCTGAAGCACTAGAGGCCTACCTGCAAACCAAGTCTGTGGTGATGGCCTTGCCTTAAGGAACCTCTGATTAATTACTGCGCTTGCAATCTTAACCGTCGGCGGTGCTCAAAATGCTCAATTATTTGCATATAAACTCCGTTTTTTGCGCTCCGGCGACGGCTAACCTTGCGGCGCTTAGTACGCCCCGTGAGCGCAGTGAGTGCTTTGGGTGCGCTACATTAATCAGAGTTTCCTGAATTGCAAAACGGTTTACCCGATACCAAAACAATAATGGAGAAAGACAAAATGAAAATTACCGCGGCAGTTGCCCGGCAGGCAAAAGCCCCTTTTGCGATTGAAGAACTCGACATTGATGAGCCGAGAGGCAAAGAAATCCGGGTACGCGTTTTGGGTGTGGGAGTGTGCCACACCGATATTATTTCCCGCGACCAACAGATTCCAGTGCAACTTCCGGCTGTTCTTGGACATGAGGGTGCGGGCATTGTTGAGTCTGTTGGCAGCGAGGTGTCCAAAGTTGCGCCCGGTGACAAGGTGGTAATGAGCTTTCTTTCATGTGGACATTGCCCTAGCTGCGCATCGTCCTCACCGAGTTATTGCCATGAGTTTGCCCCACTGAATTTCCTCGGGCGTCGTCCCGATGGAAGCCCAGGACTGCGGTCTGGTGCCGAGGAGGTATCGGGCCGATTTTTTGGGCAGTCCTCCTTTGCGAGCCATGCCATTGTGGAAGAAAGCAATGTCGTCAAAGTCGACGTGGATGAGGTCAGTTTGCCGCTCTTAGGTGCTTTGGGCTGCGGCTTTCAGACCGGTGCGGGCAGCATTATGAATTCACTGGCCTGCCAGCCGGGTGAAAACCTGGTCATCGTTGGCGGCGGCGCCGTGGGGATGTCAGCGGTGCTTGCTGGAGCGATCTGCGAGACCAATACCGTGTTGATTGAACTGAACGAGAG
This sequence comes from Spongiibacter taiwanensis, assembly GCF_023702635.1. NCBI lineage: Bacteria > Pseudomonadati > Pseudomonadota > Gammaproteobacteria > Cellvibrionales > Spongiibacteraceae > Spongiibacter > Spongiibacter taiwanensis. The sequence goes on from NZ_CP098455.1 coordinate 3,458,414, forward strand.
CCGTCGTGCGCTGGCGATAGAGCTGGGCGCGAAAGCGGCCTTGGATGGCAATGATCCCGACTTCCTTGAGCAGTTAGCAGCGGCTCTGCCTGGGGGCGTCAATAAGGTCTTTGATACCACCGGTATCGGCAGTGTTATCGAGAAATTCATCGGGCTGCTGGCGCCGCGTGGAATGGTAGGCCTTGTCGCTGCTGCGGCAGCTGATACCAAAGTTGCATTGGATGTCACGCAACTGGTCATTCGCGGAATTACTGTAAAAGGTATTCTGGAAGGTGATAGCCATCCCGATGTCTTTATTCCCAAACTGGTTGAGCACTTCAAAGCGGGTCGCTTCCCGGTGGAGAAAATCAGCAAAACTTTTCCGCTGGATAACATTAATCAGGCGATAGATGAGCAGAAAACATCCGCTTTTGTGAAAGCTGTTCTGCTTCCCTGAAATCGTATTCAAAAAGAATGATAAAACCGGAGATTTTCTGCCGTGCCTCATATTCACGATCATGCCCACAGTATGCCTGACAAGATAGCGATGGTTGCCCCAGATGGGCAGGCGCTGAGCTGGAAGATGCTAAACAATGCCTCTATCGCATTTGCCAATGCGCTTAATTCTCGCGGAATTCAGCCTGGTCGGGTGGTTTCCTTGATGATGGAGAACCGCGCAGAATACATGGTGGTGATGTGGGCTGCGCTGCGCTTGGGGCTTTACGTTACGCCGATCAATTGGCACCTCAAGTTTGATGAAGTGGCTCATATCGTTGAAGACTCAGACTCAGTATTACTGATCAGCTCGGCCATGCACAGGCAACTCAGTGCGAAAATGGCCTTACCTTTTGTAGATATTGATGAACCCGCGATGCGGGATTTATTTGACAGTGCACTGGCAAGTGAAGCCCACATTGTCCCGGAGTTTGAACAAAAAGAGGGGCAGGTCATGTACTACTCTTCAGGCACAACTGGAAAGCCCAAGGGCATACGTCGGCCCATGGTTGAGCGCCAGTTTGGCACGCCACCAGCGGTCGATACTTTTATCTCAGCGTCCTATGGAATTGATGACAACACAGTTTACCTGTCGCCTGCGCCGATGTATCACGCGGCACCACTCAACTGGTGTTTAGCAATATTACGTTTGGGCGGCTCACTCATTACGTTGAAGAAGTTCGAGCCGGAAAGCTTTCTGGCCAATATCGAGCGCTATGGTGTCACCCACACCCAGTTAGTGCCTACGATGTTCGTGCGGCTTTTGTCTTTGCCAGACGATATTCGGCTGAAGTATGACTTGTCCTCCCTGAAAATAGCTGTGCATGCTGCCGCCCCTTGTGCACCTGAGATCAAGCATCAGATGTTGAACTGGTGGGGCATGATCATCCACGAATACTACGGTGGCAGCGAGAGCAATGGAGTGACCGCGCTAGGACCACAGGAATGGATTGACCATCCCGGGTCAGTAGGCAAGGTCGTGTTGGGTAATTTGCATATCTGTGACGAACAGGGCAATGAGCTTGGGCCTAATAAAACCGGCACCGTCTATTTCTCAGGTCTTCCCGATTTTGAATACTATAAAGACCCCGTGAAAACCCGCGAAGCTTATAATGAAAGGGGTTACTCCACCTTGGGAGATATTGGTTATATCGATGACGATGGCTTCTTATATCTCACCGATCGCCGTGCCTTTATGATCGTTTCCGGTGGGGTAAATATCTATCCTCAAGAGATCGAAAATCTACTAATCTCCCACCCTGGAATAGCAGATGTTGCCGTGTTGGGATTGCCCAATCCCGAGTTTGGAGAAGAGGTGGTTGCCGTGATTGAACCACTCGGCGCCGTCGATTCAGAGCTTCAGTTTGTCGAAGAAGTCTCCGCATTTTGTCGCTCGAAACTGGCAGGCTTTAAATGCCCCCGTCGTATTTTTTTACAGGATGCATTACCGAGAATGCCAAATGGAAAGCTGTTGAAGAGAACGATCAAGGAGCAATTACTCGCATCATGACCACAATAATACGCCATTTTGATCCGCAAACCGGTGTGGGAGAGCTACGATTTAATCGCCCTGAGGTGTTAAATGCGATCAATGTAGTGTTGGCAAAAGATCTTGAACGAGAGTTGAATGATTTAATCTGTGTGCCGGGTTTACGCTGCCTCGTTTTGAAGGGACAGGGGCGGGCCTTTATGGCGGGTGGGGATGTCGGTGACTTTCTGGCCGCCGGAGATAATGTGGCCGAGGTTATTCGTGAACTGTTAGCTTCCCTGAACCCCGTTGTGATGACACTTCGTTCGCTGTCGTTGCCGGTGCTGGCCGTTGCCCACGGTGCGGTTGCTGGCGCTGGACTGAGTCTGCTCGCGGCTTGCGATATAGTGCTTGCCAGCGAAGACGCAAAATTTATGATGGCATACGACAAAATTGGTGCCCAACCTGATTGTGGAGGAAGTGCCTTGTTGCCATTGCTGGTCGGTGAGCGTCGCGCCACCGAGCTGATGTTTTGTGGCGCAATCTGGAATGCGGCGCAGGCGCTGGATTATGGATTGATTAACCAGGTTTGCGCTGCTTCAGCGCTTGATTTGCGTGCGAATGAGCTGGCTAGAGCGTTGGCTGTCGGACCAACAAAAGCGTTTGGACATTATAAAGATCTGCGAAATTCACGCTTAAATCATAGTTTCAAAGAGCATCTGGCGCTTGAAGGAAAACTATTTGAACAGGTATCTGAAAGCGTCGATTTTCGAGAAGGAATATTGGCTTTCACGGAACGTAGAGCACCTGAATTCCAAGGGGATTAATTCTAGCCTGGTATTTCAACGATTGATCGAGCATAAGACTATTTTGAAAAATAGTATTTTCGTTAGAAAATGTATATAAATCGACTTTCATCATTTTCTGAAGTCGATACAGATGTCTACGTTGAAGTATTTCAATTTTTGCTTTTCGTGGGTTAGCTCAATAACCTCAGTGCTTTGCTAGATAATTTTTCAAGGGATGAGTCGCCAGTCCTCGTAGTGCCGACGCTCACTTTTCAGCTGGCCCTTTCAATTCCACCCGATTCCCCTGCGGATCAGCGATATAAATCGACGGGCCAAAGCCCTCCGCGCCGTAGCGCCGCTGAATCCCTTCATGGGCGACGCCGTGCTCCTCCAGAAACCGCAAAATCCCTTCACCATCAAAGGGCGATAGCCGCAGGCAGAGGTGATCCATATTGTGGGCCTGCTCACCTGGCGGCGGGCCGCCGTCCTGTCCCAGCGGGCTGTCGATGGGCACGATATCGATGAGCGAGGTGCCGCAGCGGAGCTGGTACAAACCGATTTCCTCCTCGCTGCGCTCGGGTGTACAGCCGATGACGCGCGTATAAAAGTCGAGCATGGCTTGCAGTCTGTCGGTGCGCAGTACCACATGGTCCAGGGCTTGGGGATAAATCATGGCAAGGTTCGCCTCCCGGTAATTGACGTTGGAGATACGGCCCGAGCGGGTCCTCAGCCTTGGGCTTGGAGTAACACGCTGGGCTGAATTTCCAGGTTGGTTGTCTCGTTGGACAGCCACAGGCTGTCATCATCAAGGGTGCATTGCAGATTCATGGTGCGCTGGGCGAGTTCGGCCAGCGCTTTGGACGCCGCCGTGGCAATCTCAATAACGGTGAGTGTCGGCAGCTCGGCAAGTTCGCGTTGATTGTCCTTCCACCATTGATCTGCCGTGCGGCCGCCGTAGCTCAGTACCACGGTTTGCCGGGCCAGGCCCCGGGCTTTGCGCAGGCGCTTGACGGTGGGCTGGCCGAGCTCGATCCACAATGCAATTTCGCCGCTCGGCGATTTTTGCCACAGATCGGGCTCATCGGTGCTGCTCAGGCCCCGGGTAAATTCCAGGTCTTCATGGGCATACAGGGCAAAGGCCAGCAGCCGCAGCATCATCCGCTCGTCGGTTTCGGAAGGGTGGCGGGCGAGGGTCAGTGAGTAGCTGTGATAGTGGTGGCGGCGCAGGTCGCTGATATCGAGAGCGGCTTTGAATACAGTGGCGGTCAGGGCCATGGTGGTGAAGTTCCAAGTTTGGCAGAGTTGATGTTTTACCGCCGCATGGTACCCGGTATTGGTGCTGGCGTCAGAGCGTTTTACAGGGCCTGGTAGCCTGCAATCAGCAAGGCATAGCGCACGCTTTTGCCGAGGCCAACCAGAAAGAAGAAGGACAGTGCCGGTACCCGCATCATGCCGCCGATAACCGTGAGGGCATCGCCGCCTACCGGCAGCCAGGTCATCAGCAGGGTCCAGCGACCATAGCGATTAAACCAGCGTTGGGCGCGCTCGAGATCTGATTTGCGGGCGGGAAACCAGCGGCGGTCGGCATACTGCACCAGCCGTTCGCCCAGCCACCAGTTCACCCCGGCGCCGAGGGTGTTGCCGAGGCTGGCAAAAAACCACAGGGCGTAGGGATTGAGGCCATCGCGCAATTGGGCGATCAGCAGAATCTCTGAGTAGAAGGGCAGGATGGTGGCCGCGCCGAAGGACGCCAGAAAGAGCAGGCCGTACTGCAACAACATTACTGCACCGACTCCACCAGTTGTTTGAACAGGCGCAACTGAATCGACTTTTGCGGCAGGTATTCCGGATGCCACTGCACGCCAATGCGAAAGGGGTGCTCGGTGGATTCGATGGCCTGCACAATGTTGTCCAGATCGCGGCCGCTGACCTTCATGCCCTCGCCCAAATTCTTCACTGCCTGGTGATGCAGGCTGTTGATCCGGCAGGTGTCACTGCCAAGAATGCGGCGCAGGTGGCTGTCTGGCTCGGTGATCATCTGTTTGCGTGGCAACAGGCTGCGGCGGTTGGAGGTTTTTACCCGGACCTCGCGCAGGTCGGAAAACAGCGACCCGCCCAGCACCACGTTAAGCAATTGCGCCCCACGGCAAATGCCGAGGATGGGCATGTTGGTGCCCAGCAGGCGTTCCAGTACCGCGATTTCAAATTTGTCCCGGCGCGGGTTAATCGGCGCCACCTCGGGGGTGTCGGGCAGATAGAGCTGAGGATCAATGTCGTCGCCGCCACTGATCACAATGCCGTCCAGGTGGTCGGGCAGTTCGCTGTGATTGGGGGTGAGACGCCAGGCTTTGGCGCCGCAGCGCCACAGGGCCCAGCGAATAAACCACCAGGAAAAACGCAGGGTTTGATCGTCGCCAGTGACACCGATCAGCGGTTTGTTCATAACAGCTCCGGCACCAACCATTGGTAGCTTTGCTGGGGCCAATCGCCAAACAGGCTGTCGGTAAAGCTGTCCAGGTGTTTGCGGTAGGCCTTGCAAACCTCAAGCAGGCGCTCGGGCTGGCTGGCCAGGTTGTCTACTTGCAGCCAGTCGCGCCAGGGAGTGATCAGCCCCCAATCGGGATCGTCTATCAGACTATTGGGCAGCCGGTAGTGCAGGGTGGGGCGCGGTTTGACCCGGTCGTCGTCCACCTTCGCTCGCACTCGTGGCTCGTCGATGTGGGTGAACAGCGGCAGCATATCCAGCGCCCGATTGCGGGTTGGGTTGTAGTGCAGATAGTCGTCGATCAAGGTGTCGATATCGGGCTGGTAATCCGGGTCGAGGACCTTGAGCACATATTCCTTGGCAAAGGGGTCCACATAGGAGGTCAGCCGGCGGGTTAAGTCCACCTTGCTGCGGGCCTTGAGCCAATCAAACAGGCAAAAAAAGGCGCGCAGATAATTGAGAATGGTGGCCGCCTCGCAGTCGGGCATCTCCGGGTTGAGTTGCAGGCCAAAGGCATTGGTGGCCGCGCTGCCAGTGCCCTCGGCGCCCGCTTCCCGCAGGGCTTTGAACAGGCTCTCCATGCGCCACAGGTCGGGCATATCCACCGGTGGTCCCACCACTTCAAAGGGCACCAGTTGCTTGGCAATGGCGCCGACGACGGTTTCGGTCAGCTCGTCAAAATCGTTGCTGGTGCCGCTTTCTTTGCGCTCACGACTGAGCTTTTTGATGTAGGCAAAATCCAGCTCAACACCAAACTTGCCCAGCGCGGTGTCGACCACATCCACCTCGTAGTCTGAGATTTCCTTCGCCTTGCCGCCGAGCAGATCGGTGATGATGTCGACAATCTCGTCAATCTGCAGGCCGGTAAATTCAATCTCGACCCCCACCCGACGAAACTTGCCCTCGTGGGTTTTTGGTTGCAGTGGCAATGGCCAGAGTTGCTGGCGATAACTGTCAATGTCGGTCATGGTCATTCACTTCCTATGATATGCGCGAGGGGAGTCAGGCGTTGACTGTGCTGGCAAACCACCTGAACCAGGGTAAGTAAGGGAACCGCCAGCAATACACCTGGGGCGCCCCACAACCAGCCCCAGAAGAAAATCCATAAAAACACCACAATGGGGTTAAGACTGAAACGCAGGCCATGGACTAACGGATCAACAAATTGGCCCACAATAGCGGTAAACAGGGCAAAGCCCAGCGGCGCAGCCAGAATCATTGCGATGGTGTCGTAAGTGACGCTGCTGATGATGGCCAGCAAGCCGATCATGATGCTTACCCCGAGGTAGGGGATGTAGCGCAGTAGTGCCGCCATGGCGCCCCACAGCGCGGGGTCGGGAAAATCCGCCACCCACAATGCACAGCCGGTGACCAGGCCTACCGCAAAATTGACCGCGGTAACCGTGGTTAGGTAGCGCGACATTTGTTCCTGGGCCGCGGTGGCAACACCAATGACGGTCGCCTTGTCGCGCTGGCTCGGCAGGGTGTGAATAAATCGCTTGAGTAGCGCATCACCGGCGGTCAGCAAGAAGAACAGCATGATTACGCTAAGGGTGCCGTACACACCAAAATTTTTGGCGGTTTCCCACACTTCGCTGCGCCATCCCGGCTCGGTGAGAACCACCTGGGTGATTTGCGGGTTGCTGGGCTGACTGCTGAGGGCCTTTTCCAGGCTGTCAAAGCTGCGGCTGGCAGCGTCGACTTCGGCGCTGTTGGAGTCTACCGCATGAAACTCTTCGCGCAGGTTGGCGACGGCCTCGGGGGTTTTGCCCAGCCATTCAAGGGCGGGTTCGGACAGCATATAAACACCACCGCCGAAGGCGCCCAGGCTTAAGGCAAGGATGACCAGTGCGGCCAAACTGCGGGGAAGGCGCCAGCTCTGCAGCCGATTAACAGCGGGGCCGAGCAGCAGGGCGAAAATGACCGCTAGGGTGATGGGCAGTAATACGTCCCGGGCCACCTTCATGGTGTAGAGCACCGCCAGAATCGCGATGATGTGTACCGCCCAGGCGGTGGATTTGCCTAGCGGCAATGGCCTGTTTGATGCCTGCGGCGCGATGCCGGTTGAGGTTCCCTGTTCGTCAGCTTCTCCGCCGTGTGCCACTGGTGGTTCTCCCCTGAACTGGTGTGTTGATAGCTTGTGTTTGCTGTGCCCGGTGCCGGACGAGTTAAGGCGGGTTTGATTGCCCCGCCGCCAGCAACGCGGTTGCCCTCGTCAGCGCTCACGGGGGCCGGCAAACCACCAGATAATCAGTCCCAGTAAGGGAAGTAGCAGGATCAATACGATCCAGAGCAATTTTGCGCCTGAGCTTTCCCGGCTCTGCACAATATTAAGAATCGCCCAGATGTCGGCGATAAAGATGAGAAATCCCAGAAGTCCTGTTACCTGCAGTTCCATCGCAATCTCCCTGTCGTTAACCATACCGTTACGGTTGGGTTTAGCCAAGTGGCTGTTTTATAGAGCGGTTTTCAGGTGATGAGTTCAATCAGGTGCGGTTTGGGTTCTCCCCCTGGGCCGAAGCGGCCAGGGGGAGACAAGGCGGAGAGTGGCTTGGCAGCCGCTTAGTTGTGGGCGTGCAGCATCTCGTTTAGCGCAATGGCCGACTTGTTAGTCAGGGCCTCAATGGCGCCGTTTTTGGAGTTGCGGCGGAACAGCAGGTCAGACTTGCCTGCCAGGTCCCGGGCCTTGGCGGTACCGGCTACCGCGCCGGTGTCGTCGATCATGGCAACCACCGAGCCCGCCGTGATGTAGAGCCCGGCTTCCACGGTGCAGCGGTCGCCTAGGGGAATACCAATACCGGCATTGGCGCCGATCAGGCACTCTTTGCCCACGGAGATAATCACATTGTTGCCGCCAGACAGGGTGCCCATGGTAGAGCAGCCTCCGCCCAGGTCCGATCCGGAACCGATCATGACGCCGGCAGAGATGCGGCCTTCAATCATGCCGGGGCCTTCGGTGCCGGCATTAAAGTTCACAAAACCCTCGTGCATGATGGTGGTGCCTTCACCGAGGTAAGCGCCCAGGCGCACCCGCGCGGTGTGAGCAATGCGCACGCCAGTGGGTACCACGTAGTTGGTCATTTTGGGGAATTTGTCCACCGACATGACTTCGAGCAGCTCACCTTTCATGCGCGCTTGCAGCTGGCGCTGGGGCAGCTCGGCCAGATCGACGGCGCCCTGGTTGGTCCAGGCCACATTGGGCAAGGCGCCGAACATGCCGGTCAGGTTTTGCTGGTGGGGTTTGACCAGGCGGTGAGACAGCAGGTGCAGCTTCAGGTAAACCTCGGGCACGCTGGTGGGCGCGTCGTCAGTGGCCAGGACGGTGACCACCAGCGGTTGATCGCTGCTGGCGAGCTGGACCGCAACGTCGGCCAGGGTGTCTTCACCGCAGCCTTTGAGTGCTTCGGCCAGGGCGGCCATGGTGTCTTTGTTGGTGGCAAGGGCTTCGTTGCCGCCGGTGTAATTCACCACCGGCGCAATGGCGGCAATCAATTCGGCACTGGGTGCAACTTGTGGCTGAGGGTAGAACGTGTCGAGCCACTGGCCTTTGCTGTTTTGGGTGCCGAGGCCGAGGCCCAGGCTGAATACGCTGTCAGTCATGCGAAGATGGCGTCCTTTTGAAAGGGGTTAATGTTGCGTCACTAGAGAGTGTGATGAGTAAAAATCTGTTGGTAGTCCGCATCCTTGAAGCCCAGATGCAAGCTGTTGCCGGTGTCGAGCAGGGGGCGTTTCATCAGGGTGGGATGCCCCTGCAGCAGGGTCGCCCCACGGTCTTCTGCCATTGCTTTGTCGGCGTCGCCGAGCTGCTTCCAGGTGGTGCTGCGTTTGTTGATCAGGGCGTCGCCGAGTTCGGTCAGCCACTGGGCGAACTGGCCCTCTGGCAGGGGCTCGTCGCGAATATCGTGAAACTGGTGGTCAATGCCGTGACCCTCAAGCCACTTGCGGGCGGCGCGCACGGTGTCGCAATTTTTAATGCCGTATAGGGTAACCGTCATGGTCCTGCGGGGCTCCATTTTTCGGGTGGCTAAGCTTATCAAAAAGCCCGGCGTGGATCACCGTCAGGCTTTTTTGGTTTTCTTCGGAGATTTTCGTTCGGGATAGCAGGTGGTACAGATTTCACAGACGGTGCCGTCGCAGCCCCGGGCGCTGCAGAACTCGCGACCGTAGTAAATAATCTGCAAATGCAGGCTATTCCATTTATCCCGGGCAAACAGGCGCTTCAGGTCTTTTTCGGTTTGCGCCACATTTTTGCCACTGCTCAGGCCCCAGCGCTGGGCCAGGCGGTGAATGTGGGTGTCTACCGGAAACGCCGGCACACCAAAGGCCTGGGACATCACCACGCTGGCAGTTTTGTGGCCCACCCCGGGGAGAGCTTCCAGTGCGTCCCAGTCCTGGGGCACCACGCCGTTGTGTTGCTCCACCAGAATTTCTGACAGCCGTTTGATGGCCTTGGATTTTTGCGGTGACAGGCCGCAGGGGCGGATGATCTCGCGGATTTTATCCACGTCCTGCTGGGCCATATCGAAGGGGTTGTCGGCCAGAGCGAACAGGGCAGGGGTCACCTGATTCACCCGCTCGTCGGTGCACTGGGCCGACAGCAACACCGCCACCAAAAGGGTGTAGGGGTCTTTGTGGTCCAGCGGGATGGGCTGTTCGGGATAGAGTTCGTCGAGGCGCCGCTGAATAAAGGCGACGCGATCTGCCTTCAGCACTGAGCGGACTCCAGTGAGGCGCAATAGGCCTTAATGCGGCGGGCTGCCTCAACGCAATCGTCCAGCTCGGCCACCAACGCCATGCGCACATAGTTGGCGCCGGGATTGACGCCATCCACCGTGCGCGACAAATAGCTGCCGGCCAGCACGGTGACGTGCTGCTGGTCAAACAGCCCACGGGCAAACTCGGTGTCGGCGATGGGAGTTTTGGCCCACAGATAAAACGAGGCGTCAGGCTGGCTGACATCCAGGCAGCCGTCCAGCTCTGCCAGTACCCGGCTGAACTTCTCCCGGTATCGATCGCGGTTGGCCAGTACATGCGCTTCGTCACTCCAGGCGGCGGCGCTGGCAAGCTGATGCTGAACCGGCATGGCGCAGCCGTGGTAGGTGCGGTAGAGCAGGAAGTCGGCGAGGACGGTGGCATCACCGGCGACAAAACCCGAGCGCATGCCGGGCAGGTTGGAGCGTTTTGACAGGCTGTGGAAGACCACGCAGCGGCGGTAATCGTCCCGACCCATGGCCGCGCACGCCTGTAGCAGGCCTGGGGGTGGCGCGGCTTCGTCAAAGTAGAGTTCGGAGTAGCATTCGTCGCTGGCAATAATGAAGTCGTGTTCGTCGGCAAGCCGGATCAACTGCTGCAGTGCGTCCTGGCTCATCACGGCGCCGCTGGGGTTGCCCGGGGTGCACAGGTAGAGCAACTGACAGCGTTGCCACACCTCGGCGGGCACGGCGGAGTAGTCTGGAATAAACCCGGTTTGGGCGTGGCAGGCCAGAAAGTGGGGCTGGGCACCGGCCAGCAGCGCCGCACCTTCATAGATCTGGTAGAACGGGTTGGGGCAGACCACCAGGGCGTCATCACTGGGGCTGACCACCGCCTGGGCAAAGGCAAACAGGGCCTCCCGGGTGCCGTTTACCGGCAATACCTGGGTCTCGGCACACAGCCCTTGCAAGCTAAAGCGGCGGCTGGCCCAGTCGGCGATGGCGGTGCGTAACTCGGCGATACCCTTGGTAGTGGGGTAGTTGCTCAGCTTGTCCAGGTTGGCGCTGATGTCGGCCACCACAAATTCCGGCGCCGGATGGCGAGGCTCGCCGATGGACAGGGGAATGTGGCGAACGGCGGGCGGCTGGCAGTCTGCCAGCAGGGCCCGCAATTTTTCAAATGGATAGGCCTGAAGGGCCTGGAGCCGTGGATTCATTCTGTTTGCTCACTTGCTGGTCCAGTTCCCTGCAGATGGCGTCTTGGATTTCCCGGCACAGGGCGGGGTCTTCCACCGGCTTCTGCTCACTGTTGGTAATAAAAAATACGTCTTCCACCCGCTCGCCGAGGGTGGCGATTTTGGCGTTTTGCAGACGTAGATCGTATTGGTTAAAAATCTGGGCGACTCTGGCCAGCAGGCCGGGGCGGTCCGGGGTAATCACCTCTAAAATGGTGTGTCCCTTGTTCAAATCCGTCGACATGCTGGTGCGGGTTGGGGTGGTAAACAGGCGCATCTGCCGCGGGGTGCGGCGGTTGGTAAAGCCCGGAAATTTGTCGGGGCTCTCAAGGTGCTGGCGCAGGAATTTCATGATGTGATCGATTCGCGCCGGGTTGTCTCCGAGGGGTTCACCGTTCGCATCAAGCACATAGAACGTGTCGAGGGTGTAGCCCGAGCCGCTGTTGTAAATGCGGGCGTCCTGAATGCTTAGATCGAGCTGCTCCATGGCCGACGCCAGCAGGGCGAACAGACCGGGTCGCCCCTTGGTGTGGACGAAAATCTGGGTGGCGCCCTCAATGCCCTGGCGGGCGTCGGGCTTGATCAACACCAGCGGTGCATCGGGGTTGGTGCGCTGGGCGATGGCCCGGGTGTGCCAGACGATGTCGTCGATCTGTTCGCGAATAAAGTAATCTTCACCGGTTTTGGACCAGAGCTTGCGCACTTCGGTATCGGTAAAGCCGTAATCTTCCAGTCGCTCGATGGCGCCCAGTTGGGTTTCGGCAATCCACTCCTGCTTGTCGATGGGGTTTTCCAGGCCCCGGCGCAGGGCCCGGCGGGTTTCCGCATAGAGCTGACGCATCAGGGAGGCCCGCCAGGAGGTCCACAGATTGGGGTTGGTGGCGTTGATATCGGCCACGGTCAGGCAAAACAGGTAGTCCAGACGGGTCTGTTCACCCACCAGTAGGGCGAAGTCGCGGATGACTTCCGGGTCCTGAATATCCCGGCGCTGGGAAACCGAGGACATCTCCAGGTGCTTTTCCACCAGCCAGGCCACTAAATTGGTGTCGCGCTTATTCAGCCCCAGGTTTTCGCAGAAGTTGCGGGCGTCAACCGCGCCGAGCGTGGAATGATCGCCACCCCGGCCCTTGGCGATGTCGTGGAACAGACCGGCCAAAAACAGCAGTTCCGGCTTGGGCAGGCGCTGCATGATCCGGCAGGCCATGGGGTAGGTGTCGACCATGCTGGGATAGCGGAAGCGGCTGATATTTTTGATCAGCGCCATGGTGTGGGCATCGACCGAGTAAATATGGAACAGGTCGTGCTGCATCTGGCCCATGATCTGGCCGAACTCGGGAATGAAGCCGCCGAGCACGCCCCAGCGGCGCATACGGCGCAGTTGCAAGGCCACCCGCTGCGGGCATTTCAGCAGCTCCATAAAGAAGCGCTTGTTGCGCGGGTCGGCCCGAAAGCGGTCGTTGAGGAGGTGCAGGGATTTCAGGATCAGGCGAATGGTGCTGGCCCGGGCGCCATCGATGGCCGGGTTGCTGGCCATCAGGAAAAAGATCTCCATCAATGCGGTGGGGTTTTTCTCGAAGACCTTGTCGTTGGCGACTTCGATATGGCCGTTGCGTATCCGGAAGCGGGAGTTCAGCTCGATCAGGGTTTCGGCTTCACAGGCGCGCAGAATGGTCTCGTCAAAGTGCTGCATCAGCACATCGTTGAGCACCCCGAGGTTCATTGCCCAGCGATAGTACTCCTGCATAAAGCTCTCGACGGCGAGCTTGCCGTCGCCATCTTTATAGCCAAACATTTTGGCCAGGGTGCGCTGGTGGTCGAACAACAGACGATCTTCCTCCCGGCCAGCGATCAGGTGCAGGGCAAAGCGCAGTTTCCACAAAAAGGCCTGGCCGTCGCGCAGCACGGACAGTTCCTCCAGGCTCAGAAACTGACGGTCGTACAGGTCGTCGATGGACTGGGCGCCGAAGTGGCGCTTGATCACCCAGCCGATCATTTGAATGTCGCGCAGGCCACCGGGGGAGCTCTTGATGTTGGGTTCGAGGTTGTACTCGGTGTTGGCGTATTTGCGGTGGCGGCTGATTTGCTCGTCCCATTTGGCGCGGAAGAATTCGGCGCTGGGCCAGATTTCTTCGGGGCCGACCAGTTTCATCAATTCCCGGTGGAGTGCGGGGTTACCGGCAATGGTGCGGGACTCCATCAGGTTGGTGGCAATGGTGATGTCTTCGATGGCGGCCTGTTGGCATTGCAGGATGCTGCGGGCGCTGTGGCCCACGTTTAAGTTCAAATCCCACAGGCGTGTGATGAGTTGTTCGATGCTGTCCCGGTAGTGGTCGGTGTCGTCCCGGGTCAGGATCAGAATATCAATGTCAGAGTAGGGGTGAAGCTCGCCCCGGCCGTAGCCGCCCACGGCCACCAGGGCAACGTCGTCGCCCCAGTCGAGGCGCTGCCAGATGTCCTGCAGCAGCTCGTCGATTTTCTTGGAGCGCAGCTGCACCAGCTCCCAGGCTGGCGTGCCATTGTAAAAACCCTCTTCCAATTCCTTGGCCAGGGTTTTGAGGTAGTTCTTGTAATGCGCGAGCGCCTTGCCGTTGCCTTGCTCCAGCACGGCGTTATCGAGATTTGGCATGAATCAGCCCCGGTAGAAGGGTTCGTCAGGTCGTGCGGTCAGCACCTCAACACCGTCGGCGGTAACCGCCATGGTGTGCTCCCATTGGGCCGACAGGCGGCGATCCTTGGTGGTCACCGTCCAGCCATCTTTGATGTTGAGCTTGGTCTGTTTCTTACCCGCATTGATCATTGGCTCGATGGTGAAGGTCATCCCTTCCTCTAATTTCAGGTCGTTACGGCGGTTGTAGCCTTCGCCGTAGTGCAGCACTTGCGGGTCTTCGTGGAAGCCCAGGCCAATGCCATGGCCACAGTATTCCTCGACCACCGAGTAGTGGTTGCTGCGGGCATGTTTGGCGATGACGGTGCCGATGTCGCTGAGCATGCAGCCGGGGCGAACCAGCTCAATGGCCTGGTACAGACACTCTTGGGTGACGCGGCACAGGCGTTTGGCATGGTCGGCCACCTCGCCAACATAAAACATGCGGTTGGTGTCGCCGTGCCAGCCATCCTTTATTACGGTCACATCAATGTTGAGGATGTCGCCATCCTTCAGAATTTTCTTATCGGAGGGGATGCCGTGACAGATAACTTCGTTGACTGACGTACAGATCGATTTGGGGAAGCCGTTGTAATTCAGCGGGGCGGGAATGGCCTTCTGCACATTGACGATGTAGTCGTGGCAGATGCGGTCCAGCTCTTCGGTGCTCACACCTGGCTGAACGTGGGGGGCGATCATTTCCAGCACCTCGGCGGCGAGGCGGCCTGCCACCCGCATGGCGGCGATCTGTTCTGGGGTCTTTTTTACAACATTCATTCGGGAATCGAGTACCTGTCAGCCGCGGGGCAGGGCGCGGCGGGCCAAAAACGCGCATTGTAAACCATCCCGGCAGGGCTCGCGAAGGGCGCGGGCTGCCGTGCCCGCGCTGGCGGTGAAATATCGCCATTTCTGCTTTCCGATAGGGGGGCGCTGTGGTATAAATACGCGCCCTTTTACCGGTCCAGGCTGGAAAAGGCATAAGCGACGCGTGATCACCGACACGTAATCCCGGGTGCCTCGACTTGAGCGAGGTTGGGTTGCGGGGTGTTCACAAGTTAATAACCCGATGTTTTCGAAGGAAAAATCATGTCACAAGTAAGCATGCGCGAAATGTTGCAGGCTGGCGTTCACTTTGGACACCAGACCCGCTACTGGAACCCCAAGATGGCACCCTTTATTTTTGGTGCCCGCAACAAGATTCACATTATCAACCTCGAGCACAGCGTCCCCGCGATGAACCGTGCTCTGGACGCCATCGCTAAAATGGCGGCCAACAAAAACAAGATTCTGTTTGTTGGTACCAAGCGTGCCGCTGGCAAAATTGTTGCCGAGCAAGCGACTCGCGCGGGTATGCCCTACGTCAGCCACCGTTGGCTGGGCGGCATGCTGACCAACTACAAAACCATTCGTCAGTCTGTTCGTCGTCTGCGTGAGCTCGAGACCCAGAGCCAGGACGGTACTTTCGACAAGCTGACCAAGAAAGAAGCCCTGATGCGTCGCCGGGATATGGACAAGCTCGAGCGTTCCATTGGTGGTATCAAGGATATGGCTGGTCTGCCTGACGCGCTGTTTGTTATTGACGTTGATCACGAGCGCATCGCAATCCAGGAAGCCAACAAGCTGGGTATCCCGGTCTTTGGTGTAGTTGACACCAACAGCGATCCCC
Organism: Spongiibacter taiwanensis; assembly: GCF_023702635.1. Lineage (NCBI taxonomy): Bacteria > Pseudomonadati > Pseudomonadota > Gammaproteobacteria > Cellvibrionales > Spongiibacteraceae > Spongiibacter > Spongiibacter taiwanensis. Next base: position 3,473,865 of record NZ_CP098455.1, read on the forward strand.
AGGGTGTTGACTACGTTATCCCCGGTAACGACGACGCCATTCGCGCGATCAAACTGTACGTTAGCGCCGTTGCTGACACTGTACTGGCTGCTGCTTCTAACGAAGTGCCGGTGAAGGACGAGTTTGTCGAAGTCAGCGCTGAAGGCCAAGAAGGCGCTGCCGAGTAAGGTATTGCTGCCAAAGCGAACAGCGAAAGGGGGCGAGGCCCCCTTTTTTAAATGCTCGCTGCTTTTAAATGTTCACAGGGTTGAACGTATATTGAGCGGACCCCGAGGTATGGGTCAGGTTAAAGCCCAATAAAGAGAGGATTGAACAATGGCTGTATCTGCAGCAATGGTAAAAGAACTGCGTGACCGCACTGGCCTGGGCATGATGGAGTGCAAAAAGGCGCTTGGTGAGGCCAATGGCGACATCGAGCTGGCAATTGAAGAGCTGCGCAAGTCCAGCGGTATGAAGGCGGCGAAAAAGGCCGGTCGTACTGCTGCCGATGGCGTGGTTGCGACCAAGATCGCCGAAGACGGTAGCTACGGTGTTGTTGTTGAAGTGAACAGCGAAACTGACTTCGTTGCTCGCGATGCCGGCTTCCTGGCCTTTGTTGATCAGGTGGTTGGCAAGGCTTTTGCCGACAAGCAGGAAGACGTTGCCGCACTGATGGCGGGCGAGCTGGAAAATGCCCGTGAAGCGCTGGTGCAAAAAATTGGTGAGAACATCTCTGTCCGCCGGGTACAGATCGTTGCCGTTGAAGGTGGTGTGGTAGACAGCTACGTACACTCCAACAACCGCATTGCGGTGCTGGTTGCGCTGAAAGGCGGTGATGCTGAACTGGCTCGCGACGTGGCGATGCACGTTGCAGCGGTAAACCCCCAGGTTGCCAAGCCCGAAGATATGCCCCAGGAGCTGATCGAGAAGGAGCGTGAAATCTTCACGGCTCAAGCGCAAGAAAGTGGCAAGCCTGCTGAGATCATCGAGAAAATGATCGACGGCCGGATCCGCAAGTTCCTGTCGGAGAATGCCCTGGTTGATCAGGCCTTTGTTAAAGACCCCGATCTGACGGTTGGCAAGCTGCTGAAAAACAACGGCGCTGATGTGCAGTCCTTCCTGCGCTTCGAAGTGGGCGAAGGTATTGAGAAAGAGGTGGTGGATTTCGCCGCCGAAGTCGCGGCTCAGCTGAAAGGCTAAGCCGGTTTGAAAAAAAAGGGCCTTCGGGCCCTTTTTTGTATGTGCGGCAATTGGCTATGGATTTGAATGCTTTTCGGCCCGGGTTTTTGGCGCGATTCCTGCTGAAATCCTGTTAGAATGTGGCGGCTTTTTAAGGGCGTCCGTCGGGTGGAAAAGGGAAGTGGCCCAGGCGCAGGGATGGGGCCGAAAACGGCAGCAGCGTGTTGATTGAAGAAGGGTGTGGAAGGCATGTCTAGCCAAAGTCGCGACAAAAAGTACAAACGAATTCTGCTAAAGCTCAGTGGCGAGGCCCTGATGGGTAACCTGGGCTTTGGTATCGACCCCAAGGTGCTCGATCGCATGGCACTGGAAGTGGGGCAGCTGGTTGGCATCGGCGTGCAGGTGGGCTTGGTCATTGGCGGTGGCAATCTGTTCCGCGGTGCGGCGCTGCAGGCGGCCGGCCTCGACCGGGTTACCGGTGATCATATGGGCATGCTGGCCACGGTGATGAATGCCCTGGCCATGCGCGATGCCCTTGAGCGCAGCAATATCAAATCTTCAGTGATGTCCTCCATTCCCATGAGTGGTGTGGTCGATCATTACGACCGCCGCAAGGCGATTCGTGCCCTGTCCCGCGGCGAGGTGGTAATATTTGCCGCCGGCACGGGCAACCCTTTCTTCACGACTGACTCGGCCGCCTGTCTGCGCGGGATCGAGGTGGAAGCGGATTTGGTGTTGAAGGCCACCAAGGTGGACGGCGTGTATTCTGCCGACCCGATGGTGGATGCCAGTGCGGAGAAATATGCGTTCCTCACCTATGATGAGGTGCTGGATAAAAAGCTGGAAGTGATGGATCTGACGGCCATCTGTCTGTGCCGGGATCACAAAATGCCGTTGCGGGTGTTTGCCATGGAGCAACAGGGCGCATTGCTGAATATCGTTGTCGGTGGCAGTGACGGTACGCTGGTAGCGGCAAATAGCGAGGAGAATTAAAGGTGATTGAAGAATTCAAACAAGACGCCCGTGAGCGGATGGCCAAGACCATTGAAGCCTTGGGTCATAATTTCAACAAAATCCGCACCGGCCGCGCCCACCCCAGCCTCCTTGAAGGTGTGCGAGTGAACTACTACGGTGTGGAGACGCCCCTGTCTCAGGTTGCCAGCATTGGCGTTGAAGACGCGCGCACCCTGACGGTCACCCCCTGGGAAAAGAACATTGTCCCTGATATTGAAAAGGCGATTCACAAGTCTGATCTGGGGCTTAACCCGGCAACGGCGGGCACGGTCATCCGTATTCCGATGCCAGCGCTGACCCAGGAAACGCGCAAGGGTTATATCAAACAGGCGAAGCAGGAGGCCGAGAGTGCTCGGGTATCCATTCGCAATGCCCGCCGCGATGTGCTCTCCGACATCAAGGACCTGCTCAAAGAGAAGGAAATCAGCGAAGACGAGGAACGTCGCGCCCAAGATGAAATTCAGAAAATCACCGATAAGTATATTGCTGAGGTGGATAAGGCTCTGGCGGTGAAAGAAGCCGACCTGATGGAAATTTAAGGCGTCCGCTCCGGCAAGCACTGTTTAAAAAGGCTGTAAAACAATGCGGAATTCCGCAACCACTCCGGTTCCACGGCATGTTGCCATTATTATGGATGGCAATAACCGGTGGGCGAAAAAGCGCGGAATGACCGCCGCGAACGGCCATCGGGCAGGGGTAGAGGTGATCCGCTCCCTGCTTAATCACTGCCAGTCCCGGGGGGTCGAGGTCGTGACGCTGTTCGCTTTCTCCAGTGAAAACTGGCAGCGTCCGACGCTGGAAGTCCAGGCCTTGATGCGGCTGTTCTCCCATTACCTTGATAGCGAAACCAAGCAGCTCCACGCCGATGGTGTGCGGCTGCGGTTTATCGGCAACCGCCAGCAGTTTTCAGCGGGTCTGCGCAGGCAGATGGACTACAGTGAGCAATTGACCCGATTCAATAAAACGACCCAGTTGGTGATCGCGGTTGACTACGGTGGCCAGTGGGATATCACCAATGCGGCCCGCACGCTGGCGCAGCGGGTCAAAGAGGGACTGTTGGAGCCGGATCAGATTGATGTGGAGATGATGGGGCGGGAGATCAGTCTTGCCGATTTGCCCCAGCCCGATCTGTGTATCCGCACCGCCGGCGAGCAGCGCATCAGCAATTTTATGTTGTGGCAGATGGCCTATGCCGAGCTGTATTTTGCCGACTGCCTGTGGCCCGATTTTAACGAAACCGAAATGGATAAAGCACTGGCCGCCTTTGCTGCCAGGGATCGCCGCTATGGCGGTCGAGAGGAAGACGAACATGTCGCTGACGGATAGGAATTACCATGCTTAAGCAGCGAGTGATCACTGCTGTGATCATCGTGCTGGCGCTGTTTGCTGCTCTGGCATTGCTGACGGCGCCGCTGTTGTCTCTGGTGTTTGCGGCACTAATTTTGTTGGCGGCCTGGGAGTGGGGGGATATGACCGGTCTTGCCTCCCGCGGGCTTCGAGCGGGCTTTGTGCTGCTTTGTGGCGCGGTGATGGCAACGCTGTCCTGGCACGTCGACCTTTATGGTGAGATTAACCCTGCTCGCCTGCGCGAGGTCATGGTGGTGACCTGTCTGTGGTGGTCAATTGGTCTGCTGTGGGTCAAGGCATACCCACAAAGTGCGGTCATGTGGGGTAGCCGCCTGATGCGCGGCCTGATGGGGGTGCTGGTGCTGGCACCGGGCTGGCTGTCGATCAGCTACCTTGGCTTTCGCGAGGGCGGCGTGTGGTTGATATTGTTGGTGATTGCCCTGGTTGCTGCCGCCGATATCGGCGCCTATTTTGTCGGCCGCGCCCTGGGCAAGGCCAAGCTGGCACCTGCGGTGAGCCCCGGTAAGTCCTGGGCCGGGTTTTGGGGCGGTTTGTGTTCGGCCATGACCCTGATGCTGGTGATCTCTCTGGCGCTGGCCGAGCGCATGCCCGGCTCATTGCTGGCCATGCTGGTGCTGGCAGCGTTTACCGTGCTGGCGTCGGTATTAGGCGATTTGCTGGAAAGCATGGTCAAGCGTCATCGGGGTATCAAGGACAGCGGGCAGATTTTGCCGGGCCACGGCGGGCTGATGGACAGGATCGATAGCCTGACCGCAGCGGTGCCGGTCTTTACCCTGGGCCTGTTGTCGGTGGGCGGTGCTTGATGCAGCGGGTCACCGTTTTAGGCTCCACGGGCTCGATTGGTGTCAGTACGCTTGATGTGCTGGGTCGCCACCCCGAAAAGTATGAAGTTTATGCGCTGACGGCAAATCGCAGCGCCGCCCAGTTGCTCGACCAGGTTAGGCAGTTTCAGCCGCAGTTTGCGGTGCTGAGAGACGAGTCGGTCGCCGTAGAGTTTCAGCAACAGGTAAGCGCACTCGGTGTGCGCACCCAGGTGCTGGCAGGTGAGGCCGGTTTGTTGGAAGTGGCAGCCGGTGCTGATCTCGTGATGGCCGCGATTGTGGGTGCAGCGGGGCTGATGCCCACGCTGGCAGCAGTCGAGGCCGGTCGGAAAGTGCTGCTCGCCAACAAAGAATCCCTGGTGATGGCTGGCCGCCTGTTTATGGAGGCGGTGGATCGCAGTGGCGCCCAGTTGCTGCCGATTGACAGTGAGCACAACGCGATCTTTCAGTGTCTTCCCCCGGTTGCCGCGAGCGGTTTAGCGCCCTTGGGCGTGCGGCGGATACTGCTGACCGGCTCTGGCGGTCCCTTCCGCACCCGCAGCCGGGATGAGTTGCAGAGCGTGACGCCGGACGAGGCCTGTGCCCACCCGAACTGGTCGATGGGGCGAAAAATTTCCGTGGATTCCGCCTCGATGATGAACAAAGGCCTGGAGTTGATCGAGGCCTGCTGGTTATTCCATTGTGCCCCGTCGGCCATCGAGGTGGTGGTTCATCCGCAGAGCGTCATTCACTCCATGGTCGAGTACGTAGACGGTTCGGTGCTGGCTCAGTTGGGCAACCCGGATATGCGGACCCCCATTGCTCATGCCCTTGCCTGGCCCCAGCGTATCGCATCGGGGGTGTCGTCGTTGGATCTGATCGCCCAGGCGCGGCTCGATTTTGAGGCGCCGGATGAGCAGCGCTTCCCCTGTTTGCGCTTGGCACGAGAGGCCGCCGAGGCAGGCGGCAGCGCCAGTGCGGTGCTGAATGCGGCCAATGAAGTGGCCGTCTCCGCATTTTTGGAAAAACGTCTAGCCTTTGCCGCAATTCCCGACATAATCGGTGACATAATGGAGCGCGTATCATTTTTTGAACCGCACTCACTCGACGAGGTCCAAGACGCCGATGCGCAGGCGCGGCGTCTCACCGAGGAAGTTATTGCCCGCCATACGAGGCAGTAGGGGACGCCGTAAGTCGGCCAGAGGATCGAAGCATGCTCGGATTGTTACAAACCGTTTTAATCACCGTGGTGACCCTGGGAATTCTGGTGGCTGTCCACGAATTCGGCCATTTTTGGGTGGCTCGGCGCTGTGGAATCAAAGTGCTGCGGTTTTCGATCGGTTTTGGCAAGCCGCTGCTGAAGTGGGTGGACCGCCACGGTACTGAATTCGCCGTTGCCGGCATTCCCCTCGGTGGCTACGTCAAAATGCTCGACGAGCGGGAAGGGCCAGTGGCAGAACATGAGCTGGACCAGGCCTTTAGTCAGGCATCCCCCCCTAAACGAATCGCCATTGCAGCAGCCGGTCCGCTCGCCAACTTTGTGCTGGCTATCTTTGTTTACTGGCTGGTGTTTCTGAACGGCGTCAACGGTGTTGCGCCCATCATCGACCAGATTGAACCGGGCTCCCTGGCCGAACAAGCCGGTTTGCAGGTGGGGCAGGAAATTCTTGCGGTCGATGGCGAAAGCACGCCCACCTGGGAGGCCTTGCAGCTCCAGTTGCTGGAGCGCATTGGCGAGCACGGCACCTTGTCATTCTCAGTTAAACCCAGTGCCGGTGGGCAGGTAGAGACCGCTCAGGTATCCCTGGACCGCTGGATGCATGATGTCGACGAGCCCAACCCACTTAAGGAGCTGGGTGTCACCTTGTTTGTGCCCAAAGCAGAGGCCCGGGTCGACGAGGTTATGGCTGACGGTGCTGCCGCCGCCGCTGGCATGCAGGCGGGTGATCTGGTGTTAAGTGTGGATGGTCAGGCAGTGGATGGCTGGGCCGACTGGGTAGAGGTTGTTCGCAGCAACCCGGGGCGCGAATTGAATATGCTGATCCAGCGCGGTGATATTACGCTGCCCATGATGTTCACCCCGGCACGCCGGGTGGGTGATGACGGCAAGGCCTATGGCTACGCGGGGGTCAGTGCTGTCATGCCAGAGTGGCCGGAATCCATGCGCCGGACGATGGAATACGGCCCCATTGGGGCGATTTCGGCAGCGGCGGATAAGACCTGGAAAATGAGTGTCTTCACCGTCGAATCCATTAAAAAAATGTTGACTGGTCTTCTTTCGCCGAAAAACTTGAGTGGCCCGATAACCATTGCTAAAGTGGCGAGCTCTTCGGCTCAGTACGGTTTGTATGCGTGGTTGAGCTTTTTGGCGCTGCTGAGTGTCAGTCTGGCAGTGTTGAATTTGCTGCCGGTGCCGATTCTTGATGGGGGCCACATCGTCTACGCACTGATTGAGTGGGGCAGTGGCAAACCTGTGACAGAAAAAGTACAGGCGATGGCCAATCAGGTTGGGTTGCTGCTGGTAGTTTGCTTGATGGTTTTTGCTTTATATAACGACGTATTGCGCCTTTGATCGACGGGGCAAAGCGTATTCGAACTTGATATGTGGTACCTGCAGCATTGCTCTGCGGGGCCCTAAGCCTTGGTTTTTTGTTTTTGATGAAACGCATTGTTGCTCTCAGTACCTTTCTACTCTCGCTAAGTTTTGGCGTTCAGGCCCAGACATCCCTGACCATTACCGATATTCGGGTCGAGGGCTTGCAGCGGATATCGGCGGACACGGTGTTTTCTGCCCTGCCGCTGAGCGTGGGGGACAGTATCTCCTCGGCCTCTATAGCCAATGCCACCCGGGCACTGTTTAGAACCGGTAACTTCGATGACATCCAGATTGGTATCGAGGGGGACGTTCTGGTTGTGGGTGTGGAAGAGCGGCCCGCGATCAGTGAAATTAATATTGAGGGCAACAAGGCCCTGGAAACCGAGGCCTTGCTCGATGGTTTGAAGGGCGCGGGCTTGTCTGAAGGTCAGGTGTTCAAACGGGCCACCTTGGAAAACATGCGCCTTGAGCTGACTCGCCAGTATGTCTCCCAGGGGCGTTATGACGCGAGCATCGAAACCGATGTGGTTGCCCAGCCGCGCAACCGGGTTGCCGTGTCCATTACCATTGATGAGGGCAGTAATGCCCGGATCAAGCACATCAATATTGTTGGCAACACCATTTACGACGATGAAACCCTGCTTGACGAGTTTGAGCTGAGAACGGGTGGCATGTTTTCCTGGTTCAGCAGCGCTGACAAGTACTCCCGGGAAAAGCTGCGGGGCGATCTTGAAAAACTCGACTCCTACTACCTGGATCGCGGGTATCTGCGCTTCTCTTCTTCCTCCGTTCAGGTGGCGATCAGCCCCAACCGCAAAAATGTGTATATCACCGTTAACGTAACGGAAGGCGACAAATACAAGGTTAGCGGCGCAGAACTGTCGGGTGATCTGGTGTTGCCGGAAGATGACCTGATGCGGTTTGTGCTGGTAAAAGAGGGACAGGTGTTCTCCCAGGCCCTGGTAACCAGCACCGAAGAATTTTTGACCAAGCGCCTGGGCAATGAGGGCTACAACTTTGCCAAGGTGCGCGGCATCCCGGAAGTGGATGAAGAAAACAAAACGGTGATGATGAAATTCTTCATCGACCCGGGTAAACGGACCTATGTTCGCCGCATCGACTTTAAAGGCAACTCCAAAACCTCTGACGAAGTACTGCGCCGGGAAATGCGGCAGATGGAAGCCGCGCCCGCCTCATCGGATAAAATCGAGAGCGGCCGGATCCGGCTGGAGCGCTTGGGCTTTTTCAAAGAAGCCAAGGTCAACACCAACGAAGTGGCCGGCACCGATGATTTGATTGACCTAGTGTACGAAGTCGAAGAGCAAAGCTCGGGCAGCCTTGGCGCCAGCGTCGGTTTCTCCCAGGATAGTGGTCTGCTGTTGAGCGCCAATATTCAACAAAACAACTTCTTTGGTTCGGGCAAGCAAGTTGGCTTTGGTGTGTCTAAGAGCCAATACCAGACCAGTGCCAGCTTTAATTACCTGAACCCTTACTACACCGAAGACGGCGTTTCCCGGGGCTTCTCGATCTATTTCCGCTCTACCGATCTGGAAGAGATCAACGTTGCCAGCTACACCACCGATACCTACGGTGCGTCGGTTAACTTCGGTTATCCGATCTCTGAAATCGAACGCATCAACTTCGACCTGGGTGTGAGCCGCACCGAAATTGACGCAGGCCTCACTGCGGTAAAAGAGATCATTACCAGCCCGCGTTTGTTTGACGATGTCGACTTCTTTATTGAGTCGACCTTCAATGACGAAACAGGCGGTTATGCCGCTGCAGAGACCCTGCAGGCCATCGAAAACCTGAGCCCAGACGCGCTCACCGAGCCGCAGGAAGATGGCTTCCTCGACAAGTTCGGCAGTGAATTCGATAACTACACCATCGGGACTTCCTATCGGCGGTCGACCTTGAACCGGGGTATTTTTGCCACCCGCGGCTCGTCGCAAACTGTCGGTATTTCGGTTGCGGTGCCGGGGTCGGATCTGGAATTCTTCAAGGTGAACTACGAAGGGCAGATCTACTTCCCCATTACCAATAACTGGACCTTCCGCTTCAAGACCCAGTTGGGCTATGGCGATGGCTACGGTGAGCTGGATAGCCTGCCTTTCTTCGAAAATTTCTACGCAGGTGGTTTTGGCTCTGTGCGGGGTTACCGCAGTAATACCCTTGGCCCGCGCAGTAGCCCGGCAGATATTTACTCCTTCCGCTCAGCGGTGACCGCGGTGGATGCCAATGGGAATCCCACTGCACGCTCCAGCGAAGTGGGCTATGTGCTCGACCCTGATACCGGAAAACTGGAGGTCGTTGGCGTCCGCGACGACACTGATCCCTTCGGCGGTAACGTACTGATTGAGGGCACCATTGAGCTGCTGTTCCCGCTGCCCTTCGTAAAGGATCAGCGTTCGGTTCGCAGCGGCCTGTTCTTTGATGCCGGTAACGTATTTAGCACCAATTGCGGTGTGTCACAGGTTAACTGCTCAACGCCAGATTTGGGCAAGTTACGCTATTCAGCCGGGGTCGGGGTGACCTGGTTGACTGGGTTCGGACCGCTGACCTTCAGTTTGGGTCGGGCACTGAACGACGAGAAAGTGGACGAAACTGAAATCTTCCAGTTCTCTTTGGGCCGAACCTTTTAATTCACAACATCACATAAAAGCAGGAGTTCAAAATGAAGTTGTTTAAAGTCGCGGTAGTCATGCTCGTGTCCATCTGGGCAGGCAGTGCGATGGCACAGGGGCGAATTGCCGTACTGGATCTCGATGCAGCGGTAATGAATACAGAGCTGGCCAAGAGCCGCATCAATGCGCTTCGCAATCAGTCAGAGTTCAAATCCAATGTGCAGGAGTTGGAAACGCTGAAAAAAGACTTCGACAAAATGGTTCAGCAGTTCCAGAAAGATATGGATGTGCTGAGCAACGAGCAGAAGGTCGCCCGTAAAAACAAGATTGATGCTGCCCGCGGCGATGCCGAGCATATTGCTCGCAAGCTGGAAGCTGCGCAAAAACAAGAAATGCAAAGCATCATGCAAGAGATTGGTCCTGTGCTGCAGAAAGTTCTGCCCCAGGTAATCAAAGAGGAAAATATTGGTCTGCTGTTGCCTCGTCAGCAAGTGATGCACGTTGAAGCCGGCTACGATATCACCGCGAAAGTGGCAGATAAGCTTAACCAAGCTAAGTAATGTCGACGCCCACATTTAGCGTGGCGGAACTTGCCGCCGCTCTGGATCTAGCATTCAGTGGGCAAGGCGATGAGCTCCTCACCGGGTTGGCGCCACTGGCGTCGGCCAAGGCTGGGGAGCTCAGTTTTTTAGCCAATGTGAAATACAAGTCCCAGTTAAGCGAGAGCGGGGCTACGGCGGTGATCGTCCACCCGTCAATGCAGGCTGATTGTCCCGCCTCTGCCATTATTGCGGATAACCCCTACCTGGCTTATGCCCGCGCCAGCGCCTTGTTCGATCCATGGCGTCGGCCTGCTGCCGGTGTTCACGCCAGCGCGGTGGTGCTGTCGAGCAAGGTGCACCCGTCGGCTGCCATCGGCGCCAACTGCGTGATCGAGGAGGGTGCCGAGATCGGTGAGGGCACCGTAGTGGGCCCAGGGACAGTCATTGGCGCCGACGCAAAGGTAGGCAAACACTGCTTGCTGCACGCCAATGTCACCCTTTATCACAAGGTGGTACTCGGCGATCACTGCGTGATCCATTCGGGTGTGGTGATTGGCGCGGACGGTTTTGGTTTTGCCCCGAGCCCGGAAGGGTGGGTAAAGGTCCATCAGATAGGTAGTGTGCGGATCGGCTCTCGGGTGGAGATCGGTGCCTGCTCGTCAATCGATCGAGGCGCTATTACCGATACCATTCTCGGTGACGGTGTGATTCTCGATGACCAGATACTGATTGCGCACAATGTTGAGATTGGTTCCGGGACTGCGATGGCGGGGGGCTGTCAGGTCGCGGGAAGCACAAAGATTGGCAAAAACTGCACTTTTGGTGGCAGTGTTGGGGTGCTTGGGCATCTGCAAATAGCGGATAATGTCCATGTTACTGCGCGCTCTCTGGTAGCCAAGTCGTTGACAGAGGCCGGAGCCTACTCCAGTGGGGTGAGTGCGATGGAGTCGTCCGTGTGGCGAAAAAGTATGGCTCGCCTCGGTCGGTTGGATGAACTGTTCCGCCGGGTGTTGAGCTTAGAAAAAAGCTTAAAAAATGAAGAAGGAAAAAGTTGAGCCATGGTAATGGACATCAATGAAGTCAAAGAGTATCTGCCCCAGCGCTATCCATTCTTGTTGGTAGACAAAGTCATCGAACTGGAGCTGGGTAAGTCCATTGTCGCGGTAAAAAATGTGACCGGTAATGAGCCGCATTTTAATGGCCATTTTCCTAGCTTGCCGATTATGCCCGGCGTGCTGATTATCGAGGCGATGGCCCAGGCCGCCGGGGTTCTCGGCTTTAAAACCCTGGATAAGAAGCCATCCGATGGCTCAATCTATATGTTTGCTGGTGTCGACAACTGCCGTTTCAAACGCCAGGTAGTCCCTGGCGACCAGCTGATTCTCAAAGCGGATTACGTGTCCGACAAACGGGGTCTGTGGAAGTTTGAATGCAAGGCCTTTGTAGAGGACCAGTTGGCCTGCTCCGCGACGATTATGTGTATTGACCGGAAGCGTTAACAGTGACGGACAATATCCACCCCAGTGCTCAGGTTGATCCCCGGGCGATCGTCGATCCCAGCGCGGTAATTGGTGCCAACTGTCGAGTTGGCCCCTGGACCATTATTGGCGCGGGTGTGGAATTGGGCGAAGGCTGCGATATTCGTTCCCATGTGGTGGTGAAGGGCCCCAGCCGCTTTGGTCGTAACAACACTATCTACCAGTTTTCCACGGTGGGTGAGGACACCCCAGACCTGAAATACCAGGGTGAGCCGACCCAGCTTCTGGTGGGTGATAACAACATCATCCGTGAAGGGGTCACGATTCATCGGGGTACCGTGCAGGATCAGGGTAAGACCATCATTGGCAGCCATAACCTCATTATGGCCTATGCCCATATCGGGCATGACTCGGTGATCGGTGACCACTGTATTCTGGTCAATAACGCGTCCCTGGCTGGCCACGTTACGGTCGGCGATTGGGCGATCCTCAGCGGTTACGCCCTGGTTCATCAGTATTGTGCGATTGGTGCTCACAGCTTCGCGGGTTTTGGCTGTGGTATTAGCAAGGATGTGCCAGCCTACGTCACCGTGAGTGGTTCACCCGCCGAAGCGAAAACCATTAATGCAGAAGGACTCAAGCGTCGCGGTTTTAGCAGCGACGCGATTGCGGCGATTCGCCGCGCCTACAAACTTATTTATCGTCAAGGGCTGACCAGCGAAGAGGCGATTCTTCGTCTGCAAGAGATGGTGGTTGATACGCCCGAAGTGCAGCTCCTGGTGGATTCGCTGAGCCAATCCAAACGGGGCATCGTCCGCTAAATTGCCCTCGCTGTGCTCGCGCTCTGGCGTGAGGGCAGCCCCGCTGAGAAAAATCATGACGTCACTGCGAATTGGCATAATTGTCGGCGAGGCTTCCGGAGATATTCTCGGAGCCGACTTGATCAAGGCGATTAAAGCCCGGGTTCCCGGTGCGCAGTTCGAGGGTGTCGGTGGCCCTCTGATGCTTGAGCAGGGCTTTCACAGTTTGTGTGAGATGGATCGCCTCGCCGTCATGGGCTTGGTGGAGCCGTTGAAACGTCTGCCCGAGCTGCTACGAATCCGTCGCCTGGTCAAGTCGCACATGCTGGCTTGGCAGCCTGATATTGTGATTGGTATCGATTCGCCCGATTTTAATCTCAATATTGAAAAGTTCCTTCGCCAGCGCGGCATCAAAACCCTGCACTATGTCAGTCCGTCAGTTTGGGCATGGCGTCAGGGACGGGTAAAAACCATTGCCAAGGCAGTTGACCACATGCTGACCTTGTTTCCCTTTGAAGAAGCGTTTTATCGCCAACACAGTGTTCCCGTGACCTGCGTTGGTCACCCCCTGGCTGATCAGATTCCCCTTGAAGACCAGCGCGACGCCGCTCGTGCGGAGCTGGATGTCAGTGGCGAGCATCCGGTGCTGGCAATCTTGCCCGGCAGTCGCAGCGGCGAAGTTGGCCAGCTGATGGTGCCTTTTCTGGAGACGGCCCAGTGGTTATGTCGCGCTCATCCCGGCATTGAATTTTTGATTCCGGCAGCAAATGCTGCGCGAAAACAGCAGATTCTCGACATCATTGCCAGCCGTTCCCAGGATTTGCCGGTGCGGGTGGTGCTGGGCCAGTCCCGAAAAGTCATGGCCGCGGCCGATGCGGTGTTAATGGCCTCCGGTACGACTAGCCTGGAGGCGCTGTTGCTGCAGCGGCCGATGGTGGTTGCTTACCGTTTTGGTAAATGGTCCTTCAAAATTCTGTCCCGCTTGATAAAAACGCCGCATTTCTCGCTGCCCAATCTGCTTGCTCAGCGTGCGTTGGTGCCTGAGTTGTTGCAGGACGAGGTGTGCGCTGAGGTAATCGGCCCGCTGCTGCTCGAGCAACTGAATAATGCCAATCATCGTGAAACGCTGCTGGCGGAATTTCGCGATATTCATCAGGGCTTGGCCCGGCGGGCCAGCGACCGCGCGGCGGAGGTTGTACTTTCACTGTGTGGTCCGATTGATGCCTGACACTGGTGACCTGTTTCAGACGGCGGATTTTCCGGTGCTCACTGCCGGGGTGGACGAAGTGGGGCGCGGGCCTCTGTGTGGCGATGTGGTGACCGCGGCGGTGATTCTCGACCCCGAGCGGCCAATCAACGGTTTGACCGATTCCAAAGCGCTGAGCGAAAAAAAGCGCGAACAACTGTTTGACGAAATTTGTGAGTGTGCGCTGAGCTTTGCGATTGCCCGGGCCAGCGTTGCCGAGATCGATAAGCTGAATATTTTACAGGCCAGCCTGCTGGCCATGCATCGCGCGGTTGCCAAGCTTTCGGTGCAGCCGGAGCTGGTGTTGGTGGACGGCAATCGTCTGCCCATCTGGCCCTATCGCGCCCAGGCTATTGTCAAAGGTGATAGCCGGGTGCAGGCTATTGCGGCGGCGTCGATCCTGGCCAAGGTTACCCGGGACCGGGAGATGGTGGAGCTGGATCGCCAGTATCCAGGCTACGGGCTGAGTGGCCACAAGGGTTATCCCACCAAGGCTCACCTCGCTGCCCTGCAGCAGCTTGGCGTTACACCCATTCACCGGCGCAGTTATGCGCCTGTTAAAGCCCTGTTGGGGGAGCACCATGACTAGCGATTTTGTTCATTTGCGGGTGCACTCGGAATATTCCCTGGTCGACAGCGTTATTCGGGTGAAATCCCTTTGTAAAACGGTTGCCGCCATGGATATGCCGGCGGTGGCCCTCACCGATTTGTGTAACTTCTACGCCCTGATCAAGTTTCAAAAGGCGGCCCAGGGGGCCGGCCTGAAGCCGATTTTTGGCGCGGATTTTTTTGTGCGCGACGATGACGCGCCGGATCAGATATTCACCTTGTGCCTGCTGGCCCAAAATCTCCGTGGCTACAAAAACCTGACAGAACTCATTTCCCGCGCTTACTTGAGGGGCCAGTATCAGGGTAAGGCGTACTTGCAGCGCAGTTGGGTAGAAGAGCTCAACGATGGGTTGATTGCCCTGTCGGGCGGCCGCGAAGGCGATGTTGGTCAATTGCTGTTGAGCAATAAGACCGGGTTGGCCCGGGCAAGCCTCGACCGCTGGCAGTCGGTGTTTGGTGATCGCTACTACCTCGAACTACAGCGCACCGGCCGACAATACGAAGATGACTACATTCACGCGGCGGTGGCGTTGGCCAGCCAGTGTGATTGCCCGGTGGTTGCCACTAACGATGTCCGCTTTCTGGAGAGCGACGAGTTTGAGGCCCACGAGGCTCGTGTCTGTATCCGCGATGGGCGGGTGTTGGACGACCCTCGGCGCCCGCGGCTATACAGTGATCAGCAGTACTTGCGCAGCCCCGACGAAATGGCAGAGCTGTTTGCAGATATTCCAGAAGCCCTGCAAAACACGGTGGAAATTGCCAAGCGTTGCAGTGTGGAGATTGAGCTCGGGACTTATTATTTGCCTGAGTATCCGATTCCTGAGGGAATGACTCAGGACGACTTCTTTCGCCAGCTCAGCCACGACGGTCTTACCGAGCGACTTGATTTTCTGTTTGATCGCAACGCGGCCGATTTCGCCGAGAAGGAAAAAGAATATCGGGCGAGACTCGATTTCGAGCTGGATATCATCCTGCAGATGGGTTTTCCCGGCTACTTCCTGATCGTGATGGACTTTATCCAGTGGGCCAAGGACAACGCCATTCCGGTAGGGCCGGGGCGGGGGTCGGGTGCCGGCTCCCTGGTGGCCTATGCGCTGAAGATCACCGACCTCGACCCCATAGAATACGACCTGCTGTTCGAGCGCTTTCTGAATCCCGAACGGGTGTCGATGCCCGACTTCGACGTCGACTTCTGCATGGAAGGTCGCGATCGGGTGATCAATTATGTGGCCGACAATTACGGCCGAGATGCGGTGAGCCAGATCATTACCTTCGGCACAATGGCGGCCAAGGCGGTGGTGCGGGATGTTGCCCGGGTGCAGGGTAAGTCCTACGGTTTGGCGGACAAGTTGTCGAAGCTGATTCCCTTTGAAGTGGGCATGACCTTGCAAAAGGCCTATGACCAGGAGGCGGATCTGCGGGACTTTCTCAGTGGTGACGAGCAAGCCCAGGAAATCTGGGATATGGCTACCCAGTTGGAAGGGGTGGTTCGGGGTGTTGGTAAGCACGCCGGCGGGGTGGTGATTGCGCCATCTAAACTGACGGATTTTGCGCCCCTGTACTGTGATGAAACCGGGGCCGGTCTGGTCACCCAGTTTGATAAGAATGATGTTGAAGATGCAGGCTTGGTTAAGTTTGACTTCCTTGGTCTACGCACCCTGACCATCATCGATTGGGCCCTGAAAATCATCAATGCCAAGCGCGGCAAAGAAGGTGAAGATGACCTGGACATTATGGCCATCCCGCTGGATGACGCGCCCAGCTTTGACTTGCTGAAAAAGGCCGAAACCACCGCGGTGTTCCAGCTTGAATCCCGGGGTATGAAGGATCTGATCAAGCGCCTGCTGCCAGACTGTTTTGAAGACATTGTCGCACTGGTGGCCCTGTTCCGCCCTGGGCCGCTGCAGTCCGGGATGGTGGATGACTTTATCAACCGGAAGCACGGCCGTGCCGAATTGGCCTTTCCCCATCCCCAGTATCAGCACGAATGCCTGCGGCCCATCTTGCAGCCGACCTACGGCATCATTCTCTACCAAGAACAGGTTATGCAGATCGCTCAGGAAATGGGCGGTTATACACTCGGTGGCGCTGATTTGTTGCGCCGGGCAATGGGTAAGAAAAAACCCGAGGAGATGGAGAAGCAGCGGGTGCTGTTTCTCGCCGGTGCCCAGGAAAAAGGCCACAGCGAGGAGTTGGCCTCCAACATCTTCGACCTGATGGAAAAATTTGCCGGGTATGGTTTTAACAAGTCTCACTCGGCGGCCTACGCGCTGGTGTCTTATCAGACCGCCTGGCTGAAAACCCATTACCCGGCGCCGTTTATGGCAGCGGTAATGAGTTCGGAACTGGATAACACCGACAAAATCGTGATCTTCATCGAGGAGTGTCGGGCAATGAAGCTCGACTACAAATTGCCCTCGGTGAATGAAGGTGAATATATGTTCACCGTGAACGACAAAGGACAAATTGTTTACGGCCTGGGGGCGATCAAAGGTCTCGGCGAAGGCCCGGTAGAAAATATTATTGCCGCTCGCAGCAAAGGCGGAGCCTTTAAAAATCTGTTTGATTTCTGCGAGCGCACGGACCCGCGCAAGGTTAACAAGCGGGCCATTGAGGCGCTGATTCGCGCCGGCGCCTTCGACGACCTGGGCGAAGATCGTGCTGTGTTAATGGCGGCCATGGCAGAAGCGGTACAGGTCGCCGAGCAATCGGCCAAAAATGCTGAGAGCGGCATGGTCGATCTGTTTGGCGATACCTTGGCGGTGGATAACCGGGATGTGTATGCGCCCTTTCGCAATGTGCGGCGTTGGAATACCAAGGAGCGCCTGCAGGGGGAAAAGGACACTCTGGGTCTTTATGTGACCGGGCATCCTATCGACGATTATGAAGCCGAGCTGCGGCGATTTGTGCCCAAGCGTATTGTCGATCTGCAGCCAGACAAGCAGGCCCAGACCATCGCCGGTTTGGTGGTCAATATGCGCACCATGAAGAACAAACGCGGCGACACCATGGCCTTTGTGCAGCTCGATGACCGCAGTGCACGGATTGAGGTGGCCCTGTTTAGCGATAGCTATGAAGAGCATCGGGACAAGTTGATCAAAGACAGTGTGCTGGTGGTCGAGGGGGTTTGCAGCTTTGATGAATACAGTGGCGGCAAGAAAATGCGGGTCAAATCGGTCCGCAGCCTGGCTGAGGCAAGAGAACAGAGCGCCCGGGAACTGTTGCTGACCTTGTCTTCAGATGCCTTGAGCGAGCGCAGTCTGGAGCAGCTCAAAGGCGCGCTAAGTGTGGCTCGGGGCGGTCGGTGTCCGGTGGTTGTGCAATACCAGCGCCCCGAAGGGCGCGGTCGCATCCGCTTCGGCGAGGCCTGGAATATTCTGCCCAAAGACGATGTCTTGCAGCGGCTGCGCGATGATTACGGTGTCAACAACGTGGTTATCAATTACGAATAACGTATAATCTGTGCCTGATCTTGCCGGGCGCCCCCGAATACGGTGGGTGTGGTGGCCTAACTTACGGCGCAAACAGCAAATCAAGAGTAAAAATGAACCCTAATTATCTCGATTTCGAACAGCCCATTGCCGAACTGGAAGCTAAAATTGAAGAGCTGCAGTTGGTAGGTAACGACAACGACCTCAACATTACCGAGGAAATTGCCAAGCTTCGGGAAAAAAGCAGCAAGCTGACAGAAAAGATTTTCTCGAATTTGACTGCCTGGGACGTGGTGAAAATTGCCCGTCATCCCATGCGCCCCTACTGCCTGGACTACATTCGTCGTATTTTCACCGACTTTGACGAGCTGCACGGCGACCGGCACTTCGGTGATGATCGGGCCATTGTGGCTGGTATTGGCCGCCTTGAAGGTATGCCGGTGATGGTGATCGGTCAGGAGAAAGGTCGCGGCGTCCAGGAGAAGGTGAAACGCAATTTCGGCATGCCCAAGCCCGAAGGTTACCGCAAGGCCTTGCGGCTGATGGAAATGGCTGAGCGTTTCAACATGCCTATTGTCACGCTGATCGACACCCCCGGAGCCTATCCCGGCATCGACAGTGAAGAGCGGGGTATCAGTGAGGCCATCGCCCAAAACCTGGCAGTCATGTCACGGCTGAAAACGCCGATCATCTGTGTGGTAATCGGTGAAGGAAGCTCTGGCGGTGCACTGGGGATTGGTGTGGGTGACCACATCGCCATGTTGCAGTACTCCACTTACTTCGTTATCTCTCCAGAAGGCTGCGCCAACATTATTTGGAAAAGCTCCGAATTCGCCCCCGATGCGGCCGAGGCGATGGGCTTGACCTCAACGGTGCTGGAAGAGCTGGGTATTGTTGACGCCACCATCCCCGAGCCCCGTGGCGGTGCCCACCGGGATATCGACGATATGGCCGGCCGGGTGAAATCTCACCTGGTGAAAGAGCTCAAGCGTCTGCAGAGCTTGCCGGAAGACCAGCTGCTGGCGACCCGTTACGACCGGCTGATGTCCTACGGCAAGGCCTGATAAAGGCTGGTCGCGCAGTATGACCTGCGCGGCTCCCGCCCCATGACCTCGCTGATTGATCATCTCGCCAGCAAAATGCAGCCCTACCAGGGGCGGCGCTGGCGAGTGGCGTTCAGCGGGGGACTCGACTCCACGGTTCTTCTTCATGCTCTCACTGCGCTGGCGCCACGTTCGCCCGTGCAGGCCATTCATATTCATCACGGATTGCAGGCCCAAGCCGACGACTGGCAGCAACATTGTGCTGCGGTTTGTGC
Source organism: Spongiibacter taiwanensis (assembly GCF_023702635.1). Lineage (NCBI taxonomy): Bacteria > Pseudomonadati > Pseudomonadota > Gammaproteobacteria > Cellvibrionales > Spongiibacteraceae > Spongiibacter > Spongiibacter taiwanensis. The sequence continues at coordinate 3,492,849 of NZ_CP098455.1, forward strand.
TCGCTTGGGGCTGGAGTTCACCTGTTTGCAGGTAAGTGTTGAGTCGGGCGCAAGCCTGGAGAACGCTGCTCGCCAAGCGCGCTATCAGGCCTTTGAAAGCCAGCTGGAAGAGGGTGATCTGCTGCTCCAAGGGCACCATCTGGACGACCAAACCGAGACCATGTTGCTGCGGCTGTTTCGCGGAACGGGGCTGGATGGCCTGCGCGGCATTCCTGAGACGCGCCCGCTGGGAGCCGGGCTGATCTGCCGCCCACTGCTGGCCCTGCCCCGTTCTGACCTGGAGGCCTATGCCCGGGAGCACGGACTGGAGTGGGTGGAAGACCCCAGTAATAGCGACAGCCGTTTCGATCGCAACTTTCTTCGCAATGAGGTGCTGCCGCTGGTGAGTCAGCGCTGGCCCGGCTATCGCGGCAGCATGATGCGACTTCGGCGCTTGATTGAAGATGCGAGTACTGCCGAGCAGCATTGCCTCGACCCGCTTGGGGATATAGACAAAAAGCCCTTTCCGATTGCTTCTCTGGCCATGCTGAATACCGCCCAGCAGCAACGGCGGCTGCGCCGCTGGCTGGCCGGGTGGCAGATCGTGCCCAGCCTCGCTCAGCTGCAGGCGGTGCAGCAGGCTGTCAGTGCCGAGGAGGACGCCCAGCCCCTGGTGCAGCTCGCGGGCAGGCAGATCCGGCGTTTTCAGGGGCATTTGTATGTGACGGTGCTGGCGGATTTTGATCCCAAGGCCCGTTGGCGCTGGGATGGCGCTCAGCCACTGGCAATGCCGGGGGTGGGCTGTCTTGCGGCTGAGCCGGGTCCAGGTGCTGCGCCGCTGCCCTTTACCGTTGCCTTTCGGCAAGGGGGAGAGCGCTTTCAGCCCGTGGGGCGGCCCCACTCCCAGCAGCTGAAAAAGCTGCTGCAGGAGGCGGCCGTTCCGCCCTGGCGGCGAGCCCGCTTGCCGCTGATCTACGTAAACGATGAGCTGGTGGCCGTAGCCGATTTATGGGTTCACGAGCACTGGGCGGCGCGTTTGCAGGGCTGGCGCTTTCGCTGGTGCCCCGAAGAGTAGCCCAAGCCTTACCAACGGCGGCAAACAATCCGGCTTCCCCATTCAATTCAGTGCTATAATTTGCGCCGCACTTTTGCCTAATAGTTGAGTAAATTGCTTGGTTTTGTAACAATAGGCACCTCGGCGGCAGGTGTGTGGTCTGGGTGATTTCGCCGGGCTGCTGCTATTTGCCATTCGATTTCCACCGATTTTTGAGTCCAACACCATGTCACAGAGCGAACAGGCACAAATTGATTCCCTGTTGAAAAACGACTACGAGGCCGGTTTTTACACAGCGGTCGAGTCGGACACCCTGGCACCGGGGCTGGATGAAGACGTGATTCGTTTTATTTCCACCAAGAAGGGTGAGCCCGAGTGGATGCTGGAGTGGCGTCTGGAGGCCTATCGGGGCTGGCTGGAAATGAATGAGCCGAATTGGGCCCACGTAAAGTATCCCCGGGTTGATTTTCAGGCCTTGTCCTATTATTCCGCGCCCAAGAGCATGGCCGACAAGCCTAAGAGTCTGGACGAAGTTGATCCTGAGCTGCTGCGTACCTACGAAAAACTCGGTATTCCGCTGCACGAGCAGGAGATGCTTGCCGGTGTCGCGGTGGACGCTGTATTTGATTCGGTCTCCGTTGCCACAACCTTCCGCTCCAAGTTGAAAGAGGCGGGGGTCATCTTCTGTTCTATCTCTGAGGCGGTGCATGAATACCCGGAGCTGGTGAAAAAGTACCTCGGCTCGGTGGTGCCCCGCAAAGACAATTTCTTCGCTGCGCTGAACAGTGCGGTGTTCAGTGATGGCTCTTTTGTATACATCCCCAAGGGGGTGCGCTGCCCAATGGAGCTGTCCACCTATTTCCGTATTAACGAGGCCAAAACCGGCCAGTTTGAGCGCACTCTGATCATTGCTGATGAGGGCAGTCACGTCAGTTACCTGGAAGGCTGTACCGCGCCGATGCGGGATGAGAATCAGCTGCACGCGGCGGTGGTTGAGCTGGTGGCGTTGGGTGACGCCCAGATCAAATACTCCACGGTGCAAAACTGGTACCCCGGCGATAAAGATGGCAAGGGCGGAATCTACAATTTTGTGACCAAGCGTGGCGTATGCCACGACAATGCCAAAATCTCCTGGACCCAGGTCGAGACTGGTTCGGCGGTGACCTGGAAATATCCCAGTGTGGTGTTGCGTGGCAATAACAGCGTTGGCGAGTTCTACTCGGTTGCCCTGACCAACAACTTCCAGCAGGCCGATACCGGTACCAAGATGATTCATATGGGCAGCAACACCCGCTCTACCATCATCTCAAAGGGTATCTCGGCAGGGCGTAGCCAGAACGCCTATCGAGGTCTGGTGCGTATGGGCAGTCGCGCCGAGGGGGCGCGAAATTACACCCAGTGCGATTCCCTGCTGATTGGCGATCGTTGCGGCGCTCACACCTTCCCGTATATCGAAAGCCGTAACCCCAGCGCCGTGGTCGAACACGAAGCCACTACCTCAAAGGTCAGTGATGACCAGCTGTATTTATGCCAGCAGCGGGGGCTGGACGCAGAGAAGGCGGTATCACTGATTGTTAACGGCTTCTGCAAAGAAGTCTTTAAAGAGCTTCCCATGGAGTTTGCGGTTGAGGCCGGCAAGCTGCTTGAAGTCAGCCTAGAAGGGTCGGTCGGCTAAGGGCCGCACACGATCCCATCCCATTCCGGAGAGATGATTTACCTATGTTGTCGATTAAAGATTTGCGCGCGAATGTGGGCGACAAAGAAATTCTGAAAGGCCTGAGCCTGGAGGTTAAGGCCGGTGAAGTGCATGCCATTATGGGCCCCAATGGTTCCGGTAAAAGCACCCTCGGTCACGTGTTGGCCGGTCGACAGGGTTATGAGACCACCGGGGGCAGCGTCGACTTTGACGGCAAAAATCTGCTGGACATGGACACCGAGGAGCGTGCTCGGGAGGGCCTGTTTTTGGCATTCCAGTACCCGGTGGAAATCCCCGGGGTGAGCAATATGGAATTTCTGAAAACCTCAGTGGATGCGGTGCGTGTCCATCGCGGTCAAGAGCCCGTTGATGCCGTACAGTTCATGAAGCTGGCGCGGGAGAAGTGCAAGGCCGTGAACCTGGATGATCAGTTTCTCAAGCGGGGCGTCAACGAAGGGTTCTCTGGCGGTGAGAAAAAGCGCAACGAGCTGATGCAGATGATGCTGCTGGAACCCAAACTGTGCATCCTTGATGAGACCGACTCTGGCCTGGATATCGACGCCCTGCAAGTAGTGGCGGAAGGCGTGAATGCCATGCGCGCTGCTGACCGGGCATTTGTCATGGTGACCCACTACCAGCGCTTGCTGGATTACATTCAGCCCGACTTCGTTCACGTGCTGTCTGGCGGCCGGATTATCAAATCCGGTGATCGCTCCTTGGCGCTTGAGCTGGAGCAGAAGGGCTACGGCTGGATCACGAAAGAGGTGGCCTGATGGCGGTTTTTTCCGAAAAAGCGGCAAGCCTGCAGCCACAGGGCTTGCCCTGGTTGGCTGAGCTGAACCGGCGTGGCCGCGAGCAGTGGAAGGTCACTCCCTTTCCCACCCGGAAAACAGAAAGCTGGAAGTACACCAGTTTGCAGGCCCTCGCCGACGGCAGTTATTTGCGTTGGCCAACCGCTGCCGGTGCCCAGCTTCCCGCTCAGCCCGACCCGATCCCCGGTTTGGACGCCTGTTCACTGGTGTTTGTGAACGGCCGTTTTCAGGCGGAGATGTCCAGCCCAGCCTTGCCAGAAGGGGTTGAATGGGCGCTGTTCTCAGATGCAGATGCCGATCAGCAGCAGGCAATTTTGGTCCGCCTTGGCAATATCGCCGATTCAGAAAAGCACTTGTTTGCTGCACTGAATAACAGTTGGCTTGCCGAAGGGGTTTATCTGCGCGTGGCAAAAAATGCCGTGGTGACCACCCCGATTTACATTCACCACATCACCGCCACCGAGGACGAGAGCTTTGTGGTGAATCAGCGTCTGCTGGTACATCTTGAAAGCGGCGCCGACGCGACAGTGGTGGAGCATTTCAGCAGCACGGACGAGGCGCAAAACTGCTTCACCAATAGCATCACCGAGCTGCAAATCGATGCCAATGCCCGGCTGACCCATTACCATCTTCATCTGGAAGAAGAGCACAGTCTCCATATCGGCGGTGTGCACGTGAATCTCGAGCGCGACGCGAACCTGAGCAGCTTTATGACCAGTTTCGGCGCGGCTTTGCAGCGCAGCGATGTGGTGGTCAATCACCGGGGTGAGGGGGCTCACTGCGAGCTCAATGGCATTTATCTGCCCCATAACAAGCATGTGGTTGATTTTCATACCTGCATCGAGCATGCCGTGGCCAATTGTACGACCCGGGAAATTTTCCGTGGCATTGTCGGCGATTACGGTCGCGCGGTGTTCAATGGTCGTATCCATATTCATCCCGACGCCCAAAAAACCTCGGCGGAATTGAGCAATAAAAACCTGCTCACCAGCCGTCATGCGGAAGTGGATACCAAGCCCGAGCTTGAAATCTACGCCGACGATGTGAAATGTGCCCACGGTGCGACCGTGGCGCAGCTTGAGGAAAAGGCGCTGTATTACCTGCAGAGCCGGGGTCTGGCCCGCCACCGGGCAGAAATGATGCTGAGCTTTGGCTTTATCAACGAGTTGCTCGGCCAGCTCCGCCACGCGCCTTTGCGTGATTACCTAACACCGCTGGTTGAGCGTCTGTTTGAGCGCAAATTTGCCAATCCCGGAGAAGCCGCATGAGTGAGGCCGCCGTGCAATCAGCAGCCAGCTTTGATGTTGCTGCGCTGCGCGCCCAGTTCCCGGCCTTGCAGCAGGAAGTGAATGGCCAGCCGCTGGTGTATCTGGATAATGCCGCGACGACGCACAAGCCCCAGCGGGTGATCGATGCCATTAGCGATTTCTACCGCCTCGATAACTCCAACGTCCACCGGGGCGCCCATACCCTGAGTGATCGTGCCACGCTGGCCTTTGAGGCTGCCCGGCAAAAGGTGGCGGCGCTGCTCAATGCGGCGGAAACGGCCGAGATCATCTGGACTCGGGGAACCACCGAAGCAATCAATCTGGTGGCCAGTAGTTACGGCCGCAGGGTGTTGCGAGCGGGTGATAGGGTGTTGGTGTCGGCCATGGAACACCACTCAAACATTGTGCCCTGGCAGCTGGTGGCCCAAGAATGCGGCGCCGAAGTGGTCGCCATTCCGGTTTCTGCGGAGGGCGAACTGGACATGGCGGCGTTTCGCTCGCTTCTCGATGAGCGGGTCAAAATCGTTGCGGTAGGACATGTATCCAATGCCCTCGGCAGTGTTAACCCGATTCAAGAAATCATCGACCTTGGCCACCAGGCCGGTGCCAAAGTATTGATCGACGGTGCTCAGGGAGTCCCTCATTTCAGCGTTGATGTGCAGGCGCTGGGCTGCGATTTTTACGCTTTTTCCGGCCACAAAATGTATGGCCCTACCGGAATGGGCGCGCTCTACGGTCGGCGGGAATTGCTCGAGCAGATGCCGCCCTACCACGGTGGCGGCGAGATGATCAAAACGGTCAGCTTTGCCGGCACTACCTTTAATGACCTGCCCTTCAAGTTTGAGGCTGGCACGCCCAACATCGCCGGCGCCATTGGCTTGGGTGCGGCGGTGGATTTTCTGCAATCGCTGGACCGCAAGGCCGCAGCTGTCCATGAGGCGGCGCTTCTGGCATACACCCACGAGAAAGCGGCCAATTTCAGTGGATTGACCCGGGTTGGCCGGGCAAAGCAGATTGCCGGTGCATTTTCCTTTTTGCTCGAGGGAAGCCATCCCGCAGATTTGGGTATGTTGCTCGACCAGCAGGGGATTGCCGTGCGTACGGGTGATCACTGCGCCCAGCCCATCATGAAACAGTTTGGCATCCCCGGCACTGCCCGAGCGTCTTTTGCCTTGTATAACACCTTCGATGACGTCGACAGGTTGTTTGCCGGCCTGGAGAAGGCGAAAACCTTTTTGATGTAAATGGCTCTAACGAAATGGGTGGCGGGTAACGCTGGCCCGGTTCGACAGAGTGATCTTGCGTGAGTTGGAGTAGGCACTATGAGCGTAGAAACCTTTGCACCTGAGCAGCTTGTGACGGTCAGCGCGGCCGCCCAGGCGCATTTCAACAAGCAGTTAGGCGGCCAGACAGATGCCGCGATTCGTCTGTCAGTCAAAGAGAGTGGCTGCACCGGCTATAAGTACGTGATTGATATTGCCGACCAGCCCAGTCAGGGCGATGTTGCCTTGACCCTGGATAATGGTGTGCGCTTGTTGGTGGCAGACAATGCGGTGGCCATGGTGCGCGGCACGCTGATTGATTACACCCAGGAAGGGCTGAATCGCAGCTTGAAATTTATTAATCCCAATGTTGCCGACGAGTGCGGTTGCGGCGAGAGCTTTAACGTCATGGCGGGTGGTAACTGATGGAACGCAAAATGGTGGTCACGGTCAGTGATTGCCCCGGACGCATCGTTCCGGTGGGTACGCCGATTACCATTCCGAAAGATAATTTTGTCACCATTACCCAGTCGTTAGGCGGTAATTACACGGTGACCTACAACGGCAACATGGTTCGGGTGGACGGCACCGATGCGGCGGCCCTCGGCTTTGAGCCCCAGGTATTGACCTTTGATCCGCCGCCAGGGGATGAGATTTTGGAGTCCCAGGTTTGGGATGCCCTGAAAACGGTGTTTGACCCGGAAATTCCAGTGGACCTGGTTAATCTCGGCCTGATTTACAAGGTTGAAATCGACCAGGAGGCTAAGCGGGTGCAGATTGAAATGACGCTGACGGCCCCCGCTTGCGGCATGGGTCCGGTATTGGTCGGCGATGTGGAATACCGGGTTGCCCAGGTGCCGAATGTGGCTCACGTCGACGTGGAACTGGTGTTTGATCCGCCGTGGAACCGACAGATGATGTCGGAAGAGGCCCAACTTGAAACCGGCATGTTTTATTGAGGCCGCCTTGGCGTGACAGCCCGTCATGGGCGAGTTGAAGCGGTGCGCGACGATTTGGTGACGGATAAATTGATGACGAAACAGGAGCGTCATGGCAACTGAAAACCCCTTTGGTCGCAGCATTACTGCCGATGACATTGTGGACACCCTCAGCTTTTTCGACAGCTGGGAAGACCGCTACAAGTACATTATTGATCTGGGCAAGGAACTGCCCGAGATGCCCGAGGACTTGAAAACCGAGGATCGGTTGATTCGTGGGTGTCAAAGTCAGGTCTGGTTGGAACATGAGCGCAGCAATGGCGGATTTGAATTCCAGGCGGACAGTGACGCGTTTATTGTGAAGGGGCTGCTCGGCGTGATTCTCAGTGCCTACAACAACAAAAGTGCCGACGAAATTCTGGCCTTTGATGTGGATGCTTACTTCGAGCAGTTGCAGCTGCTGCGTCATTTGAGCCCCACCCGCGGCAATGGTTTGCGTGCCATGGTGGCGCGTATCCGGCAGTTGGCCGAGGAGGCAAACTGATGTCGTTGGATAACATTCGCATTGTGTTGGTAAACACCTCGCACCCCGGCAACATCGGTGGTGTTGCCCGGGCGATGAAAAATATGGGCATTAGCGATTTGGCATTGGTGGAACCGCGCAAATATCCTCACGACGAAGCCACCTGGCGAGCCGCAAGTGCCACCGATATTCTCGATAGCGCCAAGGTCTTCGACACCCTTGAGGCGGCCATCGCTGACTGCGGCCTGGTGATCGGTACCAGCGCCCGGGGGCGGACCATTCCCTGGCCATTGCTGGATCCGCGTCACTGCGCCCAGCGGGCCTATGCCGAAGCCGGGCAAGTCAAAGTGGCCGTGGTCTTTGGTCGTGAGGATCGCGGGCTGACCAATGAAGAGCTGCAGCAGTGCAATTTGCACGTGAACATCCCCGCCAACGAAGAGTACAGCTCCCTGAATCTGGCAATGGCGGTGCAGGTGCTGTGTTACGAGTTGCGCATGGCGCATCTTGATGGTGGCCTGATTGATAACCCGCTGGCCGAGTGGGATATGCCGCCGGCGACCGCCGATGCCCTCGCTCGCTACTTTGTTCACCTGGAAGAGACCCTGAGTGAGATGGGGTTTCTCAATCCGAAGGCGCCTAAGCAGCTGATGACGCGCTTGCGGCGGCTTTACACCCGGGCTCGACCCGACGAGATGGAGGTGAACATCCTGCGGGGGATTCTCACCTCAACCCAGTACCAGATTCGTCAACGGGGCGCAGATGAAGGGGCGGAGCCGGCGGATGCCGCGAAGGGTTGAAGGGTGTTTCGAGAGCGACAACAAAGGCCGAGTTCGATGATGGAGGTTGCGAGATAATATGCGTCTGACCACCAAGGGCCGCTATGCGGTTACCGCGATGCTTGATCTGGTTTTGCACAGTGATCAGGGGCCGGTCAGTTTGGCTGCGATCTCAGAGCGTCAGCATATTTCCCTGTCTTATCTGGAGCAATTGTTTGCCAAGTTGCGTCGACGCGGCCTGGTACGCAGCATCCGCGGCCCGGGCGGCGGCTACTGCCTGCAGCGCCCGATTGAGAAGACCTTTGTGGCGGAAATTATTGACGCTGTGGATGAGAGCGTAGACGCCACGAATTGCGCCGGGGAAGCCAATTGTCAGGAGGGGGAGGTTTGCCTCACCCATCACCTGTGGAGCGATTTGAGCGATCAGATCCACACTTTCTTGAGCGGTATCAGCCTGGCGAGCCTGGTTGAGCGCCGGGAAATTCAGCAGATTGCCTCGCGTCAAAATCTCCGTGGTCGGGATCAAATTCTGATGACCATGGTGGATTAAGCACGGTGGACCAAATGTCTTTGCCGATTTACCTCGACTACGCGGCGACTACGCCGGTTGACCCCAAAGTGGCTGAAAAAATGGCCGCCTGTCTGACCCTGGAGGGCAATTTTGCCAATCCGGCGTCACGCTCTCATCTGCTTGGCTGGCAGGCGGAGGCGGCGGTCGAAAACAGCCGTCGCCAGGTCGCCCAGCTGATTGGCGCCGATGTGCGCGAGATTGTCTGGACTTCCGGGGCTACCGAGGCTGATAACCTGGCGATCAAGGGAGTTGCCGAGGCCTATGCTGATCGCGGTCGCCATATCATTACCTCCACAATTGAGCACAAGGCGGTGCTCGATACCTGCGCGTATCTTGAGAGCCGAGGGTTTGATGTGACCTACCTCAAACCCAATGCCGAGGGGGTGATTTCCGCTGCCGAGGTAAAGGCTGCGCTGCGGGATGACACCATTTTAGTCAGCCTGATGCACGTCAATAACGAGCTTGGCAGTATCAATGATATTGCTGCTATCGCTGACCGCCTGCGGGACCATCAAGCCTTTTTTCACGTGGATGCGGCCCAAAGCCTGGGCAAGCTGAGCTTGAATTTGGCAGACATTGCGGTGGACTTGATGTCCCTTTCGGCGCACAAGTGCTATGGGCCAAAGGGCATTGGCGCGCTGTTCGTGCGCCGCCGCAGTCGCTGCGAGATCGCGCCGCAAATTCACGGTGGCGGTCATGAGCGGGGTATGCGCTCGGGCACCCTGGCCACCCATCAGATAGTCGGCTTTGGCGAAGCTTGTGCGCTGGCGATGGATCATTTGGTGGAAGAACAAGCCCGCCTTCAGTCTTTAAAACAAGGGTTTCTGGATGCGGTGTTGCCGCTGACGGGTGTGCAGCTCAACGGCCAGGCCGATGGCTGGCCCGGAATTGTGAATCTGAGTTTCGCCGATGTGGATGGCGAGCTGTTGTTGATGGCGCTCAAGGATTTGGCGGTTTCTACCGGCTCTGCCTGCGCGTCTGCCAGTCTCGAGCCCTCCTATGTGCTGCGCGGTATTGGCTGCAGCGAGGCGCTGGCGCTGAGCTCTGTGCGCTTCAGCTTTGGCCGATACACGAGCGCCGAGGAGCTGGCCCGGGCGGCGACTATGGTTGCCGACGCGCTGGCCCGGTTGCGCGGCGGCGCGCAACAAGCGGTCTGAATCCATCCGTCCACGCAAATTAGCGGGTTGCGGCGTATTCATTTGCGGCTGTTGGCCTTATAATCAGCGGCTTTTGCAAGATGGGTCTGCAGTATTGCAGGCTTTTTTGAACATATTGATTTTACTGGAGAATATTAGCGATGGGCGTTGAACGCACCCTTTCAATCGTAAAACCCGATGCCGTTGCCAAAAATGTGGTTGGCGAAATTTACAGCCGCTTTGAAAAAGCGGGCCTGCGCATCGTGGCAGCGAAAATGCTGCGCCTGAGCCGTGAGCAGGCTGAGGGCTTTTACGCCGAGCACAAAGGCCGTCCTTTCTTTCCCGCGCTGGTGGATTTTATGACCTCCGGTCCGGTGACTGTGCAGGTGCTGGAAGGCGAGGGCGCTATCCTCAAGAATCGCGAGCTGATGGGCGCCACCAACCCCAAGGAAGCAGCGCCTGGCACAATTCGCGCTGATTTCGCTGAGTCCATCGACGCCAATGCCGTGCACGGCTCTGATTCAGAAGCCTCAGCCCAGCGCGAAATCGCCTACTTTTTCGCCACCAGCGAAATCTGCGAGCGCGGCTAAGAGCGCTTCACCGGGAGGAATGGTGATGGCTCACGACGAGACGTGTGAAACCGCAAGCATCCAACGGGTAAACCTGTTGGGTATGCCTCGCCACAAGCTGGAGGATTTTCTCCGGTCGATAGGCGAGAAGCCATTCCGCGCCCAACAGATTCTGAAGTGGATTCACCACAACGGAATTGATGACTTCGAGCAGATGACCAACTTGGGCAAGGCGCTGCGCGCCAAGCTCAGCGAGGTGGCGGAAATTCGGCCGCCCAAGGTCGCCCGCCAGCTCGACTCCAAAGATGGCACCCGCAAATGGGCCATCGAGGTGGGCGGCAACAATCTGGTAGAAACCGTGTTTATTCCCGATGGGCAACGGGGCACTCTGTGTGTGTCCTCCCAGGTGGGTTGCAGTCTGGATTGCAGTTTCTGCTCGACTGGTAAACAGGGTTTCATGCGTGACCTGACTGCCGCTGAGATTATTGGCCAGGTGTGGCTGGCGCTGAAATCCTTCGATGCCTTTCAGTCTGGCAAAGGTCGGGTGGTGACCAACGTAGTGATGATGGGCATGGGTGAACCTTTGCTCAATTTCGAAAACGTTGTCGATGCCACCCATCTGATGATGGACGATTTCGGCTATGGTCTGTCCAAGCGCCGGGTGACCCTGAGCACCTCCGGTGTGGTGCCCATGTTGGACAAGCTTGGCGATGTGTCAGAGGTTTCGCTGGCGGTGTCGCTGCATGCGCCAAACGATGCCCTGCGCAACGAACTGGTGCCGATTAACCGTCGCTATCCGATTGCCGAGCTGTTGGCCGCCTGTAAGCGGTATCTGGATAAGCAGCCGGATAAGCATCGCGTGGTGACCGTTGAATACACCCTGATTGCCGGGGTGAACGACAAGTTGGAGCATGCCCGGGAGCTGGCCGAAGTGCTGCGGGTGTTGCCATGCAAGATCAATTTGATTCCCTTTAACCCGTTCTCCCTGTCGGACTATCAGCGGCCGAGCAAGAATGCCATTTCTCGCTTCTGGCAGGTATTGATCGACGCGGGTTACGTGACCACCGTGCGTACCACCCGGGGCGACGATATTGATGCCGCCTGTGGTCAATTGGCAGGGCAGTTCCAGGATCGCACCCGCCGCAGTGAGCGCCACCGGCGGCGGGCAGAAAACGTGGAAGCGGAAGCAATCAGGCTGGTGTAAGGATCAAGCAATGGTGAGTTCAATCAATTTTCGGCAACTCTCTACGGCGCTACTGGTTGGCGCCGTGTTGCTTTCAACGGCCTGCGTCACCACCAACACCGGCGGCTTTGAAGAAAAGGCCGATGAGAACAAGGCCCTCGATACCTCCCTGCAGCTTGCACGCAGCTATATCTCGATGGGCAACTGGGATCAGGCCAAGCGTCATTTGCAATATGTGGAGTCGGTAGACAAGAACAACCCGGAGACACTGGCGGCGCTGGCACTGGTGTTTCAGAATACCGGCGAGCCGGAAAACGCCGAGCAATATTACAAGCGCTCCATTCTGCTGGCCCCCAAGGTGATGCGAACCCGCAATAACTATGCGGTGTTTCTTTATGAATTGGGGCGTTACGAGGAGGCTGCCGCCCAGCTTGAGGTGGTGACCGAAGACCTGCTCTACGAGCGCCGGGTAGAGGCGTTTTTGAATTTGGGTCGCTGCTACCAGAAACTTGACCGGGTTTCCGATGCCGAAGCAGCCTACCGTCGCGCCTTTTTAATGGAGCGCAAGAACCCGGCGGCGCTGTTGGCGTTGGCCGATGTGACGTTTGAACTGGGGCGTTTTGCCGAGGCCCAGCGTTACTTTGATGCCTATCAGAGTTTTGCTGCATCACCGACGGCAGAGTCGTTGTGGATTGGTATCCGCCTGGCGGATAAATTTGATGATAAGGATGCCCACGCCAGTTTTGCCCTGGCACTGAAAAATCTGTTTCCAAAATCAGAAGAATATTTACTTTATAAATCTTATATAAAACGGGGTGACGGCAGCAGCCGTTAGGAAGCACATGCCTGAAGTGAACGAGCCTATCCCGGGACCGCCGGGAACTGTTTTACAGGATGCACGTATCAACGCAGGGAAATCAGTAGTCGATGTCGCCGAGGCGCTCAATCTCCTCAAAACCTATGTGGAGGCCTTGGAAAACAACGACTACTCGCGATTCAACTCGCCGCTGTTTGCGCGCGGGTACATTAAAAGTTATGCCCGCTATATGGGCCTGGACGAAGCGTCGCTGCTGCGTGACTGCGACCGCATCTGCCGTCGCCAGGACGAGCGCAGTGCCCAGGTGCAGCAGGTCAGAGCAGGGGCAAATGCGCCGGCCCGGGGCGGCATTGTGGTGGCGCTGGTTGCTGCCCTGCTGGTGTGGCTGGTATGCGTATGGGTCTTTGGTGGTGGCGATGAGGCGCAACTGGAGGTGGAGGCGCTGCCGGATCGTCACGCCGGCTTGGTGGAGCTGAAACCGGTGGAGTCGCTGGGGCGCAGCCTGTTGCAACAGGAGCCCCTGGAAATGCGAATCCCGGAGGATGAGTCCGGGTTTGAGAGCCATTCCGCAACGCTGAGTTTACAAGTGAAGGAAAGCGTCTGGCTGGAAATTCGCGACGCCAACAATGTGATTGTACTGACTGGTATTCAGCCCAAGGGCAAGCAGTTCAGCCTGGCCGTAGAGGGACCGATTTACTTCAGTGTGGCCTATTGGCCCGCGGTCGCGCTGCAGTACAACGGTAAGCCAGTCCATTTTGACAATATTGCAGAGAGTAAAGCAGTGCGTCTGCAGGTAGGTGAAATATGAACATGACGTCGCCGATACGTCGCCGTAAGTCGCGGCAGATCCATATCGGCAAGGTCCCGGTAGGTGGCGATGCGCCGATTTCGGTGCAGAGCATGACCAATACCGAAACCCGGGATGTGGCCGCCACCGTTGCCCAGATTAAGCGTCTGGAAGACGCCTGTGCCGATATTGTGCGCGTCTCTGTGCCGAGTCTGGAGGCGGCTGAAGCCTTTCGGGAAATCCGCAAACAGGTATCGGTTCCGCTGGTGGCTGATATCCACTTCGATTACAAAATTGCCCTGAAGGTGGCTGAGTACGGCGTGGATTGTCTGCGGATCAACCCCGGGAACATCGGCCGGGAAGATCGGGTGCGTGCGGTGATCGATGCTGCCAAGCACCACGGCATTCCCATTCGTATCGGGGTCAATGCCGGGTCGCTCGAGAAAGAACTGCAGCGCAAGTATGGCGAGCCGACACCAGAGGCCCTGGTCGAGTCGGCCATGCGCCATATCGATATTCTCGATCGACTGGACTTCCAGGATTACAAGCTCAGCGTTAAAGCCTCTGATGTGTTCATGGCGGTGGCAGCCTATCGACAGATCGCCAGCCAGATCGAGCAGCCCCTGCATTTGGGGATCACCGAGGCCGGCGGTCTGCGCGGCGGCACTGTCAAGTCAGCGGTGGGCCTGGGGATGCTGTTGATGGACGGTATCGGTGATACCATCCGCATCTCGCTGGCGGCGGATCCGGTGGAAGAGGTCAAGGTCGGTTACGAGATTCTGAAAAGCCTGAAGCTGCGCAGTAAGGGAATTAACTTTATTGCCTGCCCGAGCTGCTCACGGCAAAACTTTGATGTGATTGGCACCATGAACGAGCTGGAAGCGCGGCTTGAGGATGTCACCACACCGCTGGATGTGGCCGTGATCGGCTGCATTGTGAATGGTCCGGGCGAAGCCAAGGAAGCGGATATCGGTCTGACCGGTGGCACGCCGCGCAACCTGGTTTATGTGGGCGGCGAAAAATCCCACAAGGTCGAGAACGTTGAACTGGTCGATCATCTCGAGAATTTGATCAGAGAAAAAGTCGCTGCCAAACAGCAGCAGGAAAAAGACCTGATTGCCCGCAGTTGAGGCAGTCAGGGTTAAATCGTAAACAGGAAACAGGTTTTGGCGCGAATTCAGTCAGTGCGGGGTATGAGCGATATCCTGCCGGGAGAGACCAGTCAATGGCAATACTTGGAGTCAGTGGTACGCGCGCTCCTCAGTCGCTACGGCTACCAGGAAATTCGCTTTCCGATTCTTGAGCAGACCGAGCTGTTTAAGCGCTCGATCGGTGAAGTCACCGATATTGTTGAGAAGGAAATGTACACGTTTGCCGATCGCAACGGCGACAGCCTGACCCTCCGCCCCGAGGGCACGGCCAGTTGCGTGCGTGCCTGCGAGCAAAATGGCTTGCTGCACAACCAGCAGCAGCGGTTGTGGTATGCCGGGCCTATGTTTCGTCATGAGCGTCCCCAAAAGGGGCGGTTGCGCCAGTTCCACCAGATTGGTGTGGAGACCTTCGGCATGGCCGGCCCGGACATTGACGCCGAGCTTATTGCGCTAACAGCGCGTTTGTGGCGCGAGCTGGGCATCAATGAGGCGCTGACGTTGGAGCTGAACAGCATTGGTACGGCGGAGTCCCGGGGTCGCTACAAGGCGGCTCTGGTGGATTACCTGGCGGGGTTTGTCGACGAACTCGACGAAGACAGCCAGCGCCGTCTGGGTACTAATCCCTTGCGTATTCTCGATAGCAAAAGCCCACGCACCCAGGAACTCCTGAAGGATGCGCCGGTACTAAAGGACTACCTTGACGACGCCGCTAACGCGCATTTCAGTGGCCTGTGCGCCCGTCTTGACCAGATGGGCATTGCGTATCGCATCAACACCCGGCTGGTGCGCGGGCTGGATTATTATGGGCTGACGGTGTTTGAATGGACCACCGAAAAGCTCGGCGCTCAGGGCACGGTCTGCGCCGGCGGTCGCTATGACGGTCTGGTAGAGCAGTTAGGTGGGCGTGCAACCCCTGCGGTCGGTTTTGCGATGGGGGTTGAGCGATTGGTGTTGCTGTTGGAAACCCTTGGTGTAATGCCAGCCTCTGCGCCCAGTGCTGATGTATTTATTGTCGCCGTGGGTGAGAGGGCAGAGATCGCAGCGCTGACGCTCGCTGAGCGCATTCGCGAAGGCGCGCCGCAGCTGAAAGTGCAAAGTAACTGCGGTGGCGGCAGTTTTAAGAGCCAGTTTAAAAAGGCAGATAAAAGCGGTGCGCGCTGGGCACTGGTGTTGGGCGAGGAAGAGCTGTCCCGGGGTGAGGTGGCGATCAAGCCCCTTCGCGATGCGGCGGCCGAGCAACAGCTTGTCGCCATTTCGGCGGTGGTGGACCAGCTGACAGGCGCTGCCGCAGAGCAATAAGACGTTAACTTTGAAAAGCCGGTGCATGGCGCATCGTAGAGGACATTTTGTGGAAACGTATCGCACAGAAGAAGAACAGGTAGAAGCCCTCAAGCGTTGGTGGCAGGAAAACGGTAAGTCCACGGTATTTGCCGTGGTGCTGGCCCTTGGTGGTGTGTTTGGCTGGCGGGCCTGGAGTGATCATCAACAAAACCAGGCTGGCGAAGCGTCGGCCATGTTTGATCAGCTGTTGGCTGCCGATGCTGCAGTACAGAACACGGGGCGTCCGACCTCGACCGCAGAGACCCTGGCGGAAACCGTCAAGTCGGCCTATGGTTCGCTGACCTACGGTCAGTTCGCCGCGTTATACAAAGCAAAATACGCGGTGATGAAAGGTGAATATTCGGCGGCCGCGGAGGAACTTCAATGGGTGTTGTCCAAAGGCCCTGATGCGGCGGTGCGCTCGCAAACCGAGATGCGCTTGGCCCAGGTCTATTTCGCTCAGGGTGAGTACGATCAGGCAACCGCGCTGGTTGAGGGCTTGAACGGCACCGGCTACGCCCCTGAGGCGCTGGAATTGAAGGGCGATATCCTGCTTGAGCAGGGTGATGCTGACGGTGCTCTGGTCGCCTACCGGGAGGCAAAGGCCGCGCAGAAGGCGCAGCAAGTGCCGAGCCAGCGCCCGATGCTGGATATGAAAATTAACGATTTGGCCAGCAATGAACAGGGAGCCCAGTCATGAGAGGTTTGCGCATTGTTGCCCTGGCGGCGGCCTTCGGTTTGCTCGCCGCCTGTAGCTCCACGCCGACGGGTAAAGAGCCTGCCGAGCTGACCAGTTTCAAGGCAGAGAAGAAAGTCAAAAAGGCCTGGTCGCGGTCCATTGGTGATGGTCAGGGGGATGCTTTCTATCGCATCACGCCGGTTATTGATGGCGACGACATTTTTGTGGCTTCGGCCGACGGCGATGTGGCGGTATTCAAAAAGGAAACCGGCAAGAAAGTCTGGAAAGAATCCTACGACCTGCGGATTTCCGGCGGTGTTGGGGTCGGCTCGGCGATGGTTTTTGTTGGCACCGCCGACGGGGAAGTGGTCGCAATTGACCGGCTCAGCGGCGATATCGTCTGGAAGAGCTTCGTCAATGCCGAGGTGCTTGGTGCGCCAGCTGCCAGCAGCCGAGTGGTGGTGGTGCAAACCTTCGCCGGCGATATCTTTGGTCTGAATATCGAAAATGGCGAGCGGGTGTGGGTCTACAATACCCAGCCACCGCGGCTGACCTTGCGTGGTACCAGCTCGCCCGTGATTGTTCGCGGTGTGGCATTGGTTGGATTGGCCAGTGGCCGCCTGGCGGCCTTTGATATCGACAATGGCGCGCTGTTGTGGGACGAGTCGATTTCCGCGCCCCAGGGGACCACCGAAATCGAGCGCCTGTCAGATGTAGATGGTCGCTTGCTGGTCTCCAATGACCGTTCGATGGTGGTGGCCACCGGATATCAGGGCAATGTTGTGGCGATCAATCTTGGAAATGGTCGGCCAATGTGGGCGAAGGAAGCCTCCAGCTATGTTGGTCCCACTGCCGGGCTGGGTTACGTCTATGTGGCCTTGTCCGATGGCAGCGTGACCGCATTTGAAGATCAGGGCCAGGGTGTGCGTTGGTCCCAGAGCGTGTTGGCCCGTCGCGAGTTGACAGAGCCGGCGGCGTTCAGTGGCACGGTGGCCGTTGCCGATTTTGAAGGCTATGTGCACTTTTTGTCTCAGCTTGACGGTCGTCTGGTGGGCCGCACCCGGGCAGACAGCGACGGCGTTCGCGCGCCGATGCTGGTCGATGGCAAGCTGTTGTATGTCTACGGAAATAGCGGGAAACTTGTCGCTTACAAGCTGCAAGACCGCTGATAGTCTGGCCCACAGACGTGGGCCGTCCCCGCTTACGGTAACCTCATGATTCCTGTCATCGCTCTGGTTGGACGCCCCAATGTGGGTAAATCAACACTGTTCAACCGACTCACCAAGAGCCGGGACGCCCTGGTGGCCAACTTTCCCGGCCTGACCCGGGATCGCAAATATGGCGAGGCCCTGTTCGGGGATCGCCGCTTTATGCTGATTGATACCGGCGGTATTACCGGTGAAGAGGAAGGCATTGATTCGGCCATGGCCCAGCAGTCATTGCAGGCCATTGAGGAGGCCGATGCCGTGCTGCTGATGCTCGATGCCCGGGCCGGATTACTCCCCGCAGATCAGGGGCTGATAAAACATCTGCGCAGCTGTTCTAAACCCGTCTTTTTCGTTGCCAACAAAGTCGATGGCACCGATCCCGACGTGGCCATGGCGGAGTTTTACCAGACCGGTGCCGCGCAAATTTACCCGCTGACGGCAACCCACGGTCGCGGGGTGCGCAAACTGCTGCAGGATGTGCTGGAGTTCTTCCCCGAGGCAGAGCAGGACAGCGGTGCGGGTCTGGCCAATGGCAAAAAGATCGCGGTGGTGGGGCGACCCAACGTGGGTAAGTCCACGCTGGTTAACCGCATGCTCGGCGAAGATCGGGTGGTGGTGTACGATCAGCCGGGCACCACCCGGGACAGCATCTATAT
Organism: Spongiibacter taiwanensis; assembly: GCF_023702635.1. Classification (NCBI taxonomy): domain Bacteria; kingdom Pseudomonadati; phylum Pseudomonadota; class Gammaproteobacteria; order Cellvibrionales; family Spongiibacteraceae; genus Spongiibacter; species Spongiibacter taiwanensis. The sequence goes on from NZ_CP098455.1 coordinate 3,511,234, forward strand.
CAATTACGAGCGCGAAGGGGAGTCCTACACCCTGATCGACACTGCTGGGGTGCGCAAACGCCGTCACATCCATGAGACGGTGGAAAAATTCTCCATCGTTAAGACCCTGAAAGCGATTGATGATGCCCACGTTGTGATCCTGGTGATGGATGCCCGCGAGGGCATTGTTGAGCAGGATCTGCACTTGTTGGGGCAGGTTGTCGATGCTGGACGTGCGGTTGTGGTGGCCATTAACAAGTGGGACGGGCTTGATAGCGACCACAAGGACCGCATTAAGGTGGAGCTCGACCGGCGGCTGCAGTTTATTGACTTTGCCGAGGTGCATTTTATCTCCGCCCTGCACGGCACGGGTGTGGGTCACCTGTATGAGTCCATCGAGAAGGCCTACGAATCGGCCACGCGCCAACTGACCACCCGCAATCTCACCTTGATTCTGGAGGGCGCCGTCTACGATCACGCGCCGCCGATGATCAACGGGCGGCGGATCAAGCTGCGCCTGGCTCACCCCGGCGGCAGTAATCCACCTATTGTGGTGATCCACGGCAACCAGACCGACAAGGTGCCAGCCAGCTATACCCGCTATCTGGAGAAAGTTTACCGTCGTGAGCTGAAGATGGTGGGAACCCCCATTAGGATTCAGTTCAAGACCGCCGACAACCCTTATGAGGGTAAGAAAAATACCCTGACCAAGCGCCAGATTGACCGCAAGCGCCGCTTGGTGAGTTTTGTAAAGAAAAAGGAAAACAAGAAAAAACGCGGCAAGTAACCGTGGCAGCTTGTTTCGCTATTTCCAATTGAACGCCCGGCATTGCCGGGCGTTTTGGTTTGCCGTCAGGGGTTGAGGATTTCCCGCCAGGGCTCCCCCGGCTGATAACCGGAAATTCGCCGCCAGTGGTAATCTCTGAGCAGGGTGTTGGCCACCACCGTTTTTTGTCTCTGGTCCAGAATCCAGCCATCCACCTCAACCACCAGGTGGCCCGCTCCCTTGATCTCGCAATACACCAGGCGGCTGTTAATCTGCTGCTGGCGCAGCAGGCTGCGACAAGCCAGGCAGAAGCCATCGCAGTCGTCGCGTAGCGTCTGCTCCCCGTTGTAACCGGGTGGCGGCATATCCCATCGCTCTTCAATTTCACGCTGGGCAATAAAGCGCTGGCGGACGGTTTGGTGCACCGCCTGCAGCCTGGCAAGTAGCGGGCTCATTAGCAATCTCCTTGCGGGTCTCTCGCCAGCAGGTCCTGGCATCCTTTGGGGGCGGTAACCGCTTTACCAGAGATAAAGGGGCGGGGTTCAAAGGCCGCGCAGCCCGTCATGGTGCCCAACACCAGCGTGGTGCCGCTCAGGGCGGCGGCGCCGCCAAGCAACTGTAAGAATGCCCGTCTTTGCATTGTCATGATGTCCTCCGTTGACGCGTTGCCTAAATCTGAATCCAGTTTATCGGCCTGCGTTATCGCTCAGTAATGGCTAATATGACAAATAAAGTGCTAAATAAGACAATTTCAGGTAGGTGGTCGTCTCTTGGTATTTGTGGCTGAAATAGCAAAAATAATGTTAAATACGACAGATCAGGTTTGTGCCGCTTTCGCATGCGGGGGAATACGATGACCAAACGGGTGGTATTGCTGGGGATGGACGGGGTGATCGCCACCAGTATTCTCGGCACGACGGATTTATTTGACGTTGCTAATGTGATTGGTCGGCGCGTTGGTGGCGAGGAAGAGTTGTTCCAGCTGCTCAGGGTCTCGCCCAACGGGCAGGCATTTCGATGCTCAAACGGCGTGGAGATCGGCGTCGATGGCGATCTTGGCCTGGTGCAGCCTGGTGATATTTTGTTTACCCCGGCATATCGGGTATCCCGGGGGAGTGATGTTGAGCCCCTGATCAGCCGATGGCAGGAAGTGGGGCCCTGGCTGCGCCAGGTGCAGGCTTCACTGGAGTTGCTGGTAAGCCATTGCAGCGGTGTGTTCATGTTGGCAGAGGCAGGTGTGCTCAACGGTGGCCGGGCCACCACGGCCTGGTGGCTGCACAGTGCCTTAGGACGCCGCTACCCCGCGGTTTCGGTGGAAACGGATGACGTTTGCGTGCACTGGCAAAATATTCTTACTGGCGCGGCGACCAGTGCGTTCTACGATATTACCCTGCAGGTGATTGAGCGCTACGCTGGCAAGCATTTCGCCCGCCTGTTAGCCAAGTACATGATGCTGGATAACCAACGCGCCTCCCAGGCACCCTATGCTATTTTGCCAGCGGCCGAAATTAACGACCCCCTGATGACTCGGGCTGAGCAGTGGATTCGGGCCAACATGCAGCGTGAATTTCGCGTAGAAGAACTGGCCGATGCCATGGCGGTCAGCCCGCGCACGCTGATTCGACGCTTCCAGAAACACCTTGGCGAATCGCCGCAAACCTATACCCAGAAGATCCGCATCGAAAAGAGCAAGATTCTGTTGGAGACCACCCGATTGCGACTGGGCGAAATTGTCGCACGGTGCGGCTACAGTGATGAGAGTGCTTTCAGACGCTTGTTCAAGCGCTATTGCGGGGTGTCGCCAGGGGAGTATCGCCGCCGCTTTGCCAGCCGATAATCTGCATTGGGTGTGGACACCGCATCAACGTTGCTCGGGGTCGCCCTTGATGACGGCGGGTTCAGGTTGGCGAATGATGTAGAGGCTCACGGCCGCGGCAATGCCAATCATGACCGCTGACACCCAGCGAATTTTCACAATCAACAATGCACTGCTTAGCATCATCACCCACAGCATCAGCAGAATCATCACCTTCGCACGCCGGGGAATGCCTTTGCCGTCAAGGTAATAGCGAATGTAAATCCCGAACCAACGATGATTGATCAACCAATAATAAAAGCGGGGAGAGCTGCGCAGAAAGCAGGCGGCGCTAAGGATTAAGAACGGCGATGTTGGTACCACCGGTAGCAGAATGCCGATCACGCCGCAGACAAATGAAAACCAGCCGAGGATCAGCAGGCTGTAGCGAATCAAGGGGCTTTTGTGGATAAAGGGTTCTCGACTCAAGGGGATCACTCTGTAGCGATTTCGATCGCGGGATGCCGGCGCCGCGCTGCTAAGCATAGGCGTGTGCTGTAGCGATTATCATATCATCGAACGGTCAGCACCGGTTTCTGCTTACGTCACCCCTATCGTTGAAAATGTGCGCGTGTTGCGGGCAAAGGTGATCACTCGGTCTCAGCTGCCGATTTATCTGGCGCAATGGCTGGTCTTCAATTTTGAATTGCTCTAGAGTGAGGCTGTGAATTAGCGCGACTGTTTGGCGTGGTTAGATGCGGCTTTATCTTGCCTACAGGCAGTGCTCTCTATTATCCAAAAAATAGTCAATGTGACATTGAGGCAGGCTTTGACGGCGATGCAGTTCAGTTTGGCAGATATTTTTGAGGCAGTGGCGGCCCGGGTGCCGGATCGCGAGGCGGTGGTCTGTGGTGACCGGCGGCTGACCTATCAAGAGCTCGACGAACGCGCCTCTCGCCTGGCCCACTACCTTCTCCGTCAGGGGGTAAAGCCGGGGGATCACGTCGGTATCTACCTCCACAACAGCCCGGAATACCTTGAAGCCTTGTTTGCCTGTTTCAAAATTTGCGCCGTGCCGGTGAATATTAATTACCGCTATGTAAAACAGGAGCTGCAATATCTTTTTGATAGCGCCGATTTGCGGGTGTGTATTTTTCATCAAGGTTTTGCCGATCAAATTCAGCACCTCTACCAAAGTGGCCATGCTTTTAGCCTGTTAATGTGGGTGGCGGACGACAGTTGCGCGGAGCTGACATTGCCGGCGGCGGATTATCACGGTGCTATCGACAGCGAACGCCCCCGAGGGGAGTTTCCATCGCGCAGTGGCGCCGATCAGTATTTACTGTACACCGGCGGTACCACCGGAAAGCCCAAGGGCGTTCTCTGGCAGCACGAAAAGCTGTTCTTTGCTGCCTTGGGTGGCGGCGGGTTCTTTTCTGCCGACGGCCCCTGTCAACGGCCGCAAGATATCGTTGAGCGAATCAATGAACATCCGTTTTGCGGCATTGCCATGGCGCCGCTGATGCACGGTGCGGCCCAGTGGTTTAGCCTGGTGCAGCTATTTGCCGGCAATAAACTTGTACTGCTTCCCCAGGCGAATTTTGATCCCGACATTGCATGGCAATGGGTGGCCGACGAGGCCTGTCACCTGGTGCAGATTGTGGGTGACGCCATGGCCGTTCCGCTGCTGGAAGCCTTGCGGCGCTCTCCCAATCGCTGGGACTTGTCTGCGGTGTTCAGTATTGGCTCGGGTGGGGCGCTGTTGTCGCCGTCGAGCCGCAGAGGGTTTTTGCAGCACTTCCCGCGGGCGTATATCACCAATAGCTACGGTTCGTCAGAATCGGGGCAAATGGGCATGGACGTGGGGGACTACCAGGGTGCGGGGGTCGCCAAGATTGCGGCAACCGACGATGCCGCAGTATTGCTGATTCGTGGTGATGCCATTCGTCGTGCGCGGGTTGGTGAGCAGGGAGTGCTGGCGCGCAGCGGGATGATCCCCGAAGGCTATTACGCCGATCCAGAGGCTACCGCAATGGCGTTTGTGAATCTGGACGGGCGGCGCTGGCTGTTGACCGGGGACATCGCCGAGCAGGACGACAGTGGCAGTATCCGCATCTATGGTCGCGGCAATCACTGTATCAATACGGGCGGTGAGAAGGTTTTTCCGGAAGAGGTGGAGATGGCATTAAAAAGCCATCCGGATATTTTAGACGCCCTGGTATTTGGTGTGGAGGACGCGCGCTGGGGGAGCCGGGTGACTGCGGTAGTGCAAACCCGAGATAACGGGCCTCTGGATGAGCAGGGCGTATTGGCCCATTGTCGTGAGCAGCTCGCGGCCTACAAGCTGCCACGGCAAATGCTATTGGTTGATCACATTCCCAGAAACCCCAGCGGCAAACCCGACTACCCCCGGGCCCGCCAGTGTTTGGAATTTGCCCACCTGGACGCCGTGCAGTCTGGCTAAAGGACTTGCTAAATCTGAATTGGCAACGAAAAAGCCTCCAAGCGGAGGCTTTTTTGATTCTACTTGTTTAATTGGGCCTGGGTGCCGGACTCAGTACGGCGGCTGTAGGCCAAATCCGCGATACGCCTGCGGGGTTACGGTTTTCATGGACGCGATAAATTCATTCATCCCCATGGCAAAGGAGCTGGGTAAGTCCTCCTTCAACTTGATGCCATAGATCTTGTAATCGTAAATCGGCAGCCAGAAGTGGTCGGAAAAGGGCCGGTCAACCCGGGCCAAGACTTGGAGGGCAACCGCGCCGGTGTAGAGTACATGGCCACCTGCTTGCTCAGGGGTGTCACAGTGGAAGTCGGTGACGAGACGCATACCGCGCTGATTGGGCGGTATGACAGGATGAGCTGCCTGAGCCAACTGGCGGGCCATGATATCCAACAGCATGGTTTCCGAAACAAAAGGGCAGGTGGATTTTGCGCCGAGGGTAATACCCGCAACCTCACGGGTCGGGGTGTCGGGATAGGCGCTCGTACTGGCGAGGGCAAATACAGTAGCCAAAAGCAGTTTTTTCATGCCGGGGTCCTTTTTAGCCGGGTGGCGGAGAGGCTTTACCCTGCGGTCGTACCTTTATTTTACTGCGTCGCGAAGGCGGCGGTTTCGGTGTTGGCGGCGGGGTGGGCCTGGATGGAAATGATGGCAGACAACCGTCTTGCGGGCTAGTACCCAGTGCGCAGTCTTGGTGTCACAGAAGTTGGGGCCGCAGGGCGTGGTATCACCTGGTCCGGTAGCACCGTGGATCAGGGCAAATGAGTTAGGGTAAGTGCCTGCGGCAAAGCCACTCTTGCTAAAGCAACGCTCGATAACGCAATTCTCGATAAAGCAAAAGAAGCCCGCTGTTGGCAGCGGGCTTCTTTTGGTCGAGATCGTTTGCGTTGAGGCAGCTTACGATCAGCTTGCTTTACGCTGCAGCACACTGGCCGAGGGCGATTGCACGGCGGCATTGATCACCGCTTGCAGCGAGGCGCTCACCACATCCCGATGGGAAGCAACACCGACATAGCGCGTGTTGTTAACCGACAGCATCACATAGGCGATGGCTTGTGAGGCCGTGCCTGAGTTCAAGGCATGCTCGCTGTAGTCGAGAATTTCGACTGCATCACCGCAATGGGCCTGCCAGGCATTCACCAGGGCGCTGATGGCGCCATTGCCCTGGCCGGTGAGCTGAATTTTCTCGCCAGCAAAATTGAAGTGCATGTTCAGTACATCCTGACCGTCATTCTCGGCGTTGTTCTGGCTGAGGGAGAAATCCTGCACCGCGCAGGCTTTGGCGGGGCTCAGGTAATGCTCCTCAAACAGGTTCCAGATTTGCTGGGGGCTGATTTCTCCCGACAGCGCTTCTGCGGCGGCCTGCACTTTGCGGCTGGCGTCAATTTGCATCCAGCGGGGCAGGTTCAGACCGTAGTCGTTCTCCAGTACCCAAGTGACGCCGCCTTTGCCAGACTGGCTGTTAATGCGAATCACCGCTTCATAGCTGCGGCCCAAATCGGCCGGGTCTATCGGCAGATAAGCTACCTGCCAGTGTTCGTCTTCCCGCTGCTTGCTCATGCACTTGCGGATGGCATCCTGGTGGCTGCCGGAGAAAGCCGTGAACACCAGGTCGCCCGCGTAAGGGTGGCGGGGATGCAAAGGAATCTTGGTGCAGTATTCCGATACCGCAATAATTTCGTCCATCCCAGACAGGTCCAGCTTGGGGTCTATGCCCTGGCTGTACAGGTTCATTGCCATGGTCACAATGTCCATATTGCCAGTGCGCTCGCCGTTACCCAACAACGTGCCTTCAATCCGGTCGGCACCGGCCATTACGCCCAGCTCAGCGGCGGCTACCGCGCAGCCCCGGTCATTGTGAGTGTGCAGTGAGACGGTAATGTCTTTGCGGTATTGGGTGTTGCGGCAAAACCATTCCACCTGGTCGGCAAATACGTTGGGGCCGGCGCACTCTACGGTGGCAGGCAGATTGATAATGATCGGGTTGCCGGAGTCTTTCCACTCTGCGATTACCGCGTCACAGACTTCGGTGGCGTACTCCACTTCCGTGCTGCTGAAACTCTCGGGGCTGTACTGAAAACGCCATTCGGTTTCAGGATATTTCTTGGCGTATTCCTTTACCCAGCGCGCGCCCTGCACACCGATGGCTTTGATACCTTCTTTGTCGAGGCCAAACACCCGCTCCCGTTGTACCGGGCTGGTGGAGTTGTAAACGTGGACAATGGCTTTTTTCGCGCCGGCCATCGCCTCATAGCTGCGGGCAATCAATTCTTCCCGGGCCTGCACCAGAATCTGAATGGTTACATCCTCGGGAATTCGGTCACCTTCGATCAGGGCGCGAACAAAATCGAAGTCGGGTTGCGATGCAGAGGGAAAGCCGACTTCAATTTCCTTGAAACCCAGTTTGACCAGCAGGTCCCACATACGCAGCTTTTGCTCCACTGACATGGGCTCGACTAGCGCCTGGTTACCGTCGCGCAGGTCGACGGAGCACCAGGTGGGGGCTTTGTCGATGGTTTTGCCGGGCCACTGGCGGTCGGGAATATTGACCCCTGCGGTAGCCTGGTATTTGCGATGGTTGAAACCTTTTGTGCTGCTCATGTCACTGGTCCTGTGTGGTGGTGATCAATAAAGGGTAATGATCCGGAGTTTTAAAGCCCGGCAAGCCGGGCATTGTCTGGAGTTCGGGTAGAACGCCTTGGTGGTGTTAGCCAGTGCGGGGTGGTGCGCTGGTAACGGTTGCTGGAGGGGTAACTCCATGGTGATCAGTATAGGAAAATGCGGAGAGCAGATGATTGCCAATTTTGCGCAATTTCAGGATTTATTTTCTAGGTTATGCTAATTTTGTTAAATATTTTGGAATGATCTGCTTTGGTTTTTGGCTTGGGTGGTTTTTTATGAAACTGGATCGCTACGATAAACAGATTCTTGCGGCCCTGCAAGATAATGGCCGGCTGAGCAATCAGGAGCTGGCTGACAAGATAGGTTTGTCGCCATCCCCCTGTCTGCGACGGGTGCGGCGCTTGGAAGAGGCCGGGCTGATCGACGGCTATCGCGCACTGTTAAATGCAAGGGCCCTGGGGCTGAGTCTGATGGCTTTTATTCATATCAGTATGGATCGCCATACTCCTGAGCGATTCGAGAATTTTGAGCGCCATGTTCGCGATTGTCCTGAGGTGCTGGAATGCCACCTGATTACCGGGCAAGAGGCTGACTATTTGCTGAAGGTCATCGTGGCTGATATGGATGCGTTTCAGGCACTGCTGTTGGAGCGCTTGACCCGGATTGAGGGGGTCACCGGGGTGCACTCCAGCTTCGTCATGAAATCGCCATTGCAGAAAACCGCCCTGCCGATACTATAGCAGTCGGCGCCAGGCGCCGAAGCGGAGGTTGGCGATGATGTTGAAGGTGTACGAGGGGGCACTAGTATCCTCAGCGGGCATCGTCGGCCTGATGACGCAATATCCATCAATAACTGGCCAGAAAAAGGAGAGACCCACATGATGAAGATCAAAGTTGCGAATGTTGATGATATTCCCGAGGGCAGCTTTATTCGGGGCGAGGGCGATGCCAAGAAGGTGCTGCTGACCCGGGTCAATGGCCAAATTGCCGCCATCGAAAACCGCTGTCCCCATCTGGGTTTGCCGCTGGCAAAAGGGAAGATTTGTGAGGGCGCAGTGACCTGTCCCTTCCACGGCTCCAGTTTTGATCTGCTCAGCGGGCAGAGCACCGCCTGGACGACCAATTTCTTCGGCATTCCGCTGCCTCTTTGGGCGCAAAAGCTGGTCGCCTTTGGCAAGCCGCCTCAGACCGTGAAAACCTTTCCGGTTGAATGCGAAGAGGGTTCGGTGTTCGTCAAGCTGTAATGCGGATGACCGGCGGTTGGTAAAGGATGAGTTAAATTTATGGCAGCGGATATCGCAGTGGTTTCTATTACCCACGCCATTCAGCAAGCCGCCGCGCCGGTGTTTTTGCTGGCGGGCATCGGGGCCATTCTCAATGTGTTGGCCAACCGTCTGTCACGGATTGTCGACCGATCCCGTGAATTGCATAGCCGCCTCGAACTGTTGGATCCGCCCCGGCGTGGCGGGGTAGAGCGGGAGTTGCAGGTGCTGTTTTTGCGGGGCCGGGCGGTGCATCGAGCGATTGGTTTTGCCACGACCAGTGCGCTGCTGGTGTGTTTTGTGGTGGCAATTCTGTTTATTAGCGCGGTGATGGAGTGGAACGGCGGGGTGGTGGTTGCCGCTCTGTTTGTTCTTGCAATGTTGTTTCTGATCAGCGCGCTGATCGGCTTTTTGCGGGAAATTCAGCTCGCTACCCGGGTCATGCTGAATGGGCCCTAGTCATTTCTGACCGGTCATACCTGCAGGCTTTGGTAAATTAAGTCTCGCCCCCGGCAGATTCTGTTTTCGCTCACGATTTAACGTACTCGCAAGCCGCCACGCAATTTATTCTGGACAGCAATGCCTAGTGCGAGGGCTCCGGTTGATAAAGTGAGGCAAAAAACAGTGGGTACTTGGATTTAATGTACACCTGCTCGCTGATGACATGCCGCAGGCTGATGCCTTTACTTAACAAGATCACCACGCCGCGGTCGTCATGGCGAAAAACTTCGCCGACTACATGCTCGCTGGCCATATCGTGAAAAACCACCTCGCCGGCAATAATTTCGCCCTTGCGCAACATCCGGTCGGGCTTTTGCTCGATGAGCAGGCTATTTTCGGCAATCTCCAGCACTTTGTAAGGGTTCGTGCCAGATGTGCGAAAGGGCGGGCGCGACGTCGTCGGGTAGGACAGACGGAAAAAGCGCCTGCGCTGCTTCGGATTTTCTTCAACTGCCGCCATTGCCATGCTCGTGCCTTTACTTTCATTTTCCTCAAGTCTGCGCCGCTGCTCCCGAAATGCCAATACGTATTGGTAGCAGACCGTGACGTCACTTGGAGGGTGGCCTTGCGCAATCTTGGGGGGATATCGGCTGTGGTTTGTGTTGTAGTGAGCTATTGTCTATTACTAATGCGCTGGGCTTAGGCGCGGAATACATAAAGGGTCGGTCCTTTAGGGACGCCAGCGTTGTCGGGGGCGATATAGGCCGGGCGCAGGAAAGCAAAATTAAAGAAGCTAAGGAGGGGGTATGCTGGAACAACGATTTAGTGAACTGGTCAACCGCTGGGCGGATATTTTGCCGGGCGATATGCTGGCCAATGCGGGCTTGCAACGAGCCCTGCGCAACGCCTTTGAACTCGGCGTGGCTGCTCGCAGCGAGGGCCTGGTCGGCGATCGACGGGATGAACTGGGTGAGCTGGTCGATCTAGCTGACTCGGTCAGCGCAAGTCATATCGTGACCTGGCCGTGCCCGGCGCCGGGTAAATATGGCTTTCTATTCAAGGCCTGGTGCCCACAGCCGCATGGTAGCCGCAGGCCTGCCGATGCCATGATTCAATTCGGCTGGCAAAAGATTGATCGCTTCATTCAGCAGCATTTCGGGTATTGGCACACGTCGGGGGTGGTTGCCAACTTTATAGTCGACGATGATGAGTCCACCACCCTGACGGTGATTACACAGGACAGCCCGGTCCAGCTGCTTATCCAACCCTTGCAACAGCCGGGCGATATCGCCTTGGCGCCGCCTCTTACCCTGACCCTCGACAAAAACCAGGCCACCAGAAGGATGCTCAGTTATGAGGTGCAGTAAGCTAGGACGCCGCTGGCTGCGACTTCTGTGGATGCTGGCCACCATCGGCTGGTGCATTGAGGGGGTTGGCCAACCCCATGTCACCGGTGACTTTGGCGCGCGGGGCGCGGTGAATACCGGTGGTGCGCCGCGCTTCGATGATGACGATCCCGATGGCGCGCCATCTGAGCGCGCCATCAACGACTTGCTGCAACGCTGGCGGCGGGCCGCTGCCGAGCCGCAGCCCCAGTCCCATCAAATCGCTGACTACTACCAGCAATTGAGCCGCGAACCTCAGTGCGCCGCAGATCGGCGTGCCTTTCCCTGCGCCAAGGCACTGCTGCAAGGTCCGGCGGTGGTGCGCAACTTGAACAGCGTACCGAGCTGGGCGCCCGAATTTACACCAGATCAACATGCGCTGGCCAAGGTGGCTGATCGAGCAACCGGGCTTGCCGAGGCTGCCCTTGACGGCGTGGCAACAGGTTTGGGGATTCCCGCGGTATCCGGCGTTGTGGAGGATTTTCAAGCCCTGGCGGTGGATTCACTGCTTAATCTCGAGACGCTGGAGGAGCCTCAAACCCTGGGGGTCCGGGTGCCTTTGCCCCGCCTTTTCTGGTTGCAGCCGCGGCTGACGACTTACGCCACGCCACTGCCGGAATTGAATCCGCTGCTGGAAAAAAGGTTGGTGGAAGACGGGCGGGCGCAACTTCTCAGCGACAGCGAAGATGATCTTAGCCCGGGGGATGATTACTTTTACGCCCTCGATGTCAGCCTGCTCGGTCCCTGGTTTGGCCGGGAACTCAGCGACAACCACCGGGTGCGACAGAACTTGCTCAATTCTGTTACCCAAAGCGAGAACAGTCAGTTGATGCTGGCAGCGGTAAAGCGGCTGCAATTGCGTGATGAGCTGGATCGCAAGGCCTTGGCCTATGCTGTTGCCGACCTGGCGGACTTTGAGCAACGGGTGTGGCACCGGATTTCCGGGGCAGGGCTGAATGACTTCTGGAAGCTGATTCATAACCAGCCGCAACTGGATCTACAGGTAAAACAGCTGAAGCGCGACGATTTGGTGGGGGCTGAGGCGTCAAGCTGGCGCGTTTCCTTTTCCACCGGCTTAGCCAATTTGACCTGGTTGCGGTTGTTTGGCGATTGCAATGCCGAGTTGGACAACGAGGCCTGTCCTGCCGTGTACCGTGAGTGGATCAACTCCTGGGTTCTGCGTCATGGTGTGGGGTTGACTGCGTATTATGAGCAGGGCGATATTGCTGATCTGTCGGTGCAATTGCCACCACTGGCGGCTGGGGCAGTGGGTCTCGTGCTGCAGGATTTGTTGCCGGGTGAGGCACTGGGGTTGGGGATTGATCCAGACGATCCCAATCGCTTTGTGATTGACGGCGGCCGCTACCAACGCTTTGGCATTGGACTGGGGGCGACCTTGACCGATCCCAAGCCGGCGTTGGCCGCCAGCACTTCGCTGCGCCTGGATCTGGGCGCGGACTATTACCGCTATGATCGCAGCCCGGTGCGCCTTGATCATGAGGTGATGCGGGTGACGTTGACTTGGCGGCGGGGTGCAATCTCGATACCCTTGAACTTAATGTATCGATCAGAATCCGAGTTTGAAGCCAACCTCGACGACAAGGTGGCGGTGGGCTTGGGAGTCAGTTACCGCCACTAGGATTTTTACCGCCAAGGGCAGCCAACAACGCTGCCCTGCCGTGGCGGCACGGTGAGCGCGCGTCGGGCGCGGCGCCGTTTCCCACACGTTTCCAAGCCCTTTCCCCGGGGTCAATCTTTGTCGAACGCCCCGCCAAATTTAGTGATGTTGCCGCGTCAACGTGGGTAAAAAGCGCCCTCGGTGTCGCGGTGATCTCACGGTTCACTTGAAGGAGATCTGCTATGTCAGAACGTATCGTTATCGTCGGCGGGGGAGCCGGGGGCTTGCCGCTGGCAACCTACCTGGGGCGTCGTCTGGGGAAAAAGTCCCTGGCCGAAATCACCCTGGTCGATGCCAGTACTACCCATATCTGGAAGCCGCGCTTTCACGAGGTTGCCACCGGCGCGATCGACGCCGATTTGGATGCGGTAGATTACCGGGCCCATGCCCACCTGAATCACTATCGTTTTGCTCTCGGCAGCCTGTCTGGCATTGACCGGGAGGCTAAACAGATCGTGTTGGCACCTCATCGCAATAGTGAAGGGGAGGAGGTCTTACCCAGTCGGCGTCTGGATTACGACTATCTGGTGCTGGCGATTGGCAGTGTCGGTAACGATTTCAACATTCCCGGGGTGCAGGAGCACTGCCTGTTTCTCGATAAACGCGCCCAGGCCGACCGCTTTCATGAAATTTTTCTGGATCGCTGTCTGCGCGCTAACTATGAAGATAAGCCGATTTCGGTGGCCATCGTTGGCGGGGGTGCCACTGGGGTGGAACTGGCTGCGGAATTGCACCACGCCGTATCGCTGCTCAAGGTATATGGCCACGAGCACCTCGATCGCCGGCGGCTGCATGTGCAACTGGTTGAGGCGGGGCCGCGGTTGTTACCCGCACTGAAAGAAGAGCTGGCGGCCAATGCCCAGGCCCAGTTAGAGAAAATGGGCGTGTCAGTGCGAGTCGGCACCATGGTGAAAGAAGTGGTGGACGGCGCCATGCTGACCAAAGCCGGTGACCGCATCGAAGCTGATTTGCTGGTGTGGGCGGCGGGCATCAAGGCGCCGCCGGTGCTGGCCGAATTGGGCCTGGAGTTGGGCAAATTGTCGCTCATCAAAGTGGATGCGTTTCTGCGCAGCAGCGACCCGGCAATATTTGCCATGGGTGATTGCTGCGCCTGCCCGATGGGCGAGGACAAAATGGTGCCGCCGCGGGCCCAGTCCGCTCAGCAAATGGCAAATTATCTGTCCCGTTATTTCAGTAACCTGATTCACGGCAAGCTTCAACAGCCCTTTGAATATCGGGATCGCGGGTCGCTGGTTTCCCTGTCACGATATTCTGCCGTAGGGCAATTGATGGGGAATCTGCGCGGTGGCAATTTCTTTATTGAGGGGTGGATGGCGCGGATGATGTACGTGTCACTCTACCGCTTTCATCAGGCAGCCCTTTACGGTTGGCCGAGAACGCTGATGCTATTGCTGGCGGGGCGGTTTAATCGCCTATGGCGGCCGCGCTTGAAATTGCACTAGGGTCACCTCGCCCAGCGCCTGCGCCATCATTTACAAATGATGATGTTGCTTCGCACTGGCACGGTTGTGCGGATCGGCGGCCACGGCAGTGCTCTGCGCCGAATGGTTGTGGTGGTTGCTATGTAAAACGCGCAGCGCGGGTGATAGCTGCGCCAGCGGGAAAATTGCCAGCACGATCATCATGACCGCGACCAGCTGACGGACGGCCGGGCGCTGGGCTGTTCGCACCATTCTGCCATGAGTCAGGCTGACTGAGAGCAGGGCAGGGAGAGTGCCCAAACCAAAGGCAGCCATCAGCAAGCCCGACTGATAGGGCTTTGCTGACAGGGTGGCCCAGGCCAGTGCGCTGTAAATTAAGCCGCAGGGCAGCAGGCCCCAGAGTCCACCGAGCAAAAGCGCTTTTGTCGGGGTGTTTGCCGGCAGCAGGTGGCGACTGAGGGGCTGAAGTTTGCGCCATAGCCTGGCGCCGACCTGCTCCAGGCGCCGGGTGGCGGGAAACCAGCCTGCCAGGCTCACCGCCATCATCACCAACAAGGCACTGGCCAGGACCCGAAAAGCGAGCCCGAGGGGCAGCCACTGGCTGCTTAACAGGGCGCCAAAGCCGCCGAGCAAGGCGCCCAGTGCCGCGTAGCTGCCCACCCGACCCAGCTGAAAAAACAGCGGTGATACTTTGTTGGTGCTGTTGCGCTGGTGGCCTAGACAGGCAATGGCGCCACACATACCGACGCAGTGGGGGCTGCCCGCAAGGCCGAGCAGAAAGGCGCCGAGCAGTGTGAGTGATTCAGTCATGCTTCGCTTTAGTCCCGTTCTTGACTTCGGTCGGCGTCAAACAGTATGCGGCAACCCTCCCGGTCAAGATCATCAAACTGTTGATGGTTTACCGCCCATAGGAAAAGTGCGGAGGCCAAACTGAAAAAGGCCAGGGCAACGGGTAATAGAATCAGTAAGCTATCCATGTACCACCTCCAATACAGACTCTCGCAGGGTTGGGCTTTGCCTGGCGTTATCGATCCGGTCGATGCGCAGGGCGTTTAACACCACTATCAGTGAACTGAGCGACATGCCGATGGCTGCTGCCCAGGGGGGCACCAGGCCCAAGGCCGCCGCTGGCAGAGCCGTTAGGTTGTAGAGCAACGCCCACAGCAGGTTTTGCTTGAGAATGTGTTTCATCTTAGCGGCGCCCGTGAAGACCTTCTTGATACTGATCAACTGATTGCGAAGTAGGCAGATATCGGCCTGTGAGCGAGTCAGATCTGAACCGCTCGCCATCGCCACTGAAATGTCGGCGGCGGCAATGATAGGGGCGTCGTTGACGCCATCGCCAACCATCATCACAGTGGCCCCGTAAGCCTGCAGTTGCCTGATCACCGATAGCTTGTCATCCGGGCTGCAGCTTCCTTGAAACTGATCAACGCCCAAGCGTCTGGCAAGGTGGCCTACCTGATGGCTATGGTCGCCGCTAAGTAGCAACGTTTTGATCCCCCGCTGATGCAGAAAATCCATCAATGCTGGGGCATCCTGACGTAGCTTGTCGGCAATCAGAAAGCGACCAATCAGCTGGCCGTCTTCGCTGAGGAATACGGGAATGGCATTGCTGTTGGGCATCTGACCAGGGTCCGTACCGTGGCTGCAAAAGCTGGCGCTACCAATTCGGTAGTATCGCCCCGCATAAACCCCTTCGATACCGCGGCCACTGTGAATCTGAGGCTGCTTCAGGTCGATGGGGCTGGGCTGATATCCCAGTTTGCTGAGGGCATCGGGGCGAAAAGCCAGCGCGATGGGATGGTTGGAATTGGCCTCCAATGCGGCGGCGAGCGCAACCAGGTGCGCCGTGTGTTGGCCGCTATAGGACTCCACGGCAAGCAATTCGGGCTCGCCCTCAGTCAACGTGCCGGTCTTGTCGAAAATCACATGGGTAATCTGATCAACCGACTCCAGCGCGGCGGCGTTGCTGACCAGCAACCCCAATTTGCGCAGGCCATTGACCGCGGCCGTGTAGCAGCTGGGGGTAGCCAGCGACAGGGCGCAGGGACAACTGACGACCAGCACGGCCAGCGCCGTCAGGAAGGGATCGTGTCCCCCGAGTTGGGACCACAACAGATAACTGCCTCCGGCCAGTGCCAACACCAGCAGGACGAAGCCGCGACCGAGGCGGTCGGCGAGGGCGGCAATGGCGGGCTTGTTTGCCTGGGCACGGCAAAGCAATTGATCAATTTTGACGATCCGGCTATCGCAACTGGGGCGCCTCACTCTGATAGTCAGGCTGGCCTCGACGTTGCGGCTGCCAGCCAGCACGGCCTGGCCGGGCGCACAGTGGCTGGGGAGAAATTCACCGGTAAAGGCGCTGTCTTCAATACTGCTGGTCCCACTGATGATGTCACCATCGGCCGGGATCATTTCGCCGGGCTCGACGACAAGCTCGTCACCCACTGCGATGCGGCTGAGCGCCTTCCATTCTAGTTGCCCGTCAGCCCGGCGCCGCCGGGCGGTAAGTGGCAGTAAGGGCCGCAGGGATTGTTCCTGGCGGCGTTGCACCAGTGCTTGCAGGTAGCGACTGAGCAACAAGAAGAAGCAGAACATACTGACGGTGTCGAAATAGACCTCGCCCTGTTGACGCAGGGTGGCCAGAGCACTGGCACCGTAGGCGGCGGCCAGCGCCAGGGCAATAGGCACATCCATGCCGACCTGGCCAGCTCGCAGGTTTCGCAGTGCCCCCCAAAAAAATGGCTGGGCGGCGTATAAAATAACCGGTGTTGCCACCAACAGGCTGAACACACGCAACAGCGCTTGACTGGTGCTGTCCATATCCTGAAAGGCGCCAGCATAGAGCGCGATGGCCACCATACCCAATTGCATCATGGCAATGCCAGCCACACCGACTCTACGCAGCAGACCGTTAATTTCGGTCTGCATCTGGGCACTGCGCGCTTCCGCGCTCCAGGGTTGGACCGGGTAACCCAGATTCCAGATAGCCTGAAAAATCTGACTTATTTTGACGTTGCCAGGCTGCCAGGTGACAGTCGCCAGACCACGCTGTAAATTCACCTGCACGGCTTTTACGCCGGTCAGCCGCAGCAGCTGGTGCTCGATCAGCCAGGCACAGGCACTGCAATGGAGGTCGCTGATGGCCAGCTGGGACTCCCAATCCCCGGCCAGGCAGCGCGAGAAGCCAGTGTAGACCGACTCATCATCGTATTGCCGGTAGTCCACCTGTTTACTGCTGGGCTGCCGCCTTGACAACGTCTGCTCGCGCATCCGGTAGAAGTCATCCAGCCCGGCGCCGAGGATGCATTGGCTGACCGCCAGGCAAGCGTCGCAGCACAAGGGCTGCTGTTGCCCAGCCACCGTCACCCATAAATTCAAATTTGGCGGCACTGGCTGGCCGCAGTGAAAGCAGGTGCAGCCCGGCGCAGGCGGGGTCATTTCTCCAATGCTCCTTTGGCCCAAAGGGTGATCAGGGTTTTCTTGCTCATGTCCCATTCGCCTTTCAAACGCCAGTTGCCGTATTCCTCACTGTGAAAGGGTTGCAGGGTCAAGTACCAACGGCTCTGGGACGGCGCGCCCAAGTGGTTAACTCCCAGGAGAGGTTGTCCCAAACGGCCTTCAAACCATTCTCCGTCGCGGCGGGTTAGCACCACGCTTTGGTCCAGGGCCTCAGTCGTTGGATGCTGCAGGCGCAGCTGAAGATGATTGATTTGCGCCAGTCCTTCTCCCGTTAGCTGTAAGCGTAAATCCATTGATGGGTTGAGGTAGATCTTGGCGACCACTGCCTGTTGGCGGGCTTGCTGGTTCTGGGACAGCTGTTGGTTAATTGCCAGACCTTCCTTGTAGTAGGTGTCTATCACCAGTTCGTCGCTGTGCTTTATGGCGATATACACCGTGGCGATGGCCGCGACCACCACCACGCTGGGTAAGATGATAAGAAACCAGGGCCAGAACTGCGTAAACCAGGGTTGCCGAGGCGTATTCATGATGTCGTGTCCTGGGCGCTCGCCCTGAGGGTTGGGAAGCGGGGCATTGATATGACTGCTAATCATTGACTTCACCTCACTGGCTAGTGCTGCCGGCTCGCCGGTCAGCCTGGTTGGCAGGGGGTGTATAGAAGCTGGTACTGACGGTGGCAGACTCGGCTTCAGACTGCTCGCCCACCAAGGTCAGGCGAACTTCTGTGCGTTCTGCCGGGTGGCTCCCGGGCTTCATCCTGATGCGCAGGGGCAGCTCCATCAGCTCGCCACCAGGAACACTGATTCGCGAATTGCCATGGATTTCCAATGGCGCATCCGTATCCATATGCAATTGAAAATGCTGTAGCGTACTGCCTTTGTTGGCCACCTTGATGGTGTAGTGATTTTCAATGTGGTCATCGGCCGCCACGCTATACAGGGCTTGGCGATCGCGAATTACGCTGAACTCAATCAGGGTGCGCGATGCCAGTTGCAGTATTAACAGCGCCGCCATGACCACAAGTACCGTGGTGTAGCCAATAAGGCGCGGCCGCAGGATACGGGAGGGTTTGTGCTGCAGACTGTTTTCCGAGGCGTAGCGGATCAGGCCCTTGGCGTAGCCCATTTTTTCCATCACCGAGTTGCAGGCATCAACGCATAAGGCGCAGCCGATACACTGGTATTGCAGGCCATTGCGGATATCGATACCGGTGGGGCAGACCTGCACACACAGTCGACAGTCAATGCAGTCGCCCTGGTTGGGCGACCCTTTAGTGCCGCGCTTGCGGCTGCCCCTGGGCTCGCCTCGGTCTTGATCGTAACTGATGACCAGCGTGTCGGGGTCGAACATGACCGACTGAAAGCGGGCGTAGGGGCACATGTAAAGGCACACCTGCTCGCGCATCCAGCCTGCATTGATATAGGTAGCGAGGGTAAAGAATACCGTCCACGACAGGGCCCACGGGTTGACCTGCCACTGGGTGAAGTCCATCAACAGCCCGCGAATATCGGTGAAATAGCCGATAAAGGTGAACCCGGTCAGCAAGGCAAAGCCCATCCACAGAGCATGTTTGAGCCCCTTCTTGCGCAGCTTTTCCAGATTCCACGGGCGCGCGTCGAGCTTGATGCGCTGGTTGCGGGTGCCCTCGGACTTCTGCTCCAGCCACATAAAAATACTGGTCCAGACAGTTTGTGGGCAGGTGTAGCCACACCACACCCGCCCGGCAAAATTGGTGATCGTGAATAAGCCGAAGGCGGCCACGATCAGCACCCAGGCCAGCAGGGTCATATCCTGAGGCCAGAAGGTAAGCCCCAGAATGTGAAATTTACGGGCAGGCAAATCGAACAGAACTGCCTGGTGACCGTCCCAGCGTAGCCAGGGCAGCAGGAAATAGCCGATCAATAGTGGCCAGCCAGTGAACAACCGCAGGCGCTGGAAAAAGCCCTCGATCTTGCGGGTGTAAATCTTTTCGCGCTTTTGATAAAGGTCGATCTCGCCGACTTCTGCCGGCGCCAGCTCAACCGCGGGAATGCGCGGGCTGTCGGTTGATGTTGCGTCGATGGCCGCCTTATCCAAAGAGGAGGCGGCATCGCTGCCTTGCCGGGTCGGCGGATGCATGGCCGTCATTTTGCGCCACCGGCTCCCTGGGAGAGATGGTAGACGTAGGCCGCCAGCAGATGAATTTTGGCATCGCCGAGAATGTCGCCGTGGGCGGGCATTTTCCCGGCGCGGCCATTGGCGATACTCTGCTTTATCTTGCCGGCGTCGCCGCCATAGAGCCAGATGTTGTCGGTCAGATCGGGGGCGCCCATGGCGATATTGCCTTTCCCGTCGGCACCGTGGCAGCCACTGCACATCGCAACAAACTGCTGCCGGGTGTCTGGGGCGGGGGATGCCGCGTCATCCGACAGGCTGGCGACGTAGCGGGTCATGTTGTCTAGCCCCTCGTCGCCGAGAATGCTTGCCCAGGCGGGCATCAGGCCGCTACGCCCCTGACGAATGGAGGTCACAATCTGGTCAGGCGCGTCGCCATAAAGCCAGTCGTTGTCGGTGAGATTGGGAAAGCCATAGCCGCCTTCGGCATTGGCGCCGTGACAGATGGCGCAGTTGTTGTCGAACAGCCGTCGGCCAATGCGCATCGCGTCTCGATCCGTCGCCAGGGCGGCAATGGGCTGCGCCTCAAAGCCGCTGTACAAGTCTTCAAACTTGGCATTGGCCTCGTCCACGGCGGCCTGCCACTGGCCGGTTGAACTCCATTTCAACAGACCGGGAAAGCTGCCCAGGCCGGGGTAAGCCAGCAGGTAGCCCGCGCCAAATACAATGCTTACCACAAATAGTTTGATCCACCAAGCGGGCAGCGGGTTATCAAATTCCTCAATGCCATCATAAATATGACCTGTGGTTTCACCGCCCTTGTCGATTTTTCGGTTGCTGAACAGCAGCCAGCAGATCAACACGAAGGAAACAGCAGTGATGACAATAATCCAGGCGCTCCAGAAGTTAGTCATTGGGGCTGTCCTCCCGGGGGAACTCATCGGCAAACGGCAATTTGGCGGCTTGATCGAAATAGGATTTGCGGCCCCGCCAGTAGATGCTGATGCTCAGTGAAACAAAGGCGCTAAAAACCAGCAGTGTCGACAGGGCGCGGAGGGTATCTTGCTCCATGTTATCGGCCTCAATTATCGCTTGTACTTGATCAGATGACCGAGCTGTTGCAGGTAGGCAACCACGGCATCCATTTCGGTTTTTCCCGAGACCAGCGCGGCGGCGCCGTTAATATCGGTCTCGGTGTAGGGCACACCGACTTTATTCAGGGCGATCATCTTCTTGGCCACCAAGTTCGGGTCGAGCTCGGCGGAGGCCAGCCAGGGATACGCGGGCATGATCGATTCGGGCACTACATCCCGGGGGTTATTGAGATGGGCGCGGTGCCACTCATCGCTGTAGCGACCACCCACCCGGGCCAGGTCCGGTCCGGTGCGTTTTGAACCCCACAAGAAAGGGTGCTCATAGACATGCTCACCGGCGACGGAGTAGTGGCCATAACGCTCAGTCTCAGAGCGCAGCGGCCGTATCATCTGTGAGTGGCACACATGGCAGCCCTCACGGATGTAAACGTCCCGACCACTGAGTTGCAGGGCATTGAGCGGTTTGAGGCCAGCTACCGGTTCGGTGGTTTGCTTCTGGAAAAACAGGGGGACCAGCTCGACCAGGGCGCCAAAGCTGATGGCGACGATGATCAGCACAATCATCAAGCCAATGTTTTTTTCGACGACGTCGTGTTTCATGCCTGCGCCTCCACCAGTTTGCCAGCAGCGGTTTCAGATTGTTCAGCAGCGATGGTTTTCCAGACATTCCAGGCCATCAGGATCATGCCGGCCAACCAGATAACACCGCCAATCAGGCGCACCACATAGCCGGGATGACTTGCCAGAACCGATTCGGCGAAGCTGTAGGTCAGCGAGCCATCGGCGTTGTAGGCCCGCCACATCAGGCCCTGAACAATGCCGTTGACCCACATGGAGGAGATGTACAACACCGTGCCGATGGTCGACATCCAGAAGTGGGTGTTGATCAGGCCAGTGCTGTACATCTTGGGTTTGTTGAACAGCACTGGCACCAGGTGATACACCATGCCGATGGAGATCATCGCCACCCAGCCAAGGGCGCCGGAGTGAACGTGGCCGATGGTCCAGTCGGTGTAATGGGACAGGGAGTTGACGGTCTTGATCGACATCATGGGCCCTTCAAAGGTCGACATACCGTAGAAGGATAAAGAGACCACGAGAAACCGCAGGATGGGGTCGGTACGCAGTTTATGCCAGGCACCTGACAGGGTCATTATGCCGTTGATCATGCCGCCCCAGCTGGGTGCGAGAAGAATCAGTGACATGACCATCCCGAGGCTTTGGGCCCAGTCGGGTAGCGCAGTGTAATGAAGGTGGTGAGGGCCCGCCCAGATGTATACCGATACCAGCGCCCAGAAGTGGACGATGGAAAGACGGTATGAGTAAACCGGGCGTTCCGCCTGCTTGGGTACGAAGTAGTACATCATCCCCAGAAAGCCCGCGGTGAGGAAAAAGCCCACTGCGTTGTGGCCGTACCACCATTGGATCATGGCGTCCACGGCGCCAGCGTAGAGGGAATAAGACTTGGTCAAGGTCACCGGGATCGCCAGACTGTTCACGATATGCAGCACCGCCACCGTCACTATAAAGGCGCCAAAGAACCAGTTGGCCACATAGATGTGAGCTGTTTTACGCTTCATGATGGTGCCAAAAAAGACGATGGCGTAGACCACCCAAACGACAGTGATCAGAATATCAATCGGCCATTCCAGTTCGGCGTACTCCTTGGCGCTGGTAAAGCCGAGGGGAAGGCTGATGGCGGCCAGTAGAATCACCAACTGCCAGCCCCAGAACACAAAGGCGGCCAGGGAGTCGGAGATCAGTCTGGCCTGACAGGTCCGTTGCACCACATAAAATGACGATGCCATCAAGGCGCAGCCGCCAAAGGCGAAAATAACCGCATTGGTGTGCAGGGGCCGCAGGCGGCCGAAGCTCAGCCAGGGGGTATCGAAATTAAGCTGGGGCCAGACCAACTGGGCCGCCAGCAGTACGCCGACGGCCATGCCGACAATGCCCCAGATTACCGTCATCACGGTGAATTGCTGGACCACGCGGTAGTTGTAGACTGGATGACTAGGCGCTGAACTCATGGTTGCCCTCGATCCGTTGTAGTTGCAGTGAGCCGGACGTAAATCCGGGACGGTAATGGTGTTGCGATAATTGTCCCAAGGGGTGGTCAGGGAGGTGCTGATCCAGATCAATGAAAGTGCTGGTCGCAGACGGTTGGCAATGTGCCGCTGGTGAAGAAACAGCGAACGCCTCCTTCCCACGCTAGGAGGCTCGGTGGAAAAAACGAAGCTGATTAGCGGTGAGTAAATACCGGCATCATGCCGATATCCCAGAGGATGACGACTGCGCCCATCAGTGCCATAAAGATGACCATGCAAATGGCAATCACCGCGGAGGCATAAAAGAACCCGCGGTCTTCAGGGATGCTCATGGCGATGGGGATACCGACATACAGCAGGTAGACTGACCAGCCCAATGCGGCAATGCCAAGCACCAGGTCCAGCCAGAACAGCGGATAGAAGCCAATCAAGCCCGCAGCGAACAGGGGTGTGGCGGTATAACTGGCAAGAACGATTCCCTTCAGCGGGGTTGAGGTGGCGCCGTAGGTGGCGGACATCCAGTGTATGAAATAACCAATCACTGCCAGTGACGCCAGCATGGCCAGGTAAAAGGCGACCACGATCTGAGTGGCGCTGTGTTGAGTGAGGCGCACGGTCTCACCGCCACCCACGGACCAACCGATTTCGCTGCTGCCGTAGTACCAGGCCAGGCAGGGGCCAATGGCGAGAATCAGCGGATAGGCGAGTTTGCCGACCCATTGGGTATCCCGAACCTGGGCGACGCGCTGCCATTGCTGTCGGGGCGATAGGAGAAAACCGAGGGGATTGCTGATGGTAAGCGGCATGGTGGTCTCACTGAAAATGATCGATTCAGGGAGTCAGCATACCGGCGGTGCAGTGCGGCATATTGATCTGCGTCAAGCTCGCCGAAGGTTAGCGGGCGCAGTGTTCGTCGTGAACGTTGGCTATCGCTTTAAGCCCTTCCACGTTGAGGTCGCTGAGGTCTTTGTTGTCGATCTTCACCAGGCCTTGTTTGGCAAAGCGGCTGAATACCCGGCTGACGGTTTCGACCGTTAAGCCAAGGAAACTGCCGATGTCGGCCCGGGACATAGGGAGACGGAAAGCGCTGGAAGACAGGCCGCGGCGGGCCTGGCGTGCGGAAATGCTGACCAGCAGCGAGGCGAGGCGCTCTTCAGCGGTGTTTTTACTCAGCAGGGTAATGTGGCGTTGGTCCTCAACAATCTCACTGCTAAGCAGTTTGAAGAAATGGCGGCGGAGATTGGGAATGTGGCCGCTGAGTTGTTCGATCTGCGAGAAGGGAATTTCACAGATCGCCGCTGTTTCCAGACTCACTGCCGAGTTGGCATAGCGATTTTGACCGATGCCATCAAGGCCGACGACTTCGCCCGGGAAATAAAAACCGGTGACTTGCTCCTCACCGGCGTCGGTGATGCTGTAGGTCTTTACCGCTCCAGAGCGCACCGCGAACACCGAGCCAAACTCGTCACCCTCGCGGAAGATGTGACGATTCTTTTGCAGGGGGCGCCCACGCTGGACGATATTGTCGAGTTTGACGATTTCGTCGCTTTCCAAGGCCAGGGGTAAACAAATCGCACTGAGGCGACATTTGCTGCAACTGACCGCCGGGTTGTGGGGACATTGCTGGGATGTTTGCGCCGGCCGCATGGCGTCCTCCAATGACGTTTGCTCTGCCAAAGTGTCATTGAACGCCGGGCTTGCGCACTTGGTCAAGTCATCACCCCATCTATCGTGGCCAAATTTGTTTGAATGGTTTTCATCGTCGCTTTCTACCCACTCGCTATGTCACAAAACCTTTGAGTAGCGTGATTGGTCAGCGGTAAGTGAGGTGTCGAAGAGCATGCAGACATTGCGTAAGAACAGCCGGCCGCGCTCGGTGACAGTAATATCCTCGTGGCTGATATCCAGGATGCCATCGTGTTGGAGTTGGCGTAGCGCAGGTAAAAGGTCGGCAAATTTTTGCGCGAAGGTCACGTGGAATCGCTCTTGCAGCAGCTTGCAGTCGAGCTTTAGATTGCAAGCAAATTGCATAATGATGAAACGTCGCAGCTGATCTTCTGCGCTGAGCAATACCCCCCGAGCGATGGGCAACCTGCCTGCTGCTAACGCAGCGTAGTAGTCGTCCAGACTTTTATGATTCTGGGCGTAGCTTCCTCTCAGTGAGCTGATTGCCGAGACACCAATTGCCAGTACGTCCGGCGACATGCAAGTGGAGTAACCCTGGAAATTGCGCTGCAGGCGCCCTTCACGTTGATAGATGGCCAGCTCGTCTTCGGGTTTAACAAAGTGGTCCATGCCAATGTGGAGGTAGCCTGCCCGGGTCAAACGGTCGATGGCCAGTTGAAGAATGGCCAGCTTTTCGCTTGCGTCTGGCATCGGGTGTTTTTCCAATGCCCGCTGCCACTTGAACTGTTGGGGGAGGTGGGCGTAGTGGTACAGCGCGATGCGATCCGGCGCCAGGGCAATGGTGGCATTCAGGGTGTGTTCAAAACTGGTCGGGCTTTGGTGGGGCAGACCGTAAATCAAATCGGTGCTGACGGAACGAAAGCGATATACCCGGGCGGTCTCGACCAGGGCGCTGACATCGTCGAAGGGCTGCAATCGGTTAATCGCCTGCTGCACCTTGGGATCGGTATCCTGGATGCCAAAGCTGAGCCGATTGAAGCCCAGGCCCCGGAGCAAGGCCAAACTCTCGGGTGTAACGGTGCGCGGGTCGATTTCTATCGAGTATTCCCGGCGCTTGCTGTCATCGAAGGTGAAATGACTGGCAAGCATATGAATCAGCTCAGTCATTTCGGCATCATCGAGGAAGTTGGGGGTACCGCCGCCGAGGTGGAGTTGAGTGACCTTGCGGCATCGGCCAATCGCCTTTGCCAGTAACTCGATTTCGATATGCAGGTGATCAAGATAGCGCCGTGCGGCGCCGCGATTCTTGGTGATGACCTTGTTGCAAGCACAGTAGTAGCAAAGACTGCGGCAAAACGGGATATGTACGTAAAGGGATAACGGGGAGGTTGATGCTCTGGCGTCGAGCAGTTGTCGCTGGTAATCCGCCTCCGAGAAGCTGTCGCTGAAGTTGAGGGCAGTGGGATAGGACGTGTAGCGAGGCCCCCTGACGGCGTAGCGTTGCAGCAGGGTTGTGAGGTCGTCCGTCGCGTTTTGCAGGGAAATGGGGGAGGGCATTGTCATTTCCGGGACTCATGAACGGTGGTGGCAGTCGAGCTGGCGGATTGCGGTTGACGAAGCAGCGCCAGATAGGCGTCGCGCTCGTCAATGGCCTCCTGGTCCAGGTAGTGTTCGATTTCATCTTCAATGCGCTGCCATTGGTCGGCAGTCAGCATTTTTTCAGCGTCGAGAAACAGGCGCCGTTCATCGTGAATATGAGAAATCTGGCGGGTGTAGTAGTGCTTGCACAAGCGGATGACAGATAGGCCTGCCTTGCTTTGTGCCAAACGCAGCTCGCCAAAAATTTGGACGAGCCGATCACTGAGGGCCTCCAGCCGTTGGTGGTCCCGCTGTACCTCGGCAATGGCGTGTTGATCGGCCAGGGGGTGTTGGGCAAGGTGGGCAAACAGAATGTCCTCAATCGGGTGATGCCATTTTTCCGGGTATACCTGGATGTAATCCAAAATGGAAAGAATGGTATCCACATCGGCTTTTCCTCGATGCAGTCCATAGAACTTGCTGACCTCAGCATTTAGGGTATATAGCATTTTCAGCATGCGCTGGTGATCAGACTCCAGTCGACTCAACATTGGATGCATTTCGATACCCTCACGTCACTGCGGTTGACCAGGCGCAACCCTGAGGTCAGGCCGTTCCCCTCATCGCCAGAGGGGTTAGCGTGTAGCCTATCGCTGGACTGATAGGGGGATCTTGATGTGGGTCAAGGAGTGGGCTGTTGCTGGTGAAGTCCGGGGGAAACTGATGGTGGCTAAGGGGGCAAGCGTGAGTGAGTGGGACATTGAGTCGGCAGTGGCAGAAATTCTCAAGCGACTGCCGGGTGACATCGTGGTGGCTATGCCGCTGGGGCTCGGGAAGCCGGTGGCACTTATCGATGCCCTTTACCGGCAGATAGCCAACCTCCCTGACCGTAAGTTGACCATTTTAACGGCGCTTTCTCTCGGGCGGCCTGTGGAGAAATCCGCCGAGGCAGGGCGATTACTGAATCCGGTTTTTGATCGGCTGTATGGCAATTACACCGAGCCCCAATACATAACGGATCTGGCCAACGCGGCGTTGCCGAGCAACATCTGTGTGAAGGAGTTTTATTTCAAGCCGGGTAGCCAGGTGGGAAACCCGCTGGCCCAACGGCATTACATCAGTTCGAACTACACTTTTGCCGCCCGGGATGTGGCTGCCCAAGGCTGTAATCTGGTATTGCAGTTAGTGGCCAGGGACGACGGTTATCCCGGCCGGGTGAGTACTAGTTGCAACCCAGATACTAGCTCTGAGTTGGTCGATATCTTGCGCTCCCAGAGGCGCCCGCCACTGCGGGTGGCAGTCATCCACGAAGACCTGCCCTTTATGCATGGCGAGGCCAATGTGGACGAGGGCGAGTTTGACCTGCTGGTCAAACAACCGCTCAGCGGTCACGGGCTGTTTGGGGTACCTCATCTCGCGCCCATTCCTGCGGCGGATTACGCCATCGGCTTGTATGCCAGCGCGCTGGTGGCTGATGGGGGTAGTTTGCAGCTGGGCATTGGCGCCATGGGGGATGCCATTGTGCATTGCCTGCTGCTGCGCCACCGGGAGTCCGCGAAATACCAGGCGTTGCTGGATCGCTTCCAGGCAACCCAGCGGTATGGCGACTTGATCGCCAATGTGGGTGGAACCCGAGCCTTTGAAGCGGGGCTTTACGGCGTCACTGAAATGTTTGTGGAGGGTTTTCTCGCGCTGTTCAGCGCCGGTGTGTTACGCCGCCAGGTCTACGATTTTTGGGCGCTCCAGCAGCTGGTGAATGATGGCCGCTGTCAGCCCGAGGCGCTGTCCGATTCGATATTTCGCGATCTTGCCGACCTTGGGGTCAGGGAGTTGCGCGGCAAGGACTTTGCTATCCTGCAACACCACGGCGTTTTTCGGGATGATTGTCAGTATCGTGAGGGCCATATCATCGGTGCCGACGGCGAGGCATTTAGTGCCAACGTGGCCAATCCTGAGAGCCAGAAGCGAATGCAAGCCTGTGTGGGTGAGTCACTGCGCAACGGCACGGTGCTTCACGGCGGCTTTTTTCTGGGAAGTGACCGCTTCTACGAGGCTCTTCGCGGCCTGGATAACAAGGCGCGCCGACAAATCGCCATGTGCGGGGTGGACAAGATTAACCAACTCGATGCCAACCCGCGGCTGTTTCGCCAGCAGCGACGGCGGGCGAGGTTTATCAACACCGGGTTGAATGTGTCGCTTACTGGCGCAGTGTCGTCGGATACCCTGGAAAATGGTCAGGTGATATCCGGTGTGGGCGGTCAATATAACTTTGTAGCGATGGCCCATCAGCTCCCGGAAGGGCGCTCTATTCTGATGATTCGGGCGGTACGGGGCGAGGGCAAACACGCCCGTTCTAATGTGCTTTGGCAGTATGGCAGCTGCACCATTCCCCGGCACCTTCGCGATATTGTCATCACCGAGTACGGCATTGCGGGCTTGCGCTCAAAGACCGATGAGGAGGTCATTCAGGCGCTGATCTGTGTTGCAGACAGCCGCTTCCAGCCGCAGCTGGTGGCTGAGGCAAAAGCGGCCGGCAAGTTGGCGAGTGACTGGCAGGTGCCCGTTGCCAGCCGCAATAACCTTCCCGAGTCGGTGAGCCAAAAAGTGCGGGAGGCCGGCGACGTGCTGCCACCGTACCCGCTGGGTTGCGACTTCACCGAGGTGGAATTGGCGGCGGCCAGGGCCTTAAAAGCCGTGGCCGGCTTATCGCGATGGGAGAAGGTTCGGGCGCTGATTGCACCCCAGCGCGGGAGCCCGGAGCTCGAGCCGGTGCTGGCTTGTCTCGGATTGACGTCAGATGCAGCTGATCAGAGTGGCATAAAGGCTCGGGCGCTGAGGAAGCTGCTCGCCTTTGAGCTGGCCCGGTAGCTTACTCGTACATTTCCGATGCGCAGGCAGAATAGTAGTTGTCCTGGGCAGACTGCATGTCGTCGATCAGGTTGCAGCCTGCGACTTTGGCATAGCGCCGCATCGCCTGGCCGCAGGCAGTGCTTTTAGCCTTGATCGGTACGCTGTGGTTGCCTCCGTGGGGGCAGCTGAACTGGAACTGCTCGTCGATGACAAAGCCGCCCCCCGAGCCGCCACCGCCTGAACCGCCGCCCAGTGCGCCACCGGCGCTGCCTGCGAGATTGCCTGAAGAGGGTACAGAGAGGGAGTTAACGGTGGCCTGCAAGTTGGACATGCCCTCGGCTCCGCCGTAACTGTCAGCAACAATGGAGCTTAAAATTTTTGCCTGGGCTTCACTGCTCAATTGATCGAGTCCCCCGGCGAGTGCGCCCACCCCGAGGGCCATCGCTTTACCCCAATCGAAATTAGACTGGGATTGTTGCTGCTGCGCGATGGCTCGACTGATCTCCTTGTCCTTGCTGATCAAATTTCGGCGAATATCGGTCGCGGAGGCATCGAGCTGGTCGAGTACCTTGGTGACATCGTTGGCGAAGCGTAACTGGCTGGCAACGGCGGTGCTGCCGTGGGCGGATAGGTTTCTCCCGGCCTGCCATTTGCCACAGGCATCTCGCAGTTGCCCATTCATTTGCGCGGCGGCCTTTTCGCCCGCTTCAATAACGCTGGCTTGACTGATCTGGTGGTCTGCAAAGTTATAGCAGCCCTGGGTGGCGCAGCCACAACGGTTGGCCAGGCGGCGATCGAAGCCGCGCAGTTCATCAATCGCGCGCTGCTGACGGGTTTGCTCTCTGCCAGCGTAAATATCATCAAAGCCCAGTGATGGCGATGCGCCGGAGCCCCCGGCTTCGGGAGGCTGCTGAACCTGTGGCTTGTTTGTCGTTGTCGGTGTTTCGTCCTCCATCAAGGCATCCAGAGACAGCCCCTGGGCCTGGGTGTCGAATGCCGGAAGGCTGAGCGCAGCGGTGAGCAGCAAGAGGGCGAAACATGGGAACAAACGGAAAAACATTGCAGCGAGATCTCGGTCGGCTCGATCATTCTAACAGGGGGTCTTGGTAGGGTTTGACGGTAAAGGCTGATGGTCGCGTTTGCAAGGGCTGTCGGCGCCAAGCGCATCCCTTGCCTTGCGCCGCTAGGCCTTAGCGGTTACTTTTTACAGCTTCCTAGTTGCAGCAGTAAGGCATATAACGATATCTGCCAATGTGGTGCTTTTGTTCCCATTGGTTGACGCCGACGAGATAGTGTTATGAGTTATTCGATGTCCTGGTCCCGCCTGAGTAAGTTTGTCATTGCCCTTGGTTTCTCCGTGTTGGTGGTGGGTTGTTCTTCCCAACCTGCGTTGGTCACCGCGTCGATTGAGGGCAACAATAGCCAGGTAGACGCCCTGCTGGCGGCAGGGTATGACCCCAATGTGCTGAGTGAGGGCGGCGCGACACCGTTGTACTCGGCTGCCAGGGCCAACCATATTGAAGTGATGAAATCGCTATTGGCCGCAGGCGCTAAGGTTGATAAGGGCTATGGATTGTGGAGCCCACTAAACGGTGCCTTGCGAACCGACGCCACACTGGACGTTGTCAAAATCTTGATCGATGCCGGGGCCGATTTGAATACCCGCAATGCCGACGGCTGGACACCGCTGGCCATGGCGGCCCGCTATCGGAGTGCGGCGCATGTGGAGTTGCTGCTGGATGCCGGCGCGGATATCGAGGCAACCAATAAGCACGGCATGACGCCACTGTATCTTGCGCTGGCGGGGGAGGACCCGGCAGTGGCCACGCTGCTGGTTGAGCGAGGTGCTTCACTCTCTGCCACCACCAACGAGGGTAAAACGATTCTCGCTTATGCCGCCGAAAAAAATGGCATCAAGCCGGAGGCGCTGAAAGCATTGCGGACGAAGTACGAAATTAACGAGCGGAAGGCAACCCTGATTTCGCGACTTGAAGCGGTGGAGGAGAAAGACGCCGAACTGCCGCTAAGTTTGAAGCGAGACAAATACCTTGTGGCCTTCACCTCGGCGCTCAAGTCGGAGAATTATATTGAGGCCGTGCTGTACGCCAACTTGTTGGATCGTCTTGGCGAGGCAATGGAAGATTCCTTTTACTATTTTTGGGGCGAGGCACTATTGGCCGTGGGGTCGCCCGATGCGGCCATCGAGAAGTTGAATTTTTACCTTACGCGGGTTGGCTCAAGCGGCAAGTACTATACCCAGGCCTTGCAGATGATCTTGAATGCCGAAAAGGCCCGGGATGGTGCCGTGATCTAAGCGGTTTGCCTCAACCCTTGATATTGAAGCCTGACTGGCGGCGTTTTTGATGCTCAACAGGGAGGTCGACGGGCACCGTCTTCCTCCTTTCTGCCTGGCAGACAGGCTCTAACATTTATCTTAATCCGCATGATTTTAGGTGTGCAGGCTGCGAAGCCGGTCACACTACAGCAAATCCATTTTTGCCCTGTTTGTCGTCTGCTTTTGAAAAAATATAATTAAAACAATTTGTTATAAGTTCATTCCTGCTCGGTGCGTGGAATTACGAACTGTTTCTGTCCCCGCGAAATCCCTATCGTCTGTCATACAAGCTCTGTTAGCCTCGCGCTCAGATTGGCTTCACCCGATTTAGCTCCACCAGAAATGGCAGGTGACTTATGATAAAGATAATGCTTTCCGCTGTACTGCTATATGCGTCACTGCTCGGTGCGTCGGCGACCTATGCCGCCCCCAGTCAGGACAGTGATGTTTGCCTCGATTGGGAGGTTGAAACCTACGCCTCCGGGGACGCCCTTTCGAGTTGCGCCTACTTTAATCCAGATAAAGTCTCGACCCGCTTTACCGTGATCAATCATTGCAGCACGCCGGTGCGCGGTGTGTTCAGTTACCTCCGCGACACCGAGCCGAGAGTCATGTCGGTGCAACCCTTTAAAGTGCGGCCCGGTGGCACCGCCGTGGTAGCAAACCCCTGTGATGGGGCTGCTGATTGGTCCTACCAGGTCACTCAGGTGAATTGAACGCCCGGCTTTCAAATAAGCTGGAAAACCTGCTGCGCAAAACCAACAAACCCGGGAAATCCCGGGTTTTTTGGTTTTGGACTCTGCGGAATTAGCGCAGGCTGAAATGCGCCTCGGTCATGCCCATCACGCTGCCGGTGCTGCTATCCATCGATTCCGCATGGGCGGTGGCGCGGGGCAGCAGACGTCTGAAGTAGAACTCGGCCGTTTCCAGTTTCGCCTGATAGAAGTCCACTTCGGTGGTGCCTTCGGCCAGCCGACGCTCCGCCAATTCGGCCATCTGCGACCAGTAGTAAGCCATCGACAGGTAGCCGCTGTACATCAGGAAGTCGTAGGAGGCGGCGGCGACGGCATCCCGGTCCTTGCTGGCTCTGGCAACCATTTTGAGGGTTTTCCAGTTCCAGCACAGTGTGCTGCGCAACAGCTTGGCGGCAAAGCCCCGGCGCTTGCCTTTGAACAGGGTTTTCAGGCCATGGCTGTAGAGCTTTTTACTGAAGGTGGTGTACAGGCGGAAACGATCCAGAACGACTTTGCGGCCAATCAGGTCCATTGCCTGGATGCCGGTGGTGCCTTCGTACATGGTTGCTATGCGAGCGTCCCGGTAGATCTGCTCCAGGCCGTGTTCCTTGATATAGCCGTGGCCGCCGTAGACCTGCATGGCATTGCTCGCCGATTCCAGACCTGTCTCGGTGAGAAAGGCTTTGAGAATGGGAGTCAGGAATCCGAGCTGGTTTTCGGCCTGTTCCCGCTCGGCTTCGGTGCCAGCCTGGGTCATAAAGTCGGCGTATTTTGCCGCGTCGTACAGCATTGCCCGGCCACCTTCAGCAAAGGCCCTGGCGGTGAGCAACATGCGCCGAACATCGGCGTGATGGATGATGGCATCGGCAACCTGATCCGGGTTTTTGGTGCCCGACAGGGCGCGCATGGAATGGCGCTCCAGTGCGTAGGGAACGGCATTTTGATAAGCCAGTTCCGAGGCGGCCAGGCCCTGGATCGCAGTGCCCACGCGCGCCGTGTTCATAAAGGTGAACATGGCAGGGAGGCCTTCGTTTTCTTTGCCCAGAAGATAGCCAGTCGCGCCGTCAAAATTCAGCACGCAGGTGGCGTTGCCGTGGATGCCCATTTTCTCTTCGATACTGCCGCAGGTGACGCCATTGCGCTCGCCGATACTGCCGTCGGCATTGGGCAGAAACTTGGGCACGATGAACAGCGAAATGCCTTTCGTCCCCTCGGGTGCTCCGGGAATGCGCGCCAGTACAATATGAACGATATTCTCGGCCAGATCGTGTTCGCCAGCGGAGATAAAAATTTTGCTGCCAGTGACCCGGAAGGTGCCATCGCTTTGGCGCTCCGCCTTGGTTTTCATTTGGCCCAGATCGGAGCCGCAGTGGGCTTCGGTAAGACACATAGTGCCGGTCCATTCGCCGCTGCATAGCGGTGTCAGGTAGGTCTGCTTTTGTGCATCGCTGCCATGAACTTGCAGGGTGTTCATCGCGCCCAGGCTCAACCCGGGATACATGCCCCAGGCCCAGTTTGCTGTGCCCACCAGTTCGGATTTGATCAGGCCAAGGGAGAGTGGCATGCCCTGACCGCCGTACTCGGTCGGGTGAGAAAGGCCCTGCCAGCCACCGTCGATCCACATCTGATAGGCTTCTTTGAAGCCCTCGGGGGTGGTGACTTCGCCATTCTCGAGGCGGCAACCCTGCTGGTCACCGATATGATTGAGCGGAGCGAGCACTTCCTCGGCAAATTTTGCGGCCTCGGCTGAGATCGCATCCACCATGTCCGGGGTGGCTTCGTCGCCACCAGGCAGCGTTTTGTAGTGGCTTTCGTAGTTCAACAACTCATGGATGACGAACTGAATGTCCCGTAACGGCGCTTTGAATTGGGTCATGTTGTGCCTCTGTGTACGTCAGGAAGAGTCGGGCATTGGGCCCAGCTCGAGTGTCAAGGAGCTTAGCCGAAGCGGGGAGGCGGGCAATTGGCCGTGGGCTGGTATCCGGCCTGACGATTGGGTCAATCTTGGTGGCCGAGATACGCCGACAAAATTGCACGCGCGCGCGGATTGTTCGAGAATGAGGCAGGTCGGATAAAAGGGTTTTTGATGATAATGATGCCGACTGGCCGAGAGGTGTGGCAATGCAAGTTGATTTTGCAGTACATCTGGAGCGACTTTCCCTTCCGGCAGGGGGGTATCTTGCCCATCTGACCCTCAATGCCCCGCGTCGTCTCAACGCCCTCACGCCGGAAATGGTGGCAATGCTGTTGCGCTTACTGCTGGAGCTGCGCGACGACCCGGATGCGGTGGCGGTTTTCCTCGATGGCGCTGGCGAGCAAGCGTTTTGCGTGGGTGATGATGCGTTGCGCTTGTGCGAATCGGCGCTGGCCAATCCGGGGGGCCCGGCAGTGGAAGCCGAGGCATTTTTTGCCCAGGAGTACGCGGTCGCCCATCTGATTCATACCTTTCCGAAGCCCATTATTGTGTGGGCCTGCGGCGCGGTGATGGGGGCCGGTGTCGGTTTGATGGTGGGTGCCAGCCACCGAATCGTCACCCAAGCCAGCCGGCTGTCGATGCCAGAGATCAGAGTCGGCTTGTTCCCGGGCCTGGGCGCCAGTTGGTTTCTCCACCAGATGCCGGGTTCGACGGGCTTGTTTTGCGGCCTGACTGGCGCGGAGTTACTGCCCGCCGATGCGCTGTATGCGGGGCTAGCGGATTATTGTCTGGCGGTGGATTGCCGTCGCGATGTACTGCAGGCCTTGATTCAACTGCCCTGGTGCGATGATAGCGAATGGAACCGGGAGCAGGTGACTGAGCTGCTCACCGATATAGAAGCAGAGCAGGGCGTGGCGCTTGGTGACTCCCACCTTAAAGGCGCGCGGGAATGGATTGAGCGCACCTGCTGCCCCTTGGAGCCGGTTCGGGTGGCACGCAAAATATGCCAGTACCGCGGCGGACAGGCCTGGCTGCAGGCGGCATCGGTCGGGCTACAGAGGGGAGCGTCCAGTGCAGCGAAATTGATATTTCGACAGCTCGATCAGGGCAAGGGCTTGAGCTTGAAGGATGTCTTCCGGATGGAGTTGATTCTGGTGGTTAATCGAATTCGGGATCCGGAGTTTGCCGAGGGTGTTCGCGCGCAGCTGCTGGACCGGGACCGCGATCCTCGCTGGTGTTATCGTTCAATAGAAGACGTGCCTGACGCTGAAATCGACGCGCTGTTTTCGGCTCCCTGGCAGGTGCATCCGCTGGCACATTTGTAAATTCGCTCAAGCCAATCACGGTTTCCCGCTGAACCATTACATGCCGTGGTCGCGCATCTGCTTTGCCCGCTCGTCGGCTTGTTGCTGCAGCTGGGACTCCATTTGATTGGCTCTATCCAGGGCGTTTTGCTGGCCGGGACTGAGGACAGTGGATTCCGGTGCCCGACTGCACGCCATCATCGATGCCGCCATGACGATAAAGATCATCGGTTTGATTGCTCGTCGGCTTGGTGGGACAGTTCTGATAATGGGTGGCGGGGCAAAGACGGTCATATGGCCTACCTCAGCGAGTGAATGGCACTAAAGATAGGGCAGACCGCAATTGGGGTAAAGTTGGTGTCTGCATAACGCGGCGCCTTTGCAAGGGGCTATTTTGTGGCACTGCAATCAAAGCAAAGACCCGAGAAAGCGATCCAACTCTGGCCGTTCCTGTTGCACCTTTTTGACGGCGGCAGCCAGCATGCGGTCCGCCTGAATCGGTCCCAGGCTTTCGCACAGCAACACATAATATTGGTTGATCAACTTTTGCAGGAGGCTGGGCGGGGCGTTGTCCAGCTCTAGTGGTTGTCTACTGGCCAGCCAGCGCTGAAGGGCGTCCAGTATACTGGGTGGCAGATTTCGGCGGCGCAGCGCAGCGAATAAGTCGAGGCGCAGTTTGGCCTGCTGACTCTCACCGAGCTGGCCCATCAGGGCGAGCATAAGCTCGGAGAAGGCGGTGCTGTGGCTCAGGGTGGGTTGTCGCTGGGGGGCAAAGGCTGCTGTGCTGCCATTGGCGCTGGCTGCCTGGCTTGCAGGCAGGTTCATGGCATTGAGCAGGCTGCGTAAAATGGCGGCGCGCTGGTTTTTCAGGGGGGTGTCCTGGCAAATGTCTGCCACAAAGCGTTGCAGCGCCAGGCTGGGTTGATCTGCATACCGGCTTTCCCAATGGCGCAGCGCACGCTCTACGCCATGGTCATCCAGAAAACCCTGCAAGCCGGTGGCGATAGCCTGGCGGCGTTGATTGAAATCTTTTTGACTCATCGCTTGTAATCCAGGTCGCCGGCGCGGTCGGCGGTATAGGCGGTATTACCTGAGGGAAACTCGGGGTAGCCAATTTCGGCGTGCTCGCTGAGGTCCAGGCCTCGCTGTTCGTGCAGCGCGGAGGCGCGCAGCCCCATCGTCAGGTCAATGAGGTAGTACATAATCAAGGCGGTGGAAAAGGTCCAGATGAAGCACGCCAGAATGCCAACCAGCTGCACCACAATCATCTGGGTATTGAACATATCCTCGGCATAGAACATGCCCGCTGCCAGCGTGCCCCAGGCACCGGCAAAGCCGTGCACTGATACCGCACCCACCACATCATCCAGATGCAGATTGACCAACATTCTGCCGCCAAGGGTGCACACGATACCGCCGATAAAGCCAGTAAGCAGTGCGAACATGGGGGTCATGCTGGCGCAGCCAGCGGTGATGGCAACCAGGCCCGCCAGACTGCCATTCACCGTTTCCGTCAGTAATATTGGCCGGCGGCCAACCAACGACAGCAGCATGCAGGCGGCCGCGCCGGCCGCTGCGGCCAGTTGGGTGTTCAGGTTGATCAGACCAATGTCAGCACTGGCCGCCAGGGTGGAACCGCCGTTAAAGCCAAACCAGCCAAACCAGAGGATAAAACCGCCGAGAGCGACCAGGGTGAGATTGTGGCCGCGAATCTCGCGGGGCTTGCCAGCTTTGTCGTAGCGGCCCAGCCGCGGCCCAAGAATAATAATGCCGGCCAGTGCCGCCCAGGCGCCCACCGAGTGAACGACAGTCGAACCGGCAAAATCGATAAAGCCCATTTCGGCAAGCCAGCCGCCGGAATTCCATACCCAGCTGCCGAAAACCGGGTAAATGGCCGCAGTGATGAATACAGCACCGACCAGGTAGGCCTCAAAGCGAGTTCGCTCTGCCATGGCGCCACTGGCGATCGTGACGGCGGTGGCGGCAAACATGGTTTGGAACAACAGGCTGCCATAGGTGCTGGCGTCGGCCTCATCGAGCAAGAACAGGTCGGTGCCAAACAGCCCGGTCGTGTTGGTGCCAAACATCAGTCCGTAGCCCAGTGCCCAGAAGATCAGGGTACCGATGCAGACATCCATGTAGTTTTTCATCACTACGTTGAGAGCGTTTTTTGCCCGCGACATGCCGGATTCTAGTAGCGCAAATCCGGCTTGCATCAAAAATACGAGGGCGCTGGCAGTGACCAGCCAGACCATGTCCATGGCAGCGGTTGCATCGTCGGCGAGCGTAGGCTGGCTTGCGGCCAGCAAAGCGAGTAAGCCAGTCAGTCGGGTGTGAGTCATTTGAACCTCTATGGCAGTGGGGTGGCGGCACCCGGCTTGAAAAGCGGTATTCTCTGCAGACATAGCAACTGCTATGCCACTTGAGGTAAGTGGGATGGGACGGCGTTTTAGGGTCCCAGACGGGCATTGACGCGAATTTAGCAATAGATGCCATAAGGTGGTGCGGGGCTGTGCGCTAAGCCGGGGCGCCGGGTCTCGAATAGGAAAAAACAATGAAAATAGTCGGAAAGATCAATTATGCTTATCAAATAAGAATCGTTATCGTTGGTGCTCAGGTATTTGATGACCTCCACTTCAAGTTAAAGGGGCAGCAGTGATGAAAAAGACCGTCAGTTTCGCCGTTTTGCATTTCAGTGTGGCCTTTTCCGTGGCCTACGTGTTGACCGGCAGTGTCTTAGTGGGCGGTGTGATGGCCCTGATTGAACCCGCGATTAACACGGTGGTGTTCTACTTCCATGAGCGGGTATGGCGGCATTTGCAGGCGCCATCAAGCGCCCCGGCAGAGATGGCGCTGGCGGGTTGAGGCCTGCGGATAGAGCCTAGTGCTCTAATGACCTGGGCCGCAGGATCAGGGCGAGGCATGATCAGGGAATCGCACCGCACTGCCTGAGCATCGCTAATACCAGACCCACCGCGACGAGGGGCAGGATCCAGCGACTGAGTTTGTTTTGGGTCTCAGTGCTGGGCTGGGGGGCATAGCGCTCGATCAGCGGAATGACAACAAGCAGGGCCAGAAACAGGCCGCTGAGGATGAGCATTAGGGTCATCGTTTCTCAAATCCTTGCGCGACCCCGGACAGGTTTCGGGGTCGCGTTGCCAAATTGTAAATATTTACCGTAGTCAGTCTGCCACTCGCTGGACGGTTCTTCCAAGCCCCCGCAGGGCGCGTGCTTTGGGCGCTCGCAGCTGACAGTCCCTGTTGCTCAGAATGACAAATCGCCATTTCTCTCCGCCAGGCTGGTGAAACTTAGGCCAGCGGGGCCTGCCCAAAAAATCGTGATGGTCTGGCCGGACGATGTCAGACAGATATTCAGGGAGCGATTTTATGCGAAATCTCAGTGGTGCGTTTCTGCGCGGTATGTTTGTTCTGCTGCCGGTGGTGCTGTCGATCCAGCTCGCGGTATGGGTGATATCCACCGCGGAATCCTGGCTGGCACCGCCCTTAAAGGAGTTGCTTGGACCGGTCTACTTTCCCGGGATGGCTCTGCTGTTACTGGTTGCCCTTACCGTGCTCGTTGGCCTCAGCTCGCGTTGGCCCACGGCCAGCTTTGTCTGGGGCTTACCGGGGCGAGTGCTGGAGCGTACACCAGTGTTGCGGCAAATCTACGGTACGCTCAAAGACGTGATGGAAATTATGGGGGGCAATAAATTCGATGATGAGGCGGTGGTCATGGTCGAGCTACCCAATTCAGAAGCCCGCCTGATTGGTATCGTCACGGTGAGGGAGAAGGGCAATGGCAACACGATGGCCAGTGAACTCGATGATGATCATATCGCGGTGTACCTGCCAATGAGTTATCAGGTGGGCGGTTACACGGTTGTGGTACCTCGGCAGCATACCCGACCGATTGATATGCGTCCCGCCGATGCCTTGCAACTTGTGCTCAGTGGCGGTGTGGTTTCTGAGCCGGGCCGGGAGCGAAATATTGGCTAGACTCTAGACGGGTGATCTAAATCAACGGTCCCGGCAGCGCGGTTTGGCTTAATGATGTTGACGTGCCCTTGAATGGATCAAGCAGCCGATGCCCGATAAACAGGAGAGTCATCAATGAGAGTACTAATTTGCGGTATTTCACTGCTGTGGATCGTCTCTGGCGCCGCTATTGCGGGACAGAGTGGCCCGATTCGCAGTGAAGTGGGTTTTGTCGACGAAACCAGTGGCGCGCGGGTGGAAGCGGTGGAGCCCCAGGGTGATGGAGAGTATCGGGTGCTGGTCTCGGTGCCTCGGGGTGAAAACACCTCGCCAACGGTGATTGAAGAAATTGTGGTTAGCGCCTCCCGTGATACCCCGAGGGAGGCTGAGGAACCCGTGCCAGCGCCGCGGTATGAGTTGGTGAAAGATTATGCCAACGACCGCTACGGGCTCTATGTGTATCTGGGCAAAAACCGTGAGTGGCCATTTCGCTTGTTCTTTAAGGATCACAGCGCTGCGGAAATCCATAACTACTGAGCGGTTGCGCACCGGCCTCCCTTGGTCGCTGGGCTATTCGCTTAGCCAGAACAACAGCAACTCGATTTGATGGTGAAGGGGGTTGATGCTCAATCCCGCCAACGTGAGCATCACCGCTACGGTTGAAGCCGTGATGAACGGCGAAGGGGGCCTGGGTGCGGGGTTTAACAGGGCCATGACCCGCTGCTCAACGGCTTCGTCGACAAAACTGCTGGTGTGAGGGGCGGCGGCGCAAGACGCCTCTGCCAGTTTGACAATACAACGCGCGACATCGGCGCGGCTGTGGACCTTGCTGGCAATCAAATCACAGTGTTTCTCGATACCCAGCCGCAACTCACCGCGGAAACGGGCTGCGCCGGGCATGGGCAGGCTAACCATCTTGGCGAGCAGCAATCGCAGGTTATCGCGGTGGAGAACGTGCCCGCGTTCGTGGCGCAGCACAATATCTCTCTCTTTCTCATCGCAATGGGCCAACAGGCCTGAGCTGAGCACAACGCGGGGGGTAAGCAGGCCGACTGTGAAGGCCAAGAGCTGTTGATCCGGTACTTCCAGGAAGTCGCCCCGGTCGCGGGAAAACAGGCGAACACTGTCTTTGCAGCGCCGACTGGCAGTGGTACTGCGCCAGCTTTTCCTACTGATGGCCACTAGCGCTAGTACCGTTAATACCAGGGACGCCGGTCCGGCCTGAGGCAAGATTCCAACAGGATGATGGTTGGAGCAGACACCGTCGTGACAGTGGTAGCCGATTAAAAAATCATTAACGAGCGGCAGATACAGCAGCACCGTGGTGGCAACGCTGATTGAGATCGGCAGGAAAACCGCTACTAACAATAGGCTTGTGGCTTGCTGAGGGTGAAGGCCTCTCAGCAGCATCAGCAGGGGGCGTCGAAGAGCGACCAGAGAGAGGCCGAGAAAGAACCACAGGCTTAGGAAGACAAGGTTGGCAGTGCCAAGGTGTTCAATCATTACCCTTTTTGCGCTCGTGCTGATCGATGAGCTGCTTCATGCGATCCAACGAATCCTTGTCGATACTGGCAGCCGCGTTAACGAAGCCGCTTAGGATAGTTTCTGCCGGGCCATCGTGCAAAGCGTTTATGACATCGCCAATGAGACGTCCCATCAGCTCGCCGCGCTTCACCACCGGGGTATAGATGTAGGCGTGGCCCTGTTTGCTGCGGTTTAGCAGGTTCTTCCGGTGGAGGCGTTCCACGGTGGATTGCAGGGTGCTGATACTTGGACGTTTATCCGGGGTGAGGCGGCTAGCCAAGGCTTTTACATCACTGCCGGGCTTTTGCCAAAGCAACTCTAACAGTGCAAGTTCGAGTTCACCGAGCTGGGGAAGGGCATTGTGACGAGATCGTGCACGCAATAATTTCATATCAAAAACTGACTCCAAAGCAGTTTTTTGGGGCGGGGTAACTTGCTGCGTAATCTCGGTAGATTTTCGTATAAGATTTTGAAAATAAAGGATATTTTAGAATTTTCACGCAAAGGTTACTCCGCAGTAACCCGCCGACAATAACTGAATGAGAATCGTTTTTAAAGAAGTATCTTTCTAGAAAAATATCTGTTCACCAATGGAAATAATGCGGTTCCGGTGAATGTCCAGGGTGAGGCCCGATGGCTATGCGGGACAGGCGCGCCGATGACTACCGCGCCTGTGTGAGGTTTTGCTGCTGCGCACAAACAAAAAAGGGCAGCTCTGAGAGCTGCCCTTGGTAGTGGTTTAGCGCGCCGCCGATTTAGTTTGGCGAAATGACCTGCAGTTCGACACGACGGTTGCGCTCGCGGCCCTCGTCGGTGTTGTTGCTGGCCACCGGCTTGCTTTCGCCATAACCAATCGCTTCCATACGAGTGCGGCCAATGCCCTGGGTGGTCAGGTAATCCACCACGGATTGGGCGCGCTCCTGAGAGAGGCGTTTGTTGTAAGCGTCGCTACCGACAGAGTCAGTGTGACCCATGATAATGATCTTCACGTCTGGCTCGTTGTTCAGCGACTCAGCCACTTTGCGCAGGACAGTTTTGGAATCCAGCATCAAGCGGGCCTTGTCAAACTCAAAGTGAACACCGCTGAGCTCAACGGTTTGCGAAATCACACAGCCGCGAGAATTGACTTTCATGCCAGGCAGGGTGCCAGGACACTGGTCAATCTTATTGGGCACGCCGTCGCCATCTTCATCCAGCGGACAGCCTCTGGCATCTACTGGGGTGCCATAAGGGGTGTTCGGGCACTGATCGATGTCGTTAGGCACGCCGTCCCGGTCGTCATCAATCGAGCAGCCGTCGACGTTCACTTTGGCGCCCGGAGGTGTGTTCGGACACTTGTCGCGGAAGTCAGGTACGCCATCACCGTCTTTATCCAGCGGACAGCCGTCGGAATCGACCCGGGTACCCCGCGGGGTGTTGGGGCATTTGTCCAGGCGATCAGGCACACCGTCGCCGTCAGAGTCGTAATTGTAGGGTAGGGGCTTGGCACCTAGGGGCACCGACACACCCAGCATGGCGCCGTAGGTGTAGAAGGTGTCGTCGTTAAGGGGCGGCTCCTCCTCGATATTGTCGACCTGATAGCGAATTTCAGCGCGGAACTCCACTTGGTCCAATTGGTACATCAGGCCTACGATCATATCGGTACCGTATCCTGTCTCGGATGCGCCAATAAAATCCACGTCGTGGTAGGTAGCGCCGGCACCAAAGAAGGGCTGCAGTGCGCGAGAGTCCAGTTCAAAGGCACGGGCAGGGAAGAACAAAACGTCCAGACCTGCAGCGGTGCGCTCGTATTGGTCACCTATTTCGGTCTCCAGATCACCGTAGGTGCCGTAGAGGTCGAGCATCACATAGCGGCTAATAGGTTTGCCGATACCAAACTTGTATTGAAAACCGGTATCAAAATCGGAATCGTCGGCCACCATTGAACCGACCATGCCGTGAATACGCCAGCGGTCATCAATCACGCGTTCGTCTTCGTCCTGGCTGTAGCCGGTGGTGGCTACACAACCTAAAGCAAGGGCAATCGTCCAGTTACGCAACTTGCTCATCTATTGGGTCTCCATATGTGAGTAGCTATAAAAACGCGACCCCGGAGGGTCGCGTTAAGTTTGTTTTTGTTGTTAGGGCGCAGGAATCGGCAGCGGAATGCCGGGTGCTCCTGGCAGCTCTGGTAGCCCTGGAGCGCCTCCGCCGGTCAGGTCGCCGAAGATCGACTGGCACTGTTCTGGCGAGATTGTATCACCAAGTCCGCCGAAAGCGGTTGGGTCGAGCGTCAACAGGCCGCCCAGTAAGGCTGTCACACTGGTGGTCAAAGGATCAACCGCACAGGCATCCAGCGCGTCAACCAGCGTCAGCAGGCCAGGAGTCTGATCGGTGCCGCCCAACAGGCCGCCAGTGATCGCACCCAGGCCAAAGGGCGCATCGGTGAATTCCGGCTGACCAGGAATGGACAGGTCGGAGAAGCTGCCAGTGATCAATGCAGTCAGAATGTCCTCGGTGGGCACGGTGCCGTCGAGTGCGGCGAGGACCGGATCAGCGATCAGGCTAACACCATACACCAGTGGCACAACGATGCCGGCTGGCAGGGCGCCTTCGGCTGGTGTGCCTACACCTAAGGTGAGTGCGGGTTCAAGAATCTCACACACTTCGTTTGAGAAGCTCAGCAGGTCATCATCTGCCGCCGGCAACACCAGTACGGTGGAGCTTTCTTCGGCGATAATGTCGTCTTCACTGAAGCTTTCGTCACCATCGCTGTCAATAAAGCTCTGAATACAAACGGTGCTCAGACGCAGCTGACCGTTGGACTGCAGCTTACCTTTCTGCT
Organism: Spongiibacter taiwanensis; assembly: GCF_023702635.1. Lineage (NCBI taxonomy): Bacteria > Pseudomonadati > Pseudomonadota > Gammaproteobacteria > Cellvibrionales > Spongiibacteraceae > Spongiibacter > Spongiibacter taiwanensis. Next base: position 3,554,473 of record NZ_CP098455.1, read on the forward strand.
CGCCAGTAAAGCTCGCAGCAGGGCCGGGGTTCAGGCCAGGCGTATCACCGCCACCGCCAGGCGCACCAGGAAGCTCATCCAGTGGCAGCGTCAGGATGTCGATGACGTCTCCCAGGTAGAAGTCCAGGATACCGCCCAAAATGGGGATGCCGGCCAAGGGAGAGTCTGTTCCCGTATCGTCACCGCCGCCAGGAAACTCAGGAATCTCCAATGGCAGCGCAGAGGCACAGGTGCCATCGCCATTGGCGTAGCCGGGGAGGGCTGAGAATTTCACAGCATCGGCGCCAGAGACATCGGGCAGGGTGCGCGGGTCGCCGTTGTAGCCGGCAACATCGCTTTCGAACAATGCGTGGGCGTAGAACTGCTGACTGCCATTAATGAAGGTGTCGCCGGGAGCCAGTGTACCCACCAGGTCGGTTCTACCCACACAGGAGAATGCATCCACATTACGCTGGTCCGGCTGGTTGGCGTTAGAAACCTGCAGCAGGTGAAGCTCAACAACGGGATCGTCAACAGTAGTAATCGTGCGCGAGTCAGAGATACCGGCCGCACAGGTGTACGTCGCTTTGAGGTCCGCGCTTCCCACAGTCTGGTTGTCGGTTGACGACACAGATGTGGTTGAGCCTGTTGTCGGGTTGACCGTCAACACATCGCCATTGCTGACGCTCCAGCCAACACAGGCATCAGTACAGCTGGCAACCACCGGATTGGTCTCGCCAAAGGTACATTGGGCTCGGTAGTCCAGGTCTTCTTCCAGAATGTTGAGGAAGATGGTGTCTGGTGCATTTGGATCGGGATCAACCGGAACGATTTCGATATCGGTAACCGTTGAATCAACCAGGTTCAGGCGCAGCGTGTCGGTCACCACGGGGCTGTTATTTTTGTTATCGAAGCTGCCAGTGACAACCGCGTTGGGGTTGGTGTCGGCGATCTCTTGGAACTCGCTCCGCGAAATCAGGCTGGCAGAGCCGTTGGTTGCATCCAGTCCGTCAGCAAAGATAGTGCCGGAGTTGGCAGACCAGGTCAGGCGGCCACTGGCAGCACACCGGTAATCCACAAATGCGGTTTGATTGGCATTGTTTGGGTTGGTGTAGTTCAGTCGCGCTACCATTTGCAGATTCTCACCCGCAGGCACATCAATGCTGGCAGCGTTCAGGCCGCGACATTCGCTCAGGTAAGCTTCGTCATCAAAGTTTCCGTCTTCATCACAGGCGTCCACTTCTGGGTTTACGACACCGCAAACCGTGACGCCACCAGCTTGAACAACGGCAGGAATGAGCTGAACCTGTTTGGGATATTTGCCTTCCAGCACGTTGTCGACGCCGTCGTTAGGGGTAACGTCGGTGCCAATTTTGTCGCAGGTATATTGTGGGTCAATGACCACAATGGTCACGGTAACGACTTGGTCGTCATCGTTTTCAAAGAAGGGGTTTTTAAGTGTGGCGGGGGCAGAGCCACCGGTGTAAGGCTGACTGCCCTCAAACTTCAAGAACTCAGCCGGTTGCGGAAGTGAGCAGAAACGCACCGTGCCGGTTTGGTTTTCTGGAGTGGGGATTTCCTTGAGCGGCTGCAGCAGACGGTAGGCCACGTCAGTCGGCACAACATCGCTGACCGGATCGAGTGCAATCACCTCCGGGCCACTAATGAAGGGGTTGCCATTGGGGATTGGCGGCCGCACGGTAAATGCTTCACTGAGGTTGTAGGTGGTGCCGTCAAATGCATAGCTGCCGCGCAAGGTCAGATTCTTGGTGGTATCCGCGGTGGTCAGGCGAACCGTGCTGAGAATATCAATCACATTACCCAGCGAGCCGGCATTGCGAACCTCTTCAGCGAGCGCCGCAACTTGTGGCGTGTTGTCTGCGCCGGTGATGCTCCACTGCGTATTTGCGGTAACGTTTAACTCAGGGCCTTGATTGTCTTGTACACCGTCAGTCTGCAGGCCAAGCATTCTGGCGGGAATCATTGCATTGCCCGTGCCGGCCAGGATATTGCCGTTGGGGAACTCAATTCGAAGGGTGTCTGGGTCGAGCCGGAGTCCAGGACGATCCGGGCTGTTAGATCCGCCTCCGCCACCACAGGCGGTAAGCAGGCTAACGACTAGCGCTAACGGTAGGCCATGCTTCAAGGTTTTCATTTATCCCCCTCCAGGAGAGTTCAGCAGTGATTCAAGAAAAAAGGTACATAAGTTATTGTTTGTGCAACTGTCGCGTAGTTTTACGGACTTTACACGCAAAAACAATACTGCTCGCATCTAAGTCGTGATGTTAGATCGGGTTTGATACTATTTTCTGTGAAACGAGTAGTAAATACGTAGTTTAATTGCGCATTTTGCTAATTGTGGGAAGTGAATTTCCCGTCCCTCAATGTTGCTGATGATTACATTTGGAGCCTGACGCAGCGGTGCCAGGGGGTGCTCAAATGGGGCGGCGCGGCAGTGAGTTCGGCCGCCAGAGCCGGCGTTGCCACCGCAACGCCGGCTGGCTGAGATTGGCACCGAGTGTAATGCCGCAGTCTTAACCGCGCCTTAATATCGTTCGCTTGTCTTTGTGTTATTGCTGGTAGCTTTCGATCGGCGGGCAGGCGCAAAACAGATTGCGGTCGCCGTAAACGTTATCGATGCGACTGACACTTGGCCAAAACTTGTTTGCCCGCAAGCCCGGAACCGGGAAGGCGGCTTGCTCCCGGCTGTAGGGATGAGGCCAGTCGCTGCTGACTGTATCGTTGTGGCTATGGGGGGCGTTCACCAGGGGATTGTCTTCCAGCGGGAATTCGCCAGCTTCTACTTGGGCAATTTCCCCGCGAATCTGAATCATCGCCTCACAGAACCGATCCAGTTCGTACAGGGATTCACTTTCGGTTGGCTCAATCATCAGCGTGCCGGGAACGGGGAAGGACATGGTCGGGGCGTGAAAGCCATAGTCCATCAATCGTTTGGCGATGTCTTCTTCACTGATTCCGCTGGCTTCTTTCAGTGGCCGTAGGTCAATAATGCACTCATGGGCAACACGGTCATGGCGACCGGTATAAAGAATCGGATAGAACTCCGCCAGGCGCTTGGCAACATAGTTGGCGTTGAGAATGGCAACCTGGGTTGCCTTCTTTAAACCGCTGGCCCCCATCAAGCGGATGTAGGTCCACGAGATGGGCAGAATACCCGCGCTGCCATAGGTGGCTGCGGAGATGGTGTCGTTTTCGCTCTCCACACCCTTCACTGGCGCGACCGGGTGATTGGGCAGGAAGGGCGCCAGATGGGCTTTCACGCCAATGGGGCCCATGCCCGGCCCGCCGCCACCATGGGGAATGCAGAAAGTTTTGTGCAGGTTGAGGTGGGAAACATCGGCGCCGAACTCGCCCGGAGCGGCAACCCCGACCAGGGCATTCATGTTGGCGCCATCGACATACACCTGGCCGCCACAGTCGTGGACAATATTGCAAATTTCCCGAATACCTTCCTCGAACACGCCGTGGGTGGAGGGGTAGGTGACCATGACCGCAGCTAACTGATCGCGATGCTGTTCTGCCTTCTGTTTCAGGTCAGCAATATCGACATTACCCTGTTTGTCGCAAGCCACAATAATGACGGACATGCCCGCCATCGCCGCCGACGCGGGGTTGGTGCCGTGGGCCGAACTGGGGATCAGGCAAAGGTCCCGTTGAAAATCACCGCGACTTTCGTGGTAGCGCTTAATGGCCAATAGCCCGGCATACTCCCCCTGAGATCCGGCATTGGGCTGCATGGAAAAGCGGTCGTAGCCGGTGCAGGCCACCAATTGCGCTTCAAGCTGATCAATCATCTCGAGATAGCCGGCGACCTGGTCGCGCGGGGCAAATGGGTGAATACGGGCAAACTCGGGCCAGGTGATGGGGATCATTTCGCTGGTGGCGTTGAGCTTCATGGTGCAGGAGCCCAGTGCAATCATGGAGTGGTTCAGCGCGATGTCCCGATTCTCCAGCCGCTTCATGTAACGCAGCATTTCAGTTTCAGAATGGTACTGATTAAAGATTGGGTGCGTCAGGAAGGACGAGCTACGCTGCAGGTCGGCTGGAATGCCGGGCAGGTCGCCCAGCTGGCGATCAATCTCGCTGACGTTGGGAAGGGCTTGCCCCTTGCTGAACAGTGACCACAGTGATGTCAGATCGTCCAGGCTGCTGCACTCGTTGAAGCTTACAGACAATTTTCCGGGCAGTCGGCGCAGGTTAATCAGTTGCGCTTCGGCGGCATCGGCAATGGCGCTGGTCTCTTCGCCGGTGTCCACCACAATAGTGTCAAAGAACTGTTCGTTGCAGGTGTAACCGAGCTGTTTTAGACCCGCGGCGAAAATGCCTGCGAGACGATTGCAGCGTTTGGCGATTCGCTGCAGCCCCTCAGGGCCGTGGTAAATGGCATAAAACACCGCCATCACGGCCAGCAGCGCCTGGGAAGTACAAATGTTGGAAGTCGCCTTTTCCCTGCGAATATGCTGCTCGCGGGTCTGCATGGCCATGCGTAGGGCGCGACGGCCTTTGCTGTCTACCGAGACGCCGATGATTCGGCCCGGAAGAGATCGCTTGAAGGACTCACGGGTTGCCATAAAGGCGGCGTGGGGTCCGCCAAAGCCCATGGGCACGCCAAACCGCTGGGCGCTGCCAATAACAATATCGGCACCTTGTTCGCCCGGCGGCGTCAGCAACAGCAGGCTGAGAATATCGGCGGCGACGACCGTGCTAATGTCGCGCTCCCGGGCGATATCCAGGGTTGGGCGCAAATCGGTGACCTGGCCATCGCTGCCAGGGTATTGCAGCAGCACGCCAAAGCAATCGGTGCTGGCAATCGTGGCTGCCACATCGGCAACCTGAACTTCCAGCCCCAGCGGCAGGGCGCGGGTCTTCACCACCGCAATGGTCTGGGGGTGGCAATTCTGGTCAATCAGAAACACGTTGCTTTTGTTCTTGCGGGCGACGCGCTTGCATAGCGCCATGGCTTCGGCGGCCGCCGTCGCTTCATCTAATAATGAGGCATTTGCCAGCTCGAGGCCGGTCAGGTCCATCGCCATCTGTTGGAAATTGAGGAGCGCTTCCAAGCGTCCTTGGGCGATCTCCGGCTGATAGGGGGTGTATGCCGTGTACCAGCCGGGGTTTTCCAGCACGTTGCGCAGTATCACTGGCGGAGTAATGGTGTCGTGGTAGCCCATACCGATGTAGCTTTTTGCGACCTTATTTTGTTGGGCAATGCGGCGGAGTTCGGCCAGCGTGTCCATTTCTCCCTGGGGTGCGGGTAGCGGCATGTCGCCGCGCAAGATGGCGGCGGGTACGGTTTGGCGGATCAGGTCATCGAGGGATTCAGCGCCCACTTTCTCCAGCATCTGCTGTTGCTCGCCTTCATCGGGGCCGATGTGGCGCCGTACAAAGTCGTCGTGGGAAAAAAGGGAGTCAATCGCGCTTGTCATGCTGCAGTGTGCCTGTTGTTGAGTCGGGGGGAGAAAAGGGCGCTATTAAACCACAAAGTGGGTCGTTTTTCCTCGATTTGGCCAGTGGCTCGCCGGGTGAGCGAGCCGGGTTTCCGGGGTAGGGAGATGGCCCAAAAGTGCCCGGAGTTGAGATGTGAGCCTGCCACACCCTGGTGGCGTTTTGTCATGTTGATTTGTCCCCAAAATGACACTCATAATAATGATGTGTAATAGTATCGTTACATCTATGAAAATAGGTGAAATAGCGAAAAAGAGTTGGCAATTTACAATAGAAAAAATGATAGCTAACAATTATAGTCAGACGAATTTCTTGGTTTACATTCACTCTGGGGTATGACGTTGCGACTGGCTAGTCCACTATTTATGCTGGCAGCGGCAGGTATTTTGCTGGCCTGCCAGCTGCCTCCCGCCCAAAATACTTCTACTGCCGCCGCGGTGGTTCCTCCCTATGACACAACCACCGAGCGGGTAGATGAGTTAGAGAGCGCCCTTGCCGACGCCTTGATTCAAATAGAGCGGCTTCAGGCTGAGCAGGCGGATCAGCAAACGCTGTCGGATATTCCTCCGGATGCAAATGAAAGCAGCTGCTATGCCAAACTGCTGGTGCCCGCCCAGTATGTGAATCGCAGCGAGCGGCGCATTGTTAAAGAAGCCAGTGAGCGTATCGAAATGCTGCCAGCAAAACTGGGCTGGGTGACTGAGCGAGTAATGGTAAGTGAGGAATATGTCACGCTGAAGGTAGTGCCCGCCACGTATAAATGGGTCGAGGAGCGGACCCAGGTGCTGCCCGAGCGTCGCCGTCAGGTAATGGTGTCGCCTGCGAAATATAAGACCGTGGTAGAGAAGGTGGTCGACACTCCCGAGCAACAGGTCTGGCGACCCGGGCGCGGCGAGCGAGAGCGGGTGGATGACGAGACCGGTCAGATCGTACATCTGGCAACCATTCCGGCCACCTATCGCAATATCACTAAGCAGGTACTGGTGGCGGAGCCCACTTATCGCACCGAGGTGATCCCCGCCGTCTTTGAAACGGTCTCCAAGCGTGTGGTGGATACGCCCGAGCATACGGTGGAAGAGGTGCAACCTGCGGTATATAAAAGCGTGCGAGTGAAAAAGGTCCTTGAGCCCGAACGCCAAGTTCGCCATGTCGAGCCGCCGGAATACAAGACTTTCCATTACAAGGAAAAAGTCGCTGACGCCAAGTTGGATTGGCGGGAGATTCCGTGCAAGCCCACCTTGACTGAAGGCCTGGTTCGCGCGTTGCAGAAGGCCCTCAACGCCGCGGGCTTTGATGCTGGCTACGCGGATGGTGTTTGGGGGCGGCGCACCGAACAAGCGGTGGCCGCTTACCAAAAAGACAAAGGCCTGGCGACCGGACGTTTGTCGATGGAGGCGATGCATTCACTGGGGATTTTCCCGACGGTTGAATAATATGGAGTGAGGCTTGCCCGGTGCGGGGGCTTCTGCGCACAATGGCGAAATGAGTCTATTGTCCGCCTTACTTGCAGAGGTCAGAGACTGTCACCATTGCGAAGACAGTCTGCCTCTGGCCCCCCGTCCGGTGCTGGTTGCCCAGCCTGAGGCCCGACTGCTGATTATTGGGCAAGCGCCGGGGTTGAAGGTCCACAATAGCGGCATCCCGTGGAATGATCCTTCCGGCGATCGTTTGCGAAGCTGGCTGGGTATTGATAGACCCCAGTTCTACAGCGACCCGCGAATTGCCATTGTCCCGATGGGGTTCTGTTACCCCGGCAAGGGTAAGTCTGGGGATCTGCCGCCCAGGCCTGAGTGTGCGCCTCGCTGGCACGAGCGGGTCTTGTCTTTCTTACCTTTGGTCGAGCTGGTCTTGTTAATCGGCCAGTATGCTCAGCGGTATTACCTTTCACCCCCTGCGCTGTCGCTTACGGAACGAGTGCGCGACTATGATGGTCAGGGACGGTATTTTCCCTTGCCCCATCCGTCGCCGCGAAACCAAATTTGGTTGAAAAAGAACCCGTGGTTTGAAGCACAAACATTGCCTTTGTTGCGCCGCCGCGTTGCGCCATTATTGGAGTCATTATGAACAAGGCAGTTGGCCCCTGGCGGCAGCGATCGATCGAGACGGTTTACGAAAACCCCTGGATTAAGGTGGAGCACCACGAGGTCACCACCCCGGCCGGCAGTGACGGGATTTACGGCAAGGTGTGCTTCAAGAGCAGGGCGGTGGGTGTGGTGCCCCTGGATGCCAACGGCAACACCTATCTTGTAAAACAATTTCGGTATCCTCTTGAGGAAGTCAGCTGGGAGATCCCGGAGGGTGGCTGCCCCCTGGGCGAGTCGACGCTATTAACGGCCCGGCGAGAGCTGGAAGAGGAGACGGGTTTTCGAGCAAGCCGGGTTTATAAATTGCTGGAACTGCACCTCTCCAACTCGGTCTGTGATGAGGGTGCCGATGTTTTTCTGGCGCTGGATTTGATGCCGGGCGAGGCCTGCCTGGAAGACTCCGAAGCGGATTTGGAGGTACTGCAGTTGCCCCTGCACGATGCGATCGCGATGGCCCTGGATGGGCGCATTACCGATGCCATCAGTGTTGCGGCACTGCTAAAAATTCGCGTGCTGCTAAATGAAGAAAATGGCGACATCGACGCCTTGGTAGCGCGAATGACGGCCCTGGAGCACCTTGCCTGAAAGGGTGTGAATGGCAAAACTACGATGATTGGAGATAACAATATGAAACTGGGGATGTTCACCTTTTTTTCCCGGGCAGCATTGGTGTTGGCGCTCATGTTCAATGCTCATTTGGCCGTAGCCCAGTCTGAGCCTGCGCCGGGTGGCCAACAGGGTAAAGACAATCAACAACAAGGTTTCACTCAGGACGAAGTGCTGAATAAGGCCAATGCTTTTTTTGGTGAGACCACAGAAGGCCTGGCCAAAGCGATTGAAAAAGTCTTTGAAGACCAGGGTAGCCCCAACGCGATTATTGCTGGCGAGGAAGTGTCTGCGGCCATCGCGGTGGGAGTGCGCTATGGGCAAGGCGAGTTGCAGATGGTCACAGGGGAAACCCACCCGGTATTTTGGCAGGGCCCCTCGGTCGGCTTTGATCTCGGCGCAAATGCCTCCAAGGTATTCACCCTGGTTTACAACTTGAATGACACGGAGGTGTTATTTCAACGCTTTCCCGGTGTTGAGGGGAGCGTATACGTGGTGGCCGGTGTGGGTGTGAATTACCAGCGCAGCGGCGATGTCACGCTGGCGCCAATTCGCACGGGTGTCGGCCTGCGCGGTGGCGCGAATGTGGGTTACATTCATTACACCAAGAAGAAATCCTGGCTTCCTTTCTAAATTCTAGCGGGCACTTTTCAGAGAGTGGTACGGGCCGGCCCGAATGGCGCTTACTTTAGACAAATATCGCCCGAATTGTCATTCCCGCGAAGGCCCACTGCTGTCCAGAATAAATTGAGCCACGGCTGGCAAGGACTTTACATCGTGGGCGCAAACAGCTTCCGCCCGGGGCGAGACTGGATTTACCAAAGCCTGAATGTACGACCGGCCAGAGGGTTTCTGGATTCCCGCCTTCGCGGGGATGACGATATAAAAATTGTTCCGGACAGTAGTGGCCCTCGAGCCGACGTCCAGCTGCGTAAAAGTCCAACTCCTCTGGGTTCCGGCTCGCAAACAACGCGTCCGGAACGACGCTGTATTACGTTGCCATCCCGGTCAGCCTCTGCCCAAGCCGCCGGAGCAATGGCAGCCCGCCTCGCGTCCTGCACTCGCATCTCGCATCTCGCATCTCGCATCTCGCATCTTGCGTCTCCCGTTTCCCGCCCAGCGTCTCCCGTCTCGTCGGAGCCGAACTCGTTTAGCCTTCCGCGCTGTTGCTTTGCGCAGGCTCTCGATAGCGGCGGTGCAGTTCGGCCAGATAGATCGTCAGATAATTCACGACGATCTGTGTGCGCAATGACAATGGGATGTCAAAAGCGTGCTGAGCGTCTGGCAGTTCAGCGTATGCCACCGCGCTGGCCGATTTTTCTTGCAAGACTTCATAGAGGTTGCGCGACTCGGTGCAGGGCACCAGGGTGTCACACTCGCCGTGAATAATCAGAAACGGTGGCGCCTTGTCGCTGGCCCAGGTGGCGGGGCAGCCTGACTTCCAGAGGGCAGGCGCCTCGGCCTGGGTCTTTTTGAACAGCTTGGAAAAGACCCAGGTTTCCACCCCCAGATTGGTACGCTGCTGTTTTAGATTAAGAAAATCGTAAAAGCCATAAAAGGGAATGCAACCTTGCACGGCGGTGTTCTTGTCTTCAAAACCGGGCTGAAACTCGGGTGCGTTCGCGCTTAGGGCCAACAGGGCCGACAAATGCCCGCCGGCCGAGCCGCCAGTGACAACAATAAAGTCGGCGTTGCCACCGTAGTCGCCAATGTTTTCTTTCACCCAGCACAGGGCGCGCTTGCAATCAATAATATGGTCGGGAAAGGTTGCGCCGGGGCTGAGTCGATATTCCGCGGCCACGCAAATCCAGCCATTTTCTGCCATTTGCGCCATCAGCGGGCGGCCCTGCTGCTCTTTGCTGCCCAGGCGTTCTAGCCAGGCGCCGCCATGAATTTGCAGCAGTACCGGGGCGTTTTCGGGCTTTTCCGCCGGGCTGTAAATGTCGACATGAAGGGGTCTTCCCTGTTCATGATGGTAGACCACATTGCGCTTCACAGTGACACCAGGGGGGCTGAAGGCAAAGGGATTTACCAGTCGTTTCAGGGTGGGATCATGCAGTGTCAAAGGGGGGGTATCTGCAGGAGGCGAGGGCAGGGGCGCATCGGCGGAGAGGGCTAAACCATATCGCACGGCCTGCTCCATTACCGGTGCGGCCCGCTGCCCGCGGAAGTAAAACAGGCCAATGGCCACCCAGCTGGCCATGGCAATGGCCAGCCCCAGTGCGTCACCCAGGCCGCTTAATTCATCTGCGCTGACAAAGAGCAGGGTAAGTGCCACTTCCAGCGCAATGACATGGAGGGCAAATTCGCCAACCAGCAGACCCAGCAGGAAGCTGGTCACGGCCAGTGCCTCCGGTTTGCCGCGGTGAGGGCTGTAGAGGTTGTAGGCGGTCCAGGCCCAGATCAGTGACAGAAAGAACATGAGGCGTTGCGGCTCCTTTGCAGTGGGTAGCGCGGTCGGTGATGGCGATCAGCCCAGTGGCTCGTAGTCGATAGCGACCACATAGTAACACCGCTCTCCTGTTGGGGTGCTGACAATGACCTCATCGTCCAAACGCTTGCCAAGCATGGCCCGGGCCATCGGTGAGTCAACCGAGAGCTTGCGCTGGCTAAGATCAAATTCGTCGGGGCCGACAACGCGGTAGCGCTGCTCACCGCCGTCTTCGTCCTCCAGGGTGACCCAGGCGCCGAAGAAAATGCGCTGTTTGTCGCTGGGCAGATCATGGACCACCGTCAGCTCTTCCAGGCGCTTGGTCAGAAAGCGGACGCGGCTGTCGATTTCTCGTAGACGACGCTTACCGTAAATGTAGTCGCCGTTTTCCGAGCGGTCGCCGTTTTTGGCTGCTTCGTGAACGGTGGCGGTGACTTGCGGGCGCTCAACCTTCCACAGCTGATAGAGCTCAGCGCGCAGGGCCCGCTCGCCCTCGGGGGTAATATAGCAGGCGCCCTTGGGACGCGGTGGACGGTATCGCGACATGGCCGGATGGCTGTTTTCCACTGGTTAAAGGAGTATGGTATTGCAGCTGATATTGGAGAAGAAACGGTTCGATGAATAATTTCTTTGCACTGGCGCTGGTGGTAATTGCCTCGACGGCATTGGCGGAAGAAGTGGAGTTGCGTGGGCAGCTGATTCAGGGGGGCATGGTCTGGGGGCAGGTGGCGCCCGGCACCCGGGTCATTCTCGAGGATGATACGGTTCAGGTGGCTGACAATGGCATTTTTGCGATGGGCTTTGATCGCGATGCGCCGGCAAAGATGACGCTGAAATTGTGCGTTTCCGACGATCAATGCGAGGCCCGGGTTCTGGATATTGAACAGCGCCACTATGATATTCAACGAATCGAAGGCGTGCCCCAAAAAACGGTTACGCCGCCGGCATCGGTGCTGGAGCGGATTCGGCGGGAGGCTGCGTTGGTGAGAGAGGCCCGGGCTGAGTTTCTTTATCGCCAGGATTTTACCAAGGCCTTTGTGTGGCCGCTGCAGGGGCCGATCACGGGTGTGTTTGGCAGCCAGCGTGTCTATAATGGCTCGCCCGGCCGCCCCCACTATGGGGTGGATGTGGCCGGTCCGGTGGGCGCGGTGGTGACATCGCCGGCCGACGGCGTGGTGACCCTGACCCACGATGACATGTTTTACTCTGGCGGTACCCTGATTATCGATCACGGCCAGGGCATTTCCTCCACCTTTATTCACCTGAGTAAGATTCTGGTGAAAGACGGGCAGGAAATTACCCAAGGCCAGCCCATTGCCGAAGTAGGGGCCACGGGCCGCGCAACCGGGCCGCACCTCGACTGGCGCATGAACTGGTTTGGTAAGCGCCTTGACCCCCAGTTGCTGGTCGGTGACATGTCTGCGCCAAACCCGCCTTTGCAAGATTAGTGTGTTGATGAGTGACAGGAATGATTGACAAGAAACTGTTGGAGATTTTGGTGTGCCCCGTCAGCAAGGCACCCCTGGAATTTGACCCCGAGCGCAACGAGCTGATCTGTCGGCCCAGCGCATTGGCCTATCCCATTCGCGACGGCATTCCCGTGATGCTGGAATCGGAAGCGCGGCCGCTGACCACCGACGAAAAGTTGGGCTGAAGGGTGCTGAAAGCCCCGTCGGCAGTAGTGCTCTGCTCCTGGTGAGCAGGATACAACACCTGCCTTTTTCGCTATACTTCCCGTTTTTTCCGCCAGTCCCAGTCGACTGGCGGTGTTATTTTTGCCTTGAGATTTGAGAGAGTCGAGTCATGAAAAGTGCGGCTATTCGTGAAGCCTTTATTCGTTACTTTGAGAGTAAGGGGCACACTGCAGTAGCGAGTAGTTCGCTGGTGCCGGCAAATGATCCCACCCTGTTGTTCACCAACGCCGGCATGGTCCAATTCAAAGACCTGTTTCTGGGGCGCGAGTCGCGTTCTTACGTGCGGGCGGTTAGTTCGCAGCGTTGTGTGCGCGCGGGAGGCAAGCACAACGACCTCGAAAACGTCGGTTACACCGCTCGCCATCACACCTTTTTCGAGATGCTGGGTAACTTCAGCTTTGGTGATTATTTCAAACGGGATGCGATCAGCTTTGCCTGGGAGTTTCTCACTTCACCCGAGTGGCTCAACCTCCCTTCCGAAAAGCTGTGGGTAACGGTATACGCTGAAGACGATGAAGCCTATGACATCTGGCACAAAGAAATGGGTGTGCCCGCCGAGCGGATGGTGCGCATTGGTGATAACAAGGGCGGCAAGTACGCGTCAGATAACTTCTGGTCGATGGGGGATACCGGTCCCTGTGGCCCCTGCACCGAAATTTTCTATGATCATGGCCCGGAAATTTGGGGTGGCCCTCCGGGTAGCCCGGAAGAAGACGGCGATCGCTATATCGAAATTTGGAACAACGTGTTCATGCAGTTTAACCGGGATGCCGATGGTTCGATGACACCCCTGCCGGCGCCCTCGGTGGATACCGGTATGGGTCTGGAGCGGATCTCTGCGGTAATGCAACACGTGCACAGCAATTACGAGATTGACCTGTTTCAGAATCTGATCAATGCCACTGCCGCGGTTCTCGGCCTGACCGATACCCGCGACAGCTCACTGCGTGTTATTGCCGACCATATTCGCTCGTGCGCTTTCCTGATTGCCGATGGCGTGATGCCCTCAAATGAAGGCCGTGGTTATGTATTGCGCCGGATCATCCGGCGGGCAGCTCGCCACGGCAACAAGCTTGGCGCCACTTCGCCTTTCTTCCATAAGTTGGTCGCTCCGTTGGCGAAAGAAATGGGCGAAGCCTATCCCGAGTTGAATGATCAAGGCAGCCATATTGCCAAGGTGCTGCTGTTGGAAGAAGAGCAGTTTGCCAAGACCCTGGACCAGGGTATGAAGATTCTCGAGCAGGATCTGGACAGCCTTCAGGGAACGGAAATTCCCGGAGAAACCGTGTTCCGTCTCTATGACACCTACGGCTTCCCGGTGGACCTGACTGCCGACATCGCCCGGGAAAAGCAGTTGACTCTGGATATGCCCGGCTTTGAAAAAGCCATGGAAGCACAGCGTCAGCGGGCTCGCAGCGCATCCAACTTCAAAATGGAATCTGGCGTTGAACTAGCTATCGATGGCGAGACCCGCTTTATCGGCTATCAGGATCTGTCCGCTCACTGCACGGTGATTGGCTTGTTGAAAGACGGGCAGCAATGCGGCGCCTTGACCGAGGGCGACAGCGGCGCGCTGGTACTTGACCAAACCCCATTCTATGCCGAGTCCGGCGGGCAGGTGGGGGACGCTGGATTAATCACCGGTGCCAACCTTCGCTTTGAGGTTCGCGACACCCAGAAGGCCGGAAAATTTCACGTCCACCACGGCGTGGTGGTCGCTGGGAGTGTGGCGGAAGGCGAGGTGTTAACAGCCCAGGTTGACAACAATATTCGCGGGGCAACGGCTCTGAACCACTCTGCAACCCACCTGCTGCATGCGGCGTTGCGTCAGGTGCTAGGGGAGCATGTCAGTCAGAAGGGCTCGCTGGTTGACTCCCAACGCCTGCGCTTTGACTTCTCGCATTTTGAAGCGGTCAGCAAGGCAGAGCTCGCCCAGATTGAAGCGCTGGTAAATGACGAAATTCGCCGCAATACGCCTGTCGAAGTGGCGGAAATGGATATGGAAAGCGCCAAGGCTCGGGGTGCAATGATGCTGTTTGGCGAGAAGTACGGCGACCAGGTTCGCGTGCTTAGCATGGGCGGCGACTTCTCCGTGGAGTTATGTGGTGGCACCCATGTTAGTCGCACGGGTGATATTGGCTTGATGCGTATTGTCAGTGAGTCGGGCATTGCTTCAGGCGTGCGGCGGATCGAGGCGGTAACGGGCGCAGGCGCATTGGCTGCTGTGTCCAAGGCGGATAACGACCTCGGCCAGTTGTCGAACTTGCTGAAGACCGGCCGCGATAAGTTGCTGGATAAGGTCGAGCAAATGCTGGCGCAGCAAAAGCAGCTGGAGAAGGAGCTGGGCGCATTGAAAGCCAAGCTGGCCAGCTCTGCTGGTGACGACTTGCTGGCCGAAGCCGAGGACATTGGTGGCGTCAAGCTGCTTGCCAAGTTACTCGACGGTGCCGATGCCAAGACCCTTCGAGATACCCTGGACCAGCTGAAAAACAAGCTGGGCTCTGCAGTGGTACTGCTCGCCGCAGTGGATGGCGACAAAGTGGCGCTGGCTGCGGGGGTGACCAAAGATTTGACCGACCGCTACAAAGCGGGTGAGCTGATGAAACTTGCCGCGCAGGCCGTTGGTGGTAAGGGCGGTGGTCGTCCCGATATGGCTCAGGGCGGGGGCAGCGATGTTGCCGCGATCCCTCAGGCCCTTGAGGTCGCGCGGGACTACGTCAAAGCGGCTAGGTAAAACACGTATGGCCGACTCTGGGGCGTTTCCTTTACCCTACAACTGGTGTTTAATGGGCGCCCTCTCGCGCAGGGTGCGCATTAGTAGAAAGCAAACATGAGTCTTATAGTTCAGAAATTTGGCGGTACCTCTGTCGGGACAGTAGAGCGTATTCAAGCCGTTGCGAAGAAAGTGGCAGGCTTTCGAGATCAGGGGCACGACATCGTTGTTGTTGTGTCTGCGATGAGCGGTGAAACCAATCGCTTGATTGAGCTGGCCAAGGCGGTGCAGTCCACTCCAACACCCAGAGAACTGGACGTGCTGGTAGCGACTGGCGAGCAGGTCACCATCTCCCTGCTGTGTATGGCATTGCACGAACTCGGCTATGGCGCCCGGTCTTATACCGGAACCCAAGTGCGTATTTTGACCGATGAAGCGCACACCAAAGCCCGAATAAAGGACATTGATGACGAGAAGATTCGTGCCGACCTCGCTGCGGGCAATGTGGTTGTGGTGGCAGGCTTTCAAGGGGTAGACGAAGAGGGCAACATCACCACCCTCGGTCGCGGAGGCTCCGACACCACGGGTGTCGCGCTGGCGGCAGCACTCAAGGCGGATGAATGCCAGATCTACACCGATGTGGATGGGGTTTATACCACCGACCCGCGGGTAGTGCCCAAAGCGCGGCGCCTGGAGAGAATCACCTTTGAAGAAATGCTGGAAATGGCCAGCCTTGGTTCAAAAGTATTACAAATTCGCTCGGTGGAATTTGCCGGAAAGTACAACGTCCCGCTGCGGGTGTTGCATGCCTTTCAGGATGGCCCCGGCACGTTGATTAGCTTAGAGGAACCACAAGACATGGAAAACCCGGCGATTTCGGGTATTGCATTCACCCGCGATGAAGCAAAGATCACTGTACTCGGTGTGCCTGACACCCCGGGGCTGGCCTATCAGATACTGGGGCCGGTGAGTGATGCGAATATTGAAGTGGACGTGATTGTTCAGAATGTCGCGGAAGACAACACGACGGATCTGACATTTACCGTAAGTCGCGGCGATATGGCCAAGGCGGAGGGGATTGTTCGCAAGCTGGTGCAACAAACTGGCGCCCGGGAAGTCAAAACAGACGATAAGATCGCCAAGGTCTCTCTGGTGGGTGTGGGAATGCGTTCTCACGCGGGCATTGCCAGCAAGATGTTCAAAGCACTGGCTGACGAATCAATTAACATTCAGTTGATTACCACCTCCGAAATCAAGATTTCGGTAGTGATTGATGAGAAGTACTTGGAGCTTGCCGTGCGTGCGCTTCACACCGCTTTTGATCTGGATTGATAGCGCAAAACGTAAGAAAGCAAGGCAGGACCAAGGGAGGGGACGCCAGAGATAATGGATTAGGGCTCTAACAAGGAGAAGCCACTATGTTAATTCTAACGCGTCGTATCGGTGAAACATTGATGGTCGGCGATGAAGTCACAGTCACCGTCTTAGGTGTAAAAGGTAACCAAGTTCGCCTGGGAGTGAATGCTCCCAAGCATGTTGCTGTTCATCGTGAAGAAATCTACGACCGCATTCAGCACGAAAAGACCGGCGGAAAGGAATAGCAGAAAAAGCGCCGTCGGGTCTTTGCATATCCGCTCAGTGTGGTATCATGCCGCCCGTTTTCAAAGACATGCAAGTGTTTGTCTTTATTCCAAAAGCTCTGTGAGAGGGGATGGAAAAAGCGAGCCGTGCAGGGTCAGCGGGCGTCACCATTTGCAAGGTTGATTTTCTTGCCTTTCGCGCAGGTGATTGGCGCAACGCAGAAAAAATTGTTTCGGAGAGGTGGCCGAGTGGCTGAAGGCGCTCCCCTGCTAAGGGAGTATGGGGTTTGTAGCCTCATCGGGGGTTCGAATCCCCCCTTCTCCGCCATTAAATAAAAAAGCCCCGGTCGTCAGACCGGGGCTTTTTTATTTAACCGTGAGTAAGGGTGTGTGGACGAACCCCCCGGTTCGACAAAACGCGCCAGCGTTTTAGACATGACGTTGTCAGTCCTGCCCGAAGGGGCGAAACAGGCCACAGCCTGTTTCGATCACAAAACGCGCCAGCGTTTTGAACGCCAGAGCGCAGCGGCGGCGCCCCGGAGGGGTCGAAACGGCCTCAAGCCGTTTCGATTAATCCCTTTGTTAGCATTACATGGTTTCGCACGAAAGCAGGGTGTGGCAGTGCGCCCGCCCGGGCCTTATTACTCCCCCAGATCCCGCAGAATATTGACCTTCATTTGCCGAAGCACCTGAACAGCGTGGTGCAATTCTTGGTTGCGAATACCGGTCAGGACAAAGTCTTCGGCTTGGCTAGCCGTATCGCCCACGGACCGGAGCAGGGCGTTGCCGGGTTTGGCCAGAAACACCCTATTTGAGCGCGCATCCTGAGGATCGGGAATGCGTGCTACCAGATGGTTTTCCTCCAGTTTGACCAGTAGCGACCCCGCTGCCGCACGACTCATATTCAAAGCTTTGGCCAGATGGCTTTGGGTCATGCCGTCTTGCTCGGCGAGGTAGCTCAGCAGGGCCCATTGGGCTCGAGACAGGCCAATGGGAAGCAGCAGCCGGTCGATAATGATCTGGCGCATCCGGGAGACGTGGTCGGTGAGGAAGCCAATCTTGTTCAATGCAAAGTGCTGGTGAAACGACTGAACACGCTGGGAAATCTTGGTAGCTGTTTTGCTGCTGCGTTGACCGATGTGTTTCTTGTGCATATTGCGATCTGCCGCCAGCAATACGTCGGCGCCGGCACGCAGGTCGATTTCCGTCAGGCCGGCGCAATTGATCTCAGCGAGGGCGTCCTCGATTCCCGTGGCCTGTTGCAGCAAAGTCGCAGCGCTGGGGGTGAGGTTGAGTCGCAATGCGCGTTGGTCATCCGGGCAGTGATGGCGACGCAGTAAGGCAGCGGCTTCCATTTTGTGAACCAGTTTGCCCAGACTTGCCTTGGTGGTACCGATGATGGCCGCTAACTCCGATTGGTTAAGACCGGGGTTCTCGTTATTCATGCGAGCGA
This sequence comes from Spongiibacter taiwanensis, assembly GCF_023702635.1. Lineage (NCBI taxonomy): Bacteria > Pseudomonadati > Pseudomonadota > Gammaproteobacteria > Cellvibrionales > Spongiibacteraceae > Spongiibacter > Spongiibacter taiwanensis. The sequence continues at coordinate 3,572,479 of NZ_CP098455.1, forward strand.
GATTTTTCAGTGTCCACCACTGGGCGCGGCTGATCCCCAGGGGGCTTAAGGCCCGGTCAAACTGGGTTCGCTGTAAGCGGGCTACGCTGTGCACAAGAACGTGAAACTCCGCACCTTCGCCCGTACGCTCTTTGGGCCTAACGGATGGCGAGGAGCGATGGTTTTCGGCGGTAGACAACGGGAATTAGCCTCCAAGTCAATTCAAACAAAGTATAGGTTGTTACAGATAATTACTCTATCCCTTGCTTTAGCCTATGTTGTCCGGATATCAGGCTGTATTTTTCGGATTTTTAGGTGAGGGGGATTGATTGAATAATGGTATCGCAGTTGACAAATGTGGTGGCTTGCGGGCAAAGTGCTTAGGTAGCTAAGCAAATTTGGGGTGGTCGGTTGCGATTCACTCAGGTCGTCTTCCCAGCGAGTGAGAAAGAGTTATGGCTGAAAATCAGGTCCCAGCGGGTTTTGAACTTCTGGCGGAGTGCGCCGAGTCTCCCTTCGATCAACTTGTCGGCGCGTATTACAGTAAGGACACGGGTGCCGAGTGGATCATCGGCTTTCGCGTTGAGCCCAAGCACATGAATATAGGTGGTACCTTGCACGGCGGGGTTTTGGCCACCTTGTTTGATTGGCAGGCTGCCGCAGTAAAGCCTTATCTGGGGATTACTGCCCACACCCCGACGATCAGTTTGAGCGTTGACTACCTGGCGCCGGCCCAATGTGGCGATTGGCTGGAAATGCAGGTGAAAGCCCAGCAGCGAACAGGGCGGATGCTATTCACTCGTGCCGAGGTCTACGCGGGCGAGCGTTTAATAGGACGCTCAAATGCCATCTATCGTATTCCCAGCACCGCGCGGTAAGCGCATTACGTTAACCACTCAGAACGAATCTGTCCGGTCATTACGGTCACTGCATCGCCGGTTAACCAGACGCTTTGGTCTTTGGCGGCGACTTCCAGTTCACCACCTCGCTTCGACAATTGGCGTGCCCGTATGGGGCGCGTCGCAATACTGTCTTGCCAATAATCGCTCAAAGCGCAGTGAGCAGAACCGGTAACCGGGTCTTCGTTAATACCGGCGGCGGGAGCGAAAAAGCGCGAGACAATATCGCAGTCTTCTCCCTGGGCAGTGACGATCAAGCCGCGAATAGGGAGGGCGGTGATGTCAGCGAGGGGAGGGACAAAATCGCGCACTGCCTGCGCGCTGGCCAATTCGATAAGCCAGTCCTCGCCAGCGCGGGCGGCACGAACTGTCTGCAAGGCTAACGAGTTGGGCAGTGCGTCTGAGGCCAAGGGAGTGCAGTGCGTGATTGGCAGTTTCAACCGGTAGCCTTGCCGGTATTGCTCTACCCAAAGATCGCCACTTCGAGTTTCAAAACATACCAGCGGGCTGGCTTCTTTCTGCTCGCTGATCAATACATGCCCGGCTGCCAGTGTGGCGTGACCGCACAAGTTGACTTCTGTTGTTGGCGTGAACCACCGCAGCGACCAGCGGTTTGATTGCAGTGGGAAAACAAAGGCCGTTTCGGACAGGTTGAATTCCGCGGCCAGTGCCTGCATCAGGTGATCGGGGAGGGGGCTTTCCATCAGGCACACTGCTGCCGGATTTCCAGAAAAGGCACGCTGTGTAAAGGCGTCGACAATAGCGTATTTCATTGGCGGTTACTCTGGGGGTGGCTAATGGATATTCCACCACCAGGGAAGGTGGTTCACGCTTCGATGGGCGACCAGCAGCCCGGCGCCTGCCAGCAGTACCATCAATATGAAGGCGGCGCCCAAGGCACGCCACCATTTGCCTGAGTATAAGTCTGAATTGGACATGGCGTCGGTACTCTCCGGTTGCTGAGCAAACAGAATGACAAGGATACTATCGCCTATACAGTCACAGATAACTAAAAATTGATGCGATACAGATGTGTTTGTCGCTAAACTGTCTCTGATAACAGTCAGGAGACGGCGATGTCACCTCAGAAATCGCGACGGGCTACCGCCCCGGTACCCTCGGGCCCCCCCTTATATCAGCAAATCGCCGAAAAGCTGCGAGGGGAGCTGATTGAGGCGGGCGGGCTGGTAGCGGGGGACCGAATGCCGGGGGTTCGCCGGATCAGTGCACAGTTCGGCGTCAGCCTGGCTACCGCGGTTGCCGCGTATCGCCAGCTTGAGCAGGAAAATGTCATTGAGGCTCGGCCTCGTTCCGGCTTTTTTGTACGTCATTGTCAAAGCGACATCTGTGCGCCTCCCAGGGAATCCCGGCCGCGCAGTTGGCCGGTTCCGGTGAGCGGTCAGCAGCGGGTGATGCAGATGATAGAGGCTGCGACCGCCCCTGGTATTTTGGCGCTCGGGGCTGCGGTTCCACATTCCAGCTTTCTGCCGGGCAAAATGGTGCAACGGGCGTTGGCGAGCGCCAGCAGGCATCCCCTGGTGGCTAACGGGGGTTACGCCTTTCCGCCTGGGTATTTAGGATTGCGCGAGCAACTTTCCCTGCGAATGGCCCGTCTCGGTTGCCGCGTTGCTGCCGACGAAATTGTCATTACTAACGGTGGTCAAGAAGCGTTGGTGGTTGCACTGAAATCGCTCTGCAAGGAGGGCGACATTGTCGCGCTGGAGTCGCCAGCGTTTTACGGGCTGCTGCAGATAATTGATTCCCTTGGCCTCAAAGCACTGGAGATTCCCACTCACCCGGATACCGGGTTGTCCCTGGAAGCGCTCGAACTGGCATTGGACAAATGGCCGGTGAAGGCCTGTGTCGTGGTGAGCAATTTCAGTAATCCGCTGGGGTGCAGTTTGCCCCTTGAACGCAAAGCATCGCTGGTAGCGCTATTGGCCGAGCGCGAGGTGGCGTTGGTGGAGGACGATATTTATGGGGACCTGCATTTCGATGCCCAGCGGCCGGCAGTGGCCAAGCATTTTGATCAGCGCGGTGAGGTACTGTATTGCAGTTCCTTTTCCAAGACACTGTCGCCCGGTCTGCGGGTTGGCTGGATTGTACCGGGACGCTATCTGGAACGGGTCAACTACCACAAATTTGTCAGCAGCTCGGCCAATACCACGGTGGCCCAGATAGCCGTGCAACAATTGCTGTTGGACGGGGCCTTTGACCGGCACCTCAATCGCCTGCGGCCGACTTTACGCAGTGCGGTCGCCAAAATGCGCGACCGTCTCAGCCATCATATGCCGGCGGGTACACGGATTTCCCACCCCGACGGCGGGTTTGTTTTGTGGCTGGAACTTCCCAAAGAGGTTGATAGTTTGGCGCTGGCCCAGCAGGCGCTGGAACGGCAAGTGAGTATTGCGCCGGGGCCTTTATTTTCGGCCTCGGAAAAATACCGGAATTGCCTGCGCGTCTCCTGCGCCCAGCCCTGGGATGAAAGCCTGGAGCGAGGCCTGGCCACCTTGGGTATGTTGGTTAGAGAACAGCTTGGCGAGTAAGCGCTGGTCAGGTCAGTAAGACTGCACCCGGCGCAGAATCTGGATCTCAACCCGGCGATTGCGGGCCCGGCCGTCCTCAGAGTCGTTTGAGTTCACTGGCTGGTAGTCGGCATAACCTGCCGCCCGGAAGCGTTTGGGGCTGGCGCCGCTGATATCGAGTAGCTCGTGGAGCATGGTGACAGCCCGGGCCGAGGAGAGGTCCCAATTGGAGCGATAGGAAGCCGTATGAATAGGCACGTTGTCGGTGTGACCCGCCACAATCACGTCGCCGGGAATCTGATTGATGACTTCGGCAATTTTTAGCGCAATGCTGTTGAAACGCGGGTCGAGTTCGGCGCTTCCGGATGGGAACGAGGCCTGCTCGCGAATGCGAATAATCAGGTACCCATCGGCTGACTCGTCAACATCCACCTGGTCGAGGGCTATCTCCACCTCGAGAATGGCGCGGGCCAGCTCCAGGTCCTGGGCGAGGGCGTAGCGGTCGAGGTTATTGGTGGAGTCTTGCCGCACCACATCTTCGGTGGTGACCCGGGTGCGTCCCGGCGTGAATTCCCGGGCGATAATGCTGGTGCCAATGGGGGTATCTTTTGCCGGAATTTCTTTCTGTACACCGAAGGCGTTTTGCAGCGACCCGGATAGTTCTTTGAATTTCTGTTTGTCCATCTCCGAGAAGGAAAACATCAACACAAAGAAGGCCAGCAGCAGCGACATCAGATCAGCAAAGGTCAGCATCCATGCGGGGGCGCCGGGGCGGACCTTTTTCTCGGGAGGGGCTTCCAGCATGCTAGGCGGCCTTGTCGGCTTCTACAGGTTCGGCCTTTTGGTGAGGCACATATGTTGCCAGCAGGGTTTCAAGCACACGAGGTTGGATGCCGGTCTGGATACCGTTGACGGCCTCGAGGATCAGCTGTCGGTTGCGGCGCTCTTCCGATGTGCGGAAGGCCAGCTTCTCTGCCACCGGGATAAAAATGGTATTGGCGAGCACCGCGCCGTAGAGGGTGGTTAACAGCGCTACCGCCATTGCGGGGCCGATCGCCTTAGGGTCAGACATATTGGCCATCATTTGCACCAGGCCAATCAGCGTGCCGATCATGCCCATGGCGGGAAAGGAGTCGCCAAAGCCGCGAAAGATCGCCTCGCCAGACTCGTGACGCTCAATGGTCAGGTTGATTTCCTTGTTCAGCAGATACTTGACCAAGTCGTGATCGACCCCGTCAATGGCCATTTGTACGCCTTTATTTAAGAACTCGTTGGTGATTTCCTTGTTTTCCAGCTCGAGCAGGCCTTCTCTCCGCGCAATTTTTGCCAGCTCAACGCACTCGTTGCTAAGCTCTTGCGGGCCCATGCTCTTGTGAAAAAAAGCCCTGGACGCGACCTTAAAGGCGCCCAAGGTATCGCCGAGGGGGAATTTCATCAGGTTGGCGAAGATGCCGCCGCCGATCACGATGAGAATGGAGGGGGTATCAATAAAGCTGCCAGCACTGCCGCCAAATAAAATCGCTGCAGCAATAACCGCGATAGCCCCGAGCATTCCAAGTAGTGTTGCGATATCCATTGGCCGGCACGCTTCTAATAAAACCACATTGGCCTCACTGTAATGGGCTGCCGACCGTCTTATAATCCGTGTTTTCCGAGGGTTCAGCGCGGTGCTTGCCGCTCCGGCTTGTTCGTTAATGCCTGAATAAACTATTCGTAATGCTTTTCCGGTGTAAATGACCTGTATAGTAGTGGCCGCAAAGATTGGCCAGCAGCGTCGCTGCGGGCTCTCGACATCGCGCCGGGGAGGGGACCTGGTCGCAATTCATTTACTGGCAATTGAGAGATAGCCACGCCTTGTTCTAGGGATTGGGGATGACAAAACGGATGGTAGTGATGTTGCTTGGCACGGCCGCGGTCTTTGGCGGCGTGTTTGGCATGAAGTGGATGAGCAACAGCATGATGAACGACTTCATTGATGCGATGCCAATACCGCCGGTAACGATCTCAACCGCTTTGGTGGAAGAGACGTCCTGGCCTGCTGAGTTTACTTCTGTGGGGACTTTGGTGGCGGTAAATGGGGCCGACCTTACTGCAGAGATGGACGGCGTGGTGCGTGCCATTCACTTTGAATCAGGGGACGAGGTTGCCAAGGGTGCATTGCTAGTCGAGCTGGATTCAGCGGCAGAGCAGGGCGAGCTGGATCGTTTGAAAGCCGAAGCGGAACTGGCCGAGATCGACAGAAAGCGGATTGAAACCTTGTTTCGTCGGGGCAGTATCTCCCAATCAGAGCTGGATACCGCCGCGGCGAAAACCAAAGCCGCCCACGCAGCGGTGGTGGCCCAGCAGGGTCGCTTGGATCAAAAGCGGGTAGTGGCTCCCTTCGCCGGGCGTTTGGGGATTCGTCAGGTTAACGTTGGCCAGTACGTGGCTGTTGGTCAGACCATTGTCACTCTGCAGTCGTTAAATCCGATTGATGTGGATTTCGCTCTCCCTGAAAAATACCTGGCTGAGGTTGCGCCGGGGTATCCGGTGCAGGCGAAAACCGAGACCCAACAGCCCGCCTCCTACCAGGGGAAATTGATCGCAATGGAGCCCAAGGTCAATCCTAACACTCGCAATTTTGCGCTGCGGGCGCGGTTAGAAAACCCTGATGGTGTGCTTAAGCCGGGGCAGTTTGCCTCGATTCGTGTGGTGTTGCCCGAGCAGAAGCGCTACCTCACCATTCCCCGCTCCGCTGTCAACTATGCGTCCTACGGCAGCTCGGTCTACGTAGTGCAGACGGTCGAGGGTAAAACTGCGGATGATGAGAGCGCCGAATCGGATGATAGCGAGGCTGGGCCGAACAAAATTGTGGTGCAGCAATTTGTGAAACTGGGTCCATCCCGGGGCGATTATGTTGCGGTCATTGAGGGGCTCTCCGGTGGCGAGGAGATTGCCAGTGCGGGGCTGCTTAAGTTGCGCAGCCAGCAACCCGTGATTGTTAATAATGAACTGGCGCCATCCCCCTCATTTTCCCCCAATGTGGACGAGGGCTAGGGTGATCTTTGGAAGCCCGAGTGAGCACGTAGCCCAACAGATGGCGTAGGACGCGACATGCATTTCACCGATATATTCATTAAACGGCCTGTGCTGGCTGTGGTAGTCAGCCTGATTATTTTACTGCTCGGCCTGCGGGCTGGACTCGACCTGCGGGTAAGGGAATATCCCGAGCTGCAAAACGCCCTGATTTCAGTGAGCGTTGCCTATCCGGGGGCGGACCCCAAGCTGGTCGAGGGCTTTATCACCACCCCCCTGGAGCGGGAAATTGCCTCGGCTGACGGAATCGATTTCCTCACTTCCACTTCCTCCCAGGGCCTTGCCCAGATCAATGCCAATCTGCATCTGAGTAAGGACCCCAATGAGGCGCTCACGGAGATTTCTGCCAAGGTCAACAAGCTGCGTAATCAGCTACCGGTGGGGGCAGAGGATCCGGTGGTGGAGCTGTCTGACGCCGGTGCCACAGCGGCGATGTACATCTCATTCTTCTCTGACACCATGGACGACACCCAGATAACGGATTATCTGTCCCGGATTGTTGAGCCCGAGCTGGCTGCGATCCCCGGTGTTGAGCGCCTGCAGGTGATCGGTGGCAAACCCTACGCCATGCGAGTGTGGCTGGATCCCGAGGGGCTTACTGCCCATAACTTGACGGCCAGTGAGGTGTTTCAGGCGATTCAGCGGGAAAATGTGCTGTCGGCGGTGGGGCAGACAAAAGGGGGCTATGTGCGGGTCGGTATGTCTGCCGACACCGATCTGAACGATGTTGAGGCCTTCCGGAATATGGTGGTCCGCTCCGATGGTGATGCTCTGGTGCGCCTTCAGGATGTGGCACGGGTCGAATTCGGTGCCGAGGAATATGATTCCAATGGCTTCTGGAACGGTGAGCCCAGCGTGTTTATTGGTGTATTTGTGCGACCCGATGCCAATCTGCTGGACGTGATGGCGGACATTCGCAGCCTGTGGCCCACCCTGAAAGCCGCTATGCCTGAGACATTGGGTGCGATGATCGGCTATGACAGCACCATCTACGTAGACAAGGCTATCAAAGAGGTGCGCGCGACACTGATCGAGGCTGTGTTGATTGTTGTGGTGGTCATTTTTCTCTTCTTGGGTTCCCTGCGCAGCTCGGCCATTCCGGCTATTACCGTGCCCTTGTCGCTGGTGGGCGCACTGTTTCTGATGTATGTGCTGGGCTTCTCCATCAATCTGTTGACCCTGCTGGCCATGGTGTTGGCCATCGGCATGGTGGTGGACGATGCCATTATTGTGTTGGAGAACATCCACCGCCACATCGAAGAGGGAATGAAGCCGAAGGATGCCGCAATAGCAGGTGCTCGGGAGCTGGTGGGGCCGGTTACTGCCATGACCATCACCCTGGTGGCAGTGTATGCGCCGATCGGGTTTCTCACCGGGATTACCGGGGTACTGTTTACCGAGTTTGCTTTTTCGCTGGCCGGGTCGGTACTGATTTCCGGTGTGGTTGCTCTTACCCTGACACCTATGATGTGCAGTCGCATGCTGAAGCCGTCCCACGGTGAGGCCGGCGAAGAGAGCCGTTTGGCAGTTTACCTTGATGAAAAGTTTGAAGCCTTGCGCTGTCAATATAAACAGCGTCTGCATGGCTCCTTGGATCAGCCTGCTGTTGTTGCCGTGTTCGGCTTAATTGTGTTGTTGTCTTGCGGTTTTCTATACGTCGGTAGTCAGTCTGAGCTGGCCCCCGGCGAGGATCTGGGATTTGTCGGGGTGCTCCTGGAAGGGGATGGCTACGCCTCACCAGAGTATGTGCGAGAGTACTTCATTCGTAGCCAGGACATTGTTAGAAGCAATCCTGATGTGGCGAATGTGTTCGGTTTTGCTGGCGATGTGACCATGGGCGTGAATTCGGGGTTTGTCGGCATGATGGGCAAACCCTGGGATGAGCGCAGTGCCAGCATGGCGCAAGTTGCTGCTGCCCAGACAGAAGCGTTGCAGAGCATTACTGGCTTGCGGGCTGCGGTGTTTGAGCCGCCACCGTTGCCAACACCCGGTCAGGGATACCCGGTGGAGCTAGTGCTGAAGTCGACGAGTGGGCCTGAAATTATGGCCGAGGTGGGCAACGAGGTGGTCAAGCAGGTGATGGAAAGCAAACGCTTTTTCTTTGCTGCCACTATGCTCAATTACGATCGCCCGGAGACCGAGTTAAAGATTAATCGGGAGAAGGCGGCGCTGATAGGCGTAGACATGGCCACCGTCAGTGCCGACCTGGTGGCATTGATGGCTGGGGCTGAGGTTAATCGCTTCTCCTACGAGGGTCGCTCCTACAAGGTGATCAGTCAGGTGGAGCGTCAAGCGCGGCTTAATCCGGAACAGTTGCAGTCTTTTTATACCCGCACCCGCAGTGGTGACCTGGTGCCTCTGTCAACGTTGGTAGAACTGGAAGAAACCATTCAGCCCCGGGCGATTCCACACGCTCAACAGCTCAACTCCAATACCATCGTGGCGGTGCCTCGCCCCGACGTGACCCAGGGAGAGGCCCTGGCGATGATCGAGGAGATTGCCCGAGAGGTAATGCCGAGCAGCTTCCGACTGGACTACGCGGGCAGCTCCCGTCAGCTAAAACAGGAGAGTGGTGCACTGCTCGCCACTTTTGTGTTTGCCATCATTATCATTTACCTGGTTTTGGCGGCCCAGTTTGAATCCTTTCGCGATCCCCTGATCATTCTGGTTACCGTGCCGATGTCGGTCTGTGGGGCGCTGCTTACCATGAATATTTTTGCGCTAACCAATGGAATGCAACTCACTCAATTTCCGGGGATGACGCTCAATATATACACTCAGGTGGGATTGGTGACCTTGATTGGGGTGATTTCCAAACACGGTATTCTGATTGTGGATTTTGCCAACCGCATGCAGCGTCAAGGCATGAGTAAACGCGATGCCATTGAGGAAGCCACATCCATTCGCTTGCGCCCGATACTGATGACCACGGCGGCATTGGTCGTGGCCATGGTACCGCTGCTGACGGCCAGCGGTCCGGGCGCCTCTTCGCGATTCTCATTGGGAATGATCATTGCCTCGGGGATGACTATTGGCACCCTGTTTACCCTGTTTGTTGTCCCGACGGTGTATTTGTATATGGGCCGGGATTACAGTAAACAGCCGGTGGCGGCCGAGTGAGACCGCCGCTGAGGTTCTGGCGCCGGACGAGGGGGGCGAGTATGATTGCGCCTTCGTTTTGGAGGCACCTATGATTAAACACAACACCTATTTCGACGGCGCAGTGCAATCTCTGGGATACGCTGGCGCCGAAAAGCCTGAGTCCCTTGGTGTGATGGCACCCGGTGACTACCAGTTTGGCACCGATGCTGCCGAGCGTATGGAAGTGTTAAGCGGCGCGTTGACCGTGAAGCTGCCAGGCAGTGACGAGTGGCAAACCTTTTCTGCCGGCCAGGGTTTTGATGTGCCCGCTTCCAGCAAATTCGATCTTAAGGTTGCGCAAAATACCGCCTACCTCTGCATCTACGGCTGAGCTTTTTTAGCCAATCTTCCGGAACAGGGCCTGGAAATGGTCCTGTACCCGGGCCACATCCAGTACTGACATCCCGCTGGAGAAGCCAAACCACACGTACAGACCGTTGAGGTCCTTGAACATGGGCGGCAGGTATTTGGGAGCGGCGATCAAGCCTTCCTGCTGGTAGTGGTACAACACCGGCACATCATCCAGGGCTACCTTGCCCACAAACATCAGCGGCAACACTTCTGGCCGGTCTGACAGAATAGCGCTGCGGATAAAATTGACGGTTTCCACAAAGCCTTTGACGTAGGAAAGGTCTTTGGTGAAACAGCTGCCTCCGCGAATATCACCGCCCCGAAAAACGCGCTGGGCTATCTTGTAGCAGTCCTTGGGCGGCAACCCCTGATCGATAAAATAGCGGTAGACCTCCATAAAATCGGCGCCATTTTCAGCCAGGTCGATGGCGACAACCCGGTCGCTGATACGGCGCGCCCGGGCCGGGAAGGAGCTGAAGGTCAGGGTTTCAATCAGCACCGCCAGCCCTTCCTGGGGCGCGGTGATTCGGGGTGAACCGACACTCAGCCAGCTGGCCCAGGGCTGATTGCGACCGTTGAGGGTGGTGCCCACGTGAACCCAACCCTCGTGCACTTCCAAGACCTGCAAGTCGAGGCTGGAAAAGGCGGCATGGGTGTTGACCTTGATGCAGTCGCCCCCGGCAGAGGCGTCGGAGACAATGCCATCGGTTTCTTTTACCGTGAACGCGCTGTCGGCGAAATAGGGCAGAAGGCGTCGCTGAAGTTGGCGCACCGCCTCATCGGCGGGAATATTCTTGGGATAGGCCGCAGCGAGGTGCTTGGCTGCTGGCAGTGAAAATATGTGGCACAGCCGCTGCCCCATTTCGATCAAGGTCATTTTGTCGCCGCGAAGATGGTCCCGGGCCGATCCGTAAAGCTGTTGGCTCGCCCGCTGAAAGCCGGGCTTGCCCCGTTGGCTGACCAGCTCCACGACCAGTTCGTACTGCTCGATTGTCTCTTGCAGAATCGCGCCCAGCGGGTCCTGCCCACCCAGTTGAGTGGTGATTTTGGTTTTGAGATTCGCCAGCTGGCTGCGGATTTGCTTCGGATCAAAACTCAGGGGAAAGCCGTCGTAATAATCCGGCGGAATGGTGGGTAGGGCAGTGGCGCCCTTGGCAAAAAAATCCTGCTCGATGGCCTGGGGCCACTTGATTGCATCGAGAATCAGAATCGGCTTTTGAATGGCGATCAGCTCATCCGACAGGGCCTTGAGGGCCTGGGCGTAGTCAGTCTTCATCAGTGGATGGGTGTCCTCCCGTGGTGGTGCGGGGATGAATGGCCAGCAGGCAGCGCAATCGGCGTCTGCCAAAGCTGGCCATAGAGATAAACGCGTCGATATTTACCGGCACATGGCGGCAATCGGCGGCGGTGTGACCCAGGTCGTCGTCGGTGTCGGGGTCGTTAACATAAACAAAATTGGCGTCGCTGCGGCTGATATACACCCAGTGAGGCGCTCGATTGCGGTTCAGGGCCCAGGTGCTTATCAGCGCGATCAGGTGGCTCTCCTGCTCCAGAATCTCTTTGAACTGCTTGGGGCCCAGCGGGTTGACCTCTACGGGTGTGCCGAACTGGCCGAGCTGGCTGACAAAGTCCTGATGAACCAGCTCGATGACGCTGCGCTTTTCCTGGCTGCGCACGCTATCGATAAAGGGCGTTTCTGCGCTGCTGATAAACAGTTTTGCGCCAAACCCGCGGCGCAGCGCTGCCAGCGCCAGGCCATGGGGCGAGCAGCCGCCGTGTCCTGAGGTCATGTAAATGGTGGTCGCCTCACGCCAAAGCCGCATTTCCTCCTGCCGGTCGATGACGGCGGCGGGGTCGATGCTGTGCATGGCCATCATCAGGGCCGCGGGGCCGCAGGTGAAATCGGTGGTTTGGGCGTAGTATCGCGGCGCCTGCTCGCTGCTGAGCGTGGCGGCAGTGTGCAGACGCTTTTCGAAGCGCAGTGCGCTGCAGCCGTCTTCGTAATAGTGCTCCACCGTATCAAAGCAGAGATAGCCTTCCCGCCGGTACAGGGCGATGGCCGCGTTGTTGTCCTCACGCACTTCCAGGCGCAAAAACACGCAGCCTGCCTGTTGCGCCCGTTGATGCGCGTCGTGAAGCAGCTGGGTCGCCAGGCCCCGGCCCCGGTAGTCAGGGTTGGTAGCGATGGAGTAAAGGCGGGCCAGGCTGGTGCCGGTGCGGTACAGCAACAGGCTGTAACCCATGATTTGGCCGGCCTCTTCAATTATCGCCAGCTCATGGGGGCCAGCTTTGATAAACCGTTTGAAGCTGCGGCGGGACAGCCGGTCTCCGGGAAAACAGCGCAGCTCGAGCTTGAGTAGGGCCGCTAAATCAGCATCGGTCGCGGTGCGAAGGCGGGGTTGAGACATGGCAACATCCAAGACGGCTCCGGCTGGCGGAAAAGCCCGGCCAGCAGGCGGATGATACTGCGCAATATTTCCTTATCTCAATGCGAATTTGCATCTTGAGGTTGGAAAAGTTTGGTCGCAGAATGCCGAACTTCGCTATCCGCCCGAGGCCACCGCGCTATGGCTCGCTTTTACGTTGTTGTCGATGATCTCAAAGATTGGTCCCCCTACTTTCCCAGCCAGGATGTGGTCACCTTTGACCAGTATCTGGAGCAGGCGGGCTCGGCGGCCGACGAGCGGGTGCGGGTGATAAACCTTTGTCGCAGCTATCGATACCTCGGCACGGGTTATTACTGCTCGCTGCTGGCCGAGGCCCGCGGCCATAATGTGTTGCCCTCGGTGAAAACCCTCAGTGAGCTGGGGCGCAAGTCATTGTCAGTGATTCAGTGGGAGGGGGTAGAGCCGCTGTTGTCGAAGTTGCCCAAAGGCCAGGCGGGTGAAGAGCTGGAAATTCACTGCTGGTTTGGTCACACCTTGAATGAGGATCACGAGGCCCTGGCCAAGGCGGTGTTTGAGCGCTTCCCCAGCCCGGTACTGGAAATTACTCTGGAATTTAAGGGGCATTGGCGGCTGCGTAAGGTGCAGGCGGCGTCCTTGAAAAATTTGAGTGCCGGTGCTGAGCAGGATGCCTTTGCAGCGACTTTCGAATCCTTCAGTAACAAGATGTGGCGCAAGCCTCGGGCGCGCAAGCAGTTTCGTTATGACCTGGCGATTCTGGTGGACCCCGAAGAGAAGTTGCCCCCCAGCGACAAGGCGGCTCTGCGCAAGTTTGTGAAAGCCGCCCAGCAGCTGGGCATCTCGGCGGAGATGATTACCCGCAAGGATTACATGCGCCTGCCGGAATATGACGGCCTGTTTATCCGCGAGACCACATCAGTGGATCACCACACCTACCGCTTTGCCAAAAAGGCCGAGGCGGAGGGGCTGGTGGTGATGGATGACCCCACGTCAATTTTGCGCTGCACCAACAAAATTTATCTCGCAGACCTGCTGCGCAGCCATAAAGTGCCGGTGCCCAAAACCGAGTTTCTGCGCCGGGAAAACGAAGAGGAGCTGCGCCGCATTGCGGACACACTGGGTTTTCCCATGGTGCTAAAAGTGCCTGATGGCGCCTTTTCTCGCGGTGTGGTGAAAGTCGCTAACTGGGAAGAATTGGTGAGCGAAAGCGAACGCTTGTTGGCAAAGTCGGCGCTGCTGTTGGCCCAGGAATTTATGTACACCGAATACGACTGGCGCATTGGCGTGCTCGATGGCAAGCCCCTGTATGCCTGCCGGTATTACATGGTGAAAAACCACTGGCAGATCTATAAACACAGCAGTAGCCGCAGTCAGTCTGGCGGTTTCGACACCATGCCAACTTACGAAGTCCCCAAGAAAGTCCTTGATGCGGCGTCCAAGGCGGCCCGGCTGATCGGCAACGGTTTCTACGGGGTTGACCTGAAACAGAATGACAAACAAGTGGTGGTCATCGAGGTGAACGACAACCCCAGCATTGATTCCGGGGTGGAAGACCTGTTTATGGGCGAGGGCCTGTATCAGTCGGTGATGGAAGTGTTTTTGCGGCGTATGGAGCAGCGTCGCCGTTAATTGCCACCCGGCGACAGGCCGCATTGTTTGAGCAGCGCTGACGCGCTTGCAACATGTTCGCGGTAGGCCTGGGTGGCCTGCTCCAGTAGCGCCACACGCTGGCTCCGCCAGGTCAGATACTCCGTTGCAACCGCTTCCATCGCGTCAAACAGCGGCAGCTCAATCGCCGCAATGGCCGCGTTGAGTTGTTGCTGGTGGCGATTGATGCGCGCCGCCCGGGGCTGAAGTTCACCGACAAAACGCGCCTGCAGCAGTGCGCGCAGGTGGTTGGCCTTCGGTGTCGGTTGGGGCTTGAGGCATAGCGGCCTGCCATGCAGGCGTTGCTGCAGTATGTCACTGGCCCGCTGTAAATGGCTGACCGCGATTCGCTGGGCTTGCAATAGCTGGCCGCCCTGGCCCTGGCGAATTTCTCCGAGAGTAGTGAGTAGTGCATCACCGCTGCCGTCTTCTAATCCTGCCGACCAGTTTCCCGCAAGCCACTGGGCTTGCCATGTCGCCCAGCGCTGCAATGCCGCCACGGCCACATCTTCACCGTTGGGCTGATACGTTTGGCGTTGCTCGGGCGGGGACCAGAGTTCACGAAATTCTGCTCCCGCCAGGCTGGCGGCAAAGATGCGCCGGGGTAATTCCTGGGCCTTTACTTTTTTGGCGCGCAGCAGTGCGTCGGCGAGCGCATGCTGATCCCGGGCGGCCAGGCTGATTGCGCAGTTGTCGACCTGAGACAGAAACTGTAAATCAAACACCAGCAAGCTGGCGGCGTCGCCATGCTTGCCCAGAATGCTATTGCGCTGGGCCAGGGTTTGCCCGAGCTTACAGCGCCCGAGCCGAAGAAATTCCAGCAGGTTGATATCGGGTGACGAGAATTGCTGTGCCATGGCCTTTCCCCGGGGGTAGTGGGGGAAGGGGGGGAGAGGATGCGGTTGCTGCGCCTCCCGGTCGAGTAGTCGGGTGAGCCCGTCGGTGTAGGCTTGCCAGCCCTCGGTCCAACTGTCACTGGCGCTGCAGGCGACCAGTGACAGTAGCGCCAGCAGACCCAGGGTAGCGCGTTTCATTGGCCTGCCGGGTCATTGCCCACCCGTTTATTGCCCAGCCGTTGATTGCCCACTCAAGGCCCCTTCAATGGATTTTTTCAGCGAGTCCGATGAGGGCTTGGTCATTGAGGAAAAGCTTTCGGTCTCGCCGGTGGCCGGGTTGAGCACGTATTTGTAGAAGTTCCACTTCGGTTTGGTGCCGCTGGCCTCGCTGACCAAGGCCAGCAGCGGGTCGGGTTCATCGCAACGAATGCAGGCCTTGCGGAACATGGGGAAGGTCACCCCATAATTTGCATGACAGACTTTTGAGGTCTTGGCCGCATCGTCATATTCCTGTCCGCCAAAATCTGCGGTGGGCACACCGAGCACCACCAGCCCCTGGTCTTTGTACTCCTGGTAAAGTGCTTCGAGGCCTTCAAATTGCGGGGTGAAGCCGCACATGCTGGCGGTGTTGACCACTAACACCGCTTTGGCATTTTTCACCGTGTCGCACAGGTTAAGCTCACCGGCTTCAAGGGTGGGGCGCGTGGTGTTGAGGCTGTTGGGGCATTGCCAGTCGGCCTGAGCGGCCACGGCGGGAACTGCCAGGCTCAGAAAAAAACACAGTTTGCGAATCATGATGCTGCTTGCTCCTCGCCCGAGAGGCGGTTCGGGGCGTTGTGTGTTAAAACAGGGCCGGTGGGCCGAGTGTTTGTTATACCGCCAGCCCAAGCAGTGTGGATCATAGCCTTTGAAACTGGCCACTGTAAAAGCGGCTTTGTTTGTGACAGGACGTTGCCGGGGGTTGCGTGGATAAATTTGATCGATTCCAATTGCTGCATCGCCAGTTTTGTAGCCACCGGCGCCCCATTGCTCTGGGCAAACTCGCGGATGCTCTGGAATGCTCCGAAAGAACGGTCAGGCGCACCATCGACCAGATGAAGGACTACCTCGGCGCGCCCATTGATTACTTTCCCGAACACAAAGGCTGGCACTATTTGGATTGGCACTGTAGCGACGGTGAGCGGGTGCTGTTTGAACTGCCCGGTTTATGGCTGACCGGCGGCGAACTGCAGTCCCTTGCGCTGCTGCTGCAACTACTGGGCACGTTTGGTAGCGGTCTGCTCAACGATGAACTGGCTGTGATTGAGCACAACATCAACCGCCTGCTTGCGGCCCGAGGGATCAGTCGTAGTGACTTCGATCAGCATGTTAAAGTGCTGCCCCATGCCAACCGCTATCTCGCCAACCCGGTGTTTGTTGGGGTGTGCGAGGCATTGCTCAAACGTCATAAGATAACGATTCGCTATTCGTCCTATAACAATAAAGCGAGTCATCGTGATATTAGCCCCCAAACCCTCGTTTATTACCGCGAGAACTGGTACCTGGACGCCTGGTGCCACCTGCGTCAGGACCTGCGTACCTTTTCGTTGGCGCGGATTGAGCGCCTGGTACCACAAAAGGCGCGGGCCAGGGAGGTGGCGCCTACCCAGCTTAAGACCCACTTTGCCCAGGGCTATGGCATCTTTGCAGGTGCGGCTGACAATCGGGCTGTGTTGCGCTTTCTTCCTGTGGTCGCTAAAGAGATCGCCTTGCAGCAATGGCACCCCGCGCAGCAGGGGCGCTGGGAAGGTGATGATTATCTTCTCACCCTGCCTTACAGCGATGACCGAGAGCTGATCCAAGATATTCTCCGCCATATCCCCAATGTGGTTGTAGAGGCGCCCACCGCATTGCGCAGTGCGGTGTTGGCGCGCCTGCAACAGGGCATTCAGTTGTATAACCAAGAGGTTTGATGTGCAGAAATTACTGATCAGCTATTGATTCGGCTTGCCGGTGAAGCAGCCTACAAACGCGGCGTGGGCTATTACCGTGAGGATCGGGTGGGCCCGCTGCGCCACAAAGGCAAAAGCGTTATTGCCGAGGTGGATGGCAGTGAGACTTACCAAGTAGTGTTAACGCACACCGGCAAAGTATTCGAAGGTGTCTGTGATTGCCCAGCATCTGATGGCGTTGATTTTTGCAAGCACTGTGTTGCCGCGGCGCTGGTATACCGGGATGCCCTGCAACAAGAGCTGCAATTGCAAAGTAGCAAAAATAAAGATCGGTTGCCCACCTACTTGATGGGCATGAGCAAGGAAGCCCTCGTTGAGCTTCTGATGGAACAGCTTAAAAATGACCGGGATATGCTGGCACAACTGACTATCAAAGCAGACCTGGCCGCCGGTAAGCTCAATGATCGTGCGATAAAAAAGCAGATTACCGCTGCCATGCCCCTCAATCGCAATCTGTTCCGTTACGCCCAAGTGCGCAGTTACTTTGCCCGGCTTGAGACCGTGCTGGATAACCTGGACAGCGTGATTCTCGATTTACCGCCCGCCAAGGCCCTGGCGTTGATCGACTACAGCTTTGACCGCATCGAGCGTGCCCTGCACACCATTGATGATTCCGGCGGCTTTCGGCTAGCTGTGCTGGCGCAGCTGGGTCGTTGGCATCGCCATATTCTGGATGCTTCAGCGCTGACAGAGGCGCAATTGGCGCAATACCTGTTTGAGCGCTTTATGAGTCCTGCCTGCGATTTTTATCCGGAGATTCCCGGGGATTACCGAGACTTGCTGGGCGATGCCGGTATGCGCGATTTTATCGCCCTGATAAGACAGGCCTGGGATGCATTGCCGCCGATGCAGGAAAAAGACTGGGAGCGCATGGGGGACTACTACCACCTGCGCGGCCCTTTAGAGGACGATGCTGAAACCCGCCAGGACCATCAGCTGATCATCGACCTGCATGCTAAAACCGCCGTGGACTTTCGGGATTTTTTGATGCAGTCCGAGCGGTGCCTGGAGCACGGCCAGCTGGACCAAGCCTTGGTCTGGCGCCAGCGGGCAGAGCGCGTGGCTGGCAAACAATACCACTACGCCCAAGCACTGGAAGATAACCAGATTGCCATTGACCTCTACAATAAACAGTACGCGCCAGTGGTGGAGCTGCTATGGCAGCGTTTTGCCAAACAGCCCGGGATGGAAGGCTACCAAAAGATATTGGCGATACCCAAGCAAAGGGACGGCAAAAGCAACCGCAACAAAGCCATCGAACTGGCCACTATCGCGGCCGCAAACACCAGCAACGCCTATTTGTGTTGGCAGGGTAGAAACACCCTGGCTGAACTTTATCTGCATTTTGAACAACCTGAAGATGCATTGCGCATTGCCGAAACGCATCAGCTTGAGTCGGTTCTGCTTGTTCAGGTAGCCCAGGCCAACCCCGACCACGCTGGACGCGGCTTACCTCTGCTCTACGGCGCCGTACGACATCTGATCGACCAGAGTAATAACAAAAGCTATCAGGACGCCATCGACATCCTTAAACACGCCAGAGCGTTAGCCGGTGACCGGTATCGCGCCGCCATTATAGATGAATTGGCGGGGATTTTGGTGGAGTACAAACGAAAGCGGAATTTTTGTAGCTGGGTTCGGGAAGCCTTCGCTGAGGTGTCTTAAGAGAGCGCTGGGGATGGAAAACAGTACTGGATAAAACGCCAGGACAGGTTTTGGCCGACAGCTTGGCTAAAGTAGCGTCAATACTGGTGGAACTGAGAAAGCCATGGAATCCATTAGAAAGTTGCTGAATTGCGAAAAGCGCATTGCGGATGAATGGATCGAGAGAGCCTAGGTCGATGTGATGGTGAAGTTTGATCCCCCTGCGGTGGAATGGAATAAGGACGAACAGTGATTATCGCTAATAGTGTTCCGTAAGCGGTGGAGGACGGTGATGGATGAAAAGGTAATTGCCTCCGAACCCGTACCGGATTTTTATCGGTATTGGGGCAAGGCCAAAAGAGACGATGTGTCACCAGGGCCAGACTATCATCTGTTGGCTTATCACAGTCTGGATGTGGCGGCCTGTGGCTGGCTGTTAATGTCGGAGGAATACCCTTACGTAGCGCGAATTGCAGAGACTTTGGGTATTGATGAACATCAGCTGCGTCGCTTGTTTGTGCTGTTTCTGTGTCTGCACGATCTCGGCAAATTTGCCCGGGCATTTCAGGGGCTAGCACCCGGCTTATCTGCACAACTCGTCGCGCCAATGCCCGGTATGAGTTATGAGGTGCGCCATGATTCCCTGGGTTTTTGGCTGTGGCGGGAGTCTGCTGAGCTTCAAGACGTGTTTGCCAAGGCATTTAATGTAGATCAAAAGCAAGTGCGGCGGTTGCATCAGCTCGATACTTGGTTAGAGATTGTGACCGGTCATCATGGCCAGCCTCCCCAGTATCCAGGAAATATCCGCCTTCTTGATCATTTTGATAAATCCGATATTGCCTCCGCGGTGAGCTTCTCGGGAGAAATGCTTAGGTGGTGGTTGCAAGCGGAAGACCTCGGCTTTTTGCAGGATAAAGCGCTGAACAAGGAACTTAAAAGCCAGTCCTGGTGCTTGGCGGGATTGGCTGTGCTGGCGGATTGGTTGGGGTCCAATCAGCGCTATTTCGGTTACTGCGCTCAACGCGTTCCTTTAAAAGACTATTGGGAGGAAAGCGCGCTGCCCTCGGCCCGTAAAGCACTGGCGCAATCGGGCCTCCAGCGCCGCCCCGTGCAAGGATTTGAATCGATCAGACAGTTATTTCCTTTTGTCGAAACGCCTACCCCTTTGCAGCATTACGCCATTTCACAGCCGCTAGTAGAAGAGCCTCAGCTTTTTATTCTGGAAGATGTGACGGGTGCAGGTAAAACCGAAGCGGCGATGGTGCTGGTTCATCGCCTGATGAGCGTCGGATTGGCGGATGGCCTATATGTTGGCTTGCCCACGATGGCCACCGCCAATGCTATGTATGGACGCATGGCGGAGTGTTATCGGGCCCTCTATCCACAGTCAGAACGGCCTTCTTTGATTTTGGCCCACGGGGCCAGGCATTTATCGGCGGAGTTTTCCGACTCTGTTGGTTGGGGGAACCAGCAGCCAAGTGACGTTGATTACGCAAGTGGCGAAGCCAGCGCCTCTGCCTATTGCAATGCCTGGTTTGCTGATAACCGCAAAAAGGCGCTGCTCGCTGATATTGGGGTTGGGACGATAGATCAGGGGCTGTTGGGCGTTTTACCAGCACGCCATCAATCTTTGAGATTGGTGGGTCTGAGTCGAAAGGTTTTGCTGATTGACGAAGTACACGCCTATGACCCCTATATGAAAAAGCTGTTGGAAAACCTGCTTGAAATGCATGCCGGCCAGGGTGGCAGCGCCATATTGCTGTCGGCAACGCTGCCGTATCAAATGAAACGCGATTTGATCGCCGCTTACGCCAAGGGGACAGGCAAAGACATGTCTGCGCTCGATTCGACAGCCTATCCCCTGGCGACGCAGTTTCCTGCGATTGCAGAGCCCCAGTGCGCACTAGCAACCCGGCCGGAGGTAGCGCGCCGAGTAGAAGTGCAGAGGCTGAATGGCGTAGACGCGGCTCTGGCGTTGATTGCAGAGACAGTGGCGCAAGGTCAATGTGTTTGCTGGATCCGCAACACGGTGGATGACGCTCGGTGGGCCCGTCAACAGGTGCGCAATATCTTGGCAAGCGATGAAGTCGTTCAGTTATTCCACAGCCGCTATGTCATGTTGGATCGGCAGAATATTGAAGCGGATGTGCTGGCCCGCTTTGGTAAGCATAGCGACGGCGCAAAACGAAAGGGACGGGTGCTAGTCAGTACGCAAGTAGTGGAGCAGAGCCTTGATCTTGATTTCGATGTACTGATCTCCGATCTGGCGCCAATAGACCTGTTACTTCAGCGCGCTGGTCGCCTGCATCGCCATCGTCGGGACGCCCAAGGTAATCCCGTTGATTCGCCGGGCGAAGCGGATCAGCGCCCACCCGCTGTATTTTACGTTCATTCCCCTGATCCACAGGACGATGCCGATGAGAATTGGCTGGACGGCCAGAAGGGGACCCTGGCGGTATATCGTGATCTCGGCCAGCTCTGGCGTTCGGCCAAGGTCTTGTTTTCCAGAGGTGGATATCGGATGCCGGAAGATGCCCGGGAACTGATTGAGTCAGTGTATTCATCGGCAACCTCGCTAATCACTCCAGAAGCCATCGAGGAAGCCTCCTTCTCTGCGGATGGCGACCGCCGGGCCGCGGCCAGTATGGCGGGTTTCAATATGCTGGATATGAGTAAAGGCTATACCCGGAAAAGCAATGACGCGGGTTGGGGGGAGGAGGTTAATGTACCGACCCGGCTAAGTGACGCGTCAGTGAGTGTGGTGCTGGTGAAACCGGATGGGGAGGGCAGTTGGCGAGCCTATGCGGAACACCCGCACTACCCCTGGGATTTAAGCACGGTGAGTATGAGGGAAAACCTCTGGCGGCAGGCGGAAAAGGCACTGTCGTCAGAGCTGATAAAGCAAATGGCTGACTTGCAGGAAAATCATAACGCTTTGAAATGGAAGAGACTGTTTCCGTTGGCGGGGGTATTGGATAGCTACTACGACCAAGAGGTAGGGTGGTTGGGAGGCCCCGCCGAAGCGGGGAACGGGCAATAATGAACCACTGAAAAGTGGTTCTATCACGGTTGATCCCAAATGTTGGGAACGGGAGAGATTGTACAGCAAGTGAATTTTATTGAAAACTGATTTTATCACTTAAGAAATGTGTGGTAGTCTCGCTAGTATCTCCTTTTGGCCAAAAGGTTTAGCGCGATGCGAGTAAGTGACTTGGTGGAATTGATTCAGGTGATTGACCGAGCAAATTGGTCGACAAAGCTTCTGTTGGGGATTGTGGCGTCAGCCGTGATTGTTGCAGGAGTTGGTGTATACGTTTCTTAGATTGCACATGGAGTTTGGTGAGGGAATACGAGCTATGAACCTATTGTCGTCTCAATGGATACCTGCCATCCGGCGGGATGGAAGCCAATGCAAAATTGCCCCTTGGCAAATAGCAGAAACTGACAACCCGGTTGTTGAGCTATGCGCACCTAGGGCGGATTTTCAGGGAGCACTCTACCAATTTTTGATTGGGCTGTTGCAAACCTGTGTTGCGCCGGAAGATATTGTCGAGTGGGAGGAACGTTATGTTGAACCTATGTCATCGAGGTATCTTCAGGAGGCGTTCGGCGCCTGGAAAGATGCATTTGCATTGGATGCCGAGGTGGGCAGCCCCGCTTTTCTCCAAGATCTCACTTTGGAGGATGGCGAAGAAAAGGGTATTGCTGGGCTGCTGATTGATGCGCCGGGGGGGAAGACCCTTAAAGACAATCTCGATTTTTTTATTAAGGGGGGCTTGGTCAATGCGCTGTGTCCGTCCTGTACTGCTTTGGCTTTATTTACCCTGCAAACCAATGCGCCTTCTGGTGGCGTGGGGCATCGTGTTGGTTTGCGTGGCGGCGGTCCCCTTACCACGCTCTTGCGACCTGTGGGTGATAGCAGTCTGTGGCAAAAGCTCTGGCTCAATGTATTGGATCAGGAGCAGGGGCTGAAGACGTCGGCAGAGTCTATGGATGCGTCGATACTGCCTTGGCTGGCGCTAACCAGATTATCTGACAAAAGTGGTAAGGCAACGTTGCCAGATGATACCCATCCGCTGCAAATGTATTGGGGAATGCCCCGACGTATCAGACTTTGCCCCGCAAGCCAGTCAGGTGAGTGCGATCTGTGCGGTGAGCAGGATTTGCCGCTCTATTCCCGCTATCGAACCCGTAACTATGGTGTCAATTACGAAGGCCCTTGGCTTCATCCGCTTACGCCGTACCGCTTTGATCTCAAGAAAGAAAACGAACCCCTGTCGTTAAAAGGTCAGAAAGGCGGCCTTGGTTATCGGCACTGGTTGGGCTTCATGTTTCACGACGATGGCAATGGTGACCGCGCATCGATCATTGTTCAGGATTTTTTTAACAATAAATCGCGGGAGCTGGATAGTGAGAAACAGCTAAGCCTGTGGTGCTTTGGCTATGACATGGACAACATGAAAGCGCGTTGCTGGTACGAACATATTTTGCCAGTCTTTCATTTGGAGCCTGAACAAATCGTCAATGTGCAGGCATGGATACAGACGTTACTTACCAGCGCTAAAGATAGCGCGCCCTTGCTTAGAAAATACGTTAAAGAGGGTTGGTATCGGCGACCTGAAGATGCGACAGGCGATGTGGGCTTTATCGACACAGAATTCTGGCAGGCCACTGAAAATGACTTTTACCGATTGCTGGGGCAGATGGCGGCTTTGCCGGTGGGTGCTGATCGTGTACCACCAGAAATCTATGGCGACTGGCGGTCAGTCCTTTATAAGTCCGTTCTTGAACTGTTCGATCACTTCACTCTGCAAACCTCGGTGGAAGAGCTGGATTTGAAGCGAATTGTTAATGCCCGCGATGCACTGGTTAAAAAATTTAATTCAATGAAATCGATTAAACACCTGAGGGAAAAAGGCCAAGTTGCCAAGGAGGTTGCCAATGGCTGAAACAATGGAGGCGAAAAAACACTTTTACTACCTTCACGGCGCGGCGCCTGATCGCTTGCTCGCTTGGTGGTCGTCGCTGGATGAAAATCGTGGTTTGCGCGCTCGCTTGCGCCGGGTGGAGCGCCCGGATGATGCTTTGTTGACGGAGGCTTTCTTTAATTTTCTGGAGTATGTTCCGCCGCGCTGGGCTGAAACAGAACATCTTTACGCGAGTGCGTTGGTTGCCTGTGCCTTGGCTCAAGTAAGGCATAACCAACCTGGGAGAAGTTTTGCTGCTCAATTAGGCGGCGGTGAAGACGTTGCTGTAATGAGTGATCTCCGTTTTCGGCAGCTGATTAAAAGCCGTACCCCTGAGGAATTCTTTCGCAGGCTGATTCGGGCCATTCGTATGCTCAATGGTGGTGTCAATATTCTTTCCCTTGTTGAGGGCATTCTGCGTTGGTACGACGAATATCAAACAGGTCCCGATCGCAATCCGGTAAACCGGCTCAGTGTGCTATGGGCCAAGGATTATTACCTTCCATCTAACTCATCTACTACTTCAAAAGGAACTGAATAATGAGCCGCTTTATCCAGATACATCTACTTACTGCATATCCTCCCGCCAATTTGAATCGTGACGATCAGGGGCGTCCAAAAACCGCCAAAATGGGTGGCGTTGATCGTTTGCGTGTTTCTTCTCAAAGTTTGAAGCGCCATTGGCGTACCTCCGAATTGTTTGGGCAAGCGGTGTCTGGCCACTTGGGTACGCGTACCAAGCGACTGGGACTGGGAATTTATGATCGTCTGACTGAGGCAGGCATAAAGGATAAAAATGCGTTGACCTGGGCAGCCACCATCGCTGGAGAGTTTGGTAAGAATAAAAAGGCGGATAAGAATGATCCACTTAATGAATTGGAAATTGAACAATTAGTCCATATCGGGCCGGATGAACAGGCCCAAATAGATCAGCTGGTCGCAACACTTATTGAGGAGCAGCGCGCGCCGGAAAAAGGCGAATTGGACTTGCTGCGCGAGACTACCTCTGCGGTGGATATTGCCCTGTTCGGTCGCATGCTGGCGTCAAAGCCAGCATACAACATTGAGGCGGCCTGCCAAGTTGCCCATGCCATTAGTGTGCATCCGGTTGTGATAGAAGATGACTACTTTACCGCTGTTGATGATCTGAATGACGGTCGGGAAGATGCGGGTTCATCGCATATTGGTGAAACAGGCTTTGCCGCGGGCTTGTTTTATTCCTACCTGTGTATCAATCGTGAACAACTTATTGAAAACCTGAATGGGGATGCCGCGTTGGCTAACCGCGCGATCGCGGCATTGATAGAAACGGCGATTAAAGTGCCACCCTCAGGGAAGCAAAACAGCTTTGCCCATCAGGGCTACGCGAGTTATGTGCTGGCTGAGGCGGGCAATCAGCAACCGCGATCCCTTTCGGTTTCTTTCCTTAAGCCGGTGGAGGTTCGCGGCTTGATTGATAAGGATTATCTTACCCAGGCTGTAGATGCCATTCGCCAGCAGTATCAGGGCTTTGACCAGGTGTATGGCCCTTGCGCTGATCGCCGATATGAAATTTGTGTTGGTGAGCGCCTCGGTGCCATGGGCGAGCTGCTGGACTTTGTGGGTGGAGCCGAATAGGAGGCGATAATGGATTATCTGCTGTTTCGGCTTTACGGCCCCCTGGCCAGTTGGGGGAATATTGCCATTGGCGAATCCCGGCACAGCTTTCATGGGCCAACAAAATCTGCGGTGATGGGGCTGGTGGCGGCAGCTCTGGGTATTCGCCGTGAGGAGGAGTCCCAGCATCTGCGGTTGAATCGCGAGTATCACATGGCGTCAGCCTTGTTCAGCCAAGGCAGTTTGTTGCGGGACTACCACACGGTGCAGGCACCGGATACTGTAGGAAAATTTACCTATCGCAGTCGTCGAGATGAGTTGGTGATCGGCAAAGACCGTCTGGGTACGGTGCTTTCCAGTCGCGAATATCGTAGCGATGCCCTGGCATGGGTGGCTTTGCGTGCAGAGGACGGGGTTCCCTATACCCTTGAGCAGATTGCAGATGGATTGCGAACGCCCATATTTACGCTCTACCTAGGGCGTAAGTCCTGCCCGCTGGCCGCCCCGCTTGATCCACAACTTGTTGTTGCTGACGGCTTTGCAGAGGCATTTAAAAAGTATCAACCCCGTGGGATTTCTCCCGTACTGGAAAGACAGTCAGAGCGTTTTGAGCGGGATGTTCTTTGCCGTGATCAATCGGTGGAGTATTGCTGGGAGGGTAACGTTGAGGATTTTGGTAGTGAAGGGCGATTGGATAAAAGCCAATTACTCAGTGAGACACAACACGACCGCCTGAACTCCCGGAGACGCTGGCAGTATGCCCCCCGACAGATTTATCACTACCGTACCAAGGAGGGTGTGTAAATGTACCTTTCCCGCGTGACCTTGAAACCCGATATTGGTCAAAACTCACAGTTGGGTCGGCTTCTGCAATCCAATACCTATGGCACCCATCAACTACTCTGGGATTTGTTTGATCAGGAAAAGCGGGATTTTCTCTACCGGGAGGAAGTCGCGAAGGAGCAGTTGAAGCAGCACGCTGGAGCAAAAGGTGAGCCCGTTTACTATGTGCTTTCTGTGACAAGGCCCAGAGAAAGCACGCCGCTTTTTACTGTGGAATCCAAGGAATACCGGCCCCAATTTCAGGCTGGTCAACGCCTCTCGTTTTGCCTTACGGCCAATCCGGTCGTTACCCGCGATAAAAAGCGCTGTGACCTGGTAATGGATGAGCAGTTGGTGTTTTTTCGCCAAGCCTGTAAAGAAATTGGGCTGTCGTGCGAGGGAAGCAAAGGCGACCTAAAAAGACGGCTAATGGAAAATCAGCGCGCATCTGCTGTGACGGACTACTTGTGCAGTTATCTAAGCCAAAGCCGGTGCTTTGCGGATGCTGTGGCGGGGCACAGTGTCGATGTTCTTCTTGGTTTGGCGACGCAGGAGGCCGTGTCTCGTCGGCTGATTCAGTGGCTGGCGCACAACCCTTCGCGGGATGGCTTGTTTTCTATTGCGGAGCAAGAGGTGGAGGATGATGACGGTGATCGAGAGATAACGGTGCCGGTTTTTCAGTGGCAGCGTTATCGAATCCATCCACTACCGCAAAAGGATGCCTCTGCGCGAAAGCAACAGGCTCGTTTTCTTTCGGTTGATATCTCGGGGGAGTTGATTGTGAAAGACCCGGAAGGGTTTCTTACCATGATTAATAACGGGATTGGTCCGGCGAAGGCATTTGGCTGTGGCTTGATGCTAATCCGCCCGCGATGACTCAGGAATCAACAAACCCACTCAAGGATGAGTCTATGAAAGCAAAGCTGCAGGTGCTGGAGCAGGAAATTGCTACCACAACCAAGGATGGCGTCGAGTACATCAATATCACGGATATTGCGCGTTACAAGAATAGCGAGCGCACAGATGACTTGATTCGAAACTGGTTGAGAAATCGCAATACCATTGAGTTCCTTGGTATTTGGGAGCAACTCAATAACCCGAATTTTAAACCCGTCGAATTCGACGGGTTTAAAAAAGAGGCGGGGTTGAACAGCTTTACCCTCACGCCCAAACAGTGGGTAGAGAAAACCGGCGCCATCGGCATTTTATCCAGCCGTGGCCGCTACGGCGGGACCTTCGCTCAAAAAGACATCGCCTTCGAATTCGCCAGTTGGATCTCCGTCGAATTCAAGTTGTATCTCATTAAGGAGTTTCAACGTTTAAAAGAGCAGGAGTTTCAGCAGCTTGGCTGGGATATTCGCCGCAATCTGGCCAAGGTCAACTACCTGATTCACACCGACGCCATCAAGGAAAATCTGATCCCGGATACCTTGCTTCCCCAACAGATTAATGCAGTGTACGCCAGTGAAGCCGATCTGCTTAACGTGGCGTTGTTCGGTATTACCGCCCGCGAATGGCGTGATGCCAATCCTTCTTTAACGGGGAATATGCGTGACCACGCCAGCGTGCAACAACTGGTGTGTCTGGCCAATTTGGAATCGCTCAATGCCCATTTTATTGATCAGGGGCTGGGGCAGGCTGAGCGGGTAGTAAAGCTCAACGAGCTAGCAATCCGCCAGATGGGTATCCTGACTTCCAGTCAAAACCCGCTAGTCGAAAAGGGGGAGGAGTGAGCGAGGGACGAGCACTGCAGTTACGTCGTTGTCTGAAGGGCTCAACACGGCGGGGTTTTAATCTGGCGCGAGGTCGGTACGGACATAAAAGGAAGCTGTCCAATGAGTGATAAAGGAAATTTCGTCCCACTTAAACCCATCCCCATTAAAGACCGCAATTCAATGGTGTTTGTTGGCCGCGGGCAGTTGGATGTGCGTGATGGCGCGTTCTGCGTGGTTGATGAAGTCAATGGTGAGCGGATGCTGATTCCGGTTGGCAGCTTGGCCTGCCTGATGCTGGAGCCGGGTGCCAGGGTCAGCCATGCCGCCGTTAAACTCGCCTCGACAGTGGGTACGCTGTTGATCTGGGTGGGCGAGGCAGGGGTCCGTTTATATGCGGCGGGGCAACCTGGCGGTGCGCGGTCTGATCGGCTGTTGTACCAGGCGCAGTTGGCGTTGGATGAAAGCTTGCGACTAAAAGTGGTTCGCAAAATGTTTGAACTGCGTTTCGGTGAACCAGCTCCTGAGCGACGAAGTGTAGACCAGTTGCGTGGCATCGAAGGCGCGCGCGTGCGCAAGACCTATGAACTGCTGGCGCAGCAGTACGGTGTGCAATGGCATGGTCGTCGCTACGACCCCAAGGATTGGAAAAAGGGTGACATAGCCAATCAATGTCTCAGTGCAGCGACTTCATGCCTATATGGCGTAACGGAAGCGGCTGTATTGGCAGCCGGGTACGCACCCGCCATAGGCTTCCTTCACTCGGGCAAACCGCTGAGTTTTGTTTACGATATTGCTGATATTGTGAAGTTTGAAACGGTGGTTCCCGTCGCATTTCAGATCGCTGCAAAAAAGCCCCCGTTTGCCGACCGGGAAACCCGCATTGCGTGTCGCGACAGTTTTCGAACGTCCAAGATTCTGAAACGCTTGATACCGTTGGTTGAGGAAGTATTGGCCGCCGGGGAAATTAATCCTCCAGAACCTCCAAGAGATGCACAGCCTCCCGCGATTCCGGAGCCCGAGTCCATTGGTGATAGCGGACACAGGAGCGGTTAACGGTGAGCATGTGCGTGGTCGTTACCGAAGCAGTGCCGCCACGACTTCGCGGTCGATTGGCGGTGTGGCTGTTGGAAATTCGCGCGGGTGTTTATGTAGGTGATGTATCGCGCCGGATTAGGGAAATGATTTGGCATCAGATTACCGAATTGGCGGATGACGGCAACGCGGTTATGGCCTGGGCGACAAATACGGAATCAGGGTTTGACTTTGTAACGCATGGTGAAAATCGACGTATGCCCGTGGAGTTGGATGGGCTAAGACTTGTGAAATTTATCCCCTCGGAAAATCCTGATAATACTACTCAATAGTCGGTAGATTTTTTCATCGCCGATTTGTTCTTTAAAAACAAGCATGTAGACTTAGTGTGTTCCCCACGCAGGTGGGGATGAACCGATATGGCGGCGTTTTATGTTGCAAATCCCGAGGTGTTCCCCACGCAGGTGGGGATGAACCGCAACCAGCTAAAAATAAACCTGTTGCCGAAATGTGTTCCCCACGCAGGTGGGGATGAACCGCAGAAAATCGACCAGCTCTTTGAACAGATTAAGTGTTCCCCACGCAGGTGGGGATGAACCGCGTTTGACGAATGGTTTTGTGCTGGGAAGGGGTGTGTTCCCCACGCAGGTGGGGATGAACCGCAAAAACAGAGCAGTATCATCGAATTTCCCCAGTGTTCCCCACGCAGGTGGGGATGAACCGGCACTTGACGCGAAGAGAAGCAATAACAATAAGTGTTCCCCACGCAGGTGGGGATGAACCGGTATCACCGGCTTTATCCTGACAGCTTGGAGGGTGTTCCCCACGCAGGTGGGGATGAACCGCCCATTATCAGTGAGAGCCCCATATAGGAAACGTGTTCCCCACGCAGGTGGGGATGAACCGCCATATTCCCAGCAAAAACAGGAGTTGGGGAGGTGTTCCCCACGCAGGTGGGGATGAACCGTATTCGGTCATCATGCAAATTTGAATGCATTTGTGTTCCCCACGCAGGTGGGGATGAACCGGGGGCCGACAACCCAGTATTCGAACGGGGGGCGTGTTCCCCACGCAGGTGGGGATGAACCGCGAACCAACAATCAGCAATATCTGTGGGCGCAGTGTTCCCCACGCAGGTGGGGATGAACCGAGTATCGGCATACCTCCGCCGAATTGCTGGAGGTGTTCCCCACGCAGGTGGGGATGAACCGTGGGGCTGTCGCCTGATGGTACTGAGCCCGCTGTGTTCCCCACGCAGGTGGGGATGAACCGCGGGCGCGGCCTACACGCTGCAATTTAGCGACGTGTTCCCCACGCAGGTGGGGATGAACCGGCATGTTTGAGGCTATCGCAGCCCTGCAGGGCGTGT
Organism: Spongiibacter taiwanensis; assembly: GCF_023702635.1. Lineage (NCBI taxonomy): Bacteria > Pseudomonadati > Pseudomonadota > Gammaproteobacteria > Cellvibrionales > Spongiibacteraceae > Spongiibacter > Spongiibacter taiwanensis. Next base: position 3,602,473 of record NZ_CP098455.1, read on the forward strand.
TCCCCACGCAGGTGGGGATGAACCGAGATAAGCCGGTAGCGGTACGCGGTGCCGGGGGTGTTCCCCACGCAGGTGGGGATGAACCGAGTTAGACGCGATCCATGATCTTTTTGTCGAAGTGTTCCCCACGCAGGTGGGGATGAACCGATACCGGCGCACAGTGGGCGGCATTTTGTTGGGTGTTCCCCACGCAGGTGGGGATGAACCGCAATACCAAAACAGCGCTCAATCAGAGGTTGCGTGTTCCCCACGCAGGTGGGGATGAACCGGCTTTCGCGTCCCGCTGGTTGATAGCTTCCTGGTGTTCCCCACGCAGGTGGGGATGAACCGGTTCCCCCACCAGTTCGCCGGGTTCCCCTCGCGTGTTCCCCACGCAGGTGGGGATGAACCGTACCGGGCGGTCGGTCGGTGGTGGTGGGGTATGTGTTCCCCACGCAGGTGGGGATGAACCGCGGCAAACATATCGACTACAGGGGCACCTGATGTGTTCCCCACGCAGGTGGGGATGAACCGCTTTCGCGTCAGCTCAGACGGGCTCAGGTCCAGTGTTCCCCACGCAGGTGGGGATGAACCGAGTTGGGCAGTGTGGTGGCAGACCGCTACTACGTGTTCCCCACGCAGGTGGGGATGAACCGCACCTTGGCGGGGTCTTCGCGGAACGCTGCAGCGTGTTCCCCACGCAGGTGGGGATGAACCGCGCTGCAATCGGTTTCGGGCCGTGGTGGCTGGGTGTTCCCCACGCAGGTGGGGATGAACCGTCCCTACGTCTAACGCGGGCCGACCCATCCCCGTGTTCCCCACGCAGGTGGGGATGAACCGCGTTGGTGGGCAATACTGGCAATCAGGCTGCGGTGTTCCCCACGCAGGTGGGGATGAACCGCGCACATCGACTGGCTGCTAGGCCCGCACAAGGTGTTCCCCACGCAGGTGGGGATGAACCGATACCGGCGCACAGTGGGCGGCATTTTGTTGGGTGTTCCCCACGCAGGTGGGGATGAACCGCATTCCCGTCGAAACCTACACGCTAGGGATCGGTGTTCCCCACGCAGGTGGGGATGAACCGCCGGATTCCCACATTAGCCGGTGGATGCGTTCGTGTTCCCCACGCAGGTGGGGATGAACCGGTGGCATCGGTGTGGCCAGCAGATTCAGCAGCGTGTTCCCCACGCAGGTGGGGATGAACCGCTACTACATCTACGCAGACCTGAACGGTCAACGTGTTCCCCACGCAGGTGGGGATGAACCGCCTTTGTGCTCGCCATCGCCCTGCATCAGCACCGTGTTCCCCACACAGGTGGGGATGAAAAGTTCGGGTTCAGTTTTTGACCGTTCTCGGGTCGTGACACTACGAGCGTGTGCATTAGAAACAAAATGGGCCTGTGAACCTGTCGATTTTATTAATGCAATTCAAAATCATCGGCATCCAGTGCGGCCGGAAAACTCTCCCGGAACGCGGTCAGTTTGGCGCCATCCAGTTCACACTGCAGGGTGACGGCGGCATTGGCCGGGGCGCTTTGCAGGGGCTGGCCCAGATAATTCAGAACCACGCTGTCGCCGCTGTAGTCATGGCCATTGCCGTCCTGGCCAACCCGGTTCACGCCGATGGTGTAACACTGGTTTTCAATGGCCCGGGCGGGCAACAAAGTGCGCCATGCGTGAGCCCGGGCGGCGGGCCAGTTGGCGACGTAAATCAACACGTCGTAATCGCCACGGTTGCGCGAAAACACGGGAAAGCGCAGGTCGTAACACACTTGCAGACAAAAGCGCAGGCCGCGCCAGGGCACGATGACACGTTCTTGTCCGGCGTGGTAATGATGGTGCTCGGCGGCCATCCGAAACAGGTGCCGCTTGTCGTAATAGCTGACGCTGCCGTCGGGCTCGACCCAGAACATCCGGTTGAAATAGGCGTTGCCGTCGCGGACGGCGACCGAGCCGGTGACGGCAGCGTCGAGGCGCGCCGCTTGGGATTTCATCCACGCCAGGGTGGGGCCGTCGCTGGCTTCGGCGATGGTGTCGCTGGCCATGGAAAAGCCCGTGCTAAACATCTCTGGAAGCACCACCACATCCACGTTCAAAAGGGATGCCATTTGATTGGCAAAGTAGCGATGGTTGGCGTCGGGGTCCTGCCATGTGAGGGGCGCCTGGATGGCGCTCACCGTTACAGTCGACATAGTTTCTCGGCAGCTTGATCTAAGGTGGCGTCTTGTTTGGCAAAACAGAATCGAATAATGCGGCTTTGTGGTGGTGTTTGATAAAACACCGACAAGGGGATGGCGGCCACCCCAGCATGCTGAGTCAACCATTGGCAAAATTCAATGTCGCCTAGCTCACTGATTGCGCTGTAGTCAGCCAGCATGAAATAGGTTCCTGCACTGGGAAGTAATTTTAGGCGGCTGGACGCCAGCGCGGTGGCAAAGCGGTCACGCCGCTGCTGATAGAAAGCCCCGAGTTGCTCAATGTGCTGCGGCTGGTGGTTGAGCATATCGGCCAGGGCATATTGCGCCGGCGCAAAGCTGGCGAAGGTAACGTACTGATGAATTTTGCGAAATTCGGTGGTGAGCGCAGACGGCGCAACGCAGTAGCCGGTCTTCCAACCTGTGCAATGAAAGGTCTTGCCAAAGGAGGACACGATGAAGCTGCGTTGCGCTAGAGCCTCAAAGCGGTTGGCACTTAGCCGCGGGTGATTATCAAAGACGATATGCTCGTAGACTTCGTCGCTAATCAAAAACAGATTGTTGTCGATGACGATCTGCTGAAGCTGCAGCCAGTCGGCCTGACTAAAAACGGTCGCGCTGGGGTTGTGGGGGCTGTTCACGATGATGCAGCGGGTGCGCGGGTTGATGCTGTCCACGACCTGCTGCCAATCAGGGCGAAAATCGGGTGCCGCCAGCGGAATGTGGCGGCAGTGTCCTCCCGCTAGGGTGACCGCTGGCTCGTAACTATCGTAGGCGGGGTCGAACACGATCACTTCATCGCCCGGGTTGACCAGCGTGTGTATCGCCACGAACAGCCCTTCTGTGGCGCCGGAGGTGATGGTGATTTCCCGATCCGGGCAGACCTGCCGCTGATAACTCCGCTTGATCAATTCGGCCAATGCCTGGCGCAACTCCGCCGCGCCACTCATGGGGGGGTATTGGTTGCGGCCCGCCTGGGCGTGGCGGTTTAAATCGTCGAGCAGGCTTTGGGGCGCCGGAAAATCCGGGAAGCCCTGGGATAAATTCAGGGCATTGTGCTCGCTCGCAAGAGCAGACATCACGCTGAAGATGGTGGTGCCCACTTGGGGGAGTTTACTGACAATCTCTGACATGAATTCGGGTTCTGTGGTTTGGGGCCGCAAGCTGCCATTTTGCGCAGGGCGCGGGTCAGAGTCCAGTAGCGAAGTGGCGTCGGCGAGAGTGCCACCGCGCCATCTTGTAGAGGGAGTTAATCGATTGTGAGCGGGCGGTTGGGCTACCGCCGGTAGCGGGGCTGGTGTCGGCTGGCCTCAACACGAATCGGCACTAATTGCCCTTCCTGGTAGGGCTCATCCCGTAGACTTTGCTCCTCGAAACGGACCGACTCGAGGTGGCGACGAACGGCGAGCCGGAGCTCGTGAAGTGTGCGGCGAAGGCGTTCTATCATAAAACGATCTCCTGTCAGCAGCCGGGGAAGGTGGCAGTGAATAGTGTTATCCCGGCAAAAATAATATGGCGGTGGCAGTCCTGTGCGCTGTGACTTGCTAGCGCGAAACAGGGTTGGCGAAGTGGCCGTCCCGTCTCCCGGGAGGGGGGTAGGGATGCACTCCCATGCAAGCTCGCCCTGCGCGTTAAGCATCACCCGATGACGTATCACTCAATATACGTATCACACCTCGGCCCGGATGCACCGCAATTGTTGCAATTTCATGATGCCTATTTTTGCTGTGAAGGGAAATAGCGGTATTCACCGGGTGTGAGCTCAGCCGCATGCTTTTGCTCCTGATCATCATCAGATTTGCAGGCACGCCGCGCAAGTTGCCCAGCCGTTGACCAAATTGGGTACAATACTCGCCTTTTTCGCTGCCCCTTTGCTTGCAGCGTCTCCGAATCATGTCACCTGTGAGGCTTTTATGCAGATTTCCTCTTTCGTTGCCCCCCAGCGGGTGCTGATGGGTCCTGGACCTTCAGATGTCCCCCAGCGGATTCTCGATGCGTTGGCCCGGCCCACCATTGGCCATTTGGATCCTCGCTTTATTGAGCTGATGGATGAGATCAAAGCCCTGCTGAAATATGCCTTTCAGACTGAGAACGCGTTGACGTTGCCGGTCTCTGCGCCCGGTTCAGCGGGCATGGAAGCGTGCTTCGCCAACTTGCTGGAACCCGGCGATAAGGCGGTGGTTGCCGTGAACGGGGTGTTTGGCAAGCGGATGATTGAAAATGTGCAGCGCTGCGGCGCCACTGCGGTGGCGGTTGATCAGCCCTGGGGCGAGCCTGTTGATCCCGCCGCGGTGGAGCAGGTGTTGGCAGCGCATCCCGACGCGAAAGTGCTTGCCTTTGTGCATGCGGAAACCTCGACCGGCGCCCTCAGCGATGCCGAAACCCTGTGTGCCCTGGCCAAGCGTCACAACTGCCTGAGTATTGTCGACACCGTGACCTCGCTGGGCGGGGTGCCGCTGTATGTTGATCGCTGGAAAGCCGATGCGGTGTACTCCGGTACCCAGAAGTGTTTGTCCTGCACCCCGGGGCTGTCGCCGGTAACCTTTAGCGATGCGGCGGTGGCAGCGATCAAAGCGCGCAAGACGCCCGTTCAGAGCTGGTTTCTGGATATGAACCTGATCCTGGGATACTGGGGGCAGGGCGGTAAGCGCGCCTACCACCATACCGCGCCGGTGAATGCCCTGTATGGTTTGCATGAAGCCCTGGTTGCTTTGAAGGAAGAGGGGCTCGAAAACGCCTGGCTGCGTCACGCCAGTATGCATCAGGCCCTGGCGGCGGGTCTGGAGGCCCTTGGAATGCGCTTTGTGGTTAAAGCCGGTGCGCGTTTGCCCCAGCTTAACAGTGTGTATATTCCCGAGGGCGTTGACGATGCCCAGGCGCGGGCCTTCCTGCTCAGCAAATACAACCTGGAGATCGGCGCAGGTCTGGGCGATTTCGCTGGAAAAGTATGGCGCATTGGTCTGATGGGCCATAGCGCCCGGCGGGAGAACATTGAGCTGCTGATCAACGCACTGGCCGACGCCTTTGCCGAACAGGGCAAGACGGTGGATGCCCAGGCGGCTCTGGCCGCCGTCGCCGGGAGCTTGTAGCCTCCGGTTGCGCGCCGATTCGGTGATAGGGGGCTGCCCACTGGGTGGCCCTTTTTTATGTCCGCAGGATTGCTTTCTGTGCCTTTTCTGAAAAGGTGTATCGGCCCTGCCGAGGCGGTGTAGGTATTTTTGGCGATAAGGCAGGTTGGCCGCTATCTGCTACGCTTTGCCAAAATATGCGGATTGATAAGTTACAACTATGAGTCAAGTTATCGGGCAAATCCGAAGCGATATCATTCGCGCAATCGAAGATGATTCCATCGTGCTGCCGACCCTCCCGGAGGTCGCCCTTGAGGTGAGGGAGGCCGCCAGCGATCCCGATGTCAGTATCCCTGTGTTGGCCACCATCATTGAGCATGACAGCTCTCTGGCTGCCCGTATTTTGCGGGTGTCCAATAGCTCGTTGCTGCGCGCCCAGGAGCCGGTGGTGGACGTGAAAACGGCCATCAGTCGAATAGGACTTTCCTATACCAGCACCTTGGTGACGGCACTGGCGATGCAGCAGATATTTCTGTCGACCAAAGAGAATCTTAATGCCCGGATGCGGGCTTTGTGGGTGCATAGCACCGATGTTGCAGCGATCTGCAATACATTGGCGAAGAGCCAGCGCCATCTGAAACCAGAGCTGGCCACGCTGGCTGGAATCATTCACCAGATCGGCGCGTTACCGCTGCTGAACTACGCTGTAGGTCGGGGGTTTCTGCGAGACCACCCAACCATGCTGGATCAGGTGCTGGTGCAGTTGGCGCCGGAAATCGGCACCCGGATTCTGGAGTCCTGGGGCTTTGCGCCGGAGCTGGTGAACGTGCCGGTCGATCACTTGAAGTTTGACCGGGAAGTGGACCGGGCGGATTACGCCGACTTGGTCACCGTGGCCAATCTTCACAGTTACGTCGGCACCCAACACCCTTTTGCATCGGTGAACTGGGCCGACGTGACGGCCTTTGCCCGCCTGGGGCTGCCAGTCGATCCCGCCGAGGAAGATGCGGGATATCGGGAGCAGATCGAGCGCATGCAGGAAGCCTTGCGGGCTTAATCCCTGGTATTGCGAAAAAAGGCGAACAAATCTGTTCGCCTTTTTTTGTGCGACTTACACCGCTTATTTTGGTTGGGCGTCAAACTGTCGGCCATTGACCCCAGCACTGTCATCACTCATCAGATACAGGTACAGCGGCATGATTTCCTCGGGCGAGGGGTTTGAAGCGGGATTCTCGCCGGGGTAAGCCAGTCGGCGCATCACGGTATTGGTGGCTCCCGGGTTGATGCTGTTCACCCGAATGCCGTTAAGGCTGAATTCCTCATCCGCCAGAATCTGCATCATCGCCTCCGTGCCAAATTTGGATACCGAGTAGGCCCCCCAATAGGCGCGGCCCTTTCTCCCCACGCTTGACGAAGTGAATACCAGTGATGCCTTGCCCGCTGCGGCCATCACCGGTAGCAGGGCCTGGGTCATCATAAAGGGCGCCGTCAGATTGACCTGCAACACCTCTTCCCAGCTGTCTACTGTGGTTTGCGCAAGGGTGCGGCGCTGGCCAAGCACGCTGGCGTTATGGAGCAATCCATCAAGTCGGCCAAACTCCTGCTCAATGGTATTGGCCAGTTGCTCGTAGTCCTGCATGACGGCGCCGCGCAGGTGCAATGGGTAGATTGCCGCCTGGGGGTGACCGGCTGCCTCGATCTCGTCGTACACCGCTTCCAGTTTTTCCACGGTGCGGCCAAGCAGAATCACGTTGGCGCCGTGGGCGGCAAACCGCAGCGCTGCGGCTCTGCCGATGCCGTCGCCGGCACCGGTCACCAGAATGATTTTGTTTTGCAGACAGGCATCGCCCGGCGTGAAGTCGTGAGGAAGGGTGTCAGCCACTGGTAAGCCTCGTATCGGTTAAGAATGGTGCTGGGAGTCAGGCGATATCGTTTGCCAGCAGTGCGGCAACAATATCGGCCAGTTCAGCGGGTTGATCGACAATGTAATCTGCCTGCCAGGAAGCGATGTCTTCATCGCTGGAGATATACCCATAGCGGCAGGCGATGGTGGGCATGGCAGCGGCGCGGCCCGCTTCGATGTCGCGCACGTGATCGCCCACGTAGATGGCCTGTTCAGGTTCGATGTCCAATTGCTCACAGGCCAGCAGCAGGGGCTCTGGGTCGGGTTTGCGACGGCTGACGTGATCGGGGCAAATTGCCGGGCCGCAGCGTTTATCGAGGTTTAATGTGGCGAGCAGGGGCAGGGTGAAGCGGGCTGGCTTGTTGGTGACGACGCCCCACTTCAGGCCCCAGCATTCCAAATCCTCCAGAACTTTGGCCATGCCGGGAAACAGTGTGGTGTGGTCGGCGAGGTTGTCGGCGTAGCGGTCGAGAAATTCGGTCAGTAGTTCAGCAAATCCGGGGGTGTTTTCATCCTGGGAGAAGCCGAGTTTGATCACGGCGCGAGCGCCGTTGGAGACGTTTTGCCGAACTGCCTCATAGTTTTGCAGGGGCAGGTCGCGCGCGGCGAGCATGCTATTGAGAACGGTGGTGAAGTCGGACGCCGTATCGAGCAGGGTGCCATCGAGGTCAAATAAAACGGCTTTGAGCATCAGTCGGGCTTCTTGACGTGGATCATGTAGTTCACGTCGACATCCCGCTCGGTCAGCTTGTAGCGCTTGGTGAGGGGGTTGTAGACCATGCCGGTCATGTGTTCGAGGGAAAGATCAGCCTCGCGCACCCAGCCGGCCAGTTCAGCGGGACGAATGAATTTGCTGAATTCATGGGTGCCCTTGGGCAGCATCTGCAGTACGTACTCGGCGCCAACAATCGCAAACATAAAGGACTTGGGGTTACGGTTGATGGTGGAGAAATAGAGGTCGCCGCCGGGCTTGCACAAGCTCGCGCAGGCCCGAATGACTGACGCCGGATTGGGCACGTGCTCCAGCATTTCCAGGCAGGTGACAACATCGTAGGTGCCGGGTTGGTCCTCGGCCATTTCCTCGGCGGTGGCTTGAAAGTAGTCCACTTTGACGCCGGATTCGAGTTGATGCAGTCGGGCAACGCTCAGCGGGGTTTCGCCCATGTCAATGCCGGTGACTTTGGCGCCGCGCTGGGCCATCGCCTCAGACAAAATGCCGCCGCCGCAGCCCACGTCCAACACCTTTTTCTCGGCCAGGGGGGAGCGCTGGTCAATGTAATTCACCCGCAGCGGATTAATATCGTGAAGGGGCTTGAACTCGCTTTCCCGGTCCCACCAGCGATGGGCCAACTCTTCAAATTTGGCGATTTCGGCGGGGTCCACATTGGAATACTGCTGCATATCAAACTCCACTAATACGCTGGCGCCAATACTCGGCCTTGGCGGCCAGTTCCTGACTGTCCAACTGGGTGAGGGCGCCATTATCCAGCATCCGCTGACCCTTTATCCAGCTATTGCGAACCCGGTGGCTGACATTGCTGTAGACCATCTGCGAGCTGGGCGAGTAGAGGGGCTGCTGGGCCAGGTCGGTCAGGTCAATGCTGATCAGGTCCGCTTGCTTGCCGACTTCCAGGCTGCCAACCAGGTGGTCGATGCCCAGTGCTTTGGCGCCGTTGAGCGTTGCGCAGCGCAGGGCCGCCATATCGGGTAGGGCGGTGGCGTCCCCGGCGACCGCCTTGGCGAGCAGTGCGGCGGTGCGCATTTCGCCCAGCAGGTCTAGGTCATTGTTGCTGGCGGCGCCATCAGTGCCCAGGGCGACGTTGATACCCGCCCGGCGCATTTTCTCGACCGGCGAAAAGCCGCTGGCTAATTTCAGGTTGGATTCGGGGCAATGAATAGCATGGCTGCCATGGGTGGCCAGCAGTGCGACATCCTCATCGCTGACGGCGGCCAGGTGAACGCACTGGGTTCGCGGTGTTAGCAGCCCCAGGTCTGCCAGACGTTGAATGGGGCGGCGGCCATCCGCGCCTACCGCATCGTCGACCTCGGTTTGGGTCTCGTGCAGGTGAATCTGCACCGGGGCCTCGGTTTCGGCGCTGAGCATGGCAACCCGACTGAGGGCCGCATCGCCAACGGTGTAAGGTGCATGAGGGCCGAACGCAATGCTGATCAGGTCGCTTTGTTTGTATTTGTCGCGCAGGGTCAGGCCCTTGGCAAAGTACTCGTCGGGGCCGCTGCCCCAGGCGCAGGGGAAATCGAATATTGGAAACGCGAATTGGGCGCGCATGCCGATGCGGTGAGTGAGCTCCGCTGCCACCTCCGGGAAGAAATACATGTCGCTGAAACAGGTGGTGCCGGTTTTGAGCATTTCTGCCAGGGCCAGGGCGGCACCGTCGCGGACAAACTCCTCGCTTACCCAGCGGCCCTCGGTTGGCCAGATATGATCATTCAGCCAGGTCATCAGCGGGTAGTCGTCGGCCATGCCGCGAAGCAGGCTCATGGCGGCGTGGCCGTGGGCGTTGATGAGCCCGGGTAAAACAATCTGGCCCGGCAGATCGACGCGTTCTTTGGCCACCACGCTGCGGGCTTGTTCGCTGGGGAGAATGGCCGTGATCACCCCGCCGCTGATGGCGAGGGCGTGGTTCTCCAGAATCGGGTCGCCATCGGTAATCGGCAGTATCCAGCGAGGAAAAATAAGCGTGTCGGCGACGGTGGGGATGGCCTCGGACATGGGCGACAAAAACTCCAGCTCGGCAAAGGCGCCAGTATACTCAGATTCGGTGCTGCCCGGGGAAGTGATCGAGCCTTAGCTCCTTGATTTGCCGCGATTTCAAACTGTCTACGGTGGCGATATTCGTGCTATGATCGCCGTTTTGTTTTCACCCCCGACAGGCGCGTGACAGTCAGTCACGGCAACGCTGGTGGAGTTGGGGGGAAATGGGTTATCCCCTGTTTGATATGCCGCGCCATCGCCCTGGCCGATAATAAGGAAATCTTCCGTTAATGGCTGATTTAGCTAAAGAAATTCTTCCCGTAAATATCGAGGACGAGCTTAAGCAGTCCTACCTTGATTACGCCATGAGTGTCATCGTTGGCCGGGCCCTGCCCGATGTGCGAGATGGCCTCAAGCCCGTTCACCGGCGGGTATTGTTCGCCATGAGCGAACTCAGCAACGACTGGAACAAGGGCTATAAAAAGTCGGCCCGTGTGGTCGGTGATGTAATCGGTAAGTACCACCCCCACGGCGACTCGGCGGTGTACGACACCATCGTTCGGATGGCCCAGCCATTCTCTCTGCGCTACATGCTGGTTGATGGTCAGGGTAACTTCGGCTCCATCGATGGCGACAATGCGGCGGCAATGCGTTACACCGAAATCCGCATGCAAAAGCTGTCCCACGAGCTGTTGGCCGATCTGGAAAAGGAAACCGTTGACTGGGTGCCCAACTACGACGGCACCGAACAAATTCCGGCGGTGCTGCCCACCAAGGTGCCCAACCTGCTTATTAACGGCTCTTCGGGCATCGCGGTGGGGATGGCGACCAATATCCCGCCCCATAATCTGGCGGAAGTGGTCAATGCCTGTTTGGCGGTGTTGGACAATCCTGATATTACCGTCGAAGAGTTGATGGAATTTGTGCCGGGGCCGGATTTTCCCACTGCCGCGATTATTAATGGCCGCGCTGGCATTGTGGAAGCATATAAAACTGGGCGTGGGCGCATTTATGTGCGTGCCCGTGCCGAGGTCATCAGCAACGAGAAGACCAACAAAGACACGATCATCATTACCGAGCTGCCTTATCAGGTGAACAAGGCGCGCTTGATTGAGAAGATCGCCGAGCTGGTAAAAGAAAAGAAAATAGAGGGCATTTCTGAGCTGCGCGACGAGTCGGATAAAGATGGTCTGCGGGTCGTGGTAGAGATGAAGCGGGGCGAGAGCGGTGAGGTGGTGCTGAATAACCTCTACGCCCAGACCCAGCTGCAGAATGTCTTCGGCATCAATATTGTTGCTCTGGTGGATAATCAGCCGCGCATCCTCAATTTGAAGGAGCTGCTGGATTACTTTATCCGTCACCGCCGTGAAGTGGTTACCCGGCGCACGGTTTACCTGCTGCGCAAAGCCCGGGAGCGGGGACATGTGCTGGAAGGCCTGGCGGTGGCCATTGCCAACATCGACGAGATTATCGCCACCATCAAAGCGTCTGCTACCACCCAGGATGCCCGGGATAACCTGATCGGGCGTCCCTGGGAGTTGGGCAGCGTCAGCGCCATGCTCGAACGGGCGGGTGAGAGCGCCTGCCGCCCGGATGATCTTGAAGAAGGGCTCGGTGTTCGCGACGGCAAATATTATCTGTCGGCGGCCCAGGTGCAGGCCATCTTGGATTTGCGCCTGCAGAAACTGACTGGCCTTGAACACGAAAAGCTGTTGGAAGAGTACAAGCTCAAGCTGGACGAGATAGCCGAATACCTGAATATTCTAGGCGACCACACCGCTTTGTTGGCGGTGATTCGCGGTGAGCTGCAACAGGTTGTGGCTGACTTTGGCGATGACCGTCGCACCGAAATTGTGGCTTCCCAGCTGGATCTGACCCACGAAGACCTGATTCCCGAAGAGGATCGGGTAGTGACCATTTCCCACGGCGGCTATGCCAAATCCCAGCCTCTGGATTCCTACGCAGCGCAGCGTCGCGGCGGCATGGGTAAGTCGGCAACCGCTGTAAAAGAAGAGGATTTTGTCGAGCACCTACTGGTTGCCAACACCCACGACACCATTTTGTGCTTCAGCAATATCGGCAAGGTGTACTGGCTCAAGGTGTATCAGATTCCGGTCGCAGGGCGCAATTCCCGGGGGCGGCCGATGATCAACTTGCTGCCGCTGGATGACGGTGAGCGCATCACCTCGATTCTGCCGGTGCACGAATATACCGAAGGCTACTTCATCTTTATGGCCACCGAGCAGGGCACCGTGAAAAAGACGCCTCTGGAGGCCTTCTCGCGGCCGCGCAGTGTGGGGCTTCGCGCTCTTGAGCTCGACGAGGGCGATGTACTGATTGGGACCGCCATTACGGATGGCAAAGACGATGTCGTGTTGCTCACCAGCGCCGGCAAGGCTGCCCGCTTCCAGGAGGGTGATGTTCGCGCCATGGGCCGGACTGCTCGGGGTGTGCGCGGCGTACGGATGGATGACGGCCAGAAAGTGATCGCCATGTTGATCCCGAAAGAGGGTGGCAGGGTACTCACCGTTTCTGAAAATGGCTACGGCAAGCGCACGTCGGTGGAAGATTTCCCCTGTAAAGGCCGGGGGAGTCGCGGTGTTATCGCGATGGCAATTACCGAGCGCAACGGCGACCTGGTGGGCGCGGTGCAGGTGTTCGACGGCGATGATCTCATGCTGATCACCGATCAGGGCACACTGGTAAGAACCCGCACGGACGAAATTTCCTTGCTGGGTCGCAACACCCAGGGGGTTCGGGTAATCCGTCTGCGGGAAGATGAGCACCTGGTGGGGGTTCAGCGCGTCGCCGAAGATGATGTGGTGGCCGAGGTTGACGGCGATGCGGGCGGTGATGGTGAGTCCGCCGTGACTGCGCCGACCGATGCCGGCGATGGTGATGCCGCACCGACCAGTGATGCCTGATCCAGCTCAGGTTGATTATTAATGGGGGGCGATGCTCCCCGGTTTTCTTTTTGGAGCAGTAAGCAAACATGACACGACGCTACAATTTCTGCGCGGGCCCGGCGGCCATGCCTGAATCCGTTTTGGCCCAGGCTCGAGATGAAATGCTGGACTGGCAGGGCAGGGGCCTGTCGGTAATGGAGATGAGTCACCGCAGCGATGAGATGGTGGGTATTGCCACCGAGGCGGAGCAGGATCTGCGCGAACTGCTCGGTATCTCTGATGATTACGCAGTGTTGTTTGTCCAGGGCGGTGCCAGCAGTCAATTTGCGGCCATCCCGTTGAACCTGATGGCTGAAGGCCAGACAGCGGACTATATCAACACCGGTGAGTGGTCCAAAAAGGCCATCAAGGAAGCCAAGCGCTTTGGTCAGGTCAACGTGGCGGCGTCCTCTGAAGATACGAATTTCTCCACCATTCCCGCCTTTGATCGCTGGCAGCTGACCGATAACGCGGCCTACGTGCACTACACCCCAAACGAAACCATTGGCGGTGTTGAGTTCTTCTGGACACCCGAGGTAGCCGCGCCACTGGTGGCGGATATGTCGTCAACGATTCTGTCTCGTCCTATCGACGTGAACAAATTCGGTCTGATTTACGCCGGTGCCCAAAAGAACATTGGCCCTGCTGGTCTGACGATCGTTATTGTACGCAAGGATTTGCTGGGTAAGGCGCAAAGCATCACCCCGACCATGCTGAATTACCAAACGGCAGCGGACAATGACTCCATGTACAACACCCCGCCGACCATGGCCTGGTACCTGTCGGGGCTGGTGTTCAAATGGCTGAAAAAGCAGGGCGGCCTGGAAGCGATGGAGATCATCAATCGTCGCAAGGCGGAAAAGCTCTACGGTTATATTGATGGTAGCGATTTCTACAGTAACCCGGTGGAAGTGGCGAGCCGCTCACTCATGAATATTCCCTTTGTTCTGGCTGACGCTGCGCTGGATAAAGCCTTCCTGAAAGGGGCAGAAGAAGCGGGGCTGCTGAACCTGAAAGGTCATCGCTCGGTGGGCGGCATGCGTGCCAGTGTCTACAATGCGGTGCCGGAATCAGCCGTGGATGCGTTGATTCACTACATGAAAGATTTCGCCCAAACCAAGGGCTAAGACCATGACTGCAGGAAAGGACCACAACGCAGGCAGCGGTGACGCTGGTGAAAAACCGGTGGATCTGAATACCTTGCGTAATCAGATTGATGATATCGACAGCCAAATTCACCGGCTGCTCAACCAGCGGGCCCGCTGTGCCCAGCAGGTTGCGGAGGTGAAACTGCGTGAGCACGCCAGTGCGGCCCAATTTGAATCCAGTGGTGAAAGCAGCAGTTCCCAGCAGCTGCTGTTCTACCGTCCGGAGCGGGAAGCCCAGGTGCTCAAACGGGTCAAAGATGCCAACGAAGGCCCTCTGGCAGATGACACCGTCGCCTATATTTTTCGGGAAATTATGTCGGCCTGTCTGGCGCTGGAGAAACCGCTGGACGTGGCCTTTCTCGGTCCCGAGGGAACCTTTACCCAGGCCGCGGCCATCAAGCACTTTGGTCATGCCATCAACAGTGTGCCCAAGGCGTCGATCGATTCGGTGTTTCGGGATGTGGAAGCCGGGCGCTGTAACTACGGTGTGGTGCCGGTAGAAAATTCCACTGAGGGGATGGTTGCCCTAACCCTGGATGCCTTTATTAATTCGCCGCTGAAAATTTGTGGTGAGGTGGATTTGCGCATTCGCCTGCAGTTGATGCAAAAGGACGCGGATCAGCAAATCACCAAAATTATTGCCCATCAGCAAGCGCTGGCCCAATGCCGTCGCTGGCTGGATGCCCATTATCCGGGTATTCCCCGGCAAGCGGTGAGCAGCAACGGCGAGGCCGCAAAAATGGCGGCAGCTGACACCTCCATTGCTGCGGTGGCTGGAGAGCTCGCGGCAGAGCAATATGGCTTGTCGGTAGTGGCCGGCGATATTGAAGACCTGACCAATAACACCACGCGCTTTCTGATTATAGGCCGGGAAGATGTTGCCCCCAGTGGTCGTGATAAAACTTCCATTGTGGTGTCGGCGCGTAATGTTCCTGGCGCGCTGGTGCGTCTGCTCGAGCCCTTTGAGCAGGCCAATGTCATGCTGACCCGCATAGATACCCGGCCGTCTCGCAGCGAGGCCTGGACTTATCTGTTCTTCATCGAGTTTGAGGGGCATCAGCAGGATGCGGTGATCACCGATATTTTGAAGGTGATCGAAACCCACTCACAAACCTACAAAATTTTGGGTTCCTACCCCCGGGCGGCGCTATGAGCTGTGATCTGATTGGCTTGGCAAACAGTGGTGTGCAGGAACTGCACCCCTATCAGCCGGGTAAACCGATCGAAGAACTTGAGCGGGAGCTGGGGCTGAGCGATGTCGTCAAGCTGGCGAGTAATGAAAATCCCCTCGGCCCCTCGGCATTGGCCGTGGCCGCTGCCCAGGCTGCTCTGGCTGAGAGCCATCTTTATCCTGACGCCAGCGGGTTTGCCCTGAAGAAGAAACTGGCGCCCCGCCTGGGTGTGAATGCCAATCAATTGACCTTGGGCAACGGTTCTAATGACGTGCTCGACGTGATTACGCGGGTGTTTCTGGACAAAGACGGCTCGGCGGTATTTTCCCAGCATGCCTTTATTGTCTACCCCATTTCAGTGAAGGCGGTAGGGGCTCGCGCCATCATTACGCCAGCTCAGGACTGGGGCCATGACCTCGACGCCATGGCGGCAGCCATCGAGCCCGATACCCGCTTGGTCTTCATTGCCAACCCCAACAACCCGACGGGCACCTGTCTGGCGTTTTCCGATTTGCGGGCCTTTATGGCAAAGGTGGCTGAGCAGGTGATTGTGGTGCTCGACGAAGCCTATGTGGAGTTTGTCGGCACGGGTCGTGGCGAAGAGGGGCTGGCGCTGCTTAAGGATTACCCCAACCTGATTTTGACCCGCACCTTCTCCAAGGCATACGGTCTGGCCGGCTTGCGGGTGGGTTATGCGGTGAGTCACCCCGATATTGCCGATTTGCTCAATCGGGTGCGGGCTCCCTTCAACGTCACTGTGCCGGCATTGGCAGCGGCGGAGGCAGTGCTGGACGACGAAGATTATTTGCTGCGCAGTCAGCAGGTGAATCGTGAGGGTTTGGCCCAGCTGGGTGCCGGGCTCGATACGTTGGGTGTGCCCTACATTCCCTCGGTCGGTAATTTTATTGCCATTGAGTTGCCTTGCCCGGCCGCGCCAATTTATCAGGCACTGCTGGAACGTGGCGTTATTGTCCGGCCGGTAGGTATCTATGACATGCCCAATCACCTGCGGGTTTCTGTCGGCTTGGCGTCTGAAAATGCCCGATTCCTTGCGGCCCTTGCTGAAGTGCTGGAGGCTCGCTGGTGATCGGCCGACTGTGCATTATCGGCCTCGGCTTGATGGGCGGCTCCCTTGCCGCGGCCTTGAAAGCCCAGGGCAAGGTTGGCAGTGTTGTCGCGACCGGGCGGCGAGAGGCGTCTCTCGCCAAAGGTTTGGAATTAGGGGTGATTGACGAATACACCCTCGACTTGGCTGAGGCCGTCCGCGGTGCTGATATCGTGGTTATTGCGACGCCGACCTTGGTTGCCGAATCGGTACTTAGCGACCTGGCGCCATTGTGGAATGACACCATGGTGGTTACCGACGTTGCCAGTGTGAAGGGCAATATCCAGCGGGCTGCCGAGCATATTTTTGGTGATGTGCCGAGCAATCTTGTTTTGGGCCACCCCATCGCCGGGTCTGAGCAAAGCGGGGTTGAGGCGGCTAGGGCCGGGTTATTTGAAGATCACCGCGTCATTTTGACGCCGCTTGCCACAACCCGGCCTGAGGCCGTGACGGCCGTTGAGCAGATGTGGCAGGCCAGTGGCGCCGATGTGGTGTGCATGCCGGTGGCCGAGCACGACGCCGTGCTGGCGTCGACCAGTCATCTTCCCCATGTGCTGGCCTATACGCTGGTGGACGCCCTGGCCAAAGACGGTAGAGCGGCAGAGATTTTTCGCTTTGCCGCTGGTGGGTTTCGTGATTTTACCCGCATTGCATCCAGCGACCCCAAGATGTGGCACGATATTGTGCTGGCCAATGCCGACGCGGTGCTGGCGGGCATCGATCTGTTTAGTAGTCATCTCAGCGAGTTGCGCCGCGCCATTGAAAATGGTGATGGCGAGGCGATATATAAGGTGTTTGATCAGGCGAAGGCGGCTCGGGATGAGCACTTTCTCGGTCAGTATCTCAATGGCCAGTCTGCTGGAAAAAGCGACTGAGCCCCATTCAGTGAGAACATAATTGTGGAATTTACACTGCAGCCCGGCGGTCGGGTGAACGGGCGTATTCGGGTGCCGGGCGACAAATCGATCTCCCATCGCTCGGTCATGTTTGGCGCAATAGCCGATGGTGTGACCACCGTCGACGGTTTTCTTGAGGGCGAAGATGCCTTGTGCACGCTGAAGGCCTTTCAGGCGATGGGTGTGAACATTGAAGGCCCCGACAACGGTCGTCTGGTCATTCACGGTGTGGGGCGCGATGGCCTCAAGGCACCTGCCGGGCCGTTGTATGTGGGCAATTCCGGTACGTCTATGCGTCTGCTGGCCGGGTTGCTGGCGGGGCAATCCTTTGATGTCACCATGACCGGTGACGAGTCGCTGAACAAGCGGCCGATGGAGCGGGTGGCAAAGCCGCTGCGGGAAATGGGCGCGGTGGTGGAGACTGGCGAGGGTGGTCGTCCGCCGCTGACCCTGCGCGGCGGGCAGCAGTTAAAAGGTATTGATTATGTGCTGCCGATGGCCAGTGCCCAGGTCAAATCCTGTGTGCTGCTGGCCGGCATCTATGCTGACGGCACCACCTCCACCCTGGAGCCAGCGCCAACCCGGGATCACAGCGAGCGTATGTTGCAGGGCTTTTCTTACCCCGTGACCGTCGACGGTGCCAAGGCCAGTTTGCAGGGTGGTGGTCGCCTGAAGGGTGTGCATATCGATGTGCCGGCGGATATCTCCTCGGCGGCCTTTTTTATGGTTGCGGCCAGTATCACCCCCGGTGCCGAGCTGACGCTGGAGCATGTGGGGATCAACCCGACGCGTATCGGTGTGATCAATATTCTGCGCGCAATGGGTGGCAATCTGGACGTTGAAAATGAACGTCTGGTGGGCGGGGAGCCCGTGGCAGATATTACCGTGCGCTATGCCGAGCTGAAGGGCATTGATATTCCCGAGGATCAGGTGCCCCTGGCCATTGATGAGTTCCCAGCGCTCTTCATCGCGGCGGCCTGCGCCAAGGGGCGCACCGTGTTGACCGGCGCTGAAGAGCTCCGGGTTAAGGAAAGCGATCGTATCCAGGTGATGGCCGATGGTTTGGTGGCCTTGGGTATTGATGCCCAGCCAACACCCGATGGCATTGTGATAGAGGGTGGTGAAATGGGTGGCGCTACCATCAATCCCCACCACGATCATCGCATTGCCATGGCCTTTTCTGTGGCCTCTCTGCGGGCTCATGACACAATTTTGATACACGACTGTGATAACGTCGCCACCTCATTCCCGAACTTTGTCGAACTGGCCAAGCAGGTAGGCATTCAAATAGAGAAACGCCCATGACGGCGCCGGTGGTCACGATTGATGGCCCGAGTGGGTCAGGTAAAGGGACGTTATGTCAGATGCTGGCCCATCAACTGGGGTGGCATCTGCTCGACAGTGGCGCCTTGTACCGGTTGACGGGGATGGCGGCCGATCAGCGGGGAATTGATTTGGCTGAGGAGTCGGCGGTTGCCGAAATCGCCTCGTCATTAGATGTGGCGTTCATTCCCGGAGAGCCCGGCGAGCCCACCCGGGTGATCCTTGATGGCGCTGATGTGAGTACAGAACTGCGCAGTGAGCGTAGCGGTGGCCTGGCCTCCCAAGTGGCAGTGTTGCCGGCGGTGCGTAAAGCCCTGTTGCAGCGCCAACGTGACTTTGCCCAGTTGCCGGGCCTGGTTGCCGATGGCCGGGATATGGGGACCGTGGTGTTTCCGCAGGCTGGCTTGAAGGTGTTTCTGACCGCCAGTGCCGAGGAGCGCGCGGAGCGCCGGGCTAAGCAGTTGAAAGCCAAGGGTGAAAGTGTTAACCTCGGCGCCCTTTTAGGGGAGATCCAGGCTCGGGACGAGCGAGATTCCCAGCGTGAACACGCTCCCCTGAAGCCTGCCGGCGATGCGGTGCAGTTAGATAGCACTGGTCTGGCAATAGAGGAAGTGTTTCAGCGGGTGCTGACGTTGGTCAGTACCCGTTTTGCCGTGATTGATCAGGGCGATTGATCCGGTTGTGCGTCGAGTGCAATGCGAACCCAGCTGGCCTTGCACCCGGCATTATGAACTGACCCGCGCAAGCTGGATGTGCGGCGATATGTGGCATCAGCCACGACTTAATTTCAGGTAATGACGAATGAGCGAAAGCTTTGCTGAACTGTTTGAAGAAAGTTTAAAAACCATTGATATGAAGCCCGGTTCTATCGTGACCGGTGTGGTTATCGACATCGACAGCGACTGGGTAACTGTCCACGCTGGTCTGAAATCCGAGGGTGTGATTCCCCGCGATCAGTTTGTTAGCGAGGGCGGTGAGTTCTCTCTGCAGATCGGTGACGAAGTTCAGGTGGCACTGGAGTCGGTAGAAGACGGCTTTGGTGAGACTAAACTGTCCCGCGAGAAGGCCAAGCGTGCCGAAGCCTGGAAAACCCTGGAAGCTGCCTACGAAGCAGAAGAAACGGTTACTGGTGTTATCAATGGCAAGGTCAAAGGCGGTTTCACCGTCGACATCAACAGCATTCGCGCATTCCTGCCCGGCTCTCTGGTAGATGTACGTCCTGTTCGGGACACTGCCCACCTGGAAGGCAAAGAGCTGGAATTCAAAGTTATCAAGCTGGATCAAAAGCGCAACAACGTGGTGGTTTCTCGCCGCGCGGTGCTGGAGAGTGTGAACAGCGAAGAGCGCGAAGCGCTGCTGGAATCTCTGCAAGAAGGCATGGTGGTTAAGGGTATCGTCAAGAATCTGACCGACTACGGTGCGTTTGTTGATCTGGGCGGTATCGACGGCTTGCTGCACATCACTGACATGGCTTGGAAGCGTATCAAGCACCCCAGCGAAATCGTTAACGTTGGCGATGAAATTGACGTACGCATCCTCAAGTTTGATCGCGAGCGCAACCGCGTGTCGCTGGGTCTGAAGCAACTGGGCGAAGATCCCTGGGTTGCTATCAAAACCCGTTACCCCGAGAACAGCCGTGTTAAGGCTCGGGTAACCAACCTGACTGATTACGGCTGCTTCGCCGAAATCGAAGAAGGCGTTGAAGGTCTGGTGCACGTTTCCGAAATGGATTGGACCAACAAGAACATCCACCCCTCTAAAGTCGTACAAGTTGGCGACGAAGTGGAAGTGATGATTCTGGATATCGACGAAGAGCGTCGCCGTATCTCTCTGGGTATCAAGCAGTGTCAGCAAAACCCCTGGGATGCGTTCGGTTCACGCTTCACCAAAGGCGACAAGATCAGCGGTGCGATCAAGTCCATCACTGACTTTGGTATCTTCATCGGCTTGGAAGGCAACATCGACGGTCTGGTTCACCTGTCTGACATTTCCTGGAATGACAGCGGCGAAGAAGCCGTGCGTAACTTCAAGAAAGGCGACGAGATCGAGACTGTGATTCTGTCTATCGATCCTGAGCGTGAGCGTATCTCTCTGGGCATCAAGCAGCTCGAAGATGATCCGTTCTCCAACTACGTGTCGCTGAACGACAAGGGCAGCATCGTAACCGGTACGGTTAAAGAAGTTGATGCGAAGGCTGCCATCATTGTTCTGGCCGATGAAGTGGAAGGCGTCTTGAAGGCTTCCGAAATCAGCCGCGACAAAGTGGAAGATGCGCGCAACGTGCTGAAAGAAGGTGACAGCGTTGAGGTGAAAATCATCAGCGTTGATCGCAAAAACCGTGGCCTGAGTCTGTCGGTTAAAGCCAAGGACATGGATGACGAGAAAGAGGCGGTGAAAGCGCTGCGTGAGAACCAAAACGAAGCTGCTGCCACCACCATTGGCGACCTGATCAAGGCGCAAATGGAGAACAAGGACTAATGTCCTTTTGCGGGCGTCAGTGGATGGCGCCCGTAAGCCTCTGGCTTCTCAGCAAAAAAATGCTAAGCTAGGCATGATGTTGTGAGCAATGGGACCCGTGCTATGACAAAATCCGAGTTGATAGAGTTGATCGCTGAACGTCAGCCGCAACTGTCTCATAAGGACATAGAATTAGCCGTGAAGACCATTATCGAGCACATGTCTCAGGTATTGGCAACCGGGGACCGTATTGAGATCCGCGGTTTTGGCAGCTTTTCTCTGCATTATCGTGAGCCGCGTCAAGGTCGCAATCCAAAGACCGGTGAGACGGTGCAGTTGCCGGGGAAGTTTGTTCCCCACTTTAAGCCTGGTAAAGAATTGCGCGAGCGCGTGAATCAAAGTCTCGAGTGAGACGGCAGGCCAGGCAGGCTTCATATGGCCTTATTTCTTAAGAAACGGTATGGTCTGTGGCTGTACCGTTTTTTTATGCGCGGAAGGAATGCATGGGCTGGATAAAATCGTTGTTTACGGCTGTGGTTTTGTTGGCGGTATTGGCCGTTGGTGTGCTGTTTACCATCGAAAATGATGTCGCTGTCCCATTGAATGTTCTCGTTGCCGAGCTCCCAGCGCAGCGCCTGTCGACCTGGTTGATCCTGGCATTTTTCCTTGGGGGGTTATTGGGGATGCTGGCGGCGTCCGTGGCCATGGCGCGGTTGCAAACCTCCCGCATGGTCTTGAAGCGCCGCCTCGCCAATCTGGAGCAACAACGGGCGGCGGGGGTGAAGGGGTGAGGCTGTTGTTGCGCTCGCTCTCGCTATGGGGGTTTTCTCCTGCACTCACCACGCTCGCCAAAACACAGGTGATTGGCGAGTAAAATAAGAATTGAGCGGCCCCGCTCCGGAGTAACGCACCGAATTTATGGAAGCCAGCATTACCAATTTTTTGTTGCTCTTTGCTGCGGTGGCGGTTGGGTGGTTGCTCGGGCGCCTGGGTCGGTCGAAGGCGCCTCAATCTGGCGCGCCCCCTGATGACAGCGCAAGTTACTACAAAGGTCTTAATTTTCTGCTAAATGAGCAGGCGGATGAGGCCGTACTTACCGTCGTCAACGAACTGCCGGTACGACTTGAAACCCTGCCTACCCATCTTGCTTTGGGGAATCTTATGCGAAGCAAGGGAGAGGTCGAGGCGGCAATCCGGATTCATCAAAACCTGCTGTCTCGGCCCTCTCTGCCGCGGGAAGAGCTCCACAAGGTGCATCTGGAGTTGGCCAGGGATTATATTTCCGCCGGATTACTCGACCGGGCAGAGCGATTATTGCGGGATTTGGTTGAAGAGTCCCCGGGTTATCGCAATGAGGCCCTTGAGCACCTCCGTCATATCTATCAAACCGAGAAGGAATGGGAGCAGGCCATCGCTGTTGCCATGCGATTGCTGCCCAAGCGCGGATGGTTGCGCAGAGGCAGTGACAAGGGGCCTGTGGCCACTCAAGTATCGCTTTGCCATTACCATTGTGAGATTGTTGAACGCCTGTTGCACGAGGGAGACCTGAAAGGGGCCAGGCGCGAGCTGGCCAAGGCCCAGCAATATGAGCCCGGTAGTCTGAGGTTGGGACTGCTCAGCGCGCAGCTGTCGCTGCAGCAAGGTCGCTCCAGTGAAGCGCTGTCCTGCCTGCAAGACCTGTTGCGCAGTAAGCCAGCCTGGGCGATGCACATCCTGCCGATGTTCAAGAAGGCCTTTGCCGAGGTGGGTGGCGCAGAAAGTTATATGGATGCGTTGGCGCGCCTCGGCAGTGCAACAGATAGCTCAGCGCTGGCAGTGGAGTTGGCGGGGAGCATTGCGCGGCTGGAAGGGCGTGATGCCGGACGGGAGTATATCCGTGCCGTCGCAATGCGTCGGCCTACACTGCGTACCTTATCCTGCTGGCTGGAGCTTTCTGGTGACGAAGTGGGGCCGGCTGCAGCGCAGCTGCGCGAAGTGATTGAGGAAATTTTGGCGACTCGATCGATTTACCAGTGCCGTCAATGCGGGTTTTCAGGGCGAAAGCTCCATTGGTTGTGTCCTAGCTGTGAGCAGTGGGGTACCATTGCGCCTATTCGTGGTACGCAAGGCGACTAGTTTTTATGGCCGTTTCCTCCCCGTTGATTGTCGCGATCGACTTTCCCCAGCGCGACACCATTAACCAGCTTGTTGATCAGCTCGACCCTTCCGCATGTCGTTTAAAGGTCGGCAAGGAACTGTTTACCCGGTTTGGGCCGGAGATCGTCAATGATTTTCACCGCAAAGGGTTTGAGGTCTTTCTTGATCTGAAATTTCACGATATTCCCAATACCGTAGCGGCGGCAGTTCGGGCGGCAGCGGATTTGGGTGTGTGGATGGTGAACGTTCACGCCAGTGGTGGTCGCGCGATGATGGTGGCGGCAAAGGATGCGCTGGCGGACTACGGTGCCGACGCGCCGTTGCTGACCGCGGTGACCATCTTGACCTCTATGGCATCGACCGATCTGCCAGAAATTGGGGTGGATCGTGCGGCAGATCAACAGGTGTCTTTGCTGGCAGGGTTGGCGGCGGACTGTGGCCTCGATGGCGTGGTGTGTTCCGCCTGGGAGGCAGAGACTTTGCGCCAGCAGTGCGGTGCGAGCTTTGCGCTGGTCACGCCAGGGATTCGTCCAGCAGGCAGCGGGCGGGGGGATCAGCAGCGGGTGGCGACACCCAGTGAAGCGATGGCCAAAGGAAGCCATTATCTTGTTGTTGGTCGGCCGATCACCCGGAGCGACAACCCGCTAGCAGTGGTGCAGGCAATTAACCAAGACCTCCAACTGAATAACAATAAATAACACCGCCTTTTGTAAGCTGCAAGCCAGTTCAACAATGCAATAATTTGCCAATCGAGTGAATTGACTGGTATCGATAAAATCGATACTGAGTATTTTTATATCCCGTTTTACTTGTTGTAGTTAAGTCATTAGCATTTTCGAAATTTCGGATAATGCGCACAATTGCAGCAGAATCCTGGTAAGGGAGCGCTAGGCGGTTTATGAAGTATTTCGATGTGTTCAATGGCGATGCCGATGGAATTTGTGCGCTGCTGCAATTGCGGCTGGCGGATCCCCGTGACAGCGAGCTAATCACCGGGGTAAAGCGAGATATTTCGCTGGCCAAACAGGTTAAGGCCAAGGCGGGCGATAAGGTCACTATTCTGGATGTGTCGCTCGATAAGAATCGGGATGCGGTCGTTGAGCTCCTCGGCGCAGGTGCTGAAGTCTTCTATGTTGATCATCATTTCGCTGGCGATATTCCTGATCACAGCGCATTGACGACGCGCATCAACACGGCCTCAGATGTATGCACGGCGCTATTAGTGAACGGCTATTTGAAGGGGCAGTTTGCGTTGTGGGCGATCGTGGGCGCATACGGTGACAACCTGCGCCAAAGCGCCGCGGCACTGGCAAAAGGGCTCGATCTCGACGAAGCTCAGCTAACGGCGTTGGAGAATTTGGGTATCTATCTTAACTACAACGGTTATGGTGCCAGTCTGGACGATCTGCACTTTCATCCGGCGGAGCTTTATCGGCAACTATTGCCGTTCCCCAATCCGCTGGAATTTATGGCGGTTACCGGCGGGGCCTTTGAGAAGCTCGAGACCGGCTACAAAAATGATATGGCGGCCGCGGCACAGCTCCCGCCCGCTGAGGCCGACCAAGTAAGCGCAGTGTATATCCTGCCAAACGAACCTTGGGCGCGCCGGGTCAGTGGTGTCTATAGCAATGACTTGGCCAATGACAACCCGGATCGAGCTCATGCGGTGCTAACCGAAAAAGCCGACGGAAACTACCTGGTGAGCATTCGTGCGCCCCTAAATAACAAACAAGGTGCAGATGAGTTTTGCCGTCAGTTCCCTACTGGGGGCGGCCGCGCTGCAGCAGCGGGAATCAATGATTTGCCGGCAACAGGCCTTGCCGACTTTATGTCCCGCTTTGCGCAGTTTTATGGGGCCCTCGCGAGCTGAGCGCCGTGTTTACCCTTGATGCCTGGATCACCCTCGCCGTTATCACCGCCTGTTTCGGTGCGCTGATCTTTACCCGCCGTCCGGCGGATATGGTTTTGTGTGGCGGTGTCACGATCTTGCTGTTGTTGGGCGTGCTCACGCCCGCCGAGGCACTGGTCGGGATGTCCAATGAAGGTATGGTCACGGTGGGTGTGCTCTTTATTGTCGCCCAGGCCTTGTCTGAAACCGGGGTGGTCAGCTGGATCTCAAACAATATCCTGGGTCGGCCCAAGTCCGTTTCTGCTGCCCAGTGGCGGCTGATGGCGCCCGTGGCGGCGTTCAGCTCAGTGTTAAATAACACCCCGGTTGTGGCGATGATGGTGCCGGCGGTTAGAGACTGGGGTAAGCGCAACCGTATCTCCGCGTCAAAACTGATGATCCCGCTAAGTTATGCCGCCATCATCGGTGGTACCTGCACCCTGGTGGGGACCAGTACCAACTTGGTGGTAAACGGCATGCTGATTAATCAGCTGCCAGAATCCGCCTTGGGAATGTTTGATTTAGCCTGGGTGGGTTTGCCCTCGGCGCTGATCGTTATGCTGGCAACGGTGATCTTGGGCCGCTGGTTGTTGCCCGACCGCAGTGGCCAGGTTGAGCGCTTTGAGGACACCCGCCAATACATCGTCGAAATGCTGGTAGAGAAGGGGAGCCCGATTGTTGGGCAGTCCATTGAAGGTGCCGGGCTGCGGCAATTGCCGGGCATGTTTCTGATCGAAATTGTTCGCGATAACCGCATTTTGTCTGTTGTTGCGCCGGAAGAGGTGTTGTTGGTCGAGGATCGTCTGATCTTTGCTGGTGATGTGCGTTCGGTGGTCGACCTCAAAAATATTCACGGCTTGAAGCTCGCGGAAGATCAGGACTTTAAAATTGGCGGAAATAATGAGTCTCGATGTCTGGTAGAGGTGGTGGTAGGTCCCACCTTTCCCCAACTCGGGCGGCCAATTAAAGAGATGCGCTTTCGCAACAAGTATGGCGCGGCAATCATCGCGATCTCGCGTAATGGTGAGCAATTGAAGGGGCGGATCGGCGATGTTGAGCTGGAGCCCGGTGATACGCTTCTGCTTGAAACCCACGACGAGTTTGTTCGCAACCAGCGCTACTCCAAAGATTTTCTGTTGGTCAGCGAGATAGAGAACTCTCGTCCGGTCCGTCATGAGCTGCGCATTCGCGCTGCCTTGATCATGCTAGGTATGGTTGCTGTTGTTGCGATTGGCTGGTTGAGTATGATCAAGGCAGCGTTCGTGGCGGCCGGATTGATGGTTGTTACCCGCTGCATTCGAGCCAGCGATGCTCGGCGCAGCGTAGATTGGCAGGTATTGTTAGTGATTGCTGCCTCTATTGCTCTGGGCGGGGCGTTAGAAAAAAGCGGCGCGGCGTCGGTTATCGCGAATTTATTGGTGGGTGCTGCCGGTAGCTCTCCTATGCTGACCCTGGCAGCGGTATTTTTGGTGACAGCGTTGTTTTCGGCTGTGATTTCGAATCTTGCTGCGGCAGTGATTGTTTTCCCGATTGCCCTGGCGGCCAGTGCCCAGCTCGATGTCAGTGTGGTGCCGTTTGCGGTGACCTTGATGATGGCCGCATCAGCCAGCTTCGCGACCCCAATTGGCTACCAGACGAACTTGATGGTCTACGGTCCTGGGGATTACCGCTTCTCTGATTTTCTTAAAATTGGCACGCCGCTAACGCTGATTGTTGGTGTGGTGACGGTGGTGATTGCGCCGATGGTTTGGCCATTCTGATAGGGCTGGCCTGGTGGTGTGGTTGTCTGTCGAGATGTCAGGATGGCCGGCACGATGGGTCATAGCTTATCGGCGGGGTTTGTGTAGGGGCGTGTTAGAAGTGGATTAGCCCTGACAATTCCGCTTGGCCAGGGTCTTGCCAATCTGATTGGTCGCTAAATCCTTTGCGTCGGAGACGTAAACGGTCACAGCCTGGCTTGCAAAGCCGAAGTGATTCAATTTTTCGCACGCCATCTTAGCGGTGGTTTTTGCCGAGACCACTTCCTTTTTTACCCCCAACACCAGTGCATCATGGCGCAACCAAAAGGCATGGGTGATGGGTTGTCCGGTCAAGCCCAAAAAATATTTTGCTACCTTTTGATGGGCGGTACTGAAATCGGGTGTCTGGGCGATGGTGGCATCGGCCAGCAGGAGGAGGGTCAGGGCGGTGGTGGCAATGTTCTTCATTGGTGCTCGTCTCAAAACTCTAAGCAAGACTAGCGTGATCATTGGTAACGAAGCAAAGAAATCTTGCTAAGCGATGCGGCGGTTTAAATGCTGCTGCACCAGTATCCGTGCAACAAAAAAAGCCCCGAAGCGCTAGCTTCGGGGCTTTTCATGTTTGGCTCCGCCTGCTGGGCTCGAACCAGCGACCCAATGATTAACAGTCATTTGCTCTACCAACTGAGCTAAGGCGGAACAGCTTCATCAGCTGAGGCCGCGCATATTAATGATGTTTCCCGGGAGCGTCAAGCCCTGCTCGGGGATTTTGTGGGATTTATGGTTTTTCCTGTTTTATCTGAGGCTTAGCGGTTTTTGAGATCGCCGCTTTCAGCGAGTAATATGGCGGATTACCTTGTCCTTGAAAGCGCATTTTTATGAGCAAAGCCTTCAAAGTGGTTTCCAAGTTTGAGCCCGCCGGGGACCAGCCAAAAGCGATCGCGGGGCTGGTGGAAGGGGTGAGGGCCGGGCTTCATGCGCAAACCTTGCTGGGGGTGACTGGCTCGGGGAAGACCTTCAGTATCGCGTGCGTGGTAAAAGAGTTGCAGCGGCCAACCATCGTTATGGCCCCGAACAAAACCTTGGCCGCCCAGCTCTATGGCGAGTTCAAGGAGTTCATGCCTGAAAACGCGGTGGAGTATTTCGTTTCCTACTATGACTACTATCAGCCCGAGGCTTACGTTCCCGCCTCTGACACCTTCATCGAGAAGGACGCCTCGATTAACGACCATATCGAGCAGATGCGGCTTTCCGCCACCAAAGCGCTGATGGAGCGCTCCGATGCCATCATTGTGGCATCGGTGTCGTCTATTTATGGTTTGGGTGATCCGGAGCAGTATTTCAAGATGGTGCTGCATTTGGTTAGGGGCGAGCAGATCGATCAGCGCAAACTGCTGCGCCGCCTCGCTGAACTCCAATACACCCGCAACGACATGGCATTTCAGCGCGGGACCTATCGTGTGCGTGGGGATGTGATTGATATCTTTCCCGCGGAGAGTGATAAGAATGCGGTGCGGGTTGAGCTATTCGACGACGAAATCGAAACCATTACCAGCTTTGATCCGCTCACCGGCGAGTCCTATGGCAAGTTGCCCCGGGTGACCATCTACCCCAAGAGCCATTATGTGACTCCCAGGGATACCCTGCTGAAGGCTGTCGATAAGATCGAGGAAGAGCTGAAACAGCGGCTGGATCAATTGCGTGGCAACGATTTGCTGGTGGAGGCTCAGCGTCTTGAGCAGCGTACCCGCTACGATCTTGAGATGATCCGCGAGCTGGGGTACTGCAACGGCATCGAAAACTACTCGCGTTACTTGTCGGGCCGCGAGCCCGGCGAGCCGCCACCGACCCTGTTTGATTATCTGCCGCCCGATGCCCTGGTGGTTATCGACGAATCCCATGTCACGATTCCCCAAATCGGTGCCATGTATAAGGGCGATCGTTCGCGCAAGGAGACGCTCGTTCAGTACGGCTTTCGTTTGCCGTCGGCCTTGGATAATCGGCCGATGAAATTTGAGGAGTGGGAGCGATTGGTGCCCCAGCTCATTTTTGTGTCGGCGACGCCGGGCCCCTATGAGGAAGAGCGGGCAGCGAGAACGGTAGAGCAGGTGGTGCGCCCGACTGGCTTGGTAGACCCTGAGGTAGAGGTGCGGCCGGCTACCACCCAGGTTGATGATTTGCTCTCGGAAATTCATTTGCGAGTCGCTGCGGGGGAGAGGGTGCTGGTGACCACCCTGACCAAACGGATGGCCGAGGACTTGTCCGAGTATTTGGATGAGCACGGTGTAAAGGGGCGGTATTTGCACTCCGACATCGACACGGTCGAGCGGGTGGAGATTATACGAGACCTTCGTTTGGGTAAGTTTGATGTGCTGGTCGGCATTAACTTGCTGCGGGAGGGGCTCGATATGCCGGAGGTGTCTCTGGTAGCCATTCTTGATGCAGATAAAGAGGGCTTTTTGCGTTCGGAGCGCTCGCTGATTCAGACCATTGGTCGAGCGGCAAGGAACCTCAATGGCAAGGCCATTCTCTACGGTGACAATATTACTGGTTCGATGCGTCGCGCTATTGATGAGACGGAGCGGCGCCGGGCGAAGCAGATGGCCTTCAATGCCGAGCATGGCATTGTTCCAAAAGGGGTAACCAAGTCCATCGCGGATATCTTGGATGCCGGTGCCGTTCCGGGTGCCAAGGGTGGCAAGCGTCGCGGTGAGCAGCGCAAAGTGGCTGAGCCCAGCGGTGATTACCTGCTACAGGCCGAGTCTATGTCGCAGGAGGAGCTGGTCAAGCTGATGAAAAAACTGGAGCAGGAGATGCAGGCCCACGCGAAAAACCTGGAGTTTGAGGCGGCGGCCCGCGTTCGGGACAAGCTCGTCGAGATCAAGCAAAGAATGTTCGTCAATTGAGGTTGTGCTGGATTGAGGGCCTGATTATAATGCGCGTCCTTCGGCAGCCGTGGCGGTCTTTGGTCGCTACGCAAACCACTGCGATGCAGGGATAGATATACTGCCAGAACAAATTTAGGACCATAGCTCAGTTGGTTAGAGCGCTACCTTGACATGGTAGAGGTCGGCGGTTCGAATCCGCCTGGTCCTACCAAATCGCTACGCCCGCAATCTGCGGGCGTTTTGCTTTGTGATAGGGCGGTATTCATACCCGGTCTTTTTCAGGGGCTGGCATTTTGACCGATGCTTGCAGCGGCTTGTTTCAGGATAGATAATGCTGGCCCACTTCAGGTTGCCTCGCCGGGCGCCTGCCAAAACAAACACGTGGCCTATCGTAGGGGTCACCACTGGAATAAGGATTTGATATGCCCCGCATAACCCTCCCCGATGGTAGTCAGCGCAACTTCGATAAGCCGGTCTCTGTGTTTGAGGTCGCTGCGGATATTGGCCCTGGATTAGCCAAGGCAACGCTGGGTGGCCGGGTAAACGGTGAGCGTCGTGACGCCTGCGACGTGATCAGCGACGATGCCGAATTGACCCTGTTTACCCCTAAAGATCCCGATGGTCTTGAGATCATCCGTCACTCCTGTGCCCACCTTTTAGGGCATGCGCTGAAGCAGCTCTGGCCAGAGGCCAAAATGGCCATCGGTCCCACCATTGATAGCGGCTTCTATTACGATATCGATCTGGATCACACTCTGACCGAAGAGGATCTGGACAAGCTGGAATCGCGGATGAAAGCGTTGGCCGCGACCGGTTATGAGGTGATTAAAAAGAAGGTGTCCTGGGATGAGGCCAGAGCGGCCTTTTCGGCTCGCGGCGAGACCTACAAAATTGAAATCCTGGAGCGCGATATCGCCCGGGACGATCAGCCTGGCCTGTATCACCACGAAGAATATGTGGATATGTGTCGGGGCCCCCATGTCCCCAATATGAGCTTCTGCAAGCATTTTAAATTGCTGCGGGTCAGTGGCGCCTATTGGCGGGGCGACTCAAACAACAAAATGCTCCAACGGATATACGGCACTGCCTTCGCTGACAAAAAGCAGCTTGCTGAGCATTTGAAGGTCATGGAAGAGGCCGCGAAGCGGGATCACCGCAAGGTTGGCAAAAAACTCGATCTGTTCCATATGCAGGAAGAGGCACCGGGGATGGTGTTTTGGCACCCAAAAGGCTGGAGCATTTATCAGACCATCGAGCAGTACATGCGCGGCAAGCAGCGCGAGCAGGGCTACCGTGAGATCAAAACCCCCCAGGTAGTCGATATTTCGTTGTGGGAGAAGTCGGGTCACGCCGATAAGTTCAGCGATGGTATGTTTCGCCTGTCGGCAGACGAGCGCGAATTTGCCGTTAAGCCGATGAATTGCCCTTGTCACGTTCAGGTATTTAACCAGGGTTTGCGAAGCTACCGGGATTTGCCGCTGCGCCTGGCCGAGTTCGGCAGCTGTCACCGCAACGAGCCGTCCGGCTCACTGCACGGCATTATGCGGGTGAGAGGCTTCGTCCAGGACGATGCCCATATTTTCTGCACCGAGCAGCAAATCCAGGAAGAGGTCGCCCAGTTCATCGATTTTCTTCACGACGTCTATGCCGACTTTGGTTTTAGCGAGGTCATCTATCGACTGTCGACTCGGCCAGAGCAGCGGGTAGGCAGCGATGCCGACTGGGATCGCGCCGAGCAGGCCCTGGCGCTGGCGCTCGACAGCAAGTCACTGCCCTGGGAAGAGCTGCCGGGCGAAGGCGCGTTCTATGGGCCGAAAATCGAATTCTCTCTCAAAGACTGCATCGGCCGCGTTTGGCAGCTGGGCACCATTCAGGTGGATTTCTCCATGCCCGGCCGCCTTGGCGCGCAATATGTGGACGAGGCGGGCGAGCGCAAAACCCCGGTGATGTTGCACCGCGCGATTCTGGGATCCTTCGAGCGTTTTATCGGAATTCTGATCGAACATTACGAGGGCGCCTTTCCGCTGTGGCTGGCACCCGTTCAGGCGGTAGTCTGTAATATTACCGACAAGCAGGCGGATTTTGTTGGCAATGTTCGGGATTTCCTGCAACAACGGGGGTTTAGGGTCGATGCGGACTTGAGAAATGAGAAAATCGGCTTTAAAATCCGCGAGCACACAATTCAGAAGGTACCGTACCTGTTTGTCGTCGGTGACAAAGAGGTGGAAACGCAAACGGTAGCCGTACGTGCACGTAGTGGCGAGGACCTGGGTTCACTTTCCCTTACTGATCTAGCAGAGCTTCTCGCTGAAGGCGTGGCCAATCGTAGCCGCGCAAACCCGGAGAATTAGCAATTAAACGCGAAAACGCAAAAGGGCGCGGTAAAAGAGCGCTGATTAACGACGAAATTGAAGCCCGCGAAATTCGGTTGATTGACCAAGAGGGCACCCAGGTTGGCATCGTCTCCCTTGCCGAAGGGTTGAAGGCGGCGGAAGAAGCCGAGCTGGATTTGGTTCAGATTGCAGACTCAGACCCAGTCGTCTGCAAAATTATGGACTACGGCAAACATGTTTTCGAAGCCAAGAAGCAGCAGGCTGCGGCTCGAAAAAACCAGGTTCGGACCCAGGTCAAGGAAGTCAAATTCCGGCCCGGGACGGATGAAGGGGATTATCAGGTAAAACTGCGCAACCTGATACGTTTCCTTGAGCACGGGGATAAGGCCAAGGTAACCCTGCGTTACCGCGGTCGTGAGATGGCCCACCAGGAATTGGGCTTGCAGTTGCTACAGCGAGTGGAAGCAGACCTCGCTGAATACGGCGCTGTTGAGCAATTTCCAAAAATGGAAGGTCGTCAGGCAACCATGGTTATCGCCCCCAAAAAGAAAAAGTAGCGAGCTCTTTGGGCCTACTTAACTGAAAAATGCAATGCGGAGTATCTAACGATGCCAAAAGTAAAGATCCACAGCGGGGCGGCAAAACGCTTCAAGAAGACCGGTAGCGGTTACAAGCGTAAGAGCGCTCACAAGAGCCACATCTTGACCAAGATGACCACCAAGCGTAAGCGTCAGCTGCGCGGCACCAGCGCTGTCCATAAGTCGGACAAAGTATTGGTTGACCGCATGTTGCGCGCCATCTAAGCCCAGTCATCAAGATTAAGAGGATTACCCTATGCCCCGCGTAAAACGTGGTGTGACCGCTCATCGCCGTCACAAGAAAATTCTGAAACAAGCTAAAGGCTACTACGGTGCGCGCTCGCGGATTTACCGCGTTGCCAAGCAGGCCGTTATCAAAGCTGGCCAATACGCTTACCGTGACCGTCGGGTTAAAAAGCGCACCTTCCGTGCCCTTTGGATCACCCGTATCAATGCGGCTTCTCGTGCCAATGGCCTGAGCTACAGCCGCCTGATTGCCGGTCTGAAAAAGGCGGATATCGCACTGGATCGCCGTGTGCTGTCTGATATTGCCGTTCATGATAAAGAGGCGTTTGCCAGCATCGTTGAGCGTGCGAAAGCAGCCCTGGCCTGATCTTTCTCTGCTGCCCCTCGGCAGCATTGAAAAACGCACGTTGAATAGGGAAAGAGCCCGGGCTCTTTCCCTATTTTGTTTGTACCCCTGTTATTGAAAGCGGCGCCCTGCGCGACGATCAACGCACTAGGAAAACGCAATGGATAATCTAAGCGGCCTTGCCGCCGAGGCGGAACAAAAAATAGCCGCGGCCGACAGTGTCCAGATATTGGATCAGGTTCGAGTGGAGTACCTGGGTAAAAAGGGTGCGATTACCGAGCTGTTGAAGGGGCTCGGTGCCTTGTCTCCTGAAGCGCGCCCGGCTGCCGGGGCAGAGATCAACAAGGTGAAAAGCCTGTTGTCGGACAAGATTGCCCAGCGTAAAGGGACGCTGGAATTGGCTGAGGTTAATGCCAAACTGGCCGCCGAAACCATCGATGTGACGCTGCCGGGGCGTGGGCAAGACGTGGGGGGGCTGCACCCCATTACCCGCACCATTGAACGAATTTCAGCCTTCTTTGAGGGCATCGGGTTTGACGTTGCAGAAGGTCCTGAAATTGAGGATGACTACCACAATTTTGAGGCCCTCAATATTCCCGCACACCATCCTGCAAGAGCCATGCACGATACGTTTTACGTGGATGATCGCCACGTGCTGCGCACTCATACCTCGCCGGTCCAGGTTCGGGTCATGGAAAGCAGCGAGCCGCCATTGAAGCTGATTTGTCCCGGGCGTGTGTATCGCTGTGACTCGGATTTGACCCATACCCCTATGTTCCACCAGGTGGAGGGGTTGCTAATCTCCGAGGACAGCAGTTTTGCCGATCTGAAGGGCATGCTGGAGTCGTTTCTACAGGCCTTTTTTGAAAAAGAGTTGGCGGTGCGTTTTCGACCCTCCTACTTTCCCTTTACCGAGCCTTCGGCGGAAGTGGACATTCAGTGTGTGATGTGTGGCGGCGAGGGCTGCCGGGTTTGCTCCCACACCGGTTGGATTGAAATTCTCGGTTGCGGCATGGTGCATCCCAGTGTTTTCGAGTTCTCAAATATCGACACGGAACGCTTCACCGGGTTTGCGTTTGGCCTCGGGGTTGAGCGACTGGCGATGTTGCGCTACGGCGTTAATGACTTGCGCCTGTTCTTCGAGAACGATCTACAGTTTCTCGGTCAATTCCGTTAAGCCGGCTATTGGGTGCCTACAGAATTCAAGGATAAGCAATGAAATTCAGTGAACAGTGGTTGCGGGAGTGGGTTGAGCTCGGTGTCGACACCGAAGACTTGGCCGCCCAGCTCACCATGGCGGGTCTTGAAGTGGATGCCATTGAGGCGGTCGCAGGGCAGTTTTCTGGCGTAGTCGTGGCCCAGATCATCTCTGCTGAACCGCATCCCGATGCCGAGAAATTGCAGGTGTGTCAGGTCAGCGATGGCGCAGAGACGCTGCAAATCGTGTGCGGTGCCGCCAATGCCCGCCCTGGCATCAAAGTGCCACTGGCCAAAATCGGCGCGGTTTTGCCTGGTGATTTTAAAATCAAAAAAGCGAAATTGCGGGGTGTGGAATCTTTCGGGATGCTCTGCGCTGAGCAGGAGTTGGGCCTGGCCGAGCAGTCCGATGGCTTGTTTGAGCTTCC
This sequence comes from Spongiibacter taiwanensis, assembly GCF_023702635.1. Lineage (NCBI taxonomy): Bacteria > Pseudomonadati > Pseudomonadota > Gammaproteobacteria > Cellvibrionales > Spongiibacteraceae > Spongiibacter > Spongiibacter taiwanensis. Next base: position 3,637,156 of record NZ_CP098455.1, read on the forward strand.
TGCAGATGCCCCGGTCGGCGAGTGTGTGCGCAGCTACCTTGATTTGAATGACAGCGTGATTGAATTGGGTTTGACTCCCAATCGCGCCGACTGTCTGAGTATTCGCGGTGTCGCCCGGGAAGCTGCGGTGCTCAACGATATGCCCTTCGTCGATCACGGCAGCGCCAGTGTGCCGGTGACCACCGATGACATTTTCCCCATCGATATTCAGGCGTGGGACGATTGCCCGCGCTATGTGGGCCGGGTGATTCGCAATGTCGATGTCAGTCAGCCCAGCCCACTGTGGCTGCAGCAAAAGCTGAAAAGAGCAGGGCTGCGCAGCATCGATGCTGTGGTCGACGTGACCAACTTCGTGATGCTGGAGCTGGGCCAGCCCATGCACGCCTTTGATCTGGCCAAGCTAGACGGCGGCATTGTGGTTCGTAAGGCGTCGGCTGGCGAAAGCCTGGCCCTGCTGGATGGCCAGACCATCGAGTTAAAAGAAGGCAGCCTGGTGATTGCAGATCAGAGCAAACCCTTGGCGCTGGCGGGCATTATGGGCGGCGAGGCGTCGTCAGTGACCGATACTACGGCGGACCTGTTTTTGGAGGCGGCGTTCTTTGCACCGGCGATGATTGCTGGGCGGGCTCGGAGTTACGGGCTCCACACCGACTCGTCCCACCGCTTTGAGCGTGGCGTGGATTACCAGTTGCCCGTTCGTGCGATGGAGCGGGCAACTGCACTGATCACAGAAATCTGTGGCGGTGAAGTCGGCCCGGCGGTTGAAGTGGATGGCGATACGCTACCGGTGCCGCCACGTATCCTCCTGCGCGAGCAGCGTATCGAGAAAGTCTTGGGGATGGCGCTGCTGCCGAAGGATGTGGAGACCATTCTCACTGGGCTGGGGATGGCCGTGGAGCGCTGCGAGCATGGTTGGCAGGTTGTACCGCCAAGTTGGCGGTTTGATATTGCCATCGAAGTGGATCTGCTCGAGGAACTCGCGCGGATCTACGGCTATAACAAACTCCCGGTTCGTCCAGTGCGCAGCGATTTGCAAATCAAGGCGGCACCAGAGTCTCGACGGCCGCTGACTAAAGTGCGTCAGCAGCTGCTCAGCCGCGGTTATCAGGAATTGATTACCTACAGCTTTATTGACCCGGCGGTGCAAGCGGAATTCGATGATCGCTCGGCTGTGGCGTTGCGAAACCCTATCTCCAGCGACATGGCGGTGATGCGCACCTCGCTGATGCCGGGGTTGATTAAAGCTGCCCAACACAACAGCAAGCGCCAGCAAAGCCGACTGCGTTTCTTTGAAAGTGGTCTGCGCTTCGTTGCGGGCGAATCGAGCACTGCTCAAACTCCGGTACTGGCCGGTCTGATTACCGGTCGTCGTCACCCCGAGAATTGGAGCGCCGATGGCGAATTGGTCGATTTCTATGATTTGAAAGGAGACATAGAGAGCCTTTTGAGTCACAGCGGCAAGCCGCTGAGCTTTTCACCCGCCCAGAACAAAGGCCTGCATCCCGGTCAGTGTGCCGAGGTTTTGCTCGACGGTGATGTTGTTGGTGTCATTGGTGCACTCCATCCCTCGCTGCAGCGAAAATTTGACTTTGCAAACCCCGTCTATCTATTTGAAATAACAGTAGATGCAGTAGCCATCCAGCGTGAGATTTCCTTCCGGGAGCTGTCTAAATTCCCCGAGGTGCGCCGAGATCTTTCGGTTCTGGTTGATCGGCAGGTGCCCGCACAAGCCGTTTTGGATACCGTTCGCGGCACCGCGGGGGCTTACCTTGTCAACTTGAAGCTTTTTGATATTTACCAAGGTAAAGGCATTGATCCAGAACGAAAAAGCCTGGCGCTGGGCTTGACGTTCCGAGAATCATCGCGCACCCTTAACGAAGAAGAAGTCAATCAGAGTGTCGAAGCAGTGGTCCTTCGGTTGAAGGAGGCCTTCGGCGCCACGTTAAGGAACTAAGGGATGACGTCTCTGACCAAGGCCGAAATGGCTGAACGGCTGTACGAAGAACTTGGTTTGAATAAACGAGAGGCAAAGGAGCTGGTCGAATTGTTTTTCGAGCAGATTCGCCACTGTTTGGAAAATAACGAACAAGTTAAAATATCCGGGTTTGGCAATTTTGATCTTAGGGACAAGAGCCAACGCCCGGGCCGCAACCCCAAAACCGGTGAAGAGATACCCATCTCTGCCCGCCGCGTGGTGACCTTCCGGCCCGGCCAAAAGTTGAAATCCAGAGTAGAGGACTATGCTGGAACCAAGCCACAATGATGAACTGCCCCCCATCCCGGGCAAGCGGTATTTTACGATCGGCGAAGTCAGCGAACTCTGCTGTGTAAAACCCCATGTCCTGAGATATTGGGAACAAGAGTTCCCCCAACTTGCGCCGGTTAAGCGCCGGGGTAATCGCCGTTACTATCAGCATCAGGATGTGCTGATGATTCGCCAGATTCGCAGCCTCCTCTATGAGCAGGGCTACACCATTGGTGGAGCCCGTCAAAGAATGTCCGGTGACACGGCGAAAGACGAGGCTTTGCAGACCCGTTTGGTCATCAAGCAGATGCTCGGTGAATTGGAAGAATTGCTAAAGTTTTTAAAAAGATAGCTTCACAGTTTCAAAATCTTGGGGTACTATGCGCACCCTGATTTCGGGGCGTAGCGCAGTCTGGTAGCGCACCACACTGGGGGTGTGGGGGTCGCAGGTTCAAATCCTGCCGTTCCGACCATTATTTAAAAAGGCAGCCAATAGGCTGCCTTTTTCATATCCGGGTATCCGCTATTTATCTGTTGCTTATTCACCACCGCCTGATAATGCGTAACTGACCATCACCGCAATTATCCGATCTAATCCTGCCGCTTCATTTTAAATAACCGCCCCTTTATTTGGCCGTTAAGCGTGAACTGGTTCTCGTGACGGGCAGGGATTTGTTACGTATCATCCTAGTTCTTGTTTTGGCGGTGATGTGCCATTGGGGTGGTTCTCACAGTCGAAGATAAAAAATAGTGTTTTCTATCTGGAGAAAGGTAAATGAACAAACGTATTTTGACGGCCTCGGTATTAGCAGGCTCCTTGACGGCAGCAATGGGTTCTCATGCCCAGGTTCCCGGTCTGGACGCATTGCCGATTGGTGCGTTAACCAGTGTTGATTTGCTCGGCAGCTTAACGGGCGGTTTCTCTGGCGGCTTGCCAGGTCTTGATGGTCTACCTGGCCTCGACGGTTTGCCCGGTCCCGATGCTCTTTTGGTGCTGATTCCCTCTGATGGCATTCCCGGTCTGGACGCACTCCCTGGCCTGGATAGCCTCCCAGGTCTGCCTGGTGGCGGTGGCGGAGTAGGCCCTGATGCGTTGCTTGCTTTGATTCCGTCTGATGGCTTGCCCGGTTTTGATGCGCTTCCAGTGGATATTCTGGGAGCGATTACCGGCGGTGGTAGTGCACCTGGCTTGGACGGATTGCCGCTTGATGCGGGACAGGATGCCCTTGAACAACTCACCAAAACAATTGATACCGCAGCCCATGACGCTGCCGGCAAAAAAGGCGTAACTGATCAAGTTACTGATTTTGTCGACGCGCTGCCAAGTGGCGACGCCGATAAGATCCAAGCTGAAGGTCTTGCGATCGGCGATGAAGTGATGGTGTTGGTAGAACACTTGCAGGCCAACCTGACCGCCTTTGGCGGTGGTGGCGACCTGCCAATTCCAGGCCTGGATGCTTTGCCCGGATTGGATGGTCTCCCCGGTCTTGACAGCCTGCCAGGTCTGGATGGCCTGCCAGGCTTGGATGCTTTGCCCGGCGCTGACGCACTGCTGGTCCTGATCCCGACTGACGGTGGCTTGCCCGGTCTGGATGGCTTGCCCGGCCCCGACTTGCTGTTGGCCCTGATCCCAACTGACGGAATTCCTGGCCTGGACGCCTTGCCGCTGTAATGGCCTGATCCTTGTAACAGTGTTCCCGCTGAAAAAGCCAGTCTCGAGAGAGGCTGGCTTTTTTGCGTTAAAGCTGGGTGTGTAAGGGAAGCTCTGTGCTGTTTTTTATCTCGGTGACGGCAATGTGGGAGTGAATTTCGCCGATCATTGGCAGCAACAATAGACGATCTCGCACGAAATTTTCATAGCTGCGAATATCCCTGACAATAATTTTGAGCATGTAATCCCAAGTGCCGGTCATGGTGTAGCACTCGACCACTTCATCGAAATTCCTGACGGCGGCCTCGAACTCCAGCAGATTTTGTCGGCCTGCCGTCGTCAGATTGATGGTGGTGAAGGCGACCACATCCATCCCGAGTTTTTGCCGGTTGAGGATGGCGACGCGCTTTTGCACGAAGCCCTCTGATTCGACGCGGTGAATGCGTCGCCAGCAGGGAGATTGGGACATGCCGACGATATCGGCAATTTCCGTAGATGTTTTGCTGGCGTCGTGCTGCAGGATACCGAGGATTTTAATGTCCTGCCGGCTAAGTTGCTCGGTCATGATGGCTGTGCTCCGCTGTAGCTCTGGTGCGATCTCTTATGCGTATTAAACTAAAAAATCGGCCAGCATACGCAATTATGCATGGTGAACTGACTTTTTATTTCGCATTCGTCGACACCTGGGTCTAATGCATGGTTTGAGTTTTGGCTCGAACAGGTGGCGAGGTGCGCAATAGCCTACTCAATCCACGTATCGGGTTGCTGATGAGCAGTCTGCATTGGGCCTATGCGGGTGGGGCGCGGATTCGTTGCTCATGGCTGGTGCCGCGCTCGGCCAGACGTAGCGGCTATTTGCACCGAATCGTCTGCGGGAAATTTGGGCACTAATGCGGCAAATATCAGAATTTGGGTCCTTGTCAGGCGCCTGATATAGAAATGGCCATGCCTTTGTGACAGGCTACGATAAGTTGGGAAAGGTTTGAAAAGACTGATATTTTCTCTAACGATATAAGTTTACCGCTATGCGACACTGGCATTAACCTGTGTCGCATTGGGCCGGTGTCTGAACCGGCATGACAATCCGTTGAAACTTGGGAACTGGTTTTGAAATTTGCGAAGTGGAGAGTATGGCTAGTACTTGCACTCGCGGTGGCCTCTGGGCCGCTGCGGGCGCAAGGCATGCTCCCAGCTTTGCTTGGCGAATCGGTGGGATTGAGTCTGAACACCGGTGTGCTCGATATTTCGCTGCTGGCGGACCAGCCGGAGAGCCAGGGGTTGCTCTCGGTAGATCTATTGAGTGGCGATGGTCTGCTGAGCGTTGGTGTTAGTGGTCAGGATATTCTTCTGCTGGGGGCACCGAGCCAGGGGATGTCTGTGGGTATGGATACGCTGGCACCCTTGGTCGACCTGATTGATACCGATCAGGCGGCAGTCATCGAGTTTCTTGAAGATACCGCCCTGTCAGGCGATCTCGAGCCGACGGTGCTCACCGTTTCGCTTCCGGGGGTCAATATCAGCAATGAGCCCGAAACGAAAACGGTCGATAATCGGGGAGATCAGCTCAGCAGTGCCAATAGCGGCAGCGGTGTTTTTGGCAACCGGCTGAAGATGGCGGGTGCTTGCCGGGATCGTGACCGGGACAGTGTTTGTGATGAACTAGATCAATGTCCAGACTCACCCCCCAACGCAGTTGTGTTACCCTCCGGCTGTCATTTTGACCCTTCTAAGCCGCTGGAGCTCAAAGGTGTTCAGTTCGCAGTTGATACCGCCTTGCTTACCGAGGCCTCGACCGAGATTTTGGTTCAGGTGGTGAAAATCCTGGCGAAGCTCGATGGCCAGTTGGTCGAAGTCGCCGGCCACACCGATGATACCGGCACCGAAGGCTACAACTTCCGCCTCTCCAGAGAGCGGGCAGAGGCGGTGAGGGCATTTCTGGTTAGCCGGGGCATTTCTGCAGATCGACTCGTGGCCAAAGGCTACGGTGAGTCTCAGCCCAAGGTCAGTGTTGAGGGGCTCTCTGGCGCGGCGCTTGAAACTGCCCGGTCACAGAATCGGCGGGTGGAGTTACGAATGATAAAATCGGGCCTAAACCGATAAAATTTGCAAAAGATGGAGAACGCATGGCCATAGATTTACCGCCTATCATCCCACCTCAGGCGTCGACCGCGGCGAAAATTGAGAATTACGCTGCCCTGAATTCGGCCAATGTGATTGAGCGTGACTTGGCTGGCTATACCCTGCGGATTACCGGGAACAAGTACCTCAGCGACGAACAGATTGACACGATCATGTCAGCAGCGCAGACGCCGGCCCAGGCCGTGAATGCGCTGAACAATGCCTACTACCAGCTCGGCCACTTGCTGGTGACGGTGTACTTCGCACACCGGGACAACCTCATCTTTGCCCATGTGGTGAACGGTAAGCTGAAGGCGATCAAAGCCCCGGACAAGATCAGTCGTTATTTTGAACCGCTGGTCGGTGACGAGGACCTGACTCGGGCTGAGTTTGATGAGCGCCGGGTACTGGCGGATATCGATGCAAAGCGCCACGGTGTCGACTACACCATGAGCTATCAGCTGGAGTCTGACCCCGAAGCCTTTACGCTGGTGTTTACCGGCAGTGAGGATGACGAGCACGATCCTACCAAGGTAAGTGCTGGACTTAACAACCTGGGCAACCGCTTCCTTGGACGCTACTTTGCCAATCTCGGCTTGACCCACGACTTTAGCAGCGGCGTCGAATTCAAGTTTAATTATGACCGGGCCATCACCCAGTGGGGTGAAACCAACGGCGGGGATTACTACAACGGTTACACTGCCAAGCTGGATTCGCCAACGCCCTGGGGGCTCTATGGCATAGAGGGACGGTATGTAGAGTATGCCCGGGATGTTGCGCTGCAGGTCCCGGTCAGCAACACCGAGCAAGGCGGGGGCGCGAGCGCCGGTCCGCTGAGTGACTGTCTGTCGTTGTTGTCTGGCCTATGTGACGGCTTAAATGGGGTTCTCGGTATTTTATTGCCGGGGGAGGAGGGCGCCAACGATGATGGTACCGTCTCGACCAGGCAGGTGCTGGTCGGGCTGGAGTCTGAAGCGTATTCAGTCGCCCTTAGCGGCGAACAGATCCTTGCCAGTGACAGCTACTATCGTCTGACCCTTTCTCAGAGCCTGGAGGCGTCGGAAAACACCATTGAAGTTGAGGGGCTGGGTACGCTTCTCGACGAGCCTCATTCGACTGCCGAAGTGGGTTTGAAATACAACCGGATTCTGCGTGTCGGAGGCGTGCCAACCCAGATTGTCGCTCAGGGTTTTGCGGTGGCTGGCTTGAGTTCGGACTCGGGTACTCTCGGCACAGATGATAATGAGGGCACGGTGGCTATTGGTCGCCGCAGCGCCGAATTCCTGATTCTGAAGCCGCGCTTTACCGCCAAAGTGTCAGTGCTTGATTGGGCCTCTTTGAATTTGCAGACCATTGCCCAGTTTAGCGACGATACTCAATTGCCTTTGCAGCAGCAGTTTGTGCTAGGCGGCAGTAGCCTTAGTGCGTACCTGCCGGGGGTATTGATTGGTGACTCCGGCAGTTACACCAAGCTGAGCTTTGCCGCGAATGGCTTGCCGGCCCTGGGCATGACACTCAAACCCTCGGTCTTCCTGGAGCACGGCCAGGCCTGGTTCGGAGATGCCAGGGGTGAAGCGGGGCAGACTCGACAAATCGTCGATGCCGGTGTCAGCCTGTCTGCGTCCTGGGGCGATATCTTGACTACCGATCTGGTCGCTGCAGTTCCGGTGGATGATCGCAATATTGACAGTGAGCAGCTCGAGCAGTCAGAGGTCGACTTTTACTGGAATGTAAAACTGTCGTTTTAGGCGGTATTAGCGGGGCAGGGTGAGAACAAAACGTGCCCCGCCCAATGTTGCCGAAGCGGTGATGCTGATATCAGCGTTGTAGCTTTCAATAATGTCTCTCACCACGGCCAGACCAATTCCCTGGCCAGCGCCATACTGATCTCCCCGCTGACCTCTCTGTAACAACGTATCGCTTTTTTCTTCCGGTATCCCCGGGCCGTCGTCCTCGATGGCCAATTCAACGCGGGTGTCTGAAACAGAGGCGGAGACAGTCACTCTGGCCTGGCAGGCTTTGCAGGCGTTGTCTAAAAGATTACCAAACAGCTCCATACTGTCTTGCTCGTCAATCGCAATCCGCAGGTCGTCGGCAACATTCACCGTCAACTGAATCGACTTGTCTCGATGCACCTTGACCAGAGTGGCGCCCAGGCGGTGCAGCAGGGGAGCTAGATCTACCTTGCGGAGCAGGCCGTGTTGGCCGGTACCCACCGCCCGTTGCAGTTGGTAGGCCACAATATTTTCCATGCGCTGGAGTTGTTCGCGCCGGTCATGGTGGCTCAGGTCCTCGGCGCGCAGCACGGCCAGTGGTGTTTTCAGGCTGTGGGCAAGATCGGCTAGGGTATTGCGATACCGCTCGCGCTGCTTTTGCTCTTTCTCCAGCAGCTGGTTCAGGTTTTCGGTGACACCGTGCAGCTCTCGCGGGTAGGCATCGTCGAGGGCGATTTTGTCGCCTCGCTCCAGGTCTGCCAGGTCCTGGGCAAGCTTTCGTAGGGGGCGCAATCCCCAGTACAGAATGATGGCAGAGAGAACGATGGCGAACACCAGTACTGATCCGAGCCAGATTGCGAGCTGTTGCCGAAAGCGATTGAGCTCCCCCAGCAGGGTAGTTTTGTCAGAGTAGATAGAGAACAGCAGCGGGGTTTCGCCGCCGTTGTCGTTTTCCCAAATGGCCAGATAGCGATAATTGAAGTGGGGTTTGTTGTTGATGCTAACGCTGGTGATGATCGCTTGGCCGGCCCGCTGAGGCACCTCAGCAGCGGGTAGCTTCAGGCTTTCGGAGGACAATGAACGCCACAGTGGTTTGCCGGTGTCGCTGGCAATGGTGGCGTAGAGTCCCGAACGAAATTGGGTGAAGCGTGACTCCTGCAGTCGCTCACTCATCACCAGGTGCCCTTCCTGCCATTCGATGCCGCCCAGCAAGCCAAAAAACTGCAGGCGCAGGCGGTCGTATTCGGCTTTCAGCAGGCTGCTGGTGTGAGCGCGATCAATGGCGACGCCCGTGAGGGCGAGCAAGAGAGGGAAGGTCGTCAAACTGGCGACCAGTAGCCGCCGCGTGATTGAGCCGGGGCGTTTTCGCGGCATCAGGTATCTTGCAGGGCCGGCAATTCAAACCGATAGCCACGGCCGCGCAGGGTGGCGATGGGTTTCAGTCGGTTATCGGGGTCGATTTTTTTACGAAGTCGGGCAATAAACACCTCGATGACATTACTGTCCCGGTCGAAATCCTGGTCGTAGAGGTGTTCGGTTAGCTCTGTTTTTGAAACCACTTGACCACTGCGCAGTGCGAGATATTCCAGTGCGTTGTACTCGAATGCAGTGAGGTCGAGGGGCTGGCCCTCGACTTCTGCCCGTTTAGCGCCGGTGTCGATCTGCAAGCCGTTAAATCGCAGCTTCGGGCTGGCAAAACCGGCTGAGCGGCGAATCAGGGCGTTGGCGCGGGCCAGAATTTCTTCAAACTGGAAGGGCTTTGTTACATAGTCATCGCCACCCGCCTCGAGCCCGGCGACCTTGTCCTGCCACATCCCCCGGGCCGTTAAAATCAGCACAGGGAAGTTACGGTCTTCATCTCGCCAGCGCTGAATGACTGTCATTCCGTCGAGTTTCGGTAGACCCAAATCGACGATGGCCAGGTCGTAATCGTATTCGCGGCCGAGATACAGCGCCTCTTCGCCATCGCTGGCCGTGTCGCAGGCAAAGCCCTTGGCGGTAAATTGCTTTTGCAGATCAGCCAGCAACAGGGCTTCATCTTCTACTATTAATAGGCGCATAGAGGTTTGTTCTCGTTAATCATCGATGATGACGTTTTTTATTTTGCCGTTGTCCTGAAGAATGCGAACTTTGTAAGCCACGCCATTGCCGGTTTGCACTTGGCGCACACTGACTGCCCGACCGCCGTAGCGGCGCTCGGCAATCGACACGGCCTCCCGGGAGGAAAGGGTGCTTCTGAGTTGGCTGGGGCGCAGTTGCGTGTCTTCAACACCAGGGCGATTAAGCAAACCACCACCGCCGCCTAAGCCCAGCGGATTGGCTAGCGTTGGCTGGATGGCCAGGGCAACAACCGCTGTCAGCAATAGCCTGTATTTCAGTTTCCGCATTCTAAAGAATCGTGCCCTTTATCGAGTTGTGCTGCCGTAGTTTAGCGCTGTCCGGCAGTATAAATCATGCTCCGGATTCATGCTGCTGGCCTCGATTCATCCTTGCCGCCGGCTGGCAGCCGTTAACGCCGATCAAATCGGCTACACTGCAAATGAGTGAGGCATCGCACTGCCTCAAAGATTATTGCCAGTGAGCTGAACTAAGGCTTAACCATTATGTTTAGCTGTGAGGATGAGCCCGCTGAGATAACGGAGTTTTGTGCCAATGAAACTATACACCTATGATCCTGCTCCCAACCCCCGGCGTCTTGCACTGTTTCTCAAGCATAAGGGAGTGGCAATCGCCAGTCATCAGATTGATCTTCTGAAGGGTGGGCAGTTCGAGGAATCCTTTTTGCGCTTGAATCCGCGGGCCACGGTGCCCACCTTGATCCTCGATGATGGCAGTGTGCTAGCCGACACGCTTGCCATTTGCTTTTATCTGGACACCCATCACGAGGGAATATCGCTCTTTGGCCAAACTGAGCTGGAAAAGGCGCAAGTGCTCGGCATGTGCCACCGCATTTTCAGCGATGGCTTTATCCCGGTTGCAGAGATCCTGCGCAACACGCACCCCAACTACGCCAACAAAGCGCTGCCGGGAACCGATCCGGTGGCACAGATCCCGGCTCTGGCAGAGCGGGGCGGTCAGCGTATTGAACGGTTTTTTACCGACATGGACACCTGGCTGAGCAGCCGCCAATTCTTGGTGGGCACCCAACTGAGCCAGGCTGATATTGACCTGCTGGTAGTGGTCGATTTTGCCGGCTGGGTAAAACGCCGCCCGCCGGCATCATGCACCGCGCTAGCGGCGTATCTTTCGCAGGTGCGCGAGTTACTCGGCGAATAGACAGCGGCAGACCGTAGTGCGCCCCATGGTGCGATGCTGCTCGTGCTGGTTAAAGGCCAATGTAGACTCGAATACGGCCAGTGCTGTGACGATGGCCGCAATATCGGCTGTGCTCGTGATAGCGGTAGTAGCGGCCGGGCGCTTCGTAGTAAACGTGATCACCGTAGTGATGCCGGGGTGCGTGGCGATATTGGTGTTTGAACTTGTGGTGCTTGTGATGGTGGCCGGTGTCCCAACGATGGTCGTAGCGGCGATAATCCCGGTCGCCGTGCGCATTCGCAACACCTGCAGCAAAGAAACCGGCAAGCAAAATACTGGCAATTTTGAGTTTCATGTCACTGCCTCCTGAGTTGATCATGGAGGTCAATTTGCACAATATCGGCTTTACCGATGCTGAACAGACAAGGCGGGAGGGCGCGAGGGTCTGGGGGCGAATTCAAGCGGTGTTATGGGTCTTGGCGGGAGCGACGCAACACAAGGCCCCGGTAAAGGGCGCCTTGTGTTGGCTCAGTAGGCAGGATAGAGGGTTACTTTGCTTCTTCTTTTTTCCCCGGCCACTTTTCCATTTTGATCAGCGGGTGCATTGCCAACTCAATGCCTTCCTCAATGTAATTCTCCCGGCTGAGAATGCGCTTCTTGCGCACGAAACTTTTCTCGGATCGGCGCTTGTCGATTGCATACAAGGTGTCGATGCCGCCGCGGCTAGAGAATAGCGGTGCGCCGTCGAGGGAGTAGAGGGTGGTCATCAAACTCGCGCCTTTAATGATTTGGGTCCAGTCAAATTCCACTGAAACCGTGTCAGCGCTGCCTTCGGTGGCGGGCTCACGGGTAATTCCGTACCACTGGGCGTTGTGGGTCATTCCCGGGCTATGCTGCACATCGTGTTCAATGAGGTCGGTGAACAGTACGGCGTCAGCTTTGCCTTCTTCTTTGAGTTGGGTGAGGGTCGCTGCCATCACCAACTGCCAGCCGCGGGCGTCGATCTTGCCGGTGGTGGGGTCGTAAAAATCGCCGTAGGTCAGAATGGCTTTGCGCCAGGCATTTTCAAAGTGATGGTTGGGGATGATTTCGTAGCCGTTTTTCTCAAGGTAGCTCTCTACCATGCCATCGACCTTGGGAACTGAGTCACGTAAGATCGAGCGCGTTGGCTCGCCGCTAACATTGACCGTCGCAATGATCAGCTTTTTGGGCGGGTTTTTCTGCAGCGCTTCCTTGTTGATGTAGTACTCGTAGGTGGTGGGGTTATAGCGCACGGAAGAGCACGCTTGCAGGAGGACTGCCGCGAGGAGGCAGCACATCAGCGTCGTAATTTTTTGCACGGGCACACCATTGTTATGAGTTTGGCCCCGCATTCTAGCAATCGGAAAATAGCATGAGAAGAGAACTTGCCACCGGTACCGTTACCCTGCATGCCGACACCAGTGGCTCAGGTGACGAGACAGTGGTGCTGTTGCATGGGCTGTTCGGCAGCAGCAGTAATTTAATGGCTCTGGCGCGCAGCCTGGAGCCGTTTTTTACCGTTGTGCGAATGGACCTGCGCAACCACGGCAAATCGGCTCACAGCGACAGCATGGCGTTGCGCTCCCTGGCGAAAGACGTCTGCGCAAAACTCAATGAAATGAATATCGACGCCGCCCATCTGGTGGGGCATTCCCTGGGCGGCAAAGTGGCGATGGAAATGGCGCTGGCCTTTCCGGCGCGAGTGAAGCGGCTGGTGGTCGCTGATATTGCCCCAGTGGCCTATGGTCGCGGGCACGATCAGATTTTTGCCGGATTGTTCGCGCTGGACCTGCGCAACCTTGAAAGTCGGCAGCAGGCCGACCGGGAGCTCGAAGCCTCAGTGCCGGAGCTGGCGATCCGCTCCTTTCTGCTGAAAAATCTGATTCGAGCCGACGGGGGCGGCTGGGCCTGGCGAATGAACCTGACGGCCTTGGCTGAGGATTATGACGCCATTCGGGCTGCCCCAGAAGCGGGTGTCTTCGACGGGCCGACGTTGTTTATCCGCGGTGGTGCCTCCGATTATGTTCTCGATGAGCACCGAGTCCTTATTCAGCGGCAGTTTCCCCAGGTAGAAATTCAAACAGTGGCCGAGGCAGGGCACTGGTTACACGCGGAAAAGCCCCAGGTCTTTAACGAAATGGTGTTGCAGTTTTTGCGCGGTCACGGCAATTTTTGAAAGCCGTCATGGCGAGGTCATAAACTTACGATAAAACCTGGGCGGCCATTTGCCGGAGACCAGCATGATTAACAGCATTACCGAGTCCTTATACGCCGATCAGCCCGAGGGGACCCTCTATCACTACACGTCGTTTGGCGGCGTACTCGGCATTGTTGGCAGTCAGGTCCTATGGGCCAGTGATATTCGCTACATGAATGATTCTGCGGAGTTGCGCCACACTGCTGACCTGGTGAAAACCGAGGTCACCGCGCGAATTGCCGCAGGTCATGATCACCCTCAGTTGTTAAATGCCTTTCTCGATTGGGTTGCCCATCGCATCACCAATGGCCATATCCTGTTTGGTGCCTCATTCCGTTCCCACGGCAATCTGCTCAGCCAGTGGCGAGGCTACAGTGCCGTGGGCAAAGGGGCCAGTCTGGGCTTTGACGCCGACTATGTGTCGACCTGTGCCAATGAACAGGCTTTTCGTCTGGGGCGATGTGTTTACGACAGTGAAGAGCAGAGCGAGCTCATCGGTCAGATTGTCGACGCTGTTGAGGGCTTGGCCGGTCGCGCCGGGCTATTAGAGGGGCCGGTGCCTGGCGATGCCTACCCGCCGCTATTTCAGCAGCTGGAAACGGATTTGTTGCGCATTGCTGCCATTCTTAAACATCCCTCCTTTGAAGAAGAGCAGGAGTGGCGACTGGTCTCGCCGGTCGTCTCCGACTTTAAGGCTGCCCCGGTGTACTTTCGCGAAGGGCGCAGCATGCTGGTTCCTTACATGAAATTCTCGCTGATGTGTCGGGATTACCAGCAAATGCAGATGGAGCACGTTTATCTGGGGCCAACGCCAAATATCAGTCTGTCGATGAACTCCATGAAAATGTGCCTGGCCAAGCACGGTATTCGCCCGGCCAGGGGGATCGATTATTGTCAGATTCCCTACCGGCAACGTTAGCGCACCTCTGATTATTTTGGCGATAGTTCAGGCTCAGATGCTTTAGCCTTGACTGTGCTCTTGCCGCTAACGCGCGAGGCTGTCGTTCCAGTCAAATCGCGCCAGCAGCGCGGAGTAGAGCACATCCAAGGGGGCACGGATGGTCAGCGGGGTATCGGTCTCTGGGTGGCTGATGGTGAGGCTTTCGGCGTGGAGTAACAGGCGCGGGCAGTCCAATTGACTGGCAAAATAGCGATTGTGTCGCCCGCGGCCGTGTTTGGCATCGCCAATGATGGGGTGGGAAATATGTTTCATATGTCGGCGCAGCTGATGGCGTCGGCCCGTGAGCGGCCGCAGCCGAACCAACGAGTAGCGTGAGCTGGGGTAGGTTTCGATCATCACGGGTAGTTCGGTTTGTGCCAGGCACTCATAGTCGGTTATCGCTGTTTGGGCAGCCACTGGCTGGCTGCCCGGCGGACGATCTTCCTCCTGTAAGGCATGGTCTATCCTGCCGCTGCGTGGGCAGTAACCGCGGACCACCGCCAAATAGGTCTTGCGCACAGCACTCTCATTCGCACTCTGATTGGCCTGAAATTGCAGGCTGACTTGCTGGGCGACGGTTTTGGACAGGGCAAATAGCAGGACGCCGGAGGTGGGTTTGTCGAGCCGGTGTAGCGGGTAAACCCGCTGACCTAATTGGTCCCGTAGCAGCTGCAGCGCAAATCGGGTCTCGTGCCGGTCGATCGGGCTTCGGTGTACTAGCAGGCCCGCAGGTTTGTTAATGGCCACCAGGTCACGGTCGTGGTAGAGAATGTCGAGTGTATCTGGCGATGCCGTTTCTTGCGCCGACCCAGTGCCTTCAGTATTGGCCTCCGTCATTCTGCGGCAGAAGACCCAGTACTGCGCTCGATTTCGGTGTTGAGCGCCGACATGATGGCCGTCACCTCCTGCTCGCTAATGCCCCCTTCCTGGAAGTAGCTAATGTTGCCCTCAGCACTGACCAGAATGACTGCCACGCCTTCCCCAGAGAGTTGCCAATCCTGACGCACCGCACCGGTCTTATCTGCAATTAAGCTGGCCTCGGGGTGTTCGCGTTTATTTTCGCCCAGTTTTGACAGCACCAACCCCCGCGTGCCCCACAGCGCGTCGTTGAGATTGACCACACTGACCGATTGGAAACTTCCCTCGGCAAAATCGGCCGCTTCCAGCGCCGCTTTCAGGGGGGCGATGATTTGCTCGGACGACAGCCGGGCTGCCATGTGGAAGATCAACGCCGGACTGCCAGCAGTGATTTGCTCGCTGTTCCAGGGCCGGTACACCACCGCATTGTCCTGCAGAATAAGCTCGCCGGGCTCGGGGACCTGGGTGACTGGCAGGGTGTCGCCAATGTTGAAGGCATAGCTCGGAGAGGCAATCAGCAGTAGGAAGAGGACGGTCGGCAGAAATCGAAAGGCCATCGCAATGTACATCGGCAGTGGAGGTGGTGAGATGGTATCACGTTGGTACCGGTGGGCAGTGGCTCAGCGGCCAGGCTAAGCACCGGATTTGGGTCAATACCATTAGCGGGCTGGCCGGTTCTTGAATCTGGCTGGAGCCAAACAAGGAGCGCGGGCAACAGGTCTGGGGTTCTCGTTTGGCAGCCTGGGCGTTGCGCCTCCGCCTATTCCTGCCAGTGCAGGATGATGCGTCGCTTTCCGGCGCTGCGGCGATGTTCCCATAGATAAATACCCTGCCAAGTGCCCAATGCCAACTCGCGGTCGACGATGGGAATGGACAGTGAACTCGCTGTTAAGGCGGCCTTGATATGGGCCGGCATGTCGTCGGGGCCCTCTAAGGTATGGGTGTAGAGTGGGTCATTTTCGGGGACCAAACGATTGAGCCAGCGCTCCAGATCCCGCTGGGCGGAGGGGTCATAGTTCTCTTGAATCAACAGGCTGGCAGAAGTGTGCTGGATAAACAGGGTGCAGAGCCCCTGGCGGGGTAATTGTGCGCCCAGCACCTGGTGAATCTGCGTGGTGATACTGTGCAGACCCTGGCCGGGGACGTTGATATCGAGTGTGGCAATCATGGCGCTAGTCTCTTGGCGGAGGGCAATATTTCATCGGTGTTGCCAATGGTGCGTTAATACCAGCCTAAGAATGCGCATTTTAGACCAATAATCCTGGGTGGCGCGCCGCATTCATTGACGGCCACCACAACGAATATCGCCTCAAATAGGGCAAAGCTTATTCTCTCCGTGATCGCTATCCAAGCCTTGAGGTGCTCGCTTCGGGGGTTGCTCGCTGGCAGTGGCAGCACGGCATGGGTTTTTAGCCGCTGGAAACTCCTGGAGGATTCCAAAGTCGTAGCTGCCATCACAGAGACTTTTCGGAGAAGCTGCCAATGCCTGCCTTATTGCGTGTGCTGTGTTTGTCGTTATTTCCCTTGATCAGTATCGCTTCGCCCTTCAATAGCGAGCCCGCAGAGGTGGATAGAGAGCAGCAGCTCGAGCGGGCCAAAGATGCAAAGAATGCGGTTTTTACTGCGCTTGATAGTGATGGCAACGATCAGCTGACCCGAGAGGAGGCTTCCCTTGAGTTGTCTCTGAGCCGGGATTTCGATGATTTCGACCACAATGGCGATGGTGTTGTGGATCGTCAGGAGTATCTGAGAGAGCGTCACGCCGCTGAGTCGAATATTGAAGAAGTGCAATAATACCAATTCAGGAACTAACAACCCGAAAGTCCGCTCCGAAGAAATGAACGACGCAGAATCAATTATTTTTCTGCAGAAACTCGGCGCCGAACCGGTATCTCGGTTCGGCGGGAATCATTCAGGGAGAAACAGACTTATGCGTTCCACAATGAAAAAAATGTTGATTGTATGTGCCGCATCAAGTGGTGCTGTGTTTGCAACTTCTTCGGCCATGGCCGCGCCGGAAGCACCTAACCTGTACGTCGGTGCCAATTACGGTGTTTACAAGGATCGTGGCGGCGATTTTGACGAAGATGACGATTTCAAAGAGTTTCTCGTAGGCCTGCAATTCAACTCCTTCCTCGCCGTTGAGGGGAGCTACCTCGATTTTGGTTCATTTGGCGGTGATGTAGGCAAAGCCGATATTGACGGCTATGACCTGGCGATTGTTGGGCGCCTGCCGGTTACCGATAGCTTTAGTCTGTTTGCGAAGGCCGGTCAGTTGTTCTGGGACGCCGATGTTCGCGTGGCGGGCTTAAAGGATAGTTATGATGGTGACGAACCTTTCTTTGGTGTTGGTGCTGATTTCTATGTGACCAATAACCTGGCGGTGGTCCTTGAGTACGATCGCTACAAAATCGATTTGGAAGACTCCAATTTGCCCGGCCCGGGGTCAAACTTTGAGGGCGATATGGATACCTTCAAGGTAGGTGCGCGACTCGCGTTTTAAGTCGCTAACCCAAGGGGTAGTGAGTTAGCTGCCCCGCCTTTTATGCCTGGGTTACATCGATGATACCTGCGATGTAACCGCGCCCCTTGCCAACCAATGTGTTCTCCCCCATCCACATTGGTTGGCTTTTTTAGTTCCCAATCTACAAGAGCGAGTTTGGCTCTGCGCCTGTTTATTAACCGCCCAGAGTTTGTCAGGCCGTGTTGTCAGTAGGGCGGGTGGCTGCCCGGTAGCTTGGCACCGCAGTGTTTGCAATACACTGCGTCCTTCTCGTGACCATACTTGTTGCAACTCTGGCATTGGCGCCGGCTGATCTGGCGCTGGCTCTCCCGAATAAATTCCGCACTCAGAATGCCAGTGGGAATGGCAATGATCGCGTAGCTGGTGACCATGGCCAGTGCTGCGACGGCCTGTCCCAGCGGGGTGCCGGGGGCAATGTCGCCGTAGCCTACCGTGGTGACCGTGACAATGGCCCAGTAAATACTGCGGGGCAGGCTGGAGAAACCGTTTTGTGGCCCTTCGATCAGGTACATCAGCGAGCCGAACACCACCACAAGGGTTACCACAGCCACCAAAAAAACAGAGATCTTATGGCGCGATGCTTCCAGCGAGCGGAGCAATACCTGGGCTTCACTCATATAGTGAAACAGTTTGAATATGCGGAATATGCGCAGCACCCGGAAAATTCGAATGACCAACAAATGCTGGGCGCCGGGCACAAAAAAGGCCAAATAGGTAGGCAGCACTGCTATCAGGTCAACAATGCCATAGAAACTGAAAATATAGGCTCGGCGATTGGGTGAACAGTAAATCCGTGCGACATATTCAGCGGTAAAAAGCACCGTAAAGGCAACTTCGGCGGCAAATAGCCAATGGCCATACTGATCGTTGATGCTGGCGACCGAGTCGAGCAGCAGGGCGAGGACACTGGCGAGGATGACAATAATCAGAACAACGTCAAAGTTGCGACCGGCGCCGGTTTCGGTGCCAAATATCACCCGGTGCATCCGCGCCTTGACGGTTTCCTGTTCCGTCATCTGGCGGATTCCTGTTCGACTACGGCCACCATTTGGCGGCACAAATACGCTAAATCTTCGTCACTGATAATGTAGGGCGGCATGGTGTAAATGAGTTTGCCGAAGGGCCGAATCCATATGCCGGCATCGACAAAGCGCTTTTGGATACTGGCCATACTGACGGGATGTTCCATTTCGATGACCCCGATTCCGCCAAGGCAGCGCACTTCTTTCACACCCGGTAGCTCTCGGGCTGAAGCAAGACCGGCCTGCAAACCACGCTGAAGCCGGGCAATGTTGCGCCGCCAGTCGTCACTCAACAATAGATCGATACTGGCATTGGCCACGCTGCATGCCAGCGGGTTTCCCATAAAGGTGGGGCCATGCATGAAAACACCCGCTTCCCCCTCGCAGATGCCTACGGCAATTTCCTCGGTGCACAGGGTGGCGGCGAGGCTGAGGTAGCCGCCGGTCAGGGCTTTGCCCACGCACATGATGTCCGGGCTGATGCCGGCATGATCACAGGCGAACAGCTCGCCGGTACGGCCGAACCCTGTCGCAATCTCGTCGTGAATCAACAACACGCCAAACTCATCACACAGGCCCCGTAACAGGCGAAGATAGTGGGGGGAATAGAAGCGCATTCCGCCCGCGCCCTGCACAATCGGCTCCACGATCACGGCGGCTAATTCATCGTGATGCTGTTCCAGCAGCGTCTTTATCGGCGCCATATCCGCATCGGTTGCCGTCTCGTTGAAGGCGACATTAGGCGAGGGCGCAAACAGGTGTTGCGGCAGCACTTCGCTGAACAGATGATGCATGCCGGTAACCGGGTCGCAAACGGCCATGGTGGCAAAAGTGTCGCCGTGGTAGCCGCTGCGCAAGGCCAGCAATCTGGATTTGGCTTTTTTGCCCTTGGAAATCCAGTATTGCAGGGCCATTTTGATCGCCACTTCTACCGCCACGGAGCCTGAGTCAGAAATAAATACCCGGCGCAGTGGTGCGGGGGTGATGTCGACCAGGCGCTTGCCAAGACTGGCAGCCGGTTGGTGGGTCAGCCCGCCAAACATCACATGGGACATGTTGGCGAGTTGATCGGTGGCGGCTTTGTTGAGCACGGGGTGATTGTAGCCGTGAATGGCCGACCACCAGGAAGACATGCCGTCGACCAGCGTGCGACCATCGGCTAACTGCAGGCGCACACCCTGGGCGGATACCACCGGAAAAATATCCGGGCGTTGCAGTGCCGAGGAGTAGGGGTGCCAGATGTGTTGTTCGTCCCATTGTTGCCATTGTGCCGCGCTGGCGTTTTGATAGTCCGACATTGCTCCCTCCTGTGAAGCGGCAAGTTTATCAGTTGTCGACCCGGGAGGGGGAACAAGCGCGGTCGCCAGCAGTCAGGCTAAAGAGCCTGAGTGTTCCGGGACGAGAATGAGCCGAATCTGGGATAGGAGAAAACCATGGGGTTTCGAGTAGAGCAGGACAGCATGGGCGACGTTCAGGTGCCGGAATCGGCCCTCTATGGCGCCCAAACCCAACGGGCCGTCGACAATTTTCCCATCAGCGACCTTACGCTGCCGCATACGTTTATCCACGCGGTGGTGCGCATCAAGCGCTGTGCCGCCATGGTGAATGCCGAGGCCGGATTGCTGGATGCCGACATCTACCAGGGAATCAGTTTGGCAGCGGAACAATTGCTAGCCGGGGAGCACGCAGATCAGTTTCCAGTTGATGTATTTCAAACGGGTTCTGGCACCAGCACGAATATGAATGTGAACGAGGTGCTGGCAAGCCTGGCCTCGCGGCATTGCGGTCGCCCGGTGAGCCCCAATGATCACGTCAATATGAGTCAGAGCAGTAACGATGTGATCCCCACGGCGATTCACCTGAGCAGCACGATTGCGCTGACCGACGCGCTCCTGCCGGCGCTGGAGCATTTAGAGGCAGTCATCCAGCGCCGGGCTGACGAGTTTTCGTCGGTGATCAAGACCGGGCGCACCCATTTGATGGATGCCATGCCCTTGAGCCTGGGACAGGAGCTGGGGGCGTGGCGCAGCCAGCTGGCCAAAAATCGGGTGCGGCTACAGAGCTTGCTGCCCCAGTTGTGCCAGCTCTCCCAGGGTGGCACGGCAGTCGGCAGTGGTGTTAACGCGCCCCCGCTGTTTGCCGAGAAGTTCTGCACCGCCATCAGCGCTGATACCGGCATTAACTTTGTCAGTAACGGTTCGCTGTTCGAGGGCATTGCCAGCCAGGATACCGCGGTGGCACTGTCGGGTCAGTTGCGTACCCTGGCGGTGACGCTGATGAAAATCAGCAATGATCTTCGCTGGATGAACAGCGGCCCGCTGGCGGGCCTCGGTGAAATTCAGCTGCCGGCGCTGCAGCCCGGCAGTAGCATCATGCCGGGTAAAGTGAATCCCGTCATTCCCGAAGCGGTGGCAATGGTCGCCGCCCAAGTGATGGGAAATGACGCGGCCATTGCGGTCGCGGGGCAGTCGGGCAATTTTCAGCTCAATGTGATGTTGCCCCTCATTGCTCATAATCTGCTGCAAAGTATCGGGCTGCTTGCCAGCGGCATGACCGTGCTGGCAGACAAGGCAATGGCGGATTTTCAGGTGAATCAGTCGCGCCTTGATGAGGCCTTGGCCCGCAACCCGATTCTGGTTACTGCCCTGAACCCCAAAATTGGCTACCTGAAGGCAGCGGATATTGCCAAACGAGCTTACCAGGAGGGGCGCCCAGTGTTGGATGTGGCGGAAGAGATGACCGAATACTCCCGGGCGGAACTGGCCGAGATACTCGACCCAGCAAAGCTGGCGCGTTAGGGGTGATTGTCGCTGAGCAACGTTAGCACTGCGGGGGTGACCAGATCGCGAATCACCGGCTGAGCCTCGGCGGTCGGGTGAATGCCGTCGGATTGCATCAGAGCCGGATTGGTTGCTACTCCCTCGAGCAAGAACGGCACCAGGGGCAGCTCGTGCGTCTTGGCGAGCTGGACGTAAATCTGGTGGAATTGCTCGGTATAGCGGCGACCATAGTTGGGCGGGATATGCATCCCCACCAGCAGGACCTGGGCGCCTTCTGCCTGCCCGAGCTTGATCATCTTCTCCAGGTTCTGACGTATGCTGGCTATTGGGTAGCCGCGCAGGCCATCATTACCGCCAAGCTCAATGATCAGCAGATCAACCTCATTCTCTGCTAGCAGGGCCGGCAAACGTGCCAGACCGCCAGCGGTGGTTTCGCCACTGACACTGGCGTTTTTCAAGACCGCCGCCTCAGGGAATTGTTTGGCCATAAGTTCTGGCCAGCTGGCTTCCTGGGGAATGCGATAAGCTGCGCTCAGGCTGTCGCCGAGTAGTAAGACGGTGTCGGCCCGGGCCCAGCCGGTACAGAGCATCAACAGGAGCAGCGCCCCTCGCAGGGCTTTACTGATCGGGGTGTGCCGGGAAATGCGGCGCCCCGGCAGCAACCAAAGGAAAATAGTGTTCATATGATCGCGGTGGAAAATCTCGTCAAGACGGTGGTATCCGGGCAGCAGCCCCTGGAAATATTGAAAGGCTTGAATACGGAAATCAAGGCGGGACAGAGCATTGCCATTATTGGCCCCTCAGGTGCGGGTAAATCCACCTTGCTCGGCTTGTTGGCGGGTCTGGATACACCAACCGCCGGCCGGGTGATGATCGACGGTCACTCCCTCAGCGACATGAATGAGGATGAGCGCGCTGATTTGCGCTCGCGCTATGTGGGCTTTGTGTTTCAGTCCTTTCAATTATTGCCAGGGCTGACGGCGCTGGAAAACGTCATGCTACCCCTGGAACTCAAGGGTCAGACCAATGCGACCGAGGTGGCAACGCGGTATTTGGCAGAAGTGGGCTTGAGCGAGCGCCAGGCACACTATCCTCGACATTTATCCGGGGGTGAGCAGCAGCGGGTGGCCCTGGCCCGGGCATTCGCGGTGCAGCCGCAAATACTGTTTGCCGACGAGCCCACCGGCAACCTCGATGCCGCCACCGGCGAGCATATTGTCGAGTTGATGTTTCGCATGAACCAGCAGTCGAGCACTACGCTGGTGTTGGTGACCCACGAATTGGCGCTGGCTCGGCGTTGTGACCGGGTACTTGAATTGCGCAACGGTCAGCTAACCGAGGGCCCGGCCTGATGTTGCTGCTTGCCCTGCGCAATGTGCGGCGCGGTTGGCGCGGCGGTGAGCTAGCTCTGCTGGCCCTGTCGCTGGTATTGGCCGTGGCCATTGTCAGTGGCATTGCCGGCTTTTCCCAGCGATTGCAGAGCGCGATGGGCGAACAAAGCCAGCATTTTCTGGCGGCCCAGCGGGTACTGAAATCGCCGCGTCCGGTGCCCGATCAATGGCTGAACACAGCAGCGGAGTTGGGTCTGGACCAGGCCCAACTGGTGTCGTTCCGGTCGATGGTGATGGCCGGCGACAGCATGCAGCTTGCCGCCATCAAGGCAGCCAGTGCCGCTTACCCCTTGTTAGGGGAATTAGAGACCAGCGATCAAATATTTTCAGCAGGCCAAACCGCATCCGAAGGCCCAAAGCCCGGTGAAATCTGGCTCGACTCCCGCCTGTTTGCCCTGCTCGATATTCAGCCTGGCGACCTGGTGGTTGTGGGTGAGGTGAGCCTGGTGGCCTCCAAGGTGCTAGTGAGCCAGCCTGATCAGGGCGCGGTGAACAGCTTGTTTGCGCCGGGTGCGCTGATGAATCTGGCCGACTTGGCAGCCAGTGATGTGGTGCAACCCGGCAGCCGAGTGTCGTATCGCTATCTGTTCAATGGTGACACCGCTGACCTGGACGCCTTTCGCGACGCATTGGAAGGTCAGTTGCAAGCGGGACACAAATGGCTGGATCTTGCCGACGGCCAACCGGCTTTGGCAACGACTCTGGCGCGGGCAGAGACCTACCTCTTGCTCGCCGCCAGCTTGGGTGTTGCGTTGGCCGGGGTGGCCGTGGCCCTGGCAGCCAGACGCTATGGTGAGCGCCATTTGGATCAGGTGGCAGTGATGAAGGTGATGGGCGCCAGCCGGCGCTACATTTTAAAGCTATTTACCCTGGAGCTGGTGTTGATCGCGGTCACCGCGACCCTCATTGGCGGCGCGCTGGGGGTGGCCGTTCAGCACAGCCTGGTTGGTGCGCTGGCCAGCCTGCTACCGTCCAGCCTGCCCGATACCGATGGGCGGCCGTTACTCGTGGGTGGTCTGACCGCGCTGCTTTGCGTCGCGATATTTGCGTTACCGCCCATCTGGCGACTGAGCCGGGTATCGCCAATGCGGATGTTACGGCGGGACCCGGAGTCCGGTGGCAGGCACAATTTGCTGGCCGGGGCAGTGGGCCTTGCCGGGGTTGCCGGCATGATGTGGTGGTATAGCGGCGACCCTTTGCTGGCGGGCGCCCTGTTGGGCGGCTCCCTGACCCTGATATTGCTGGCGGCCGTGACCGTGCTGCAGTTGTTAGCACTGGCAAAAAGGCTTGCTCGCCAAGGCACTAATAGCCGCTTGCGACTGGTACTGGCGGCGGTGTATCGGCGCCGTCATGCCAATGCCTTTCAGGTGGCTTGCTTTGCCCTGGCGCTGATGGCCCTCGCGACCCTGGCGTTGCTGCGCGAATCCCTGGTGGATGACTGGCAGGTACAATTACAAGAGGGCGCACCCAATCATTTTCTGATCAATATTCAGCAAGCAGAGCTAGCGCCCCTGCGCCGTTTTTTTGATCGCCATAAGGTAACTTACGCCGGGTTGTATCCCATGGTGCGGGGAAGGCTCAGCCATATCGATGGCCAAAGCCTGGCCGAGATTCCCGGCATTGATGCCGGGGAGGGCAATATCGACCGGGAAATGAATCTCAGCTGGGCTGACCAACTCCCAGGCGACAACGTTTTGGTGGCGGGACGCTGGTGGGCCACGGGCGATAGCGAAGCAGAGGTGTTGCCGGTGTCGGTAGAGCAGGACCTGGCTGAGCAGCTGCAATTGGCGCTCGGCAGTGGGTTGACCTTTGATCTTGGCGGGCAACAATTACACGCCAAAGTAACGAGTATTCGCCAGCTGGACTGGGCGAGCATGCGGCCCAATTTCTATTTTATCTTCCCCCCGGATAGCCTCAGCCACTACGCGGGTAGCTACATCACCAGTTTCTACCTGGAGGGTGAGCGCAAAGGCCTGCTATCGGATTTATTGCGCGCCTTTCCCACTTTTACCCTGATTGAAATTGATGCGGTGCTGGCGCAAATGAAGGTGATGGTGGCACAACTGTCTGCGGCGGTGGCGGTGATTCTGGTGATGGTGCTGCTTTGCGCCCTGCTGGTGACCATTGCCAATGTGCAGGCCAGCCTTGATAGCCGCCTGCGCGAAAATGCCTTGCTGAGAACCTTGGGCGCCAGCAGCGCGCTGATTCGCAGCAGTCTGTTAGCCGAGTTTTTGGTGATGGGCGTGCTGGCGGGTTTGCTGGCAGGGTTGGGTGCCAACCTGATTTTGTTTGCCGTACAAAAGTGGGGGCTGGACATGGCGCCTCAGTGGCATGGCAGCGGGTTGCTGTTGGCACCACTGGTTGGCGGGCTCACCTTTGCGTTGATCGGCTGGCTGGGCTGTCGCCAGGTGATTAGTCGCTCGCCCTTGCCGGTGCTGCGCCAGGCTCAGGCCTGACCCCGGCGAAAAAATTAACGAGCTGCAGGGCTGGTTAGTTCTCGATAGGCATCGGGGTTGCGACTTTCGGCAGGGTTGCAATGTGCTCGGGGTCGACGCACAGCCCGGCAATCATCATCCGCAATGATTTCTCAGCTTGCAGGTCCAGGTCGCGGTGGTAGCCATAGGAGTCGGCGTGGTCGAGCATCAGGGTCGCCACGCCGTGCACGGCTGCCCACACGGTGTGAGCGATAGAGGCCACATCGTCCAACTCGCGCAGCTCGCCGCTCTTGAAGCCGCGCTCTACACCGGCACGGACTTTGTAAATGGCTTCGCGACCGGCGGCGAACAAGTCTGGGTATTCGTTACGCGGGGTCAGCACCGGGCCAAACATCAAGTGGAACATGGCGGTGTGGGTTTTGGCGAAGTGCACGTAGGCGAGGCCGAACATCAACAGGCTTTTGTCGGCCCGGGGTTCGCGCTCAGAGGGTTCACACAGCGCAAAGAAGCGGCGAAAGCCCTCGATTGCCAGGGCGGCCAGCAAGGCATTTTTGTCTTTGAAGTGTCGGTAGGGGGCCGTTTGAGACACCCCGATCTCCCGGGCCAATGCACGCAGACTCAGGTCGCCAATCCCCCCTTCAATCAGGTGCTGCTCCGCCAGCTCCATGAGTTCCTGGCGAAGGTTGCCGTGGTGATAGTTTGATGTCGGGTTCGTTGCCATAGTACTTTGCCTGGATTACGTGCTTTGTCTGAGGTCTGCGCTTGGCCGGTGAGACAGAGCGCGTCTCTTTGTTAGAGATACCGGCCGTTAGTGATACCGGCGGGATACGATTGCGTAATGTTGACAGCGATAATATTTGCTGTCACGCATTTTCTGTTTTCGGCGGGAAATGCTGCCCCGCCGCCCATCCAGCCGGGGATTCTACCGAAAACTTTGCCCCCCGTCTGGAGTAGGCGTGTCTTGAGGGGGAGTGCGATAATAGGCCATTTGACAGAAAAGGCAGGACGATGGATTTACAGGTCGCGGGTAAGGTGTTTTTTGTTTCGGCAGCCAGCAAGGGGTTGGGCTTGGCGATTGCGAGCGAGTTGGCCATGAATGGCGCCTCGGTGGTGATTGCCAGCCGGGACCAGGGCGCCATTGAAGCGGCGGCCCAAACCCTTGCCCAACAAAGTAACCAGCGAGTGCTCGGCCTGGTGATGGACGCCGCTGACAGCGCCAGTATCGATGCCGCGCTGGCTTCCGCCCTGGCGGCGTTTGGTCGCTTAGATGGCCTGCTGGTGAATGCAGGTGGTCCGCCACCCGGTGTCTTTGAGGATTTTGATGATGCCCAGTGGCAGGGCGCCTTCGAGCTGACATTGATGAGCGCAGTGCGGATGATCCGCGCCGCCCTGCCCGCATTGAAGCAAAACGGTGGGTCGGTGCTGGCGATCACCTCCAGCTATGTGAAAGAGCCGATCCCGGGGATGGTGTTGTCCAACGTGATGCGCGCCGGGGTCAGCAGCCTGATTAAAACCTTGTCGAAACAGTATGCCGCCGATGGGATTCGGGTGAACAATCTGGTGCCCGGTATGATCTACACCGATCGCATTAAGGCGCTGGATAGTATGAATGCCGAAAAACAGGGTATTGCGCTCGATGTGGCCAGGGCCCAGAACGAGAGCAATATACCGTTGGGTCGCTATGGAGAGCCGGCAGAGTTTGGCAAGGCTGGCGCTTTTCTACTGTCGCCCGCTGCCAGTTATATCAGCGGGGTCACGTTGACGGTGGATGGCGGCACCATGAAATCGCTGTTTTAACCGCCGGGGCAGCATTACTTGCCGTGCTCTACCTTGTATAGCAAGTCGATGCTTTGCTCCTTGCCCGACTCGGCCTTTAACCCCAGGTTGTCGGTCAAGCTGTATTCGAGCTGGACCGCGCCGGCCGGGGTGAACAGATTCTGGACATAGCTGATAAATAATTTGGGGCTGAGGTACTTGCCCACCACCAGCGAGCTTTCGGTATAGGTCTCGCCGCCCTGCAGGCTGACCACGTCCAGGCCGAAGGTTTCTTTGAGGGTGTTGCTGATCCCCGCGCTTTGGGAAATTCCCAGCGCTGTGGCCGCGTTCATTACCTGGTTGGCGTCGTCCTGATTCATTTGCGACGGCGCTTTGCCGGTGATCAGTATCGCCATGGTGTCGGTGGGCGACATCGCCGGGTCGGAGAACAGCTCGCTGCGAATATCCTGGGCGTAGCCGCCAATGCGGATACCGACGGTGGCATCTTTTGCCTCTCGCACCGCGGTGATGTTCAGGCCGGGGTTATCCAGTGGGCCCTGGAAGATCAAGACGCCGCTTTCCACCGCCAGCTTCTGGCCGTAGGCCTTATACAACCCTTCATACAGGTTCAGGCTACCGTAGCCCTGGGGCGAACCGTCTCCCTGTTGGCGGATGCGTAACTTGCCGCCCAGCTTGGTTGTTAGACCAAAGCCTTCGAGTTTGAATTGTTTGTTGATCGACAGCGCCACATCGATATTCAGAGGGCGGCCACTGGTGCTTGCTTCGGCGCTGCGAGACACAATTTTTTCGTCGGCGGAGACGGTTACGGCAGAACTGGGCAGCGACTGAAGGACATAGTGGCCGTCATCGATGCTCACCTTGCCGCCGATATCGATACTCTGGGCCGCCAGAGTGACCTCGACCGCCGGGGAGGTAATCAGGCGAAATTCCTCGGTATTTGCCAGCAGAAATTTATCACCCTTGATGGCAATGCGGCCCTCGGGGCCATTGCTTCCCAGCAGACTGCCGCTGCCATCCATTTCCAACTGGCTGTCTTTGGAATCTACCCTGGCATTGAGGCGCCACTGGGATTGGGCATCCATGGCCAGGGCGACGTCGCCGTTGCGCAGCTGCAAGCCGATGTCTGGCACATCCATTTTTAGCTGTGTGAGGTTAAGATCGCCCTGGGCGGACGGCTGTGTCAGCGTGCCGCCGAGTGCTACCTGGCTGGTCAGCTGTCCGTCGAGTTTTTCGAGCTGAGGAAGAATCGCTCCCAGCCACTGCAGGTTGCTGAACTGGCTGTCAACGCGCCCCTCGAGTTGGCCATTGGCGTCAAGTGAGCTGGCGCTGGCCCGGGCTTCAAAGCGGCCAAACTCGCCGAGGGTAAAGCGGCTTTTCATTTTGGCCTGCTTGCCGTTGCTGTCGGCCTGCAAGGTGAATTCTGCTGGAAACTCGATGGCCGGCTCCTCTTCTTCCGGCTTGTAACGCAGCACAAATTGATCAACGTTAGCGCTAAGCTGGGCCTTTGGCGCGGTGATTGGGCCGTCGGCGTGGGCGTTGAGATTAAACCGGCCGCTGATTCCGCTGCCGCTGGGCATGCCCTGCAGGAAGTTCTCAATGGCGATGTCGCGGGCGTCTAGGCGGGCGGTAATTTGCTCCTTCGCTAACTTCAGCTCTGAGCAAATCGATGCTTGCGCTTGAACCAAGCACAGGGATTTCAGCTGAGTCAGATCGGCACCCGCCTGCAGACTGGCAGGTTGGGAAAGGGACCAGTTGCCGGCGCTGGGCGAGTTCAGGGTAAGGCGGTCTATCAGTCCGCGCCAGCCGCTCTGCTTGGCCTGGTTCGCCATCAGGCCACCGGCCAGGCCCAGTTCTACTTTCTCCAGGCCGTTGGTCAGGGTGGCGTCGAGCCGGTGCTGTTGTTGGGTGCCCTTGGCACTCAGGGTTAATTGGGCATTGTTAAGAACGGCCGCGGTAATACCTTCGGCCTCGGCCGTGATCGTCAGCTCGCTGTGATTCAGCGCGGCCTTCACGTTAAGCGCATCGATCAGGTAGTCATTGAAGGTCAGCCGTTTACCCTCGGCGCTGCCTTCTATGGTCGGTGTTTCCAGGGTGCCGGCGGCCTTACCCTCTGAGCGAATCTGGCCGTGCAAGCCGGGGTAGACATCGGCCAGACGGGGTGCGTTGAGTTGCCACTGCAGGTTCAGTTTATCGGTTCGGCTGCCGCTCGCCGTCAATGCGTTATCCCCGAGCTTGACCTCAAGGGCCTCCAGCCGCTGGGCTTGGGGAGTGAGGTTGGCCCGCAGGGCGCCGTTAATGGCCTTGTCGTGAAGTTGTCCGCTGAGATTGGCCAGCTCGACATCGATGTCATAATCCATTTCCCGCTGCTCGGCGGGGCCCTGCCAATGACCCTGGCTGGCGATATCGGCACTGAATTTGGCGGGCCACTGTGCCGCCACGGTTGCCAGGTCAATGTCCTGCAGCCTGGCTTGGGCGTTCCAGCGCAGCGGGGCGGCACCGTCGAGCAGGCCATTGGCATCGACCTCGCCGCTGAGCTGGACCGAGCCAAGGTGGGTCGCCATTTGGCTCTCGACCAGCCTGGCCGCCAGTTTTGCGCCTTCCACGGTTACCGACAGCGTTAGCGGACTGGCCAAGGCCTTGCTGATCATATCGTCTGGCTGGCTGCCGTTGCTCCCCTCCTGGGCAACCCGGGTATTCAGCACCAGTTGGTAGCGATCAAAACCGCCTTGCACTTCCAGGCTGCCTTGGGTGACGAGGTCGTGCTCGGCTACTGTAATCGCCATTTCGGGCCATCGGTTGGTCAGCGCCAGGGTTACGTTATTCGCCGTCAGTGCCGTACTGTCAGGCTGATAGGCGAGCGTAACCTGACCCTCAGTGCGAAGGGGGTAGGGACTACTCAGCTGGTGACTGACGTTGAGCGTGTCCAGGTCGCCGGCGAGGGTGGCCTGGCCGGTGTAATTTTGTTGTTCAAGCTGGTATTGCCAATCGAGGTCCAGGCGGAGCTTGTAGGGCAGGGTGGCGGCCACTTGGCCCTGCAGGCGCAGCTGCAGCGCTTGTCGATGCAGGCGCAGCGATTTGATGCGCAGGCCCAGCGGGTTGATGCGGGCGTCGAGCTCGATACGTTCAATGCGCTGCGGGTCTGCACCCGGCTGGCGAATCACCAGGTTTTGCAGATCGAGGCCGTTGACCGCGAGCGGTAGCGGTGAGGCAATGCGGGGCCAGGGCGGTGCCGGCGAGGGTTCCGTGCTGGCCGGTGGCAGATCGATTTCGAGGTCGCGGACGGTTAGCCGATCAATGCTAAACCGCCCGCGTAGCAGTTCCCAAAATTGCCAGCGGCTGGTCAATTCAGCGATGCGAATTTGCAGTTCACCGAGGTCGATGTGCAAACCCTGAATGTTGAGGCCGTCGGTCACGCTACCACTGCCTTTGGTGTAGCTGAACTGGTCGAGGCGCTGGTCGGCCTGGGCCAGCAGAAACTGGCTGGCGCGCTCGCTGCTCAGCACGGTGATCAGGCCGGCGATCAGGGTCAATACCAGCAGCAGGGCGATGGCGATGCCTCGGCCTACCCAACGACGCCAGGGGTAGTTGTGCTTGATTGTGGGTGTATTCATAGGTCTGGCCCCATCGACAGGTGGATGCGGTAGCCGCCTTCTTTGAGGGGGAAGGCCAGATCGATACGAATGGGGCCGATGGGGCTAAACCAGCGAATGCCGATCCCGGCGCTGTGGTAGAAGGTAAAGTCGTTGGTGTCGAAGGCGTTGCCGGCGTCGTAGAAGGTTGCCAGGGCAAAATCGCGCCACACCTTGTGGTCGTATTCAATGCTGGTGGTGATGCGGTGTTGGCCACCGATCACTTCGCCATCCTCATCCTCGGGACCCAGGTCCTTGTAGCCGTAACCGCGAACGCTGTTGTCACCGCCGGCGAAAAACCGCAGCGACGCGGGCAGGTCGTCAAATTCATCCAGGGCGGTGGCACCCAATCCGGCCCGGCTGATCACCCGGCCGCCAAACAGCGGCAGGATGACTTTGCCGTCGATTTCCATCTGGAACATTGAGATATCAGAGATGACCTCTTTGAGCGTGCCGCGAACGGCAGTGGTCAGTCGCCACCCCTTGGTGGGATAGCGGGGATCGTTGCTGGTGCTGCGGGCCCAGGAAATTTCCGGAATCAGCAATACCGAACTGCGATCCTCATCGGCGATTTCGTAGTCTTCCCGCAAAAATCGCAGACTGGTGGTTTGCATCCAGCCGTGGCTCACCTCGTCAATAAGGGCTACTTTGGCCTGAAAACTGGTGCTGTCTACCGTGTCGGTGTCTTCGGTCGCCACCCCGGTGGACCACTGCAGTTTCTCGGTAAGGGGGTTTGCCCGGGGCTGGGAATATTGAAAGCCCAGATTTGACTGCACTGGCGAGAGTTGGCTGCTGATCTGGTAGGTGTCGCCTTTGTCATTGACCCGCCGGTTGCGCAGACCGTAGCTGATTCTGGGGCCGGTGTCGGTAGAGGCGCCGATACCGAGTGTGGTCTCGTAGCGGGTTTTCGCAGTGGTCTCTACATGGATGGGAACATCCCGATCTTCTTTGCGCGCCAATTGTTGATCGACCCCGACGCTGTCGAAATAACCGCTGCTGACCAGCTTGCTCTGAAACTCGATCAGCTTGCTGTTATTGAAATGATCGCCGGTGTTAAAGGGCAGGAAGCGGCGCAGCAGCGCCTCGCTCAGCGGCGATTCGACAAAATGAATGTCACCGAAGCGATAGCGGGGGCCGCTGTTGAAACGAATTCGAATGTCGGCCTCATTGCGGTCCCGGTCCACAACGAGTTCGTGGGTGTCGTATTTGGCCTCAAAATATCCGCGATTTCGCGCGCGTTGAGTCAGCGTGCGTTTTACGTCCTCGTACTGCCCATGATTGAGCTGGTCACCTTTTTTGATGGGCAGTGTCTTCAGGTACTGTTGAAATTCCGTGTCGGTGTCGGCTTCACCCACTACCTCTACCGCGACATGGGTGATGATGACCGGATCACCCGGTTCAATCTTGATATCGACTTGCCAACAGGCCTGGCGCTGGTTTGTCAGCTTTTTGCTGATGCCTTCTTCCAACCGGGTGCTGCTGCTGTGACTGACCTGCCATTGGCCGTGGTAGTACCCCAGGGCGCGCAGCGCAGCGGGAATTTCATCTTTGGCCCGGCGCAGTGCTCGCAGCAGGCGCCGCTCACTGGTGGAGCAGGGCAGGTCATCGGCGCTCAGGTGGGCGCGGATATTCTCTTTGATGCTACTGTCGCCGCCATCGATCTCGGCAGTGACCAGCAACTCGGCCCGACCAACCTGGCTGATGAATAGCCCGATCAGGCCAAAGGCGAAAGCGGCAAAATGGAGTGGCGTCCTGCTCATTGGTGCGCTGAAATCCTCACTTGGGTCGGCAGGCCGCCCGCTTGGGTTAATTGATTTCGATTGGGGGTTTGGCGTCTCATCGTGGAAGTAACGCGGCCGATTCGCACGCGCTCATTGCGCCAACAGGGTCCGATAGCGGTTCATGCGGGACCCGCTGTCACAGTAGTCGCAGGGCGTTTTCAGTTCAATGGTTAAGTTGCCAATGGCCGCTCCGGCAGTAGCATTGATTGGTTGGCTGGGTATCATAACAGCAGCTTAGAGAAACTTGGCGGGCTGGGGTTCGGTCATAGGGCGCATTATTCGCAGTTGTTTGTGATGGGTCTTACGTTTCGGATCGCCTTCATCGCGACAGGGACATCCACGGAGAATTAATGAAAAAGTTGTTCATTCCGATAGCGTCTTTGCTGATATCCAATGCGCTGTTTCTGACAGGTCATGGATTGATCCTGACGATCTTGCCCCTGCGTGCCCAGCTTGATGCCTTCACCGATACCCAGATCGCCCTCACCGGATCAAGCTATTTTGCGGGCTTTGTATTGGGCTGCCTGGTGACGCCTTACATCGTCAGGCGGGTAGGGCATATTCGCAGCTACGCGGTACTGGCCTCGATGATCTCGGCCCTGATTCTGTTATTCCATAGTTTTCCCATTTTCTCAGTGTGGTTGCTGCTGCGCTTTCTCCTCGGCACCTGCGTGTCGGGTTTACATATGACCATCGAAAGCTGGCTCAATGATCGGGCAACCCGGGAGACCCGCGGTACCATTTTGTCGGTATATACGATGATCAACCTGGGGATGATCACCCTCGGCCAGCAGTTGATTAACTTTGCCGATCCCAGCGGCGGTCAGCTATTTGCCATTGCTTCTATTTTGCTGTCGCTGGCGATTGTGCCGGTGTCTCTGACCATTACCCTGGCTCCAGCGCCGATGCAGGCAGTGAAATTGAATTTGCCTAAATTGTGGCGCCTGTCTCATGTGGGAATGGGCGGTGCCATGTGCTCGGGGCTGGTGACGGGCGCCTTCTGGGCACTGGGGCCGATTTACGCCCGGGGTGTGGGGCTAGATGCCGCCGGATTGAGTTTGTTTATGAGTGCAGTGGTGGTGGGGGGCGCCATTTTTCAGCTGCCGCTGGGCCGGTTGTCAGATCACTTTGACCGTCGGTTAGTCCTGTTTTTTAGCGCCTTGGCCGGTGCCGGGGTTTCGCTGCTGCTGGCCTTCTTCGGTGGTGGCATGTTGTCCCTGCCACTGGCCTTGCTGTGGGGCGGTTCAGTGATGACCCTCTACGCAATCTGCCTGGCCCATGCCTCAGACAGCGCCACACCCGACGATTTTGTGATGGTGGGAAGCGGTATTCTGTTTGTGCTGGGAATCTGTTCGGCCATTGGCGCGCCGCTGGCGTCGTTGATTATGAGCCTGGTCGGTCCCGGCGGATTGTTTGTCTACTCCGCCGTTTGCCTGTTGCTATTTGCCGTCGGTATTTCGCTGCGTCGCAAGACCCATGTCTTGCCGGTGGTGGATGCGACCGAACCCTTTATTCCCATTGCGGAAACCACACCCATTGCTTTTGAAATGGACCCGCGAACCCAGGAGCCACCCATAGATGGCGATGCCACTGTCAATGCGGCGGCAGCCGTTGAGCCCGGTGACAGTGCCGAAGCCAGCAACCATTCAGCAACTGACCAGGACGCTGACCCGAATGGCGAAAATAAACCGGGGTAGCGGGCTGACACCCTCAGCTGTTTGCTGACTTTACGCCGATCTTGCGCGGTGTTTCGCCAGCCATGTCTGCCACGGTCCAGATCATACCCCATTGCAGAATATGATCACCGACCACGGTTTTGCCGCCGACCTGGCGGCTGACAAACTCGCCGATTGTTTCGTCCGGATCGACTTCGCTCAACGGAATCGGGTAGAGGGCGGCGAGGTCACCGAGGCGGGCACTGCCGTCGAGCATAAAGCTGCCGAAGAAACTCATATCCAGTGAGCGGCGCGGTGCTTCACTGAACAATTTGCCAAGCCCGGGCAGGTCCTTTTCATGGCCAATCACACAGAGAATGTCGCCAGTCAGCAGTTTGGTGCTGCCGCTGGGGTGGAGCATTTCCTCCCCCCTGAACAGGGCGGCAATGCTGGTGTTCGCGGGCATGTGCAGGGCGCGAATTTCGCTGCCGATAAACCACTTCTCGGCTTTTAGTTCGTAGATGAACAGCTCCCACTGGCTGGTCTGGTGAACCTCCAGGCCAACCCGGGCAGAGGGCATTGGCACTGAGGGCACCAGTACCTCTGCCTTGCGTGCAGCAACGCCAAGACTGCTGCCCTGAATCAGCAGGGAAACCAAGACGATAAAAAAGGCCGTGTTAAAGAACAGCTGGGCGTGTTCAAGGCCCGCCATCATCGGAAATATCGCCAGAATAACCGGTACTGCGCCGCGCAGCCCTACCCAGCTGATAAAGGCGCGCTCCCGCCAATTGAAATTGGGGAAGGGTAACAGGCTCACCATGACGGCCAGGGGCCGGGAAACCAGGATCATCCACAGTGCCAGGAGCAGAGCAGGCAGGGCCACGGCGACGAGTTCACTGGGAGTGACCAGCAGCCCGAGCACCAGGAACATGCCGATCTGGCTTAGCCAGGCCAGGCCATCAAACATATGCAGTATGCCGTGGCGGTTGCGGGTGGGGCGGTTACCCAATACCAGGCCGCAAAGGTAGATCGCCAATATGCCGCTGCCGCCCAGACTGGTGGTGATAGCATAGATAATCAGCCCGCCGCTGACGGCCAGCAATGGATACAGGCCGGTTGCCAGGTTGACCCGATTGATCAAGCGCCACAGCAGCCAGCCGCCCAAAAAACCAAAGCCCAAACCGAGACCGAACTGGATCAGCAGCTGTATGAGCACGCCGGGGCCGACGTGGGATTGACCGGAGGCGATCAGGTCAATCAGAGCGATGGTGAGAAACATGGCCATGGGGTCGTTGCTGCCAGATTCAATTTCCAGTGTCGAGGCGACCCGTTCGTTCAGACCCTTGCCGCCGAGCAGAGAGAAAACTGCCGCTGCGTCGGTGGAGCCGACAATGGCGCCAATCAGCAAACCTTCCAGCCAGGGTAAATTGAACAGCCAGGCCGCCAGCGCGCCGGTCAGGCTGGCGGTGATGATCACCCCGACACTGGCCAGCGACAGGGCGGGCCACAGCGCCACCCGAAAGCTGCTGCTGCGGGTGCGCATGCCACCATCGAGCAAAATAATGGCCAGTGCCAGGTTGCTGACCAGGTAGGCCATTGGGTAATCGTCAAAGGCGATGCCGCCAACACCGTCGACCCCAGCCAGCATGCCCACACCCAGGAAAATCACCAGAATGGGGATGCCAAGGCGCGAGGACATGGCGCTGAGCAAAATGCTGGCAGCTACCAGCAACGCGCCGACGAGGAAGAGGGTGTTGATGGTGATGGCGTTCAAGAAGGCTTCCGTGAATAAGAAGTGATTAGCGTCATAAATAGCATTAAATCGGTCTCGCCGGCACCCTGTCAAAACGGTGGGCGTGTTTGTCGCTCGGGCCGGTTGAGTAGAGCTATTGTGTCAGTGTGCTTGCTGCTTAAGTGATCAGGTCATCTCTCTTGCCGCCGCAAAGATGTGATCCAGTGTGATTCGCTCAACCGGCGATGCCGGCGGATGCAGTGCCCGGTTGATCATGGCGGTGGCAATGATGTCGCCGCTAATTGGACGGTAGCGCTGTAGCCCGGGCAGGCGGCACAGCGTGGGTAATAGCCGTGCGCCGAGTTGTTCGGCGTGACGGGTGTCGGGGCGCTGGCCCAGAATCAAGGAGGGCGCGAACAGGCTGAGCCGGGGAAAGTTCAAAGATTGCAGCCGGTCTTCTAATTCGCCTTTCATCTTCAAATACGGACTCAGGCTGTCGGCTTTCGCGCCAGGCGAAGAGACTAGCAGGCAGTGATCGACACTGTTGTTGCGGGCCAGGGTTGCTGCCTGCAGCGGGTAGTCGAGGTCCACACGCCGCTGTGCGGGAATCGATCCTGCCAGCTTGCGGGTGGTGCCCAAACATAAAAACAGGGCGTCGCCGTCAAATACCTGGGCGACTGTTTCCATCGCGTCAAAGTCGATAACGGTGTTGTTCAATTTAGGGTGGGTGACATCCAAGGGGCGACGCGTGACCGCGGCCACACCGCTCACCGCAGGATGACCGAGCAATTGCGCGGTCAGGGCAGAGCCGACCACCCCGGTAGCACCGATAACACAGGCTCTCATTGCATGGACCTCCGCAGGTTTCATCTACTCGCCGAACAGAAAGAAAAAAGGCGGCCATTGGCCGCCTTTTTCGATCGCGCCTAACGAATTAGGGAAGCAGGTGCTTCACGCCGTCGCGCTCTTCGCTCAGTTCCTTGGCGGTGGCGTCCATTTTGCCACGGCTGAACTCGTTCACGGGCAGGCCCTGAACGATTTCCCACTCGCCATCTTTGCAACGGCAGGGGAAGGAGTAGATCAGGCCTTCTTCAATGCCGTAGCTACCGTCGCTGTATACACCCATGGAGACCCAATCGTCGCCGTCGGTGCCCAGCGCCCAGCTGCGCATGTGGTCAATGGCTGCGTTGGCCGCAGAGGCCGCAGAAGACGCACCGCGCGCCTTGATGATGGCCGCGCCACGCTGTTGTACGGTGGGGATAAAGTCGCCTTCCAGCCAGGCCTGGTCAACCAGGTCAGAGGCGGTCTGGCCGCTCACTTTGGCGTTGAACAGATCGGGGTACTGGGTCGCAGAGTGGTTGCCCCAGATGGTCATGTTGGTCACGTCGGTAACGGTTTTGCCAGTCTTCTGGGCAATTTGAGTCAGGGCGCGGTTGTGGTCCAGACGGGTCATTGCGGTGAAGTTACGCGCAGGGATGGAAGGCGCGTTGCGCTGAGTGATCAACGCGTTGGTGTTGGCGGGGTTACCGACTACCAGCACTTTGATGTTTTTGCTGGCGTTCTGGTCAATGGCTTTGCCTTGCACAGAGAAGATTGCCGCATTGGCTTCGAGCAGGTCCTTGCGCTCCATGCCGGGGCCACGGGGACGGGCGCCAACCAGCAGGGCGTAGTCGGTGTCTTTGAAGCCGACATTCGGGTCATCGGTGCACACAACACCTGCCAACAGCGGGAATGCGCAATCTTCCAGTTCCATCTTCACGCCTTGCAGGGCGTCCAGGGCGGGAGTGATATCCAGCAGTTGCAGAATAACGGGTTGGTCGTCGCCCAACATTGAACCAGAGGCGATGCGGAAAAGAAGAGCGTAGCCAATCTGGCCGGCTGCACCTGTAACAGTGACGCGAACGGGTTGTTTCATGGAGCGATCCCTTTTTGAAAGATGAAACGGGTCAAAGAATTTGTGAGCGGGTGCGGTCGGGCGTGGATTGCACGTCCCGACGGTGCACCCGTGCCGGGGTCTGGCCGTGCGACAGCACCTCGTGCCAGGTATTTTTGGCGCGCTAATGATAAGCATGTCGGCGCCGGATTGCCAGTCGCCTGATGGGAGACGCTGGACGGGAGACGCAGAACGCAGAACGCAGAACGCAGAACGCAGAACGCAGAACGCAGAACGCAGAACGCAGAACGCAGAACGCAGAACGCAGTTTAGTGTTGCTGCCAGTCTGGCAGTGTCAAGCTTTTGCGTCTCCCGTCTCCCGTCTCCCGTCTCCCGTCTCCCGTCTCCCGTCTCCGGTACGCCGGCCGCCCGCACCCAAAGCACTCGCTGCGCTCGTGGGGCAGGCCCTCTCCGGTAAAGCCTCTCCCGCGAAATAGCTGAAAACTCAGCGCCGCTTCGCTATACTGCGCCGCTCAAATTTTGCCCAGCTCCCCCGGATCATCCCATGTCTTCAACTCTGCCCAAACTGGAATTTAACAAGCTGCAAAAGCGCCTGCGTCGCCATACCGGGCAGGCGATTGAAGATTACCGGATGATCGAGGACGGTGATCGCATTATGGTGTGCCTGTCTGGCGGTAAAGACAGCTACACCATGCTCGATATTCTGATGAATCTGCAGAAAAGCGCGCCGGTGAAGTTTGAGCTGGTCGCAGTGAATATGGATCAAAAGCAGCCGGGGTTCCCGGAGCATATTCTGCCCACCTATCTCGATGGCTTGGGCATTGAGTACTACATCGTTAACAAAGATACCTACTCCATCGTCAAGCAGAAGATCCCCGAAGGTAAAACCACTTGTGGGTTATGCTCCCGTCTTCGGCGGGGCACGCTCTATGCGTTTGCCGAGGAGATTGGTGCCAATAAGATCGCCCTCGGCCACCATAAAGATGACATCGTCCAGACCCTGTTTCTGAATATGTTTTATGGCTCTCGCCTGGCGGGAATGCCGCCCAAGCTGCTCTCTGATGACCGGCGCAATGTCATTATCCGTCCACTGGCCTACTGCCGGGAGGCGGATATTGATGCCTTCGCCGAGTACAAGGGATTTCCAATCATCCCCTGCAATCTGTGCGGTTCGCAGGAAAACCTCCAGCGCCAGAATATTCGGCAAATGCTGCTGGCCTGGGAAAAGAGCGACCCCAGCCGGATTGAGAAAATCTTCTCTGCCATGCAGAACATTGCGCCCTCGCAAATGGCCGACCCCAACCTGTTTGATTTTGCCAATCTGGCTATCGACCGCAGTGGCGAGCGGCAGGAGTATGCCTTTGACGCGGTGCAAACCGTCGACGCCGGTAACGTACCGCAGCGTGGCCAAGGCTGGGAACCAGGCCGCGCCGATTTTATTGAGGTCACCCAGCTCCCCTCCTGACCCCGCGGCCGCTGAGCCGGCGGCCCGGCGCTCCCCACCTTTTTGATTTGCTCCCGGAAGGCGTATTGGGCCAACTGGGTGCCTGTTGGCCCGATTTCTGCTCTTTATCCCATAACGGGCTGTTTTTACGATATAAATCCTAAAGTAGTCAATTTATCGACACTTTTGCGTGTTTTGATCTCGTAAGCGTCAAAAAAACGACATTTCGGGTGCTTTACCCTTTGCGACCCGCATCTCTGTGGCGTCGCTTAGGAGGGGCGGTAGCGATTCAAAGGGGAGTCTCGGCGAGGGGCCGGGGCAGGTGGGAGATTACCAGCGTCATGAGCAGACAGGTTTCGCAACAGACGGGCGGCGCAATACTGGCATTGCTGGTATTGGGCGTGCTGCTGTCCGCACTGCTGTTACTGGGCCTGTCGCTCAGCGCAGAGTCGTCGGTGAAGGCCGGTGGCCCGTCCTCAACGAGGTTTGCCGAGGCCGTTTCTGGTCCGCTTGTCCAGCCCTTGGGCAGTGACCGTTCGCTGGATGGCGATTGGGACCCGCGCAGCCGACGCGAGCAAGCACTGGCAGCCAAATTGGCGCACCTGTTGTCACCTTTCTTCGCCGCCGATGAATTTCGTATTGCCGTTCATGATGGCCCACTGCTTGGCGGCGCGCTGGCGAGCCAGCAGCAACCTGCCGAGGCCTCCGCCGCAGAGGCGGCGTTGCCGGGGGATGGCAGCACGGGGCGTGAGGGTGACGCTCAGCCCCAGCAGAGCTCGCCGCTGCAGGTTATTTTGCTGGTAAATCGTCCCGCAATTGATGGCCAGTTTGAATTGCTGCTGCGGCAGATTTTGCTGCCGGCCCTCGGCCTGGGGCCGGAGCAGGCTGGCGCTCTGCGGGTGATCGCCCATCCCTTCAGCGGGCCGCCCGGCAGCGCAGATGCCGACACCACTGGGAGTGTGGCCGCCATGTCTGCCGATGCCATCCGCCAGTGGCCAGCCCGACTGGGTGTGGGCCTGAGCCTGGTGGTGGGGCACTTGCTTCCCTGGCTGCCGGTATTGCTGACCTTACTGTTGGCCGTTGTGCTGGTGGCATTGGTCGCGGTGGTGATCGGGCGAGTCCGGCAGCGGGGCGCGTTGCCAAATGGGGTGTCTGCGACCCAATCCCTGGGTGAGTTGCGGCGTATCTCCCGGGAGGAACCGCGCCGCATTGCCAACGTATTGAGTCAGTGGATGGAACAAGATGAACGCTAACAATCGGGATGCTGTTACCCCCCTGAGCCGTACCGAGCAGGCTGCGATGGTGTTGATGTCGTTAGATCGTGAGGAGGCGGTTGCAGTGATGCGGGAGTTGCCGCCGGAGAGCGTGCAGCGGCTCAGCGCGGCGATGTTGAATCTGCAAGATTGCGGGCAGGACACGATTCACGGCGTTCTCCATCAGTTCTTGATGGATGTCGGGCAGGCGTCGTCGGTTCGGTCATTCAGCCATGAGCATCTGCGCGGCATGCTGGACGAGGCCCTCGGCCGTGAACGGGGGCGCTTGCTCGGCGAGCGGGTTGCCGCCGTCAGCGCCGACAGCCAGATCGCCAAACTGCGCTGGCTCGATGCCCACAGCGTTGCGGATATTCTGCGCCAGGAGCACCCCCAGCTGCAGGCGGTCATGCTGGCATGTCTCAGCCCCGAGCAGGGCGGTCAGGTATTGCTGTCATTGCCAGAGGAGCAGCGTCGTCAACTGTTGGAGCGGCTGGCCCGCTTGGAAAGTATCTCCTCTTTTGCATTGGAAGAACTGGATGCGGTGCTGGCAGGGCATCTGAGTCAGACCGGGGTCGAGGTGAAGCAGCGCCTGCAGGGCGAGCGTGTTGCAGCGGATCTGTTGAAATCACTGTCTGCCCAGGACGAAAGCGACCTGCTGGGCGCGATGGCCCAACAGGACCCCCAGCGGGCAGCGCGGGTGGAGGCCATGATGTTTGGTTTTGCCGATTTGCTGCAATTACCCACCGCCGAGTTGGCCAAGGTGCTGAGCCCGCTGGCGGTGGACTTGCTGGCGATTGCAGCCTGGGATCTGCCGCTGGCGGACCGCAATCGCATGATGGCGGCGCTGGCCCGCGCCCCTGCCAAACGCCTGGCAAAGTTACTGAGCACCTCGCCCGCACCGGGGCGCCGAGCCGTGGAGGAGGCGCGCACGGAGATCGTTGGGGTGGCCCGGAAGATGGCTGATATCGGCGAAATTGTCATCGACATGCGCAAATTGGCAGCGGCATAACGGTGATGACTGTTGCCCAGACAAGGCCTGCGATAAGCTGGACGCGAGTATCGAGGAATTCTGGACGAAAGGATGTTGCGGCAATGGACCACGCAATTTTAGATACCGGGCTGCTGGACGAATTGTGGGAGGTGATGGAGGAGGAGCTCAGTCAGCTGCTGGATGCCTTCTTACACAGTACTGAGCAGCAATTTGCGGCCTTGCAAACGGCCCTGGCCGAGCAGGATGCCGAGACGCTGCGCAAGGGTGCGCATACCATGAAAGGCGCTGCGGCCAGCGTCGGTGCGGTGAAACTGTCAGAGCACTTTTATGAGCTGGAAAATTGCGCCCGAGGGGGCCAATTCGATCAGGCGAGTCTGGCCTTGACGCTGTCACGGCAGGGATTGTTTGAGTTTGAGCAGGCGCTGACGCAATGGCGCGCCAGCGTTTCAGGCCAGCGGGAATATCAATGAGCGCCGATGATATTTTGTCTCAAGACGAGATTGACGCGCTGCTGCGAAGCGCGGATCGCGGTGAGTTTAATCAGGTTGCCCAGAGCGGTGGCGCGCGCACCTTTGATCTGGCCAGCCGCCGCCATTTACGACGGGAATCCCTGCCAGGCCTGGAGCGACTGAATCAACGTTTTGCCGAGCAGTTTCGTGCCAGCCTGTCGCGTTTGCTGGGCCAGGCCACGGAGGTGGTGCCTCAAACCGTCCAGTACACCAGTTTTGGGGCGTATCAACACAGTCTTTTTATTCCCAGTAGTCTCACCATCGTGCGCTTAAACGGCTTGGGTGGCGGGGCAATGATCATGGCCGATGCCCGCTTGGTGTTTCGCCTGGTGGATCGCCTGTTTGGAGGTAGCGGGCGCAGCGGCGGTGGCGAGGGGCGGGATTTTAGTGTGGCGGAGAACCGCCTGATCGAGCGGTTTTCCAACCTGCTCATTGAAGATTTAAACAACGCCTGGTCACCCGTGTTAGCACTGGATTGTCAGTTGATCGGCAGGGAAGTGAACCCGGTGATGGCGGTAATTGCCGGCAGCTCCGATGGCGTGCTGGTGAATCGCTTTGCCGTAGACAGTGAAGGCACCGGGGGCGAGTTCCACCTGGTGGTGCCGGCCGCAACCCTCGACCCCATTCGCGACAAACTGCAGCGGCCTGATTTACTGGACCGGGCGACATCCGCTGACCCCCAGTGGCGCCAAGCCCTGTCTTCGGCGGTGCTCGATACGCCAGTGGCCACCAGCGTGTTACTGGCCGAAAAAGAAATTAGCCTGCGCGCCCTGGCCCAGTTACAGGTCGGCGATGTGATTAAGCTGGGGGGGCGGGACAGTAGCCTGTTGAAAGCGGCGGGGGTGCCGGTGTTTCGGGGGCAGTTGGGCATTGTGGATCAGCGCCTGGCACTGAAGCTGGGCGAGTCGCTATTGCAGCCGGGGAGACGGTGATAAATGGATGAGCAGAATAATGAACTTCGCCGCCAGCGGGAAGCGCTGAAGGGGGAGCTGGGTGGTGAAGACCAGCGTCTGGGCAATCGGGTTCACGTTGAACCCGACCTCGAGCGGGTGCTGGATATCCCGGTGCGCCTTACCCTGGAAGTCGGCGGGACTGATATCGCCATTCGCGACCTGCTGCAGTTGCACCAGGGTGGCGTGGTCGAGCTGGAGCGGATGGCTGGTGAGCCCTTGGATGTGCGGGTCAACGGGACCTTGATTGCCCGCGGGGAGGTGGTGGTGGTCGACGACCGCCTGGCCATTCGTCTGACCGAAGTGGTGAGTGCGGCCGAGCGCCTGCAGTCGCTAAAACGATAAAGCTCTGCCGAGTGGGACAGACGTGGCGACCCAACGTTTAATCTTTGAATGCGCTGATCTGGCCATTTTAACTGAGGCCAGAAGTTTGCTGAGCCAGCACTATCTGCACAGGTGGCGCTGGTCGGTACTCACCGAGCAAGTCGCTGCCGTGCAGCGCCTGGGGCTGCCGCTGTGCCCCTTCGGCCAGCGCCATCCGGTAATGGCGGTTGCTGCCCGTTGGGCTTTTTGGGGATTGCTGCTGGGCGCTGGGATGGCATTGATCCTGATCGGGCTGTTCGATCCTCCCCGAGGTCCGCTGCGGGCAACGGCCTGCTGGAGCCTGCCGATCTGTGTGAGCAGTTTTGCGGGCTGGCTGGGTGGAATGCGCGGTCTGACGTTGGATCATCCTGCAATTGTCGGGTTTTTGCCCAATATTGCCGCCGGGCGGCATGTGGTGTTGCTGGATGTAAAGGACGTTGATCAGCGCTTGGTCAAACGGGTGATGGCGATGGCCGGTGCCCGCAAAGTCGGGGAGCATCCGCTGGGCTTACGCTGGGCCCGTATATTTCCGCCGAGGGGGGAGCATAGTGAGTAAGCCGGTACAGGTGATCGCGATCAGTGGCGGCAAAGGTGGCGTGGGTAAAACCAATGTGGCCATCAACCTGGGTTGCGCGCTGGCGGAGGCCGGTAAGCGAGTGGCGCTGCTCGATGCGGATTTTGGCCTGGCCAATGTTGATGTGCTGCTGGGCTTGAAAGCGCAGCGCAATATCGAGCAGGTCATTGATGGCCAATGCAGTCTCAACGACATCATGCTGGCCGGGCCTGCGGGCATGAAAGTGATTCCCGCATCCTCGGGCACCCGGCGATTGACCCGCCTGGACAATTTCCACCATGCCGGGCTGATCCGGGCCTTCAGCGATGTCGCCTCTCAAATCGACGTCTTGCTGGTGGATACCGCGGCGGGCATCGGTGATTCGGTCGTGAGCTTTGTTGCGGCGGCCCAGGAGGTACTGCTGGTCGTGTGCGATGAGCCCTCGTCGATTACCGATGCCTACGCCATGATTAAGGTGTTAAGCCGGGACTACGGTAAGCAGCGCCTGCGAATTTTGGCGAACATGGTGCGCAGTGAAGAAGAGGGCAGAGCGCTGTTTGAGAAACTGCAGCAGGTGTGTGATCGCTTTCTCGAGGTCAGTTTGCTCGATGCGGGTTGCGTCCCTTTCGATGAGGCGCTGCGTGATGCCGTGCGCCAGCAGCGGCCCCTGGTGCTCGAAGCGCCGAGCAGCCCTGCTGCACGGGCCATTCGGCGGCTGGCTGCGCAGGTTCAGACCTGGCCATTGCCACGGCGGTCCCAGGGACACCTGGAGTTCTTTGTTGAGCAGCTGCTTGACCCCTCAGG
The DNA here is from genome assembly GCF_023702635.1 of Spongiibacter taiwanensis. NCBI lineage: Bacteria > Pseudomonadati > Pseudomonadota > Gammaproteobacteria > Cellvibrionales > Spongiibacteraceae > Spongiibacter > Spongiibacter taiwanensis. The sequence goes on from NZ_CP098455.1 coordinate 3,681,642, forward strand.
CATTTCCGCCGGGCGGGGCTGATTGTGATTGGCGGGGGTGAGACAGGGCCGGACCCTTTTCGCGACGTTAGCGATGAGGATGGAGGCGAAGGTAGCTCCCCGGCGGCCCCCCGGCGGCGCAAAGACCTGCGCATTCTGGTGGTGGATCATGCAGATGGCGCCCGGCGGATGTTGCGCGCCTTACTCTATGATATTGGCTGTCGGCATGTGATTGATGCCACCGACGGGGTGTCTGCACTCACAAGCCTGCACAACGAATCCGTGGATTTGATGATTGTTGAGCTGCATCTGCCGGGTATGTCGGGCCTGGAGCTGTTGCGGGCGGTTCGGGCCGATAGCAAACTTCGTGAGACACCCGTGTTGGCGGTGGCGGCTGAAGCCCGGCGCCAGCAAGTGATTGAACTGGTTCAGGCCCAGGTGAATGGCTTTTTGCTGCGCCCCTTTTCCGCCGCCATGCTCGAAGCGAAATTGACTGAGATTCTGGCCAGCTTCTTGCGTTATTAAATCCTTGCGCGGTGGCAGCAATTTCATAGACGCTGGTCTGGTCCGGGCGGGTGATGATATGTCTCCGGGGGCTGTACCCTAGTGGCGTAGGCTTGGCCCCAGGCGCCGCAGCAGGTTTGCGCTGTGGGTGCGTCGGTTGAGTAAGTAGTGTGAGTGAGTCGTTCGGTCAATGTCAGTCTGTTGTCGCTGCTCAGGCAGTGAGGAGGCAAATTCAGTATGCAAGAACTTGGCGGCGAGGATAGCTTGCTGAGTATTTTTCTGGCGGAAGCCAGTGAGATTCTGAGCCGCATGACCGCCCAGCTCGGTGAGTTGCGCGAGGGTTTTGACAGCGTGGGTCTGCTGGACGAACTGCACCGCGGTTTTCACACCCTGTATGGCGGTAGCCGCGTGCTTGAGTTGGCGGGTGTGGCGGAGCTCTCCCTCGCCGGCGCCGATTTGATTCAGCAGCTGCGCGGGCGTCGCAGCTCGCTGACCCCCGGGTTGCTGGCACTGATCGAAGCGGTCGCCAGTGAATTGGCGGCGATGCTCGCTGCAGCAGGAGGTGGAGAAACGTTGCCGGAGATGCCCGATGCACTGCGCCAACGTCTCGCGCAAGCCTCGACCCGCAAGCAGCCTGCCGGGAGCGCCCCATCTTCGCCAGTGATGGCAACGGCGGCCGATGAGGGCTTGGCAGCGGTAGCTCCGGCCCCGTCGCAAGACCGTCGTCACCTCGTCGCCGATGATGCCAATCTGCAGACGCTGCCCGACTTTAGCGAGGAGTTGAAGCTGGGCTTTCACGATGGCGATGATGAGGTTTTGGGGTCAGCTCGTCTGTTTGAAGAGTTAAGCTATTTCAGTCGCGAGCTGAACTGGGTGCGAGATCTGTTGTTGACCCTGCAAGACAGCGGCAGCCGGGACGAAAAGCGGCGGGCGCTGGCCTTTCTGGATTTGCTGGCCACCGACATTGAAGGCTGGACCGCTCGCAGTCGGCAGCGTTTTCGACAGTAACCTCCTTTTCCATCATTCGTCTGCGGGGTGGCCCGGTGTTGAATCGGGTATACTTGGCGCGGTTTTTTTGCATGTTTTTTGGCACAAGTGAGCGCGCGGTTGGCTGACCCCCTTCTGGAAATCCAACAATTAAGCAGTGAACGGGACGATCGTCTCCTGTTCAGCGAGTTATCCTTTGCTCTGCAGGGCGGCGAGCTGCTGCAGGTGTCTGGCCCTAACGGCAGTGGCAAAACCACTTTGCTGCGCATTCTGGCCGGCCTGTCCACCCGGTATGAGGGCGAGCTGATCTGGCGCGGCCAGCCGATGGCCCGGGCTCTAACCGGCTTTCGCAGCGAGAGCCTGTATCTGGGGCACAGCCTGGGAAACAAAGCGGTGCTCAGCCCGCTGGATAATTTGCGCTGGTCCTGCGCCCTTCGCGGTATTGAGGTGGCCGAGGCTGACTTGTTTGCTGCCTTGCACAAATCTGGGCTGGCGGGCTTTGAACAGCAGCCCTGTCAAACTTTGTCTGCGGGTCAGCAGCGGCGCGCGGCGCTGGCGCGGTTGTTTTGTCAGCCCGCCGCATTGTGGATTCTTGACGAGCCGTTCACCGCAATTGATCAGCGCGGCGTTGCTGAAATGGAATCCTGGCTGGCCGACTTTTGCCGACAGGGCGGCGCGGTGCTGTTAACCACCCATCATCGGCTCAATATCGACTGTCCCCACCGTCTGGTGGAGCTGGGGGGTGGCTATGGCCAACTCGCCTAGTTTGCTGGGGGTGGCCCGGGCGGTGCTGCGGCGGGACCTGACCGCCGCCTTGCGCAGGGGCAGCGAGTGGAGCAATCCACTGATTTTCTTTTTGATGGTGTGCTCCCTGTTTCCCCTGGGTATCGGCCCCGATCCAACGTTGCTGGGTGTGCTGGCGCCGGGCATCGTCTGGGTGGTGGCCCTGTTGGCTTCATTATTGGCCACCGACCATCTGTTCCGCGGCGATTTTGACGACGCCAGCCTCGAGCAAATGCTGCTGAGCCCGATGCCCCTGTACCCCCAGGTGATCGCCAAGGTGCTGGCGCACTGGCTGATGACTGGCCTGCCGCTCAGTTTGCTGTCACCGCTGCTGGCACTGATCCTGCAAATGCCCAGCGGCGGTATCGGGGTGATGACGGTGAGCCTGCTGCTGGGATCAGGGGCCTTGAGCTTCATCGGCGCCATTGCGGCAGCGCTGACGGTCGGGCTCAGAAAAGGGGGCTTATTGCTGTCATTGATCACGCTGCCGCTGTATATTCCGGTGCTGATTTTTGGCAGCAGCGCCGTGCAGGCGGGGGCTCAGGGCTTGCCCTTCGGTCCTCAGCTGGCCATATTGGCGGCCTTTCTGCTGGCGGCGCTGGCATTGGCACCGATTGCCATTTCGGCGGCGCTGCGCATCAGTATGGATCAATAAATATTGGTGTCAGGTAAAAATATTTGCCCCATTATGGCGCCGATTGCCGGCGGCTGGCAGCACAGTGGGGCATTACCGAACGTGGTTTTGGAGAGATTTCAAGTTTGGCTTCTTGGGCTTGGTTTCATAAATGGGGATCGCCGCGCTGGTTTTATCAGCTTAGCGGAAGGTTGATTCCCTGGCTTGCGGTACCCGCTGTGATACTGCTCTGTGGCGGTTTCGTGTGGGGCCTTGCTTTTGTGCCGGCCGATTTCAAGCAGGGCAACAGCTTCCGTATTATTTATATTCACGTGCCCGCTGCCGCGGTGGCGATGGGCGCGTACATGACGATGGCTACCGCCGGCGCCGTGCATCTGATCTGGCGGATGAAGTTAGCCGCCATGGTGATGAAGTGCATTGCCCCGGTGGGCGCAGCACTGACCTTTCTTGCCCTGTTAACGGGGGCCGTGTGGGGTAAGCCCACCTGGGGAACCTGGTGGGTGTGGGATGCCAGAATCACCTCTGTGCTGATTCTGTTTTTTCTTTACCTGGGGGTGATCGCCCTGCACCAGGCCTTTGATAATCGCGATGCGGCCGCCAAGGCCTGCGCGGTGCTCGCGATTGTCGGCGCGGTCAACATCCCCATCATCTACTGGTCCGTAGAGTGGTGGTACAGCCTTCATCAACCGGCCAGCATCAAATTTGTCGGTGAGTCGACGATTCACCCCTCCATGCTTCGTCCACTGATGGCAACGCTGGCAGGAATGTATCTGTTTTTAGGGTGGATTGTACTCAGTTACACCCGGGCTGAAATCCTTGAGCGCGAGCGAAATACGCGCTGGGTGAAAGATCTGGTAGAGGGAAAGTCATAGTGTTTTTTGACAGCTTCTCAGCGCTGTTGGCGATGGATGGTCACGGCCCCTATGTGTGGTTCAGTTACGGCGTTTCGCTGTTGGTGCTGGGGGCGCTGGTGTTTGGCGCCGGGCAGCGTCGCCGGGCGGTGGAGCGGCGGATTCAGGCCATAGTGCGCCGGGAGCGCGCAAGCCGCAGCCAATCTACGCAAAGCCAGACGGCTCACGAGCAGATCAATCAGGGGAGGGCGGGCTAATGCATCCGGTACGTAAACAACGCTTGCTGATTGTGCTGTTTATCCTGGTGGCGGTTTCGGTGGCCGCGGGCTTTTTGGGCTACGCCTTGCGGGAAAATATCAATCTGTTCTACCCCCCTGCAGAAATCGTGGCGGGCAAGGCGCCGCTGGATCGGCAGATTCGCGCCGGTGGTATGGTGGAGCAGGGCAGCGTGGTGCGCAGTGAAGACAGTCTTAAAGTGCGTTTTGCGGTGACCGATTACAGCGCGTCAGTGCAGGTTGAGTATGAAGGCATTTTGCCGGACCTGTTCGCCGAGGGCGAAGGGGTGGTGGTGTCGGGCACCTTGGGCAGTGACGGTGTATTCCAGGCCACCCAGGTACTGGCCAAGCACGATGAGAACTACATGCCGCCGGAAGTTAGTGATGCGCTGAAGCAATCTGAAGCACGCAAGCTTGAGGAGTCGGCTGGCTCGTGATTGTTGAGTTTGGTCATTTTTCGCTGATTCTGGGCCTGTGCTTTGCGCTGGCGTTGGCGGTATTGCCGATGTTGGGTGTGGTCCGCGGCGATGTTCGCGCTATGGCGGCGGGGCGCTACCTTGCCTTTGGTCAGTTTTTGTTCACCAGCCTTGCGACCGTGTGCCTGTTGATTGCCTTTCTCGGTGATGATTTCTCGGTCGATATTGTCGCCGCCCAGTCCAACACGCTACTGCCTGTCGCCTATAAATTCAGTGCGCTGTGGGGCGGGCACGAGGGCTCGCTGCTGCTGTGGCTGGAAATTCTCACCCTGTGGACGGTCGCGGTGGCAATTTTCTCGCGCCAGTTGCCTTTGGACATTTTGGCCCGGGTGCTATCGGTGATGGGGATGATCGCCGTCGGTTTCTTCGGCTTTGCCCTGTTCACCTCCAACCCCTTTGCCCGGCATCTCATCAACACACCCGCTGAAGGGCAGGACCTCAATCCGCTGTTGCAAGACCCTGGCATGGTGATTCATCCGCCCATGTTGTACGTGGGCTATGTGGGTTTCTCGGTGGCCTTTGCCTTTGCCATTGCTGCCTTGCTCAGCGGGCGTATGGATGCCAGCTGGGCGCGCTGGTCACGGCCCTGGACCAATGTCGCCTGGGTGTTTCTGACGGTGGGCATCACTCTCGGTAGCTGGTGGGCCTACTACGAACTGGGCTGGGGCGGCTGGTGGTTCTGGGACCCGGTAGAGAATGCCTCGTTTATGCCCTGGTTAGTGGGCACCGCGCTGATCCACTCCCTGGCGGCAACGGAAAAGCGGGGAGTGTTTAAAAGCTGGACGCTGCTATTGGCCATTTTTGCCTTCTCCTTGAGTTTGCTGGGGACCTTCCTGGTACGTTCAGGGGTGCTGACCTCGGTTCATGCTTTTGCTGCCGACCCCACTCGGGGCATGTTTATTCTCGGGTTTTTGTGCATTGTGGTGGGTGGTTCGCTCACCTTGTATGCCTTCAAAGCGCCATCGGCGAGCAGTGGGGTGGCCTATACCAAACTGTCGCGGGAAGCCCTGCTGCTGGTGAACAACCTGTTGCTGGTGGTGGCCACCCTGACGGTGTTGCTCGGCACATTATTCCCGCTAGTGATGGATTTTGCCGGTCTGGGCAAATATTCGGTGGGACCGCCGTATTTCAACGCGATCTTTGTCCCGCTAACCTGCCTGCTTGGCCTGGCCCTGGGCCTGGGGCCATCCTCTCAGTGGAAGCGCACCCGCTGGCAGGACTGGTGGATGGTCATGCTGGGCGCCTTTATTGCCAGTGGCCTGTTGGCGCTGATTTTGCCCGCCTGGCTTGGCGGCAGCTTTCACGTGGGCGCGACCCTGGGCGCCCTGCTTGCCGCCTGGATTGTGGCTAGCAGCGCGGTTAATTTGCGCATCAAACTGCGCCACGCCAGCTCCTTAGCGAGGGGTTTGAAGCGGCTGACCCCCTCTTACTACGGCATGTTGCTGGCCCACATTGGTCTGGCCTGCAGTATTTTGGGGGTGGGCATGACCACCAGCTTTCACGACGAACGGGACCTGCGCATGAGCGTGGGTGAGCAGGTGGAAACCGCCTTTGGTTACCAGCTTCGCTTTAACAGCCTCGATTCAGTCGAGGGCCCCAACTATGTCGGTCAGCAGGGGCATTTCACCCTGTTTCAGGATGGTCGCGAGCTAGCGGATCTGCGCCCCGAAAAACGTCGTTATCACGCTCGGGGGCAGCAGGTGATGACCGAGGCCGCGATTGATCCCGGTATTTGGCGGGATGTGTACGTGGCGATGGGCGAGCCCGTGGGCAAAGATGCCTGGGCGGTACGAATTCATATCAAACCCTTCGTGCGCTGGATTTGGGGCGGGGGTGTGTTGATGGCGCTGGGTGGTTTGCTGGCCATTCTCGACCGCCGCTATCGCCCCGCGCCAGGCAAGCAACGGGCAAATGATGGACAGGATTATGGAACGGCTTAAGCTTTTTTTACCGCTGATTATTTTTGTCATTCTCGCCGCCGTCTTTTTTGGGGTTCAGCGTGACGCGAAAACGGGCGACTACAGCCCCACCGCACTGCCATCGGCACTGGTGGGCAAGCCGCTGCCCGCGTTTTCTCTGACAGAGCTGAATTCGGGTGAGGTCCTGCAGCGGGACGATCTGCTGGGCAGCTGGTTTTTGCTGAATGTGTGGGCAACCTGGTGTCCCTCTTGCCACTTTGAGCATCCGTTTTTGGTGGAGCTTGCCCAACAAGGGGTGCGCATTTATTCAGTGGATTACAAAGACAGTGCGCCCGAAGCCCGGGAATGGCTTGAGGAGAAGGGCAATCCCTACCTGGCGACGCTGTTTGACCCCGACGGGACGCTGGGGCTGGACCTGGGAGTGACCGGCGCGCCGGAAACTTACGTGGTGGATGCCCAAGGTGTCATTCGTTTTCGCTATCAGGGCGCCCTGGATGCCAAAATTTGGCAGCGGGAATTTGGCCCGATCATTGCCGATTTGGAAGCGGGTCAATAATGGCGGGGTTCCCAAAGTATCAACGACTAGCGCGAGCCCTTGCGGCCACGCTGTTGGCAGTGTGGGCCTGCACCAGCCTGGCGGTGATCGAAACCTATTCCTTTGATAACGACCTGCAGCGCCAGCGCTACCAGCACTTCATTGAAGAGCTGCGTTGCCCAAAATGCCAGAACCAAAATTTGTCTGGCTCTGACGCCGCCATCGCCCAGGACCTGCGCCGCGAAGTCCATCGCATGATTATGGCGGGCAAGAGCGATACCGAAATTACCCAGTACATGGTGCAGCGCTATGGTGAGTTTGTGCTGTATCGGCCGCGGGTGAACGCGGCTACTGCGGTGCTTTGGTATGGCCCTTTTGTACTGGTGCTGATTGGCGGGGTGGTCTGGTGGCGTTTGTCGGCCCGGCGGAATGCGCCCGTCGCTAAAGAAACTGATCTGACACCGGCGGAGCAAGCACGCTTGGCAGCGCTGATGGAAGAGTCTGATTCTGACCACGGGGGGGCGCAAGGGTGACTGAGGTCACGATGAGTCTCTATCTCGGTCTGGCGGTGCTGATTTTTCTGGCGCTGCTGATTGTGCTGCTGGCGTTCAGCCGCAGCCGACTGGCCTCCGAGGGAAGCCGGCATCTGCATGCCCAACAGGGTTTTTTCCGGCAGCGGCGCAAGGAACTCGCGGCCGATCTGGCCAGTGGGCTAATTGATCAGACCCAGTTCGATGATCTTGAGCGGGAGCTCAAGCGCCAACTGGTCAGCGAGACGGAACAGGAGCCGGATTTTAAGCCCGGTGCGTCGGGGCGAGGGCAATTCTTTGCGCTGTTGGTGCTGATTCCGGCGGTGGCGATTGGCCTCTACCACTTGCTTGGGTATCGGGAAGACCTGCAGCTCAAGGCGATGCAGCGTGAAATCGTTGCGGCCCAGCAGCTCACTCCGGCCATGCTGACGGAGTTTGAGGCCCAGGTATTGCGGGGGCTGGAAAAGCGGGGCGACAGTCCCGATCATCTGGCCATGATGGCCAGCCTGCGACGTCAGGCGGGGGATTTCGCCGGTGCGGCGCCTTATTACCAGCGCCTGCTCGCACTGTTTCCCAACGATGCTGACCTGATGGCCCAGCTTGCCCAGGCCCGGTATCTGGCCAACAATCGCCAGCTCGACGATGAAATGCGTGCCTTGCTGCGTCAATCCCTGAGTATCGATCCGGCCCAAACCACTGCGTTGGGTGTACTTGGTATTGATGCCTTTGCCGCCGGCGATTACACCCAGGCGATCAATTACTGGCAGCGTCTGTTGCCTGGCCTGGCCCCCGGCAGTTCGGAGCAGGCGGTAATCCAGCAGGGTTTGGCAACCGCAAAGGAGCGCGCCATTAGTGCGGGCACACTTACCGGCTTGACCGTCGACATTACCCTTGCCGCCGAGCTTGCTCCTCCACCGAATGGCGTGCTGTTTGTGGTGGCAAAAAGCGCCGATGGCAATCCCATGCCGGTGGCGGCGCTGCGGCAAAGGGTGGGCGAGGGCAGCTTCCCCTCCAGGGTCGTGCTCACAGATGCCGATGTGATTCGCCAGGGCAAGACGTTGGCTGATTTTGCTGAGCTATTGATCTCGGCCCATATCAGCCGCAACGGCACGGCTATCCGCCAGCCGGGTGATCTGGCGGCGCCCTCTGCAAATGTCACTGCGGGGGAGCGCGACGCCATTGCCCTGCAAATAGACCACCGGGTCGGTGAGCCCTGACCTGAGTGGTCGCCGCGGGCTTTTCCACGCTCAGCAAATTCTCCTTTTACTGTGTGGCTGGCAGGCTATAATCTCGCTTTGCTAAAAATCACGGCTGTCGGCCTCAAAACGGACTTCCAAGCATTCTATGCGCCTGAAAAGCATCAAACTGGCGGGATTTAAATCTTTCGTCGACCCAACAACCGCTCATTTTCCCACCAACCTGTCGGCTGTGGTCGGCCCCAATGGCTGTGGCAAGTCCAATATCATTGACGCCGTTCGCTGGGTAATGGGTGAAAGCTCTGCCAAAAATCTGCGCGGCGAGTCGATGACGGACGTTATTTTTAACGGCTCGGTCAACCGCAAGCCGGTCGGTCAGGCCTCTATTGAACTGGTGTTCGACAACAGTGCCGGCAAGTTGGGCGGCGAGTACGCCCGCTACAACGAAATTGCCGTGCGTCGCAAAGTCACCCGGGAAGGCCTCTCTGAATATTATCTCAATGGCACCAAGTGTCGGCGCCGGGATATTACCGATATTTTCCTCGGCACCGGTTTGGGGCCGCGCAGTTACGCCATCATCGAACAGGGCATGATCTCGCGCTTGATCGAATCCAAGCCGGAGGAGCTGCGGGTCTTTGTCGAGGAGGCGGCGGGTATCTCCAAATACAAAGAGCGCCGCCGGGAAACCGAGAACCGGATGCGTCGCACCCAGGAAAACCTGGAGCGCCTCACCGACCTGCGCGATGAGCTGGAGCGCCAACTTCAGCACTTGCAGCGTCAGGCCGCGGCAGCTGAAAAATACACCGAGTTCAAGAAAGAAGAGCGTTTGCTCAAGGCCCAGTTGCAAGTGCTGCAATGGCAGGTACTTGACGCCCAGGGTCAGGAAAAAGACCAGCAAATTAGTCGGCTGGAGTTGGACCGTGAGGCGGTGGTGACGGAGCAGGTCGCCGTCGACAATGCCATCGAGCAAGCCCGGGACCAGCACAGCCAGCTGAACGACAAGTTTAACGAGGTGCAGGGGCGCTACTACGCCATCGGCACCGAGATTGCCAAGGCCGAGCAGACCATCCAGCATCAACAGGAGCGCCGCCGCCAGTTGAGCGAAGATCTTGCCCAACTGGAAACCAGTCAGGTTGAAACCCGCGACCACCTGGAAAGCGACCGGGAAAATGCCCTGCGCTGGGAAGAAGAGCTCGAGATGATCGCGCCCGAGTTGGAAATGATCGAAGCCGAGGAAGAAAGCGCGGCTGAGGCGCTGGTGATTGCCGAGGAAGCGATGCAGTCCTGGCAGCAGCGGTGGGATGAATTCAACAACAGCGCAGCCCAGCCCCGTCAGCGGGCCGAGGTTGAGCAGTCCCGCATTCAGCATCTGGAGGTGAGCCTGCAACGCCTGCAGGAGCGCATTCAGAAAGTGGAGCAGGAACGCCGCAGCCTGGTTGGCGACGACGAGGGCGATGATATCGAGCTGTTGCAGCAGCAAACCGCGGAGATGGAACTGACCGCAGAGGAGTTGCAAGCCCGTCTCGACGAACTGTTGCCCAGCATAGAAACCTGCCGGGAGCAGATTAAAACCGGCGAAGATCAGCTCAATCAATTGCGCAGCGAACTGCAGAAAGGCCGCGGCCGGGCTGCCTCCCTTGAAGCGTTGCAGCAGGCGGCCCTCGGCCAGGATGATGGCCATGCCAAGTCCTGGTTGGAGAAACATGGCCTGGCGGATAAGGGCAGCTTGGCGGAGCAGCTGCAGGTTGATCAGCAGTGGCAGCAAGCCGTGGAAACGGTGCTGGGTGACCAGCTGCAGGCTCTGCGTATTGACAGCCTCGACGGCCTGGCCGGGTTACTGCCAGAGCTGGAGCAGGGTAACCTGAGTTTTATTGTTGCCAGCGACGATGGCGTGGCGCCCCCCGGCAGCCTGGCCGACAAAGTCAGCGGCGCTGGCGCCTTTGCCGCGGCCCTGCAAAAGATCAAAACAGCGGCGGATTTACCCACTGCGCTGGGTATGCGCGACGCGCTGAAGGATGATGAGTCGGTGATCACCCCTGAGGGCCTGTGGCTGGGACGATATTGGCTGCGGGTCAATCGTGGTGTTGCCCAGCAGGGTGGGGTGTTGCACCGCCAGCAAGAGCTGCAGGAATTGCAAGCGCGGTTGGAGCAACTCGACGGCGACATCAACCAGCTGGTTGATTCACTCGAAGACAATCGCACTCGCTTGAAGTCCCTCGAGGCCGAGCGGGAAGAGGCCCAGCGCGAGATTCAGCAACACAGCCGCAAACAGAGTGAGCTGCGGGCAGAACTCAGTGCGCAACAGGCTCGCAGCGAACAACTGCTCGCCCGGCGGCAGCGCCTCGATGCGGACGTTGAGGAGCAGCGCAAGCAGTATCAATTGGAGCAGGAATCCCTGGCCGAGTCGCGAATGACGCTGCAAGAAGCGATCGAGGCGATGGAACAGGATTCGGGCAAGCGCGAGGCCTTGCTGAAAGAGCGGGACAGCAATCGCACCCAGTTGGATGGGGCGAGGCAAAAGGCCCGGCAAAGTAAGGATCACGCCCACCAGTTGGCGATGCGCCACCAGTCTCTGCGCACCCAGCGCGACGCCGTGGCCCAGAATATTCAGCGCGCCGAGGTCCAGTTGGAGATGCTGGCCCAGCGCCAAGCGCAAATTGAAGCCTCACTGGGAGAAAACGATAGCCCGGTGGATGAGTTGCGCATGAATCTGGAAGCGAATCTGGACAAGCGGCTCCGCGTGGAAGAAGAGCTGGCAGAGGCTCGCCGCGCGCTGGAGACGGTGGATCAGCAGTTGCGCGAAAACGAGCAGCGCCGCCACGGCATTGATCAGCGCCTGCAGGAAGTGCGCGGCAAGCTGGAGCAGGCCCGCCTGGAGCGCCAGAGTCTGCAGGTGCGCGGTAAAGCCCTGCAGGATCAGTTGCAGGAGGCCCAATTTAACCTGGAAGCGGTTCAGGAAAGCCTGCCCGAAGATGCCTCCGAAGCGAAATGGCTGGAAGAGTTGGAGGCCGTGGGGCGGCGCATTACCCGCCTGGGGCCGATCAACCTGGCCGCCATTGAAGAGTACAAGCAGCAGTCTGAGCGGAAAAACTACCTCGACTCGCAAAACCAGGATCTGGAAGAGGCGTTGGAAACGCTGGAGTCGGCGATCAGACGGATCGATAAGGAAACCCGCAACCGCTTCAAAGAAACCTTCGACAAGGTCAACGCCGGGTTGCAATCCCTGTTTCCCAAAGTCTTTGGTGGTGGCAATGCCTACCTGGAAATGACCGGCGACGATCTGCTCGATACGGGCATTTCCATCATGGCGCGGCCGCCAGGCAAACGTAACAGCACCATTCACTTGCTGTCGGGTGGCGAAAAAGCCCTGACGGCAATCGCCCTGGTGTTCTCTATCTTCCGGCTGAACCCCGCGCCCTTCTGCATGCTTGATGAGGTCGACGCGCCGCTGGACGACGCCAACGTGGGGCGCTACTCGCGCATGGTGAAAGAGATGTCGTCAGAGGTGCAGTTTATCTATATCAGCCACAACAAGATCGCGATGGAGATGGCGGATCAATTGATGGGGGTCACCATGCACGAGCCGGGTGTCTCTCGACTGGTATCGGTCGACCTCGAGAAAGCGGCGGAGATGGCAGCGATGTAACCGGCCTCGATTAAGGTCCCATCGGTTGGGCGGTGGATATTTGCCAATCTGCGTGGAACAATACCGCAGAGGTTTAATCCAACTGCCAAAGCAAATATAAGCATATTGGCCGTTTCGGTCGGGGTAAGGGCGTTGTAATGGATCTGTCAGTCAGAGACTGGTTAATCGTCATTGGGTGTTTGCTGGCCGCCGCAGTGTTGCTGGATGGCTATCGGCGGATGCGCAGTGATCGTCAAGAAGCAATCCGGATGTCGTCGCGCAAGCGCCGGGAAGGTCGTGAAGACGGCGATGACGAATTGATCAATCCGGAATTGCCCGGTGGCAGTGCCCGGGTGGTGGCAGTGAGAGAATCGCCCAGTCTGCATGTGAAGCGTGCAGGCGCCGATCAACCGAAGAAAAGCGCCAAGTCAGCACCAACACCATCGTCTCGGGAAGCGCGTCAGGAGCCCGAATTCGGCGATGACGACGACATTCTTTTTACCGATCCTGCCGATGAATTTGCCTCTCCCTCGGCCAGATCTGCGCCAGTGGAGCCCCATTGGGATGCGTCAGAGGACGTTGACCCAGATTTCTCTGAAACTGACCTTGAGCCCATTGCCGCCGTTTCATCGCGTGATTCTGTTGCCGCCCCTGAAGCGTCGCTTTCGGACCACATGATCCCAGACAACGCCGCGCCGGAAAGTGCCGAGCCCGAGGTGCCCTTCGGGCGTGATGAATCCGATCATGTTGTGCCGGAGCCCAGCCTGAGTGCGGACAGAGCGGAGCGAGTGGCGGTAGAGCCGCCGGCGGAGATTGCCGCCAGCCGCCGGAGCAAGCAGGAGAGCGCATCAACAAGTAAAAGCAGCGAAGGTCGTGGCGACGAGTATTCAGAACTACTGGTGCTCAATGTGGTGGCGCCCAAGGATACGCCCTACAACGGCGCGGACATGCTGCAGATTCTGCTGGCTTGCGATGTGCGCTACGGCAAGATGAATATCTTCCACCGCTATGAAAAGCCCGATGGCACCGGCGCGGTGCAGTTCAGTATCGCCAATTTGGTTGAGCCAGGGGACTTTGATCTGGACGGCATTGAAGAATTTACCACGCCGGGCCTGGTGTTCTTTATGAACTTACCGGGACCGGAGAAGAGCATGAAAGCCTTTGACGCGATGGTGGAAACGGCGAAATGTCTGGTCAGCAACCTCGGTGGCGAGCTGCGTGACCAGAGCCACAGTGTCGCGACCAAGCAGACACTGGAGCACTATCGCCAGCGTATTCGCGATTTCGAACGCCGCCAGCTCACGCTGATGTAAGGACGGCTTCTTGCCAGCATGACAAATTCAACCTCGCCGGATCAGCGCGCAGCGGAGCTGCGCGATCAGCTGCATCTCTACAGTCATCAATATTACGTTCTTGACCAGCCGCTGGTGCCCGACGCCGAATACGATCGACTGTTTCGCGAATTACAGGCGATTGAGGCGGAGCATCCCGAGCTGCGCTCGCCGGATTCACCGACCCAGCGCGTGGGGGGTGAACCGCTGTCGGCTTTCAAAACCGTCCGTCACGAAATTCCCATGCTGTCGCTGGACAATGCCTTCTCTGAAGATGAGCTGCGGGACTTTGATCGCCGCGTGCGCAGTCGTCTTGCTGATGAGCAGTCCTTCCATTATGCCTGCGAGCCAAAGCTGGACGGTATCGCCGCCAGCCTGTTGTATGTCGATGGCATCCTGGTGCGGGGGGCAACTCGCGGCGATGGGCAGCAGGGTGAAGACATTACCGAGAACGTGCGCACTGTCGCGTCGGTGCCACTGAAATTACGCGGTGCTGGCTGGCCGGATGAGCTGGAAGTGCGTGGCGAGATTTATTTGCCCCGGGCGGGCTTTGAAAAAATTAACGCCAGTGCGAGGGAGGCGGGCAACAAGCTTTTTGTTAACCCGCGTAATGCCGCCGCCGGCAGTCTCCGGCAGCTTGATAGCCGCATCACCGCCAGCCGCCCATTGGAGATGTGCTGTTACAGCATTGCACTGCGCGACGATCAACAGGAGTTGGTGGCCAGCCACAGCGAGGCCCTGGAAAAGCTGGCCCAGTGGGGCTTTTTGGTGAGTCCCTTATTGAAAGTGGTAGACGATATCGATGGCTGTTTAGCCTACTACCGCGATCTGCTCCAGCAGCGGGACGGCTTGCCTTACGATATTGACGGGATTGTATTCAAGGTTGATGAGCTGGCAGTGCAGCAAACATTGGGCTTTGTCTCCAGGGCGCCCCGTTGGGCGATAGCGCATAAATTTCCCGCCCAGGAGGAAATGACCACGCTCAAGGATGTGGAGTTTCAGGTAGGGCGCACCGGCGCCGTGACCCCGGTGGCGAAACTGGAGCCGGTCTTTGTGGGCGGGGTTACGGTGAGCAACGCCACGCTGCACAATTTTGACGAGATTCAGCGGCTTGGCGTGATGATCGGCGATCAGATCATTATCCGCCGAGCCGGCGATGTGATTCCCCAGGTGGTGCAGGTAGTGGAAGGCAAACGTCCCGCCGATGCCCGCCCAATTCTCGTGCCGGAAAACTGTCCGGTGTGTGACAGCCCCCTTGAGAAACCGCCGGGAGAGGCGGTGCTGCGCTGCACTGGTGGCCTGATCTGTGGTGCCCAGCGCCGCGAGGGGATCAAGCATTTTGCCTCTCGCAAAGCCATGGACATAGACGGCCTGGGCGACAAGCTGGTTGATCAGCTGGTAGAAGCCGGTTTGATTGAGACGGTCGCTGATTTATTCCGTCTCGAGGCGAGCCAGTTAGCCGAGCTGGAGCGAATGGGCCAGAAATCAGCGGAAAATCTGGTGGCGGCGCTGGAAAAGTCCAAGCAAACCACGCTGCCACGGTTTCTCTTCGCCCTCGGAATTCGGGAAGTGGGGGAGGCCACAGCGCGAAACCTCGCCCTGCATTTCACCACCTTGGCGGCGCTGAAATCGGCAAGCGAAGAAGCGTTGCTGGCAGTCACCGATGTGGGCCCCATTGTGGCAAGCCACATTCATGCCTTTTTTGCAGTGGCGCACAATCAGGAGGTGATTGATGCACTGCTGGCTGCCGGGGTTCATTGGCCCGAAATTGCTCAGAATGTGAGCGCCCAGCCCCTTGCCGGGCAGACTTGGGTGCTGACCGGTAACCTGGATCGTATGACCCGCAGTGAGGCCAAGGAAAAACTGCAGGCCCTGGGGGCAAAGGTGGCTGGTAGCGTTTCGGCAAAAACTGATTGCGTGGCTGCCGGTGCTGCGGCAGGCTCCAAGCTGAAAAAAGCGGAAGAGCTGGGTGTGAAGGTGATTGATGAGGAAGGTTTGATCGCCGTGCTGAAGCAGGGCGGACAATTGTGAGAAACGGTTTGACGCTGCTGTTGATGGTGTTGGCGGTATCTGCCTGTACCACGGCGCCGCCACGTAACCCTGACAATATCTGCGATATTTTCCGTGAGAAAAGCGGCTGGTACAAAGATGCCAAAGCCGCCGCTAAAAAGTGGAATTCGCCCATCCCGGTCATGATGTCCATCATGCATCAGGAATCCAGGTTTGTGGCCAATGCCAAACCGCCGCGCAAATTCTGGCTGGGTTTTATTCCCGCAGGCCGGGTGTCAGATGCCTACGGATATCCCCAGGCCAAGGATGCCACCTGGCGTTGGTATAAAGATAAATCCGGAAACTGGGGCGCAGATCGGGATGACTTTGAAGACGCCATTGATTTTATCGGTTGGTACAATAATGTGAGCTACCGATTGAACGGCATCTCACCCTCTGACACCTACAGTCTGTATCTCGCCTACCATGAGGGGCACGGTGGGTTTAAACGCCGAACCTTTTCCAATAAGCCCTGGCTGCAGCGGGTGGCCAGTAAAGTGACCGCCCGGTCGCAAACCTACCAGGGGCAGTTGGCGATCTGCGAAAAGGATCTGGACCGGGGCGGCTGGTTCTTTGGCATTTTCTAGTAGGCCATGCGTGTTACCACTGGCCGGTATTGGCCATCGACAGCCAGGGCTCTGCCGGGGGTTTTGGCTCGCCTTTCTGTAGCAGTTCGATAGAGATATTGTCGGGGGAGCGGATAAAGGCCATGTGCCCATCCCGGGGCGGACGGTTGATGGTCACGCCGCCGTCCATCAGCGTTTGGCAGCTCTGATAAATATCGTCTACCGCAAAGGCAAGATGGCCGAAATTGCGTCCGCCGCTGTATTCCTCGTCATCCCAGTTATAGGTGAGTTCGATTGTCGGACGCTTGTCTTGCTTGGCCGCGTTCTCGTCTTCGGGCGCGGCTAGAAAAATCAGGGTGAACCGACCCTTCTCACTGTCGTAGCGAGAGATCTCCCGCAGGCCGAGCAGATCGCAATAAAAGTGAAGGGACGCCTCAAGGTCCCTGACTCTTACCATGGTGTGCAGATACTTCATAGCAACTCCTTGAGGGTAGTCATTCAATGGGTGGCGGCACTTTGTCGCTGGGCGGATAGGCGCTAAGCTGGTCCGGTGTGAGCGCAGTAAAGGTTTACCAGGGTGTCGGAAAAGAAGAGTTTGCTTATTGTCTATCACAGCCAGTCGGGTCGCAACGAGTCCCTTGCCCGGGCGGCCTACCACGGGGCGCGTGAGGCCGAGCCCGCAATGAATATCCATTTGCTGCGTGCCGCAGAGGCGGGGATGCGTGATCTGCTGGGGGCTGCTGGGCTGCTGTTGGTGTTTCCAGAATATTCCGGCTCAATGGCTGGCGGGATGAAGGAGTTTATGGACCGCTGCTTTTATCCCGCCATCGATCGCCAGCTCAATTTGCCATTTGGCATGTTGATCTGCACCGGCAACGACGGCCGTAATGCTGAGGTCCTGGCGGCCCGTATTGCCAAGGGAATCCCCTGGATACCTGCCTGCGAAACCCGGATATTTCGAGGCCGGCCGGACGACAGCACGCTTACCGAAGCGGCAGAAACCGGCGCCGCGTTAGCGGCTGGGGTGGCAATGGGCATTTTCTAGCCCGCTGTGATTGGGTCGGCCGGATTGACTCGTCTCCCTGTTTTCCAGCCGATGGCAATTACACAAAAGCTGACTATATTCGATTTACAAGTCGAGATTTCCAACTAAACTGCAGTTGGTATCCGATCAGTTGTTTTGGTTCGTATACAGATAACAATAATGGAAATCGGGAGATCTGATGATGCGTGAGCGTCTGCTAACATTGAACATCCTTCCTGCAACTTTTTCTGCGGCCGTCTTCGCAGCCGCTATTTCGGCGGCCATGGCAGAGCCGGTACTTGAAGAGGTCTTGGTCACGGCAACCTTTCGGGCGGAGAGCCTGCAAGATGTGCCGGTATCGGTCAATGCGGTTTCTGGTGAAAAGATGCTGGAGATCGGCATTGATAAAATTGAGGACCTGCAAGCCTACGTGCCCAACCTGTCCATGTCGGAGACCGGCATCGGCACCAATATTTATATTCGAGGGATTGGCTCTGGGATCAACCCCGGCTTTGAACAGTCGGTAGGGATGTACTTTGACGGCATCGCCTACAGCCGGGCACAACTGACCCGGGCGCCCTTCCTGGATCTGGCGCGGGTGGAGGTTCTGCGCGGTCCGCAAAATATTCTCTACGGCAAAAACAGTATTGCTGGCGCCCTGAGCCTGGTGTCCGCCAAACCGGGGCAGGAGCAAGAGGGCATGGTATCGGCGTTGTATGAGCCTGACCACGGCGAAAAAGTGTTGGATGCGGTGTTGTCAGGGCCGCTGACCGATACCCTTGGTGCACGGGTTGCCCTGCGCAAACGTGAGTTTGATGGGTATATCGAGAACTTGACCTTGAACCGGGACGAGCCAGCCCGGGAGGAAAGCACATTCAGGGCGATTTTGGATTGGGCGGCAACACCCAACCTCAATGCGATGTTGAAATTTGAGCTGGGCAAATTCAATGTCGATGGTCGCCAGATCGAGATTACCAATGATCAACCCTCGACCAATCCTAATTTTGGCGGTGCAAACTATTCCCAGATTCTGGCCGGTGCCTTTGGTGCCGACCCTTCCGTGACCAACACCGAACTGGATTACAAGCGCACCTCTAATGGCGATTACAGTGATAACCGGACCCGCAACTTCACGTTGAACGTCGATTACACTGTGGGCGGTGGCACCTTGAGTTTTATCGCCGGTTTTCTGACCTACGAGTTCGATGAGTTATGTGACTGCGATTTCACAGGCGCACCGGTATTCAGTGTGCTGTTTGAAGAGGAATACGATCAGTTCAGCCAGGAGCTGCGCTGGGTCTCCGAGGCGGGCGGGACGTTTGAGCATATCGGCGGTATCTACCACCAGAAAAGCGAGCTGGATTTTTATGATGCAATCCTGATCGACAGCCCGATCATCCCCGAGGCGGTGCGCCAGCGGGTGTTTGCCCAGACCGGTAGCGCCGCAGCGGCCCAGGCAGCACGGGATGCCATTGCCAATACCACCACCCCGCGTTATTTCAACTCTGATGCAGACTTGTGGTCCTTTTTTTGGCAAACCACCTGGAATGCGACCGACCGCTTCCGTACCACCCTTGGGCTGCGCTATTCCCGGGAAGACAAGGAAGGCAGTCGCAGCCTGGATGTGGCCGACCTGAACGGCGTACAAAAGCCCTTTACGCCTTCGCCGGTGGGAGTTGATGGTGTCTTGGCGGGGCTGTTCAAAATTGAGCGGCATGATCTGGAAGGCGAGCAAAATGAAAATCAGTTGGCGCCGTCACTGAATTTTCAATATGACTTTACTGACGACATTATGGGGTATGTCACCGCCACCAAGGGCTATAAGTCTGGCGGCTTTGACGCCCGCTCAAACGCCTCTCCCAGTCTGACTGATGGCCTGGCGCCAATCGCGGGCTCCTTCGAATACGGTGAGGAAGAAGCCAAGAGTTTCGAAGTCGGCACCAAGAGCAGCTTCTTTAACGGCCGGTTGGAGCTGAATTTGGCGGCGTTTTACACCGAGTACGACGACTTGCAGGTGAGCATTTACGACGGCACCCTGGGCTTTAATGTGGGCAACGCCGGCGCCGCGGAGACCAAAGGTATCGAACTGGATGGTCGTGTTGCCGTCACTGAGCAGTTGACCATGAGTTTTGCGTTGGCATTCCTGGATTTCGAGTTCACCGACTTTGAAAACGGCCAGTGCTATCAGGGCCAAACACCGGACTCCATCGGCCCTGGCGGCACGCCTTATTGTGATTACGAGGGCATGACCAATCAGTATGTGGCCGATTATTCCGGTAACTTGGCTTTTGACTTCCGTCAGCCACTGTCTGGCAATATGGAGTTCCGGGCGGTGACCGATTTCGTATTCACTGATGATTACAACTCGTCTCAGAATCTGGACCCCAGTCAAGAGCAGGACGGGTATGTGAAAGTGAATATGCGATTGGCGTTGGCTAACCTGAAGCAGGGTTGGGAAGTGGCCTTGGTGGGTAAAAACCTGACTGACGAGGAAGTTGTTTCCTATTCTAATGACACCCCATTGGCCAATAGCAGCTTTAGTAGCATCGGTCATTACTCCTTTGTTGAGCGTCCCCGCAGCGTTGCCCTTCAGGTGACTCTGCGCTGGTAATGCGCTTCCCACGCCGCCTCGCTTTTGTCGTGAGGCGGCGATTTATCTCTCCAGTTCGATTCTTGTTTTTGCCCTCTGCTTGTGCCAAATAGCCGTCAAATACGTAATCTGTCACCTATACTTAGTTGCGAGCAGCTCGTGCGCCCGAGAGGATAGTGGGTATTTTTAAAAAAAATGATTTTCGATTGATTCTTGCTGCTGATTGGGCTATGTTTTCATTGCAAACATGGGGTCGAGATTGTTGATCTTTCCCTGCGTTGCGAAGATAGGCGCCATCGCCAAAATTAGTGCCAATAAAAATTACAGTTGTGGAGGTCACATGGCCTTAAAGAATGTTGTATCAAGCTTTCGTAAATCCCTTCTCGCCACCAGTATCGCTGCCCTGAGCAGTGGCGCTGTCGCCCAGGCGGTGCTGGAAGAGGTGATCGTGACGGCCACCCTCCGCGCCGAGAGTCTGCAAGACGTACCGGTATCGGTGAACGCGGTAACCGGCGAAAAAATGCTTGAGGCAGGGATCGGCAAAATCGAGGATTTGCAGTCCTACGTTCCCAACTTAACCATGTCTGAAACGGGTATTGGCACCAATATCTATATTCGGGGCATTGGCTCGGGGATTAACCCCGGCTTTGAACAGTCGGTGGGGATGTATTTTGATGGCGTGAGCTACGGACGTGCTCAGTTGACCCGGGCTCCCTTTCTCGACCTCCAACGGGTAGAAGTGCTGCGTGGTCCGCAGAATATTTTGTTTGGTAAAAACAGCATCGCCGGCGCATTGAGTCTGATCTCGGCGCGCCCTGGCCAAGAATTTGAAGGCATGGTGTCAGGGACTTTTGAGCCCGATACCAACGAGCGCATTCTGGATTTTGTGGCCTCCGGGCCGATTAACGACGAATTCGGTGCGCGCTTGGCCATTCGCAAGCGCGAAATTGACGGCCACATTGAGAATATCACCCTCAATCGCGATGAGCCTCAGCGAGAAGAGCAGACCATTCGCTTGATTCTTGACTGGGACGTTAATGCAGATCTGACGGCGTCTCTCAAGCTGGAAACCGGTTCCTTCGACGTCAATGGTCGGCAGATCGAGATCATTAATGACCAGCGTTCCACCTCTGGAACAAGTGCCTTCACTGGGCGTACCTACGCTGAAATCCTCGATTTCACTGAAATCCCGGTTGGCCCGATTATTCTTGCACGGGTTGATGCCGACTCCTCGGTGCTAAACAACCGGCAGGATTACAAGCGCTCGTCTAACGGCGACTTCAGCTATAACGACACCCGCAACGCCACATTGAATGTGGATTATTATCGCGACGGGCATCAGTTCACGTTTATCACCGGTCTGCTTGGCTATAAAACTGACGAGTTGTGCGACTGTGACTTTACCGGGGCGCCGGTATTCAGCGTCGCGGCGGAAGAAGAGTACAAGCAATTCAGTCAGGAATTGCGCTGGGTATCGCCGGTGGGCGAAACTTTTGAATTTATTGCCGGTGGTTTTGTGCAATTCAGTGAGCTGGATTTTTACGACAGTATTCGTGTAGACAGCGATATACTGCCCGGCCTGCTCAATGCAGCCGACCTGCAGGAAGTTGGGGGCCGGGGCGAACGTCCACCCTTTGACCTGGAGGGCGGTCCCTTTGACGATGTAACCGAAAACTCATTGGAAGGCTCTCCGCTGTTGGGAGTGTTCCAGCCCCTGTTTAATGCAGGGCTGCCTGAGTTGGGTGGCATCGGTGATGCCGGTGATGCGATCCGTAACCTGGGTACGCCGCGCTATTTCAGCAGTGATACCGAACTGTTTTCGGTCTTCTTGCAAACCACTTGGAACGTGACCGATGTATTCCGGACCACGCTCGGTCTGCGTTACGCCTACGAGAAGAAAGACGGCAGTCGTTCCCTGGATTTTCGTAATATCGCGACCGGTGAGCGCTTCGCTGAAGGGGAGATCGACACGGTGGTGGCGAAGAACTTCTCTGCAGAGCGCCACAACCTGAAAGGCAGCCGGACCGAGAGCAACGTGTCGCCCTCGTTGAATTTCCAGTATGACTACAACGACGACATCATGCTTTACTCAACCATCAGTAAAGGGTTCAAATCTGGTGGCTACGATGCCCGTTCAAATGCCTCACCGGACACCAACTCCATTCGTCCGCTGCAAAACGCTGATGATCCGCAAATTCTTGTCGGTAGCTTTGAGTACGATGAGGAAGAGGCAACCAGTTTGGAAGTCGGTGCCAAAACCACCTTGTGGAACGGCGCGGCTGAGCTGAATGTGGCGGCGTTTTACACCAAGTACGACAACCTGCAGGTGAGTATTTTTGACGGAACGCTGGGCTTCAATGTGGGTAATGCCGGTGCCGCCAATACCATGGGGATCGAGCTTGATGGCCGGGTTGCGCTGTCTGAAAAACTCATGCTGACAGGTGCTTTGGCGCTGCTAGACTTCGAATTCACCGACTATGAAAACGGTCAGTGCTACCAAGGTCAGCCAGCCGACAGCGTGCAGGACGGTGTGGAGTATTGTAACTACAAGGGCAAAACCAACCAGTACGTGGCAGACTACTCGGGTAACATCGGGCTGGTATATACCACCTCGGTTTGGGAAGACCTTGAACTGCGCAGCGCCGCTGACTTTGTTTTCACTGGCGACTACAACTCTTCCCAGAACCTCGATCCCAGTCAGGAACAACAGGGCTACGTGAAGACCAATCTGCGCGTGTCGCTGTCTGACCCGCTGAAAGGTTGGGAGGTCGCCGCACTGGTGAAAAACCTCACCGACGAGACCATCATTTCCTATTCAAATGACACGCCGCTTTCCAGCAACATCTTTGGTAGCATTGGCCACTACGGTTTTGTGGAGGCGCCCCGGACCTTTGCAATTCAGGGAACCTATCGTTGGTACTGAATTAGCAGATACGCTTCCCCATGGGGGAGTTTTTGGGGCCTTTTAACGCCGCTTCATGCGGCGTTTTTTTATGTTGGGACGACCACTTTGCAATCAGCAGATGAATTGGTGCTGCGGGCAGTTGCCCGCGCGTTGGGGCAGGGGCGATCGGTATGGCTGTGTACCGTGGTGCAAACCTTTGGCGCGTCACCGCGGCCACTGGGTTCCATGCTCGCCCTGGATGACGAGGGTGATCTGACCGGCTCTCTATCGGGTGGCTGTATTGAGGATGATCTGCTCGAGCGGCTCGCCAATGGCCAGCTGGAACAGGGCCTGCCCCAGGTGGTTGAATACGGTGTCAGCCCGGAAGAGAATGAGCGCTTTGG
Source organism: Spongiibacter taiwanensis (assembly GCF_023702635.1). Taxonomy (NCBI): domain Bacteria; kingdom Pseudomonadati; phylum Pseudomonadota; class Gammaproteobacteria; order Cellvibrionales; family Spongiibacteraceae; genus Spongiibacter; species Spongiibacter taiwanensis. Next base: position 3,704,784 of record NZ_CP098455.1, read on the forward strand.
CCTGCCCTGTGGCGGTCGCATGGGGGTATTGGTCGAAAGACTGGATCACGGGTTTCTTCCTGCGGTTACCGACATTCTCAATGGGCTGACCTCTCGCCAGGGCTGTCATCGACGGGTATCCCTGGCCGATGGCCGCTGGCAATTATTGCCGTTGGGGCCGCCGGAGACACAATTGCTCCACGAGGGAGAGGTGCGTCAGGACTTTGGTCCCCGCTTCCAACTGCTACTGGTCGGTGCCAATGAGTTGGCGCGTTGCATTGCCGAGATTGCCCTGGCCATGGATTACCGCGTACTGGTGACAGATCCACGGGATGATCGTCTGCGTCAATGGCCGGTGCCCGCCGCCGAAATCCTGGCGGGCATGCCCGATGACGTGGTGCGCGAGCACGCCAATGATCGTCATAGCATTGTGATTACCCTGACCCATGACCCTCGCATTGACGATATGGCGCTGATGGAAGCCCTCGCCCAGCCGCTATTTTATGTCGGCGCGCTGGGCTCCAGCCGTACCTCAGAAAAACGTCGTGAACGGTTATTGGCTCTGGATCTGACCGAATCTCAACTTGCCCGCCTGCACGCGCCGGTGGGTCTGGATATCGGCAGCAAATCGGCCATGGAAATCGCTGTTGCGATCATGGCCGAACTCACCCAACTGCGTCGTCGCGGAGAAGTGGGGTGACTAACTCATCCAATCAGGCGTCAGCGAATGTGATGGCCCTGGTGTTGGCGGCCGGCCAAAGCCGCCGCTTCGGTAGCGACAAACGCCGGGTAGTAATGCCGGATGGCGGGCTGCTGATCAATGCCATTGTTCGGCGGTTGCGCAAAGCGGGCGTGCCAGCCAGGGTGGCGCTGCCGGTTGACGACCCGATAGCGTTAGAGTGCGAGGGTGAGTACATTTTTTGTCCAGATGCGGCCAAGGGCATGGGCCACACCATTGCCAGTGGCGTAATTCAACTTCAGCAATGCAGTGACCTTCAGGCAATAATGATTATGCCGGTGGACCTGCCGTTGATTCGCGTTTCCACCCTGCGCGCAATAGCTAAGGCAGCGGAGCAGGAGAGCATTGTTGTCCCCATCAGCAATCGGCGGCATGGCCACCCGGTGTGCTTCGGGCGGGCGTTTTTTCCGCTTCTGACCCAATTGCAGGGTGATGAAGGGGCGAAGAAAATCATCCGGGGCAGTCAAAATAACGTCGTTACGCTGGCGGTGGATGATCCGGGCATCTATGAGGATGGGGATGAGCCCCAGGCCATGGCAGCTCTTATCGGCAGGTTAAACCGGGGACAGTATACCTAATTCTTCATCGCGCTTTCTTTCTATTGGGCTTTCTGCCGGGGCACCCTGGCATTAGCGCTTTCCCGGTTAGCGCTTCAAGATTTTTAATGAAGTTTGTACTGCCCAGCGGTCGACCGGTTCTTGTGTGCTGTTGGATAATTGCGGCCTCGTCGCGATGTCCCGCAGAAAGATAGTCTGTCCAGTTGGTTATGCGATCAAGCATGGGGCTCACCTTAACCAGCCCATCATCTCTGCCGGCGAGGTGGGCTTTTGCGCTCGACCACTGCCAGTCAGCCGGGTGACGGGATAAGCCTGCAACGACAGGGTTGCGTTCTACATATTTCACTGTTGCCAGCAAGTGCCTTTCATCCATGACAAAAGAGTGGAACCGCTCCTGCCACAAATGCCCCCGCCAGCCCTGGCGAGCATTCACATGACGTGTATAGCGCCGGTGGGCCTCACCCAATGCCGCTCTGAGCCCATCCTCCTTGCTGGGTACCATTACCAGATGAACGTGGTTTGGCATCAGGCAGTATGCCCAGACCTCGGTCCCGGATTCCCTAGTGAACTGCGACATCAGTTCAATATAAAAGCGATAATCGTCATCAGAGAAAAATGTTTTCTGGCGGCGATTGCCTCGTTGCGTTACGTGATGGGGGTAACCCGGAACAACAACACGAGCCATCCTGGCCATATCGAACCTCCTTGTTCAATACTGGGCTGGTATGAATAGAGAATAGATCAGGTATTGAAATGGGTATACTGTCCCCGTGTTTCCCCGATAATCGTCATCAGAGAAAAATGTTTTCTGGCGGCGATTACCTCGTTGCGTTATGTGATGGGGGTAACCCGGAACAACAACACGAGCCATCCTGGCCATATCGAACCTCCTTGTTCAATACTGGGCTGGTATGAATAGAGAATAGATCAGGTATTGAAATGGGTATACTGTCCCCGGAATTCAGAGCTTGTTCAACAATCGGATAGGTCGCGGCTGCGCGCGACATATCCTTACATTAGGTTTTACTCTGAACACCTGAGTTTTCATCTCGTTTTTTAATATTTCTATCCGCCAGCCAAAGCAAAAAGATAATTGAAATTATTGAGGAAGGCACTCCAGTTTTAATAGCGGAAATATGGAACGACCGTATATTCTCCGGATTTGAAACAAATTGTTCGTGCCTTGAGTGCCAAATTTTTTGACGCTCAAATTGATCTGGGTGTAGCATTATTTCCTGAGTCTGTGATGCTTTGTATTTCTCTACAGCCACATCCTTTGCATACCTAAAGCCCGTCACCCATGCCACTAGCAGTATTAAGACCGATGCCGCTAGTGCAATTTTTTCTGGCGAAACAGATTTAGCGCGCCACTTGATGATGTAGTACACCGGCAGGGCGACTAAAAGCTGCATGAAAATCATACCTAAGTACAAACCGATCTGGGTGCCCATAAGTTAATCCTTTGAAATTTTCTTGGCTTGGCATTTGCCCGAATAACTGAGCGTCCGAGCACCGCCATATTTTGAGGCGTCACTGTGGACACTAACGAGTGCCAAGCCAATATTCGGGTAACAAGATACAACCCAAAATGCTAAATCAGCTTGAAAAAGAAAGGTTAGCTGGTCGGAAACTTTCCGTAAAACCCCATCGTTTATGATAGCCTGCCCCGTATTTAAGGTTGCTGATCCGCCTGTAGTTTCCATAATCAGTTCTGAACTGAATATCGAGTCCTTTCGTTTCAGAACGCCATTGTTATAGTCGAGGATTTGCCCTTCTAGACCACTTACAACAAACTGATAATCGTCGGCCAAAGTGCCGCCGCACATCATTAGAAGAAAACCAAAGAATAGAGAAAGTTTAATTTGTCGTATTTTCCGCATAAGCCCTCCGAAAACCTAACGCCGCCAACTCGCGCGTATTTTTTGTGGAGCCGCAGGCCGAAGGAAAAATATGTCGCGGTGCTTGGCCTTGTTAAGTTGTTCTTGGATCTGGCTCAAACTTGAAATCATAAATTACGCCTTCTGTTTTCTCCGTAATTTGCAGATAGTTTTCGACTGCTCTTTGGAGAATATCCCAAGCCTCTGCCTTAACATCAGCTTCCGTTGTATCGTATTCTTTCCTATGCTTGAGGAAATTCCTGACTTCATTTAAAGCGTACCTGGCCCCATTGGGGCCGCCTACAGCAGAAAGCTCTTCTGGGGTTAGTGATGCTGACGCTTGAGCTACCATAGGTTCTAATGCGTTCTCACGCTGCAAATTCTCCGCAAGCTCTGCGCCAAGAATTTCTTCTGCGGCACCTGCTAGCGTTAAGGCCGAGCAATAAGACCTGTTCGATCTATAAAGAGTAATCGCCACCTCTAGTTGCTTTTCTGCAGCAGATAGCCAATTTGTCTCGATCATAGATTTCAACTTAACAGCCTGTTATTGAGGGCTCCGTCCTCATAATAATTATTAGCGTGAAGTCACTATAATGTTCACGCACTTATTTCCCACCTAACAACCCATTGAAGAAAATGCCATTTTTTAGTCCCACGTGCGCGCTGTAAAAAACGTGAATCCTTCCCGGTAGTGGGCTGCCCGAAGAGGCGTTGAAGGGGGGGGGGCAGGTGTCGCGTTCTTCCATGACACATCTTCCGTTCTTGCTTCCATGCGTTGCCGTTGGCTGGTTCGGCATTTCAGTGCTGCTGGTTGGGATCTTATTCTTGCTTTGGCAAGTATTCCAGAGTCTTTTCGGGCACAAAACCTCTGTACTGGCTCGATGGCGCTTCGGTTCGACGGTATCACTTATCGGCCTTGCTGGGCTGGGCGCCCTTGGTGTGTTCTTGCCACCTATATCTGGCCGTTGGCCTCGATTTCTAACAATGCGATAAACGCCTGCGCGGCATTGGACAGACTCCGACTGCGATGATGAACGCACCCCAGTGTTCGGCTTAATGGCATGCCTTTCAGCGGCAGGGCGACGACGCCGTCATCCACTAACGTTAGCGGTAGAATGCTCCAGCCCAGGCCAATCTCGACCATCACCTTGATGGTTTCCAGATAGTTGGTAGACATGCCGATGGTCATTTGCAGGCCCTGGGCATCGAACAGGTCTTTAATGATCTGGCCGGTGTAGGTGTTCAGCCCCGGCGGGATGGCGGTGTAGGGGCTAAGCATGGCCGGGGTGACTTCCTCGACCTTGGCCAACGGATGGTCTGCAGCAACAATGACCATTAGCGGGTCTTCCCATACGGCGAAAGACAGCAACTGCTGGTCGGCCACCGGGGACAGAGTGATCACCGCCAGATCCATTTCGCCGTGGAGGATGCGGTCGTGGGCCCGCTCTGAATCCATAAAGTCGATATCCAGCTGCACATTGGGGTGGCGGCGGCTGAATTCCCGCAGCACCGGTGGCAGCCGATGCAGGCCGATATGGTGGCTGATGCCCATGGAAAGGCGCCCGGATACTTCGCCCTGCAGATCGTGGATGGAGCGCACGGCTTCTTTGATATCTTGTAAAATCCGCCGACATTGGGGGAGTAGGGCGCGGCCCGCTTCGGTGAGGTGGACGTTGCGGCCGATGCGGTCAAACAGGCGGCAGTCCAGTTGTTTTTCCAGTGCCGAGATGCGCTTGCTCACCGCCGGTTGGGTGATATGCAGGGTCTCAGCGGCCAGAGAAAAGGACTGGCTTTCGGCCACGGCAAGAAAGGCATGTAGCGATTGGGTATCCATGCTCACCAGTCTATCTATTCCATTATGGAATTCAAATAATAAAAAATATGAATTTGTTTTATTGGTTTTGGCTGCCTAAAATACCACCAACTTGAAGTACCCCTACGGTTGGGGATTCCCCGGTTCGGGGCCCTTTTATTCACGCTCAGTACGGAAGACACGGCAATGGCGGGAAAAACCCTCTACGACAAATTGTGGGATGACCATGTGGTCAAAACCCGGGACGACGGCACCGCGTTGATTTATATCGACCGGCAGCTGGTGCACGAAGTCACTTCGCCCCAGGCCTTTGAGGGTCTGCGTCTGGCGGGCCGCAAGCCCTGGCGCATCGACGCCAACCTGGCGACGCCGGACCACAATGTGCCCACTGAAAAGACCCAGCGCAGTGGCGGCGTGGACGGTATTGAAGATGAAGTGTCTCGGATTCAGGTAAAGACCCTGGACGAGAACTGCGAAGAGTTCGGCATTACCGAATTTGCCATTAACGATATTCGCCAGGGCATTGTGCATGTGGTTGGCCCGGAGCAGGGTGCGACCCTGCCGGGCATGACGGTGGTCTGCGGCGACTCCCACACTGCCACCCACGGCGCTCTGGGCGCGCTGGCTCACGGCATCGGCACCTCCGAGGTGGAGCATGTGCTGGCCACCCAGTGCCTGATCCAGAAGAAGAGCAAAAACATGCTGGTTCGCGTTGATGGCGAGCTGGGCCCCGGCGTTACCGCCAAGGACATTGTATTGGCCGTGATCGGTAAGATCGGCACCGCCGGCGGTACGGGCTATGCCATTGAGTTTGGCGGCGAAGCGATCCGCAAGCTGTCCATGGAAGGCCGGATGACCATCTGCAACATGGCCATCGAAGCAGGCGCCCGGGTGGGCATGGTGGCGGTGGATCAGACCACCATCGATTATGTGAAGGGTCGCCCTTTTGCGCCCAAGGCAGATCAGTGGGATGCCGCGGTGGCTTACTGGAACACCCTGCACAGCGATGCCGATGCGGTGTTTGATGCGGTAGTGGAATTGAATGGCGCTGAGATCGAGCCCCAGGTGACCTGGGGCACCAGCCCGGAAATGGTGGGTCCGGTAGGCGGTACCGTCCCGTCTCCTGAGGACTTCGCTGACCCCGTGAAGCGCAGCGCCTGTGAGTCGGCTTTGAAATACATGGGCCTGAAAGGTGGCCAGAAAATCACCGATATTCAGCTGGACAAGGTGTTTATTGGCTCCTGCACCAACTCCCGTATTGAAGATTTGCGCGAAGCCGCTGCGGTAGTGAAGGGCAAAAAGGTCGCCTCTAACATCAAAGAAGCGCTGGTAGTGCCCGGATCCGGTTTGGTGAAACAGCAGGCCGAAGCCGAGGGTCTGGATGCGATCTTCACTGAGGCGGGTTTGCTGTGGCGCGAGCCCGGCTGCTCCATGTGTCTGGCCATGAACGCTGACAAACTGGGGGCAGGGGAGCACTGTGCCTCCACCTCCAACCGTAACTTTGAAGGCCGTCAGGGCTTTGGTGGTCGCACCCATCTGGTGAGTCCGGCGATGGCCGCCGCCGCGGCGATTGCGGGGCACTTTGTCGATGTGCGAACTATGAATCGCTGATTAGCTACTGCGCTCACCAGAAGAGCCTCCGGCGGTGCTCAAAATGCTCATTTATTTGCATATAAACTCCGCTTTTTCCGCTCCGGCGGCGACTCTTCTGGCATCGCTCGTAACGCTACTCAACGACTCAAATTTGGAGTAATGAAAGCATGAAACCATTCACTACCTTAAACGGTCTCGCGGCGCCGATGGATCGCGCCAATGTCGATACCGATATGATCATCCCCAAGCAGTTTCTGAAGTCGATCAAGCGCAGCGGCTTTGGTCCCAATCTGTTTGACGAGCTGCGTTACCTGGATGAAGGCAAACCCGGTCAGGAATGCAGCGGTCGCCCCCTGAACCCGGATTTCCCTCTCAATCAGGATCGTTACCAGGGCGCTTCCATCCTGCTGGCCCGGGAAAATTTCGGCTGCGGCTCCAGCCGTGAGCACGCCCCCTGGGCGCTGGAAGACTACGGTTTTCGCTGTGTGATCGCCCCGAGTTTTGCCGATATCTTCTTCAATAACTGCTTCAAAAATGGAATTCTTCCTATTGTTTTAAAGGCAGATATTGTCGACAAGTTGTTTCAGGAAATGTATGCCGTCGAGGGCTACAAACTGTTGGTGGACCTGCCCACCCAGACTATTCAGACTCCGGCCGGTGAGAGTATCGCCTTCGAAGTGGACAGCTTCCGCAAGCACTGTCTGATCAACGGTCTGGATGATATTGGTCTGACCCTGGAAGACGCTGATGACATTCGCGCCTTTGAGGGTAAGTGGCGGCAGAAGTCGCCGTGGTTGTTTGCTTGAGGCGAGACGCTAGAAGCAAGACGTGAGACGCAAAAGCAAGCGAGGTCTTGACAGCGCTTCGGGTTAGGCAAGACTCTCTCGCGTCTCGCGTCTCGCGTCTCGCGTCTCGCGTCTCGCGTCTCGCGTCTCGCGTCTCGCGTCTCGCGTCTCGCGTCTCGCGTCTCGCGTCTCGCGTCTCGCTGAGCCCACAAGGTCTTTCACAAATTCATAGATTGGAGACACAAACGTTGTCCACTACATCGCCCCAAAAGAAAATCGCCATCCTGGCCGGTGACGGCATTGGCCCCGAAATCATGGCCCAGGCCAGCCGGGTGCTGGAACTGGTCAATGAAAAATACAGCCTGAATTTGGTGCTGGAAGAAGGTCTGGTGGGCGGCGCGGCCATCGATGCCACTGGCACGGCCTTGCCGGAAGAAACCGTTGCCCTGGTGGATGCCGCGGATGCCATTTTGCTGGGCGCGGTGGGCGGCCCCAAGTGGGACACGCTGCCACCGGCGGATCGTCCAGAGAAAGCCGGTCTGTTGGCGATTCGCTCCCGGCTGGATCTGTTTGGCAACCTGCGCCCGGCGCTGCTGTACCCTCAATTGGCTGATGCTTCGTCCCTGAAGCCCGAGCTGGTCGCGGGTCTGGATATCCTGATTGTGCGGGAGCTGACCGGCGGTATTTACTTCGGCAAGCCCCGGGGCATTCGCACCCTGGAGAACGGCGAGCGGGAAGGTTACAACACCTATGTGTATAACGAATCCCAGATTCGCCGCATCGCCAAGGTGGCCTTTGAGCTGGCCCAGAAGCGGGGCGGTCGCCTGTGCAGTGTGGACAAGGCCAATGTGCTGGAAGTGACCATGCTGTGGCGGGAAGTGGTGCAGGACATGGCCAAGGACTACCCGGATGTGGAGCTGAGCCATATGTATGTGGACAACGCCGCCATGCAGCTGGTGCGGGCGCCCAAGCAGTTTGACGTGATGGTCACCGGCAATATGTTCGGCGACATTCTGTCTGACGCCGCCGCCATGCTCACCGGCTCCATCGGCATGCTGCCCTCGGCCTCACTGGACGTGAATGGCAAGGGCATGTACGAGCCCTGTCACGGCAGTGCCCCGGATATTGCTGGCCAGAACAAAGCCAACCCCCTGGCCACCATTTTGTCGGTGGCCATGATGCTGCGTTACTCCCTGGATGCCCCCGAGGCGGCCCAGCGGATTGAAGACGCGGTGAGCACGGTGCTGGATCAGGGCCTGCGCACCCCAGACATTGCGTCTGAGGGCTGCAAGCTTGTCAGCACCATTGAAATGGGTGACGCGGTGATGGCCGCCCTGGGCTGATTGGGTTTTTCAGTCATTCTCGCCCTGAACATTCAGAATTTTGGAGGAGTAGCACAATGCAAAAAGTAGGATTTGTCGGTTGGAGAGGCATGGTTGGCTCGGTACTGATGGGCCGCATGAAGGACGAAAACGATTTCGCGGGCATTGAGCCGGTGTTCTTCACCACCTCCAATGTCGGTGGTGAGGGGCCGGATATCGGCCGGGACATTCCCTCCCTCAAGGACGCCAGCAATATCGACGAGCTGGCGGCCATGGACATCATTATTTCCTGCCAGGGCGGCGACTACACCAAGGAAGTGTTTCAGCCCTTGCGGGACAGCGGCTGGAATGGCTACTGGATTGACGCGGCGTCTTCCCTGCGGATGAAAGATGACGCCATCATTATTCTGGACCCGGTCAATCTGGATGTGATCAAGCAGGGCCTGGACAAGGGCGTAAAGAACTTTATCGGCGGCAACTGCACCGTCAGCCTGATGCTGATGGGCCTGGGCGGCCTGTTCCGGGAAGGCCTGGTGGAGTGGGTGAGCGCCCAAACCTATCAGGCGGCCTCCGGCGCCGGTGCCCAGAATATGCGCGAACTGATTAACCAGATGGGCGCCATCCGCGACAGCGTGGCCAGTGAGCTCGCCGATCCCCGCAGCAATATTCTGGATATCGACCGCAAAGTGGCCGAAACCATGCGCAACGCCGACTTCCCCAAGGAGAACTTCGGT